>JAFGXS010000081.1 GCA_016936505.1 Bacteroidales bacterium | reverse complement strand
GCTGTTTTTATCATGCGAAGCACCGTAGTGGCAGAAAAAGGCTGGACCATCAAAAACCTGAAAGACGAAAAACGGGATGCCTTTGTTTCCGCCTCTATGATGCTTCTTCTTAGCGGGGTGATAATGGCTGTTGCAGCCGGCACTTTGCATGTGATGGGACTGAAGTTGGACAATACCGTTGAAATGGTACAGCTTTTCGAGCCAATTGGCGGCAATGTGGCTGCTTTTATTCTGATACTGGGTATTGTCGGCGCCGGGTTATCCTCTATGTTCCCAATCCTGCTGATTACGCCCTGGCTGATTGCCGACTACACCGGAAAACCGAGGAATATCCATTCGTCCCAATCACGCTTATTGGTTTTTATTGCCCTTCTTTTTACATTCGGCTCGGTTTTCCTGAAACAGCGGCCTCCTGCACTGATGGTATTTTCCATGGCTTTTCAGGCGTGTATCCTGCCTGCTGTAGCCATTCCAATCTTTTTTCTGATGAATCGAAAAAAACTAATGGGGAACAATAAAGCGAAACCTATGGAAAATATTGGAGTATTGGCGGTAATCCTATTTTCACTTTTAACTACATGGTTTGCAGTAACAGAATTAATTTAATAATTAAAAAAAATGAAAATCACTGAATTTAAAAAAGAGAACCTCAATGTAAAAATATATCAGGAGAGTGAAGAAATCGCTTCAGTTGCGGCAGAATTTGTTGCTGTCCGGTTGAATTTGGCAATTAAAGAAAGAGGTGCAGCAAATCTTATTTTAGGAACAGGCGCTTCACAACTTGCTTTTATAAAATACCTGCAAAAGCAAAAAATTGATTGGGAAAAAATTACTGTTTTTCACCTTGATGAGTATAAGGGAATGCCGGAAACACATCCGGCAAGCTTTCGCAAATACCTGAAAGATAGAATTCTGGAGAGAGTACGACCAAAACAAGTGTATATTCTGAATGGTGACGCCCCAGATACTGAAGCTGAGGTTTTACGTTATGAAAATTTGCTGAAAGAATATCCGGTCGATGTGGCCTGTATCGGCATTGGAGAAAACGGGCACATTGCATTTAACGACCCGCCGGTAGCCGATTTTGACGACCCCAAACTTGTAAAAGTGGTAGAACTGGATGAGGGTTGTCGTAAACAACAGTTGGGTGAAGGCTGGTTTCCTGCATTGGAGGATGTGCCTACACACGCGTTGTCACTTACCATTCCTGCTATTATGCGTTGCAAAACCATCAGTTGCTTGGTGCCCGACAAGCGAAAAGCACAGGCTGTTTACAATGCTCTAAACTGGGAAATCACAACAGAATGCCCTGCAACCATTTTAAGGAAACATTCCGACGCCGTTTTGTTTCTGGATTCCGGGTCTTCTTTGAAATTAACAGTATAACAAAACTTATTAAAGACAATTATAATGAAAAATATTTTCTATTCGTTACTCTTTTTGATATTATTAGTTACTTTTCAAAGTTGTCAAACAGCATCACAGGAAGCGGAAAATGTTATATGCCAATTTAATGTAGAAACAGGAAATTTAGACAGGAGTGAATCCGTTGTTTCTGTTCCCTTGGATGAAATAACTTTTGTGCATGACAGTATGCTGAATCTTTTTGAAATTTCTGAAAATAAGAGAGTAAAAACGGACATTCAATTTGAAATTTTGGGCAATAAAAAGTATCTGTACTGGATATTGACAGGTAATACACCTAAAGGGTCTGAACGACAGTATGAATTGGTTATTGGCAATACCAAATCGGAAGCTACTCAACAAACTGTTTCAATTTCAAGCAGCGACGGGGGATATGAATTTTACTTTAAAGGAAAGAAAGTCCTGAAATACAATACCCAAATTGTGAAACCACCCAAAGGAATTGATGAATCTTACAAAAGAAGTGGTTTTATAAATCCGCTTTATGCTCCTGACCAGACAATTTTGACAAGAACGCCGGACTCAGATTCCGACCATTTGCATCATTACGGTCTGTGGAATGCCTGGAAGAAAGTGCTGTTCAAAGGAGAAGAAATCGACTTTTTTGCTCCCCAGTTTGGTCAGGGTACCGTCAGGCATGTTGGCGTAGTTTCAAGAAATGAAGGGCCTGTTTATGGTAATTTACAGGTATTGCGTGAACACATCACCTGGCAAAATACAGAAAAGGAAACAATTGCCATGTCTGATTTAATGGATATAAAAGTTTACAATAACAACAAAAACTGGTACATAATTGATTTAAGTTTTCAGTACAATCCGCTGGATACATTTTTGATAAAAGAGTACCGTTATGCAGGGTTCAGCTTTAGGGCAACAGATTACTGGACAAAAGAAAATACCAGCATTTTTACTTCGGAAGGACTCACAAGGGATGAGGCAGACAGCGAACGGTCCAGATGGTGTATGGTAAGGGGTGACACACCTCAGGGAACTGTGAGTATGCTTTTTATGAGCCATCCGGGGAATTACAACCATCCGGAACCCATGCGGATTTGGCCATCAGATATGAGTAACGGAACAGGAAATGTTTTTGTTAATTACTCTCCAACAAGGAATACCGACTGGATGTTACTGCCTCATCACTCATATATGCTGAGATATCGGCTACTTATTTCTGAAAGCACTTTAAATAAAAACGAAGCAGAAAATGCATGGCTTGAATTTTCGAATCCGATAAAAGTGAAGTGGAATTAAATAGAACAACATAGAATTGTACAATGAATGCAAAAAATTTGATAGCAATTGGCGGAATTGTTTCGTCCGTTTTTTTTTACCGGTACTCTCATTGTTGCAGGGACACATCCCTGCCCAGGAGGCAAGGTGTTTTTCGGAGGGGAATGCACTCATGTCCAGTCCTATCTCGGCCAAAAGGTCTTCCACCGTCTTGGTATTCAGACCAGGAATGGCTTTCAGTTTTTCCTGTACATGCTCATATTCTGACAGTATTTCCTTTATTCTCACATCCAGACTCTCGATTGCAGATTCTCTGAGGAAAGAATGTTTTGCCGGATTGTTTGTAACAGGTAAATGTGATGACCAGTCAGGATTCTCAGGCAGGCTTCATAGAGCTCCTCTTTGCTGGCTTCCAGCTTCCGGTGGTACACCTGGTCAATGTCGGGCATCGTAATCACTTTTCCTTCACACAATTTGTCAATCAGCTTTGTGCCAACAACTCCCTGTGTGTTACTCTGCACACTGGAAAGTTTTACATTGCAGTACTCTAAAACACGGATAATCCGTTTTTTTCCGAGGCTACGCGTTGGACCAGCTTTCTGCGGTAACGGGTCAGGTCGCGTAACTCCCGCTGCTGACGGGGTGGAACAAAACTCGGTTTTAACAACCCGGCTAGCAGTAATTTGCAAATCCAGGCGCTGTCCTGCTTGTCTGTTTCGTGCCCCGGAACATACTTGATATGCCGGGCATTCACAATCCAAATCTTCATCGATGTCGGTTCCAGAACATGGTATACAGGTTTCCAGTAAACTCCTGTGCTTTCCATGGCAACATGCGTAATGCCGTTTTCCAATAACCAATCTTTCAGTTCTGCAAAGAAAGTGTGAAAGTCCCGAATTCATGGGTTTCACTTTTAACTCCTTCGCCACCTATGGTGGCTACTACCAGGTTCTTGTGAACGTCAATGCCGCACCCCCTGGATACAACCTGACTGAATGATACCTGAGCTTCCTTAACTTTTTTGTACAAAGGTACCACGAAGCTCCCCTCATTTTCATTAGCCTGGACGTCTTTTTATGTCATGGATGTTTCATTGTATGTTCAATTTAAAAATCAGAAACTATGGCAAAAGCAGAAAACAATATTGTAACTTCAGATTTCAGCAGAAAGCTGGCCAACCTTATAGTATGCCGTAACTGCATTGGAAAGACCTTTTTATCAACGGTTTATGAGTCCCGGAGAGTAGCAATAATATCATCAATTTTTTTGGAAAGCTGCCCTTTTCTAAAAAACTGTTCTGACCTTCCCCGCAAAAAAAGCTCTATGGGGATCGGCAAAAAAAAGGCAATCTGTGTTTAACGTGGCTGTAATCATCTATCTAAATGAACCCCGCCACATGGACAAAGTTGATGTGTAACAATACCCCGGTCAGCCCGGTAG
>JAFGXS010000080.1 GCA_016936505.1 Bacteroidales bacterium | reverse complement strand
GTGTGGTCATCTTAAATTGTTCTCTCGTTGCCATTTTTATCTCTTTTTTATTCATAAAAGTGGTCAACCTATTTCAGGCATTGACAAATCAACTTAAAACTTTCTTCATCTTTTTTGACTTAAACCCCCTCCCGGGAGATCTTGTCCCAAATTATCGGGAAGCAGACCTGGCATACACGTGAATTGTGAACTGTCAAAGCCAATGCTAATAGCCAAAGGCCAACAGCCGTGAATCGTTATTGGTGAATTGTTAATTGGACGAACAACCATTGAACTATTTTGAACCATTTTAAATTTTGGCTTTTGCCCTTCGAACCTGACCGAAAACAGGCTCTTTTTCAAATTGTTTTATAACTTTACTGTATTAAACAACAAGAACCCGTTGTCTGAACTATTTTCACCCGGAAAAAACTTAATAAAAGATGCTGTTATCCCGGAACATTAACTTATAAACGGTATTTCTGGTACGGGTAAAGGAAGTTGTGCCATATTAGGAAAGAGCTATTGCAATACTAAATAATAGAATGAATAAATGACAAAAGAAAAAAGGAATTATAAGGATTATTTTATTACTCCATTCATAGGTGGAATATTTGCATTAACAATTATCTGCTTCTTGATTAAAATTGATTCATTTTCAACTGGATTGATAATTGTACTTGTAGGTTCATTAGTTCTTTCAATACTAATCGGTAGTTTATTAATCCTGACTAATGAATATATTCGACCAAGGATTCAAAATCATTTTCTGAACCACAAAAGTATTAAATCTCTTGAAAAATTGGGATTAAACTTTAATGAGACCATGAAATGTCATTTTGGAACTTATCGAAACTATGACGTTCAAATTTTGTGTCATTTTGATAAAACTAACTTGATTGAAACTGAATATGTGATTAATATTTTCTTTGATAAAATTGATTCTTAAGAAGTTAAACAAGTTCGAAAGAAAGAAATACTTGAAAGGAATAATATGGCTGAATTTTTTATCCAGAAAGCTTTTGCTTTCAAACTTATTCCACCTTCGGAAACGACATTGACTGATTCTATAAATGACTTTATAGATTTACTCGAAAGGAATAATTTGAAACCAGTTAGACTAAAGGATTTAGGAAAAGAATTTAATAACATGGCATAACAATAAATATACGTAATGCGGGGCGATTTGGTAAATTTAAACAGTAAAGCATTTAATAAACAATATTGCGGTTTGATAGTGAAGAGCCTTGAAATCCCGCACTACGCATATTCGAGCCGTTATGTGTAAACTGTGAAATGAGAAAATATATTTATACATTAATCATACTTCAATTTTTTAATTTTATTTCTTCTGCACAAGAAATTGAAATGAGTGGGACAATAATTGACGCTCAAACCAATACTCCGATTGAATTTGTAAATATTGGCGTTTTCAATAAAAGTAAAGGAACTGTTTCAAATCAAAACGGAAAATTCAACATCAGTCTGCCGTACTCTTTTTTAGGTGACAGCCTTACCATAAGTCATGTGAGTTATGAAACCGTGAAAATTCCAATTAAAAACTCAAAAAACCTTGTTGTTGCACTTCAACCTAAAGCAAATGAATTATCAGAAGTTGTAGTTACTAATAAGGAAAAAAAAACCACGAAAACAGGAGTTAAATCATACAGTAGGCTTTTATCAATGCGTGTAATATCAAAAAGTAGCGATATCATTGAAGTAGCCCAACGAATTAATATTCCTAATAAAGAAGTTAAAATTAAAGCTATAAATATTGCAATCAGAAAATGGTCTGAAATAGGAGGAGCTAAAGTTAGAATTAACTTTTATGAAGATGTAGACAACACACCTGGAAAGAGAATAGTGTTCAAAAACATTGTCTCGAGAATAATAACTCAGGATAAATCGGATTGGATTCATATTGACGTAAATGATAGAGATATTTATCTCTCAAAAGACTTCTTTGTTGGTATTGAATTTATACCGAATTTCAAAAAGCCAACATTAGTAGACTTGGGTGCAATTCTGACAAAAGGCAAAGGATATAAAAGAGAAAATAGTCTAGGTAGCTGGAAAAAGCTAAATGGAGCAGCTTCAATCAATATTGAACTAGAATATTAACAAAGGCTATATTACATGGCGGGGAAACGAAAAAGAAAATTATAAAAACCAATTATGAATAAATTCAAATTACTCTCCTTTTTTTTATTGCTGTTTTTTAGTGCAAAAGCTCAGGATAGAATTATCAGTAGGAACCACGATACAATCCATAGCACAATAACATCATACAACAATGATCGTAACTTAAAAACCTTAATACTACTGAGGGGTCACTAACCAACAAGACCATACCCGTATCGCGGGTTGTCGCCGGATATTCAGGAATGAGTAAACCCGACACATTAAAACCTGTAAATACCCCTGAAATAAGGACATGCCTGGGTTTCAATGCAGGGATTTCGACTATGCCGGACTACCTTGACTTTTTTGGATCTTCATCAGAATTACCTGATTATTATAACAGGTTAAAAACAGGAGTTCATATCAATGCAAGTGTATATCATATGATCAAACGTTCTTTTGGTGTGGGACTTGAGTATTCCTTTTTTAAAACAAGTACCAGTGGCAGATTTCTGACAGAAACAAGTTCATCAATTTTTTTATTTGAATCTGAGAAATACCGGCAATATGTCAACTATTTGGGGGCATCGGTTCTATTTCAACAACTTCCGGATGTACAGCAACGATTTATACTCAGCGAATCTCTCTCGCTCGGGGTCATGTTTCTTCAACTGGAATATCAAACTACTTATCCGAATGTTGATCAATCAGGTTACAACGACATTTCTAATAATATGGTACTCACCGGGCATTCCATTAGCGCAAAACTCGGGCTATCTGCCGAATACAGGTTATTTAAGTCAATATCGGTAGGTATAGGTGGTGATTTTATACTGGGGACATTAAAAAAGATAAGTTTTGAATCAACAGGACCTGACAATTACTACTCTTCAGGCGATGACCTGGAACTTTCAGACCCCATGGATTTATCGCGTATTGGTTGCTCTTTTGTTGTACATTATTATTTTAAATAACCTATCAATTATGAAACCTTTCATTAAAAATATCCTTCTGGTTACATTACTTTACCTGACAACAAGTTGTTCCAAAGACTTTCTGAATGAGAATATCGAACAGGCTTCTATACCCGTTGGAGTATCAAATATTTATATTTCACCAGACTGGCCGGGTACCAGCTATGTTTTTGGGCTTCCCTCGGTTAAAGAAGTTGATTATGAAATTGTATCGAAACCCTCCTGGCTCAATATAAGTCCTGTTAAAGGGCATTTGTCAGATAGTGTTGCCATTGTCCAATGTTCTGCTGTAAAAGATTCGGCTTTCGATGTGGCGGGTATTTACGTGGATTTTATAACAATATCGGCAGGCGGAAAGAATTATAAAATCCCTGTTGGTTATATGAACATAGGAAGTCCATTAGTGGAAGTGCAGAGTAGCCTGGCTTTATCATACAGCACTAGTAATAATCCATATTTAACAATTAAAAATACAGGGCCAGGTATTTTATCCTGGAATATCAGCCATATGCCTGATTGGTTGGTTCTCGATACCAACCGTCTTGAATTTGAAGGTGTTTATATGCTTCCCAATACATCGTATAATATACCCCTTCTCTATAACGTCAACAAAGACTCTTCAGGAATAGTGAAAGGGACAATGGTGCTTTCCACAAATGATAAAAAGCATCCCAGCGACACAATAAATGTTACGGTAAACCTGGGATTTCCTAAATTGAATACATATACAACTTCAATTGATTTTTCATTTATGGAAACATCAACAATATTAAAGTTCTCTAATGATGGAAACAGAAGTCTTATATGGGAATTTCAGGACATTCCTGAATGGCTTACCATTACACCATCCAATGGAATTTGTAATTCTTATTCGTCCGCCGGTAATATTACTTTTACCTGCGACCGGGAAAAAATGGCGCCGGGGCAAAATTCAGCAACGGTAATACTGAAATCCAACGACCGTTCCCGTCCATCATACAGCATCATGGTTAAAGCTTATTCAGCCACGACCAGTGAGAATGTTCTCCCTATCGCAGGATACATAACAGACGATGCTATATTCAATAAAAACACAAATATTTTGTACTTTGTAACCAGCGAACCCGACAAACTGATTACATACGATGTAACCAGCAGAACCGTGTTGAATGAGATATCATTAAGCAGGACTCCAAATTGTTTTACCATCACTGAAGACTGGACAAAAGCTGCCGTAGGGTACGATGGGTTTATAAGCGTGATCAACTTATCAAGCAATACAGTAACAGCAACCTACCCGGTAAATTATTCTGTTAATGATATTGCGTGGGGTGAAAACGATTGGTTTAGCTACACGCAAAAAGGTGGGGATTCTCCTAAGCTTCACTGGATTAATACGGCAAGTGGCATTCTATACGACGATCCTGAGATTTATATTCTGGATGGTAATTCAATCATTAAGAAAGTGCCGGATCAGCCCTATCTTATAGCTACAGGAAACAGCACTTATCCAAATGGTTTTATTGCTTATGATATTAAAACAAAAAGTAAAAAAAGCTACGCGCATATGAACTTATATCAGTTCTGGTTTTCTGAAAACGGAGAATATATTTTTGCTAAGGACTTAAATGTGTACAGAACCACCAGCTCAACCGAAACAACTAATGGCAGGTACAATATAGACATCAATGCTATTGGAAAAATTAACACGAACAACTACAGGTCGCTACAAAACCTTTATCACAGTAATAATTATTTATGGGTTTTACTAAGTACTTCTTATTGGCCCGGTGACGATGACTTGTTCAGCATATACCAGGTTAAGGATAATGATTATACACTTGTGAAAAGATATGCATACGACTCAATCTGCAAGTCCGATGAGCAAACTCCCCCTTTTATTGTAAGTGCGCGTAAAATTTTTGCAAATAGGGAAGGAACAGAACTTGTAGTTTTATGTAAAGGTACACAGAACAATTCATGGGTAATGCAATTTATTCCTGTGGAATAGTCGGTAAAAAGGGTAATATGTAATTGAAATTACTAACCAAAACGAAAATATTTAACATTAAAAAATAAACAAAAATGAAACAAACAATTAGAATTACCGTGTTATTGGGATTATTTATCATCATCGGTTTAAAAGGTTTTTCACAGGTAAGTGTTTCCTATTATTCATCACCAACTTCAAAGATTGGAGTGGGATACAATTTCAATGATAAAGTGTGGGGAGAATTAAGAATATACAGCAATACATATATAGAAGACATAACACCAGAAGCGGTCCTTTGCTATAACTTTATTAATAAAGAAAGGCATAATGTTTATGTAGGAATTGGTGGTGTCGTTAACTATTTTAACGGGATTATAGTTCCTGTTGGAGTACAATTTACCCCGATTAAAACGTTCAAAAGATTTTCATTACATCTAGAATTAGAAACTATAATAGACATTCAAAGAGATGCTAACTTTATACTGCAAAGTTCGTGGGGCATACGCTATAAATTAGGGAAGAAAAACTAGGTGTCGGGTTGCCTAAACAAGGGTAATAAAGAAAAGCATGCGGACTGCTATCGTATTGTTTCTTAGACAACAATACGGTAAGAAATCGGTAATAACCTATAAATAACTATAAATAAAACCAAACTCTATGCTGAACAAAATAAGGTCTTTCCTGAAAGAACTTATAATTATTACCATTGGTGTTTTAATTGCATTGTTTGTAAGCAACCTCAGAGAAAACATTCAGGCAGAAAAATATTATAAAGCCTCCATCGAGACCATTAAACAAGAAGTTGAGTCGAATTATGCTAATTTGAAAGACGTTGTCGAAAAACAGACAAGCCTGCTTGACACCATTAACAAATACAGCGCCGACCGCACAACAAGCCATCTTATTTTAGTAAAGGGAGGCGGCTTAAAAATGGCTCCATTAAATCATTCGGGATTGGGTTTTTATAAGAAAATCAAATCAGCTTAATTGATTTTGAGATCATGTCGCGGCTCATATAGATGAAAGCCGCATCAAAGCTTATTGATGCAAAAATGGACAAACTAATAGACTTTGTGTACCCCAACCTTTTTTCCGGCTCAAAAGAAAGTAAGCAACTCACCATAATATACTTACCTAATTTGTTAAATAGTGAGTTTCAGTTAATGCGCAACTACAAAGATTTTAAAGACAATTATATTGAACCAACAAGGGATATTAAATGAGAACCAAAAACAACAATTGAAAATGAAGAAATCTGAACACTGGACTTAAGGAGTTTGGGATATTCGCAAAAAGCCGAATCTGAAAAGAACTCTCAATAAAAAATAACATAACTTTAAAAAAAAGTAACAACTGTTTCACGTGATCTTGACAGAATTGAGCTAAACTTCAAATACGAGAACGTTAGTGTGATTTTAAAAGAATCGGATACCAAACCGTTTTTTATTGAATGTAATCTCATCAGTGCCACAGGTCAGCCCCGGTTCGGGATTTCCAAAGCCTATTTTATTGAAAAAATTCTGAACCGGTTCAACAAGCAGAAAATAAAGTCAGCCAACAAAAAACTGAACAGCAAATATCTTGTTTCAAGAGATGAAAGTCAGAAAATCAGGGAGATCATAAACGATACAAATATCACCAACATTATGCTACGGGAGCATCCTGCTTTTATCGGAGGAGAGCACAAAAAAAACGGTTCATACAAACTGAGTCTGAATATCCACAGAAACATCAACAATATTGAACAATTGGAATCAATTTACAATTTAACCATTGCACTGATTGACACATTAAAAAGAAAGAATTAAAAGAATTATCTTACGCCTGAAATGTCAAAGCGCAAAATAAATAGAAATATTGTCGTTATTGCAAGGAAAAACTCAGTCCCATTAAAACATTAAGCTACAACTAAACTTAAAATCTATCAAAATGGCACAAATCAATCCATACATTCATTTTAACGGCAACGCTGAAGAAGCCTTTACATTTTACAAATCGGTATTTGGCGGAGAATTTGCAATGATTATGCGTTTCAAAGATTTACCCGGTGATCCTAACCATCCGATAGATGAAAAAGAAGCCGATAAAATCATGCACATCGCCCTACCTGTTGGCAAAAGTGATGTGTTAATGGGAAGCGACACCCCTGAATTTATGGGGAGGCATGACGAAAATGAAACCAGAAGCAAAATCTCTATCAGTGCTGAAACCAAAGAGGAAGCCAACAAACTGTTTAACGGACTTTCGAAGGGCGGGAAAATAGAAATGCCTATTGCTGACAGTCCCTGGGGTTCATACTTTGGAATGTTCAGAGACAAATACGGTATAGAATGGATAGTTGACTATGACCCGAATTATAAAGGACAGCTTTAAAAAAACAATTAGAAAGTTTCGAAAATAAATAAGGTAAAGTCAATGACAGTTTCAATATCATTGGAACCCATTTTTTGCTTTGAACTTTTTTCTTTAAACTTTCTCCTTTGAACTTATTATTCTACCCCTACATCCTGTTCCAGAGCCTTTGTGCCTGTTCACGGGCAAAAGTCATTACTTCTGCTTCATCCACAGTTTGTATGACACGGTCTTTCATAATCAGCTTACCGTCAGATATCACATATTGCACCTGTGAGGAGTTCCAGCCAAAAACAAAGTGTCCCAATACATTTTGTTCCGTAACAGGAGTACGGCTTTCGTAATCCAGCACTACCAGGTTGTTTTCACCGTCGCCGTCAAATTTATTTTCGGCAAGATAACGGTGTACATTTCTGAACCGGTTGTACACACCGCCAAAATCAACCTGTTCAAAACTCTGTCCGGCAAAATAGGCCTGCTGCGCACTTCGGATCATATCGCTGTGCATACCATCGGTTCCCAGCATAATTTTTTCTCCCAGTCCATAGCTGTTAAACACACCAACACCGTTGTTGAGATTGCTTTCCATATTTTCAGCCATCCAGGCTTTCGAATCACGAAACAGTTTCCTTTCAGCATCGGAAAGATGCAAACCGTGCACTAAAATAGTTTTGCTGTGATCCAGCATATTGTAAGCGTTCAGGCGTTCCACAACCTTCATTCCGTAATCGGCAGTTGTTCTATCCTGATCGTAGCGGTCCTCAGCCACGTGTATATGTAAACCCGATTTAAATTTCTCCACCAGAGCAGCTGCTTTCTTCATGGTTTCATCTCCCACCGTAAAAGAAGCATGCAACCCTACTAGCCCCTGACGTTTTTTAAGATATTGCTCTGTTTCATTCAGTCCCAGTTCTGCCTTCTCTCTGCCATCACGATCCGTAACTTCATAACATAACAAATGCCCTACCCCTATGCGATCAAAAGCATTGGCAATAATCTCCAGCGAACCTTCAACAGCATTGGGTGAGGCGTGGTGATCAACAGCAAATGTAGCGCCTGCTTTGGCACATGCAATTGCCGTTGCCAATGCACTGGCTTCTATCATCTCCTTATCCAGAGCCTTGTCGAGCGTCCACCAGATGTATTTCAGAATTTCAAAAAAGTTTCCCGGATTCTTTGCAGGAGCAGGCATTCCTGTAGCCAGCGCCGAATAAATATGATGATGACCTACTGCAAACGACTTGGTTACAATCTTTCCTTTGCAGTCGATTACTTCGCTCACTTCTATCTCAGGCACCGACCGTGGAGTAAAAAATATTTTACCATTAACCCCCTCTTCAACCAGAATATGGGTATCGGTAAACGTAAGTTTTTCCCAGTCGAGAAACCGTGCATTTTTGAGTAACAGTGTCATAACTATTTTCTTTTCATGGGTAGTTTGGTTCTTCTGATGCCATCAAACCGATAAAATGCATTAGCCACAGCTGCAGCCGTAGGCACCAGTCCGATCTCACCCACTCCCTTGGCACCGTAAGGCCCTACCGGATCTTTCACTTCTATGCCTTTCACCACAATATCCGGTGTTTCATGCGCCCGCAAAATACCAAGTTTTCTGTAACGATCCGAAATTAAATAACCATCTTTCATAGGCAGATCTTCGGTAAGTGCATAACCCAGCCCCATATGAACCGCTCCTTCAATCTGCCCCTCGAACAACATGGGGTTCATAATTTTTCCGGCATCGTGGGCAGCTACTATTTTATTCACGTTTCCTTCCTTGTCGAGTACGCAAACCTGTGCTGCATAACCATAGGAATAATGAATTTTCGGATTCTCCACCTCAGTTCCGGGCTTGGATGTCCAATCGCAAATGTATTGCCCTGAATAGGTTTTTCCTGTTAGTTCGGCAACTGAATAATTTTTCAAATCCTCTTTCAGCTGTTGAGCTGCATTGATCACCGCCAACCCAACCAGAGCTGTAGCCCGCGACGAAGTAGTCATTCCTGTTTTAATCTGGGCATCGGTATCCACCACCACTTCTATTGTTTCCGGATTTAATCCGGTTTCTTCACAGAGGGTCTGCAATGCCATATTGTGCACCCCTTGTCCCATTTCGGTCCAGCCGTGACAAATACGCACTTTATCTTCAGACAGGATTTCAATCTTCACTTTTGATTCGTCCACCATGCCGTTGCCCACACCGGAATTTTTGATGGCTGTAGCCAGTCCGGCAAATCGCGCACTGTTAAAATCTTCTTTAACCGCTTCAAGACAGGCTCTGATCCCCACACCAAAGACCTTTTGTCCGGTTGCCGTCTGAAGTCCGTCTACCAAAGCATTATCCCAGCGGAATTGCCAGCGGTCAAAACCTCCTTTTTCGCAGATGTCATCAATACACTGCTCCAACGCAAAAACCACCTGGTTCACACCAAAACCACGCATAGCACCACAGGGAATATTATTGGTATACACTGTTTTGGCTGTCATTTGTACGTTTGGGACAAAATAACCTCCGGCAGCATGACCGGCAACCCGCTCCATAACCTTCATTCCTACGGAAGCATAAGCTCCTGTATCTCCAACTGCCATAAGTGACAACGCAACAAGCATTCCATTTTCATCGGCACCCAATTTCATATCCATAAACACAGGATGTCGTTTGGGATGCAACATAATAGACTCTTCCCGCGTCAGTGTGATTTTCACCGGCTGTTGCATCAGCCAGGCAAACAAAGCGGTCTGTCCCTGAATACTCAGGTCCTCTTTTCCGCCAAAACCACCGCCATTAGGTACCAGCTCAACATGTATCTTATCTTCAGGTAAACCCAGAATCATGGCCACCTGACGACGATCCTCATACACTCCCTGACTCTGGCTGTAAATCTTCAATCCTCCTTTTCTGTCGGGTAGCGCCACAGAAGCTTCTTTTTCCATGAACCCGTGTTCAATACGCTGGGTTTCATAGGTTCCTTCCGAAATATACTTTGCCTTTTTAAACGCCTCATCAGCATCACCTATGGTGTAATGAACCGTTTCAAAATTATTTGGACGTTCGCTGTGAACCTGAGGTCCGTCGATGGCTTTAAAGACATCTGTAACCGGTTCCAGCACTTTATATTCCACCTTAATAAGCGCGACAGCTTCGCGCGCCTGCTCTTCGGTTTCGGCCACCACACCGGCCAGCACATCACCAATGTAGTGTGTAGTTTCGCCTTCGCCTATCATTACAGACCAGTCCTGTAAAATAAGTCCTACCCGTTTTTCGCCCGGTATGTCATTGGCTGTGAACACTCTTTTTACACCAGGAACAGCCATAGCTTCACTGTAGTCAATCTTCAGAATGTGTGCTTTGGGATAGTCGCTGAACTTCAAAGCCCCGAACAGCATATTTTCCAAAAACAGATCGTCCACAAAGTTCCGCTGCCCCAGCGCTGTTTCATAAGCCTGATATTTGGGTTGGGAAACGCCGACCTTCCCGGAAGTTTTTCTGATTTCCAGCTTTTTGTTCTCACGCAACGCTTCCGCAGCTGTCAAAACTCCCTGTTCAATTTTTTTGTATCCTGTACAACGGCAGATGTGCGGTTTAAAAGCCAGTCGAATATCCTTTAAATCAGGGGTGGTATTATTCTGTAAAAGTACTTTGGAACGCGTAATAAATCCGGGCGTACAAAAACCGCACTGCACAGCTCCTTCGTTGACCATGGCTTTGGCCAGTGTATCTTTTATGTTTTCAGAAAAACCTTCAATGGTGAGGATTTCAGCCTGATCCAGCGTTTTCATTTTGGTAACACAGGAAAGTTTAGCTTCGCCGTTGATCTCCACTGTACAGGAACCACAGGCTGCCTGACCAGAGCAACCATCCTTTACTGAAGTAATACCCAGATCATTTCTCAGATATTTCAACAGCATACGATCGGGATCACCATCATACTCGTATTTTTTTCCGTTGACAAAAAAAGTAATCATCATATTCTCGACATTAAATGCTCCAGTTCAGGGACAATAGCCCCGGGCATTGAAATCAGCTGCTGTACAGCCTGCAAATCCTTCAATCCACTGCCCGTTGACAATACAACCAGGTTTCCTTCAGCATTATCTTTTAACATTCCTGCAAAAGCCGTTACTGCTGCGGGTTCGGCAAACAAACCTGTATTTCTCGACAAAACTGCCGAGGCATTGAGTATTTCTTCATCTGAAACCAACAGGGTTTCGCCTCTATATTTTTTCAGAAACTGTTGAGCCATGTAAAAGTTCCGCGGAATATCCACCGAAATGGAATCGGCTACCGTACGACTGGGGACAAATGAAAAACTATTGTTATTCAAATTATTGACCAGATTGGCACTTCCTGCAGATTGTACCGCAACAATTACAGGAATATGATCGATTATATTCAGTTTGTGCAAATCCTCAAAACCTTTATAAACACCTGAAATAATTACGCCATCACCCACCGGAACATAAATCTTATCAGGAAGCTTTCCATCCATTTGATCCAACAATTCAAACGAAACTGTTTTCTTTCCTTCAATAGTCAATGGGTTGTATGCAGTGTTGCGGTTGTACCAGCCCAGATTTTCGGTAGCTTCAACACTCAGATCAAAAGCATCGTCATAGGTTCCTTTTACAGGAACTAAAGTGGCACCATACATCAGAATCTGTGTCAGCTTGGCCAACGGTGCCATTTCAGGAACCAGAACAACAGCTTTCTGGTGCTGAGCAGCACAAATTCCGGCCAGAGAAGAGCCTGCATTTCCGGTGGAAGCTGTAATGATTGTATCAATTCCATGCTCTTTGGCAAAAGCCGAAACTACTGCTGAAGCCCTGTCTTTAAAGGAATAGGTAGCATTAAGTGAATCATCTTTAATAAAAACATTATTCTTAAGCCGGTGACCGTCAATTGAAGATAAAGGAATCAAAGCCGTGTTTCCGACTTTTAAATTGGGCAGGCTTTCCAACTTACTGATGGGGAACAAATCAAGGAAGCCGGTATTTTTTAAAAGCTGAAGTGTAGTATTCTTCCGGTTCAGATCTTCGTAGTCGAACAACACCTTTAAAACTCCTTTGGGTGGATTATCCTTTGTATTAGACTTAGAGCAAACAGGGCACAAATAACGAATTTTATCGTCAGTATAGGTTTCCCCACAATCTACACACTGATAAACAAATTTACCTTTCATTTCCCCGATTTTAGACTGACTTCAAATTTAAGGAATTCTCACATAAAAAAGACTTCCGGTAACGCTGGCTTCCGGAAGTCTAAAGCATGTTAACCTTCATACATTTTTAACAACCCGGTCCGGTCATTAAATTCACGGATGAGTTCGTCCCAGCGATCTACCTGGTTGAATAATTTGTCCCAAATGCCGCGGTCGTACCACAATGCATTCAGATCCTTCACATCCTTAGCCTGCTGTTCAACCCAGGTAAAGTATTTCAGGTTGTGTATTGCTTTCTGATCCTGATAATTTAATTCGCGCATGTTGTCGGTTTTCAATCCCAGCAAACAGGCTTCATAATCGCGGGCTGCCTGAACTTCTGTGTATGAACCTCTTTCAGCATTGAGTTCATTCAAGCGTGAACGGTACATATCCACAGAATCGGTAGCAATGGTCATAATTACATCATCCGAAGTATATTCAAAATATCGTGCTGTTTTAATAGCCGAGAGCATATTGGCTATTCCCGAGATGCCCAACAGAGGTAGTTGTGCAATCAGTTCGTCGGAACAACTAGCAGATTTCAGGAACTGTTTTCCTTCAGGTTCATTAAACAAACGCAGAAGACGCATAGGATCCTCATCGTCAATAGCAGTAACCACATTGGTATTTTTCACGTTATGAATCCAGGGAATATGCTTGTCTCCAATACCTTCAATCCGATGTGCTCCGAAACCATTGCGCAAGATTGTGGGACACTGCAATGCCTCGGAAGCCACCACTTTTACATGAGGATGTAATGTACGCAGGAAATCACCGGCAGCAATGGTTCCGGCAGAACCAGTAGCTGATACATAAGCAGCCAGTTGCGACTTATCTGTTTTTACCAGCTGAAATACCTCTTCAATGGCATCACCTGTGATGTTGTAATGCCAGGCTGCATTTCCAAATTCATCAAACTGGTTAAAGATAACCACATCCTCACGGTTATTTCTCAACTCCCAGCATTTATCATATATTTCTTTTACATTCGATTCACTTCCCGGAGTAGCAATCACGGTCGATTTAACTTCGTTTCTCAGCCATTCAAACCGCTCCTGACTCATTTCTTCAGGCAAAATGGCAATGGGTTCGGTCCCCATTAAACGACTGTCGAAGGCGCCTCCACGGCAATAGTTACCTGTTGAAGGCCATACCGCTTTATGATACGTCGGATCAAATTCACCGGTAATGATACGTGGAGCCAGGCATCCGTATGCAGCGCCTACTTTATGGGCTCCGGTGGGAAAATATTTCCCGATCATCAACACAATGCGTGCATTCACACCTGTTAAAGTACCGGGTAGTTCTATATAATTCGGTTTTCCATAGAGCCCTCCTTTTTCCTTTGGCTCGTTTTTCCAGGTAATACGAAAAAGATTCAAAGGATTAATATCCCAAAGGCCAACATTTGTCAATGCTTTCTTGATTTTATCAGGAACCAGTTCGGGATGTTTCTGCTGCTCGAACGTAGGCAGAATAATCTGCTGTTCTTTAAACCTTTTCACTGCGTGATTTAACGCATCTTCGTTCATTACTCTATCCGAAAAGTGTATCATTCTTAAAATATTTAGATTTATTTCACAAGCAAAATTAATTATATATAATTTTGTTCTTACAATATATTATTTTTAAGGATAAACATCTATTTTTTGTACCTTGATAGGAAATTATGTACTTTTGTCGTTAAATCAATATTCACTTTAGAAAAAATAGCCATGAAACCATTAGATGAAATCGATTATAAGATATTAAACCTGCTGCAACAAAACAGCCGGATTACCATACGTGAATTATCAGAAAAACTATTCCTTTCCACTACACCTATACACGAAAGAATTAAGAAACTTGAAAAAAGCGGATTTATTCAGAAATACATCACCCTGATTGACCCTAAAAAGATTGATAAAAAACTGATTGTTTATATTTCTGTGATTCTAAACGACCATACCAAATCGTCGGTGGAGAAATTTGAGTCGGAAGTAAACAAGCTGGATGAAGTAATGGAATCCTATTATGTTTCAGGCAATTCAGATTTCCTGTTGAAGGTTTATTGCAGCGACATGGACGACTACCACCAGTTTGTTGTAGAAAAATTTTCTGTGATCCAGAACATTGCCCGGTTCTACAGTTCGTTTGTCCTCACTGAGTCGAAGGTGGATCACCACTTCAAATTATGACATTAACTATATTCAAGTAAAGCTGCCCCCTGCAAAATCACACTCATTTCGGCAGCGTGTTGTAAACTGAATTCAGTTTTACTTTCAGGATTAATAATTTTTGAATCAAGTACCGAGAAATCGTCTCTATCCAGAACCACTTCGAAGTTCTCTGTCGTATAAATGTAATTCTGTCCGGTTTTGCTCAGGAAGAAATTTTCTTCAGCATTTTTTCCCATTAAAACTGAAGTTCCATCAGATTTTTCCAGATAAAACCCTTTTTCTGCCTCATCAAAATCTTTCCTTGTAAGATATACTTTTGGTTTTTCCAGATACGGAGCACTTTTTGTGGGACAGAATGTATTACAGTTACCACATTCGTTACAGAAATTGGCAATATTCAAAATCTGGATGCCTTGTTTAAGTTCAAAAACACGATCCGGTTCCCAACGCAAGTTACCTGACTCAACAACACCTTTTTGTAAATTCAGCTTTACTTTTTGAACCCGATAAGAGTAGTTTGCCAGATTGGGACAAACCGTTGTACAAATATTACACACCTCATCGCACAGAAGGCAACGTGAGGCTTCTTTCTTAGCCTGTTCTTTGGTAAACATCCCCCCGATCAGTTGAAAATCTTTTTGGTGTGTATTTTTTCCGGTATCGGGATGCTCTCCGCTAATTAGCTCCGATTTTTTTACCATCAGATCCTTAACATCCGCAGATTTTCTACTAATCTTTTCAACATTAAGATTGCGTGTATCAAAATCAATTCCGTATTTATCTATAAGCTCCTGTGCAATTTTTCTTCCGTCCCCCACGCCTTTAATTAACGAAGCTGCTCCCAAACGGGCATCACCGCCAATGTATACCTTGTTTAACTGAGTTTCAAAACTATTTTCTCTGGTATTCAACAAAGCAGCATCCATAAAGTCAAGAGCAATTTTCTGTCCGACAGCAGGAATCAGTGTATCAACCTCTATTTCAAACTCTGAATTTTTTACCGGTACAGGGCGTACTCTTCCACTGGCATCAGGTTCGGCAGCTTCCATCCTTACACACTGCAAGCCGGTAATCCTTCCATCCTCAGATAACACTTTCACCGGAGCAACCCATTCCATAAATTCCACACCCTCTTCCAGCGTTTCCACAATTTCATGATACACCGCAGGCATTTCGTTTACCGACCTCCGATAAAGCAACATTACTTTACCCCTGGTCATTCGGAAAGCCGTACGGGCAATATCCATAGCCGTGTTGCCACCGCCTATCACTGCAACAGCATTTCCTACCGACAAATTTTCTCCTTTTCGAACAGCTTCAAGGAACTCAAGCGATTCAAAAACACCGTCAGCATCCATTCCCTCCAATTTCAATTCAGGTACATCCTGGGCACCGACAGCAACAATAACTGCATCATGTGCTTTTCTCAGTTTCTCAAATTCACCCTGTTCAATTTTATGGTTATAATGAACCTCAACTCCCAATTCCACAATGTGTTGTACATCCAACTCCACTGTTTGATCCAGAATTCTAAACTTCGGAATAGCTCCGGACACCATACCTCCGGCTTTGCTTTTAGCTTCATAAACCGTGACAGAAAAGCCAGCTTTTCGTAAAAAATATGCACTGGAAAGACCTGTAGGTCCGGCACCAATGATAGCTACGCTTTTCTGAACATCAGGTAATATTTGCTTTTCGGAACCATTGTTATGATTATGCCAATCCACAACGAAGTTTTTAATGTCACGAATTGCCAGCGGCTCGTCATAATTCATTCGTGTACACTGGGTCTGACAAACATGATCGCAAACCACACCAGTTGAATTGGGAAAAGCATTGGTTTTGACAATCACCTCATAAGCCTGCTCAAATTCACCCCGTGCCGTATGATACATGTACGATGGAATATCCTGATTAGTGGGGCAAGCATTAACACAAGGTGCAGCAATACAATCAAAATAAGAAAGCGACTTACTGTTTTTTATATCAGGAGTCCGTAAATATTTTCGTTGATAATCTTTTAACCTCAAAACATCCTGAGCATATTTTTCAAGATTGAAAAGAGCAGCTTCTTTTCTGTTTTCTTTTCCTGATTTAGACAGAATGTACGATTGAATATCATTTGTTTCTTTAGCAAGAAAGGATTCATCAAGTTTCTTAAAATACTGATAAAAACGGGTATAGCCTCCAGGTTTCAAAAGATCGGTACAAACTGTCAGTGTTTCAAAACCACAGGCCAGCGTATCAGATACATTGAATGCATTGATTCCACCGGAAAATGACAGACTCAACTCACCATTAAACTCCTGTTGAAGTTTATTGGCTAAAGCAATGGAAATGGGATGCAACGAGCGGCCGCTCATGTACATCATCGAAACGTCATTCCCAAATACAGGTTTGTTATTTTCCGATTCCAGCGTATTGGTCAGTTTCAAGCCAAAATGCAGATTTTCTTTCTTTGCAGCCTCTTGCAACGAACGGATAATCTTCAGCGCTTCAGGATATTTCAAATCATGCTCAAAAGCTTCATCAGGAACCTGAGTTTTAAATTTCAAAGTATTGTTCAGAATGCTTCTCAAATGCTCCGGTCCCAGCAAAGTAGGATTAAGCTTAACAAAAGTATGAAGCTTCTTTTCGGTTATCAAATAACGGGCAATGTCTTCAATTTCATCAGCCGGACACCCGTGCATGGTAGAAAGCGTGATGTTATTGGTTATTTGATCAGAAATATCAATTTCTTTAATTTCAGGATAAACCGAATCAATTTCTTCAACCTTTTGAGCGAGTTCGTCGGGACAATGCTGCATTTTTTCAAAAAACCACTGCACGTTTTTCTGCATAATCCCTTCCAGATTATAGCCCACACTCATATTGAAAATGGTATTCACTGGTGACTTATAACCCAGTTTATGATGCAAAACATGAATCAGTACCCAGGCCTTAAGATATTCATCAAAACTTTCCTTAATCTTCAATTCCTGCGACCACTCACAATTATAACCTTCATCCTGCATATCAATGCAAGGCCTTGGAATTTCGAGCTCATCCAATGTCTGAACCGTTTTTAATTCTATATATCGCGCTCCTGTAAGCCATGCAGCAACAATATTCTGTGCCATTTGCGAATGTGGTCCGGCAGCCACGCCCAAAGGTGTAGCCAACTTTTGTCCAAACAGTTCTGTAGCAAACCTGCTTTCCTTATCCGGATCAAAAAATAGCCGATCATCAATACCCAGAATTGAATGGTTGCGATCGTACTCTGAAAGCAACATCCGTATTAACTGCTGTAGCGGAATGGGATGAAATTGGTCTGACATAAGCTCTTTTTATTTGTCCTTTTCGCAAATTTAAGGGAAATCGCAATAAAGCTGATTCTTTTCTTAACAAGACGATAATTTCAGGAAAATACCACTAACAATTAAATTAAATTAAATAAGTATAAATTTCCCTAATAAAGGAAAATTGCTAATCATTTATCATTTAAGCTGACAGATTCAGAACCCACAGCTTTTACCCCACCATTATTGAAAGCGATAACATCGCCAATAGTGTTAAAGTGTAATTCATTCCCTTTTTGATCCGAAAAAGTATAATGATTTTCGGTAAAAAAGTAAAAAGGAATATCATTTTCCTGTAGAGAAACCTTCTTAACCTTTTTTCCAATCCTAGATAAAGCACGGCACAACCATTGAATCTCAAGCTGATCACCCTTAAGATAAACTACTTCCTGCGCTTTAGGATGATCGGTTCCGAACCTACCCTTTTGCGGATCAAAAACTACTTCCTCCCGATCAAAATATTTGTTAATCAAACCTTTCAGAACCAGATCTTCAGGAACACCCTTCTGAAAAGCCTTATCCCGGTTCAGCAACCAAAGCTGATCGGCATAGTCCAATGCAAGTTCAATATCATGTGTTGTTATTAACACTCCCTTATTCTGTTCGTGCGCAAAATGTGCCAGCCATTCCATAATTTCAATCTTTCCCGGAGAATCGATAAACGCCACCGGCTCATCCAAAAACAAAAACGGAGTATCCTGAACCAATGCTCTGGCCAACAGCATTTTTTGTTTCTCACCGTCGCTCAGCTGGTAAAAAACTTTATCCCGTAAATGATAAACATGGAGCCTTTCAAGTGTTTCGTCAATAAAATGCAGATCCTGTTTTTTAAGGCGCCCATAAAATGAGGCATATGGGAAACGCCCCATACTAACCACCTCATAAGCAGTCAAAAAAGGATCGTTCAACTGGCCCGTAAAAACAACTGCAACTTCTTTCGAACGCTGTTTCAGACTCATAGCATCTAGGTTCTGTCCGGAAAACAACACCGCTCCCTGCAATATTTTCTGAAAACCTGACAGTGTTCTCATCAGAGTTGACTTTCCTGCTCCATTGGGACCTAACAAGCAAACAAGATTGCCCGGCTGCAATGAAGCAGAAATATTGTCCTGCAATACAACCTGCTTGTTTCCCGTAAAAAATCCATTGGTCAACCTTTCAATATGTAACTGCCTATTATTCATGTATTACATTGTTTTGAAATGACGACCTTTAATAATTACCCAGATAATAACAGGAGCACCAACCAGTGAAGTAACTGCGTTAATGGGAAGAGAAATATCGGTTCCGGGCAAACGGGCCAGCAAATTGCACAACAGCGCCAGCGAAGCCCCCATCAGAACTGTTGCGGGAACCAGAATTCCATGCTGCGAGGTTTTAAAAAAGCCACGAGCCAAGTGAGGCACAGCCAACCCTAAAAAGGCAATCGGACCTGTAAACGCTGTTCCTGAAGAAACCAGCAAGCCAGTAGACAAAATCAGAATGGTATTGATCCTTTTGGTATGAAAACCAATACTTTGCGCATAATTATTCCCCAGCAAGAGCGCATTTAAAGGTTTCACATAAAGCATGGTCATGATGAATCCTGACAAAGCTATAATCAGTAAAATAGCAGATTGGAACGAAGTGGTTTTGGAAAAACTACCCAGCCCCCACACCACATAAGCATGCAGTTCTTCTGCGCCACTGAAAAACTGCAGAACTCCAACCACAGCCGAAACCGCATAGCCGAGCATGATACCGATAATCAGTACCGTTAAAATATTTCCAATTCTGGCCGAAACGAAAATAATCACCAACAATACCAATAAAGCTCCGGCAAAAGCCGCAAATATCATGGATAGGTTCCCAACCAATGAAGTCATCGAAAACCAGCCTCCAAAGGCACTTCCTGCCAACACTACCAATGCCACTCCCAAACTGGCTCCCGAACTGATTCCCAGCACAGAAGGCCCCGCCAGCGGATTTCGAAACAATGTCTGCAGAATCAATCCTGACAAAGAAAGTAAAATACCTGTAGACAATGCCGTTATGGTCTGCGGTAACCGATACTGGTTCACAATAACTTCGGCCAGCCTATCATTGCTATTAGAATGAAACAAAACATGCAAAACCCTGTCCCAGCTTATCAATACCGAACCAAACCATAAATTTGCCAGAAACAATATAATGGTAAACAAGAAGAAAACTAAAAACCAGCTGTTATGTCGCGATACAGGTTGCATGAAGTAAAATAAAGGATAAAATTACTTTAAAATTTTATAATATTCCGGCTGATATTCAGGCAGAAGTTGAGGATGAAAAACTTTGATTAAATCGGCCAGAAGAATCTGTGGTTCAAGCGAACCTTTCTCAAAATAACCACTTTCGGCACTGCAATAAATTACATGATTTAATTTGAACGCTTTAAATTTTTCATACAACGGATTTTCACTGCCCAAAGCCTGATAGGATGCTTTTTCACCATACGACCCCATAATTCGCCAATAATCTGCATTTCCTGCCTTGTGAAAAACTGTTTCAAAATCCAACGGAAAGGCTCCCTGCTTTCTCACATCCCTCCATAAATAATAAGCTCCGGCATCGTGAAACAAAGTAGCTATATAACTCTCCCCACCAGGTACATACCACTGTCCGCCGTAATATTTACCCGAAAAAACCGTCGGTCTTTCTTTTGCTACTGCTGCCAGCTTCTTTAATGCCAGATACTTCGTAGCAATCTGATTAAAAATGCTGTCGGCTTCTTTTTCTTTACCAAAGAAAGCCGCTGTAAATTTGATCCATTCGGCCCTGCCTAATGGGTCAGACTCCAGAAAATCCATAAAAGGCACTGCCTGAACTGAGGCCAGTGCCGGAGACAATGATGCACTTCCCTGATAAGGGGAATAAAATAAAGCCTGAGGATGAACTTCCAGAATCTTCTCTACAAAAAAATTACCCTCCACAGCCATTTGAGTCAGCTGATGCGCTAGATACCTTCGTTGTATTTCTTTATTTCGAATATATTTCACATCCGAAACTCCTACTACGGCATTCAACAAACCCAATCTTTCCATGGCATTGAGTTGCGTAACAGAAAAAACAGCCACCCGATTCAACGGTATCTGAATTTCTCCCTTTGCAGGATGTTCTTTTACCAGAACAAATGAAGCCAGCTCCTTTCCTTTCTCCCAGGGATTGTACACAACAACTCTGGTTTTGCCATTTTCAGAGAACAAAGCAAATCCTTTGGCATATTGAACCTGATTCTTTATTTCCAGAACCGGTTTTTTGTCTACAACCTTGTTAGCAGAATTTGTACATCCTGAAACAAAAAACAAAATGGATAACAGATATAGAAAAGATTTTAAAAAAGAAAATTGACGAAACAAATTCATTTTATGTTGCATTCTTTTGTGACGCTCTTTTTGTAAGAACTACCCAACCAACAATTCCTGCAATAATCAAAAGCGATGAAATCAATTCGGCCTGTGTAAATTTAAACCCTAAAACATCATATTTACTGTTGATGCGGATATGTTCAATAAGGAACCTTTCGGCTCCGTTAAAAATCAGGTAAATAAAAAACAACACGCCCGGAACGTTTATTCTTTTCCGAATAGACCACAAAATGATAAAAATAATTACGGCCATTGTTGTTTCATAAACGGGAGTAGGAAAAACTCCTTGTGGCAGCACCATACAATGTTCGCCTGTGCAACCCGGAATACGAACGCCTTCGTTAATAATATTGTGCGGATAATTATACGACCAAAGCCAATCGGGCAAAAAGGAAAGCCAATCGGGCTTAGTCAGCGTATTAACAATACCCCAGTCCCCATCTCCTGCAACCTGGCAGCCGATACGGCCGATTCCATAAGCAAGAATTAAGCCCGGAGCAAAACTATCGGCCATGGGTTTCCATGGAATATTATGTTTATGTCCGTACCAAATCACAGCAACACCGGCAACAATTAATCCTCCGTAAAAGGCAAGGCCACTAAATGAAAATAGTGATCCGATTGGGTCAGCCACAAATTCCTGCCAGTTTTCAAACTGATTAAATATTTTGGCTCCGATGATTCCAAAAATAGCTGCTACAAAAACAATGGGCCAGGTTTGTTCGTAAGCATGAACTACTATTTCTTTTGTTTCGGGTTGTTTCAGCTTTATTTTGTCTTTCTGATACCATATCCAGAATGTGTAGGCCACACCGAAAATTAAACCCCAAAGCCACGAGCCGGTAGAAGAAAACAAGAACTGTTGCGGATCATTAGCAAAATAATCGTAATTTTCAAAAGCACCTCCTGTCTTAAAAGCCAGAAAAAAAGCCACAATGAAATTTAACAGCAATTCAGTAACAGTAGCAGGCGCCCCGACAACAATCTTTTTAGTCGTAGATTTTATTAACCCTAATTGCTCCTTTCTTTTTAACTCGAGATAAAGCAACCAGGAACCCGCCAGAAAAGCTAAAGCCACAAAAAAACCATAGCTCATTATAGGAAGATTAATGTGTGTTCCAAAAATCGCATTAATCAAATCACTTAGTTTCGGATACATAGTTCAGGATAAATTGGTACAATAATGCAAATTTAAACTTATTCCGTTGTGTTCAAAAAAAGCTAAAGAACAACTCAGTTATTTTTCCTTTAAATTTGCAAAAAAGCAGATCATGTCTATTCCGTTAGCAGAACAATTGAGACCCCGCACACTGGACGAATATATTGGACAGGAACAACTGGTAGGTGCCAAAGGTATATTACGAAGAGCACTTGAATCGGGAAAAATTCCGTCAATGATCCTATGGGGTCCTCCGGGTGTGGGAAAAACCACTCTTGCCAATATTATTGCCGAGCAGCTGAGCTTATCCTTTTACACATTAAGTGCCGTAAGTTCCGGGGTAAAAGATGTGCGAAAGGTTATTGATTCTGCTGCATCTTATGGTGGGAACTCCATTTTGTTTATCGATGAAATTCACCGCTTTAGCAAATCCCAGCAGGATTCTCTTTTGCATGCTGTGGAAAAAGGAACCATAACACTCATTGGTGCCACAACCGAAAATCCCTCCTTTGAAGTGATCTCACCTTTGCTTTCAAGATGTCAGGTTTATATTTTGAAATCACTCAGTAAGGAGCATTTAATAAAACTCATTGAAAACGGTACTAAACACCTTTCGCAGCAATATAATACAGAGATTGAGATAAGTGAAACAGAAGCTTTAATGCAGATCTCTGGTGGTGATGCCCGTAAACTTTACAACGCTTTAGAACTGTTTGTTGAACAACACAAAGACAAAACAAACAAAATTATCATCGATAATGAAAGTGTTCAAAAAACCATTAGCGACAATATGGTTCGCTACGACAAGAAAGGGGAAATGCATTATGATATTATTTCTGCATTCATAAAATCGTTGCGTGGTAGCGATCCTAATGCGGCTGTTTACTGGCTGGCCCGAATGATTGAAGCCGGAGAAGACCCAAAGTTTATAGCCCGACGCATGCTTATTCTTGCATCGGAAGACATTGGAAATGCCAACCCCAATGCCCTGCTACTTGCCAACACCTGTTTTGATGCCGTGCAAAAAATCGGCTGGCCCGAAAGTCGTATCATTTTGTCGCAAACCGCTGTTTACCTGGCTACTTCTCCAAAAAGCAATGCCTCATACATGGCAATTAATAACGCTCAGGATCTGGTCAGAAAAACAGGAGATCTTTCTGTTCCCTTGCATTTGCGCAATGCACCCACTTCATTGATGAAGGAAATTGGATACGGAAAAAGTTATCAGTACCCGCACGATTACGAGGGTAATTTTGTGAACGCTGATTATCTGCCTGATGAAATCAAAGGAAAAACGCTGTTTGAACCGGGTAAAAATCCTCGCGAGGAGGAAATACGTAAACAACTGAAAACTAAATGGAAAAATAAATACCGTTATTGAGCGGTTTTAGCAGGAACAATTTTATAGCCTTTCAATAAGGGAACAATATTACTGGTGTTCATATTAAAAGTATAATTCATAAGCTCATCGTCCACCAGATTTCGCAACCTGTTCCGGTGTGATGCATTTTCAATATAACCCATCACATCTTTTTTGGCCATATCCCACTGTTGCATGGTCATTTTTGCGGAATCACACTCGGTTGTAAAATCATAATCGTGGATCAATAAACTCGACAAGGCACCAGCAAACAAACTGTCTTCCATATTTACTTTATTCTTCCATCCGGCACAGTAGATCAGTACATTTTTATCAGTCTTTTTCAACCAATCGGCCGTTGCCTGAAGGTTCACAAATGAACCCACCACAATTTCAGAAGCCCCCGATGATCTCTTAATAGCTTTGGTTCCGTTGGTGGTAGAATAAACAATTTCTTTTCCCTTAAACTGAGGTTGAAAAAATGAAGTAGCTGAATTATCCAAATCAGCAAACCTGACTTTCTTTCCATTTCTTTCAGCAGCCACAATGTAACCAAGCCTTTTCAAAAAACGGGCATGCCTGATCCTTTTCACGGGAATAATCGCTTTAACACCATAATCAAGGGCGGCACAAATGGAAGTGGTAGCCCGGAAAACATCCACCACTACCACCACATAAGGTTTTTCAGTAATAAAACTGGTAAACAGGCCGGGAGCCAGCACCACTTCAACAGTTTTTTGAGCCATCTCTTTATCCTTTGTAAAAGGGAGGACGGGCAACAATTGCCTTGGCCCGCTTGTTTCTCACCTGAATGTAAATTTCCGAACCTTCTTTCCAGTAGGGTTTATCTACGTAAGCCATCCCAATACCTTTATGCAGCATAGGCGACATGGTTCCTGAAGTAACTTCTCCAACTACATTTCCCTCAGCATCTACAACTTCATATCCGTGGCGGGGAACAGCCTTATCTTCCATAATAAAGCCTTTCAAGCGACGTGGGACACCATTATCTTTTTGATCCTCAAATAAAGCACGATCAATAAAATCATTACCATCACTAAATTTCGTAATCCACCCCAGCCCCGCAGCTATTGGGGAAGTTGTATCATCAATATCGTTACCATAAAGGCAAAACCCCGACTCCAAACGCAGGGTATCACGAGCACCCAATCCAATGGGCTGAATACCAAATTCTTTTCCGGCATCCAAAACTGCTGAATAAATCTTCTCTGCCTCCTCGTTGGGGAAATAAATTTCACACCCGCCTGCACCGGTGTATCCGGTGGTTGAAAAAATCACATCTTTCACTCCTGCAAATTCCAGCATTTTAAAAGTATAGTATTCCATATCCTCAACAGGCGTAGAAGTCAATTTTTGCATAGCCTTCAAAGCCAGAGGCCCCTGTATGGCCAGCTGAGAAATTTCATCTGAGACGTTACTTAAACGAGCTCCGGTATTGTTCTGGGCAACCACATGATTCCAGTCCTTTTCAATGTTGGAGGCATTCACCACCAGTAAATATTTTTCATCATTGAACCGATAAACCAGCAAGTCGTCTACAATTCCGCCCTTACCATTAGGGAAACAACTATACTGAACTTTCCCGTCAAACAATGCAGCAACATCATTGGTGGTAACTTTTTGAACCAACCGGAATGCATCCGCACCTTCAACCCAGAATTCGCCCATGTGCGAAACATCAAAAACCCCTACTTTGGTACGAACCGTTTCGTGCTCGGCATTAATACCTTCAAATTGTACAGGCATATCAAAACCTGCAAAATCTACCATCCTGGCACCCATCTCACGGTGCATAGCATTCAGCGCTGTTTTTTTCATATCCATTAATTAAATCAGAGATTAGTCTGTAAACTGTTTTTCAGGGAACAAAGTTAAAGAAACCTTTGATTTTTTTGATTCTAAATTGGCATAAATAAAGGACTAAATCCAATAATCTACTACAGGCCCAATTTGAACAATCAGTTTAGGACACCGACTCTTTAATCAAATAATGTCCTACAGAACAATTTAGGCAACGCTTTTGATCGCAATATTTTGTCTTAAGCTGAAGAAGACCCTGCGATTGTGCGGCGTGTTGAACCTGAATTCCCAGTTTATTGAAATTCCGGATCACCATATTGCTTTCTGCAGGAATCTGGGAAAGCCAATCCAGAGCTTTGTCTTTCATTTTATCATCATTAAACTCATGACCATAAACAAAAACAAAGGGAATTATTGTATTGATCAACAAAGAATAAATAGATTCGTCACCCATTTTTTTGGGATGAAACTTATGACTTTTATTGAAAGTATAATGTGTACTCCAGAAACTGGATGTACGTGCAGTAAATAAATCATAAACCATCTTCATTTCTCCTGCTGTAAGAACCGAGTTCAGGAGACCGGAAGTACGAAAAATTAAAATAGCTATCTGTGCTATCCTTAATGTGGGAAAATTTGAGGGCCGCATCCGCATAAACCTCCATATTTTTGGAGACAGTGACTTAAGATTATATTTCACAGAAAGAAAATGATATTCGGCTTTCATTTGGATCACATACGAATCATTACTTCTTTGCGGGATCAGTCCGGCCTGTCCAAATAGCAACGCTTCCAATTGTAACAAATCATTTTTATGTTTAAGCAGAATTTGATAAGGCAAAGCATGCGCCAACTGCTCAAAAGCATCGCTGTTTACTTTGAAGCCATACCCACGCATAAGTGTCCTGTAAAACACCTCCTGGAAATCTCCATTGTTTTGAACCAGTAGCCTCCTGATTGCCTCAGCTTTTTGTTCTAAACGTTCAAAAGCCAGCCTTTGAAACCAACTGTATAAAGAAAAATAATCAACCTTATTAATATCAGCAGCACAGGAAATCCAATTTTTTGATGTCAAAAAACTCTGGTATTTTTCATAAAGACCACCATTGATATTATTTTTGAGTTCGAGACAGGGGATTTCAAAACCATCGGTTCGGTAAACAGGAACGTCGCATTCATACACTACATGCAAAATAACATTTCCATAAGCTTCATCATACTGATGCTTGTGCTTGAACCAGTCGCTGCTTTTTTGATGAATCTCTACATTTCCAGCCCAAAGCACATCATCAATCCAGACATGGGCATTAAAGAAATCAGGTCCGCTGTTCTCATTTTTAACTCCTGTTTTTTGTATGATCAGAGATTGATCACTTGTGGTTTTCAGACCTAAACCTTTCAGATAATAGGTCCAAACATAATATAAAAAGGCTTCGTTCATGACGGGTTGTACTGTTGGTTAGCATGTTAACGAAATTACTAAAAAACTTTATTCGACAGACCAAAATGCCTGGAAAATCTATTGCAAAGGGAACAAAAAATCATTACCTTTGTTGCGCTGTTAAAGGATAATTATGGCAAACAAAGCATTATTAATTTCCGGGATTGAATATAAAGTAAGGAAGTTAATTGAACAAAACCGTTTGCTTCATAAAGAAAATTTAAACCTGAAACAGCAAACAGAACTGCTTCTTAGTGAAAAAGAGCAGTTACAGCGAAAGTTAAACGATAAAGAAAATGAGATTGTAAAACAATCGCTGGCAGAAGCACTGGAAAGTAAATACGGTGTAGAAAAGGGTTTGAAATTGATTGATGAGCTGATAAAAGAAATAGACCGAAGCATTGATATAATCAGTGACTAACAAACGGTAAAATGCTGCAGGAAAAAAATTTAGACATCAAAGTGATTATTGCCGGAAGGCCTTACAAAATGAGCGTGCGCAGAGAGAAAGAAGAGAATGTAAGAAAAGCCGCTCAAATGGTAAACGACCGAATTAAAGAGTTTGCCCATTCGTATGCCTTTACAGACCAACAGGATTTGTTGGCCATGATCGCCCTGCAAAATGCAGTGAGTAATTTGGAACTGAGAAAAGAAAAAGATTACGAGGAAAAAGAAATGGAAAAAAAGTTACTCGAAATTGATGAAGCAATCAGTACTCAGCTATCAGAAATGTAGATTGTTCTTAAAATATTCCCGCATAACCTTAATGTTTGTAAACTCAACACTACATTCATTTGGGTAAGCCTTAGGGATCGTAGGACAGGCCTGTTTACCTTCGGGGATTTGCCATTTGGCAGACACTGGACGTTCGAAAATCACAGCGACCCTATTCATGTCTATCCGGAGTTTACTGTAACTCCCGGTTATGCGGGACTTTTTACAACCCAGCGCCTGCCGGCAAAAAACACTTAATTATGGAAAACATGATATTAGCCGGTATTCTTATACTGGTAGCCTTTGTGCTGGGAATTATCATTACACAGACACTTTTAAAAAAGGCCTTGCTCAAAAAAAGTGAGGCCCTGCTGAAAGAAGCAGAAGAAAAAGCAGAAGTCCTGAAAAAAGAAAAAATCCTTCAGGCCAAGGAAAAATTCTTGCAACTTAAGTCTGAACACCAAAAGGTTATTGACGAAAAGAACAAGAATGTTCAACGGATGGAAAACAAAATCAGGCAAAAAGAGTCTTCTATTTCGCAAAAACTTCAGGAAATCCAGAGAAAAAGCAACGACCTGGAAAAGGAAAAAGTATTGCTTACTAACCAAATCACCAACCTGGAAAAACGTCAGTCAGAAATTGACAGAATACACCAGGAACAAGTAGAGCAACTGGAAAACATCAGTAAGCTTTCAGCTGAAGAAGCCAAAAACAAGTTAATTGAGTCCATGAAAGGCGAAGCCAAAATGGATGCCATGGTTATGATCAGGGAAATAACTGAAGAGGCACGGCTTACGGCAAACAGAGAAGCCAAAAAGATTGTCATCGAAACGATTCAGCGGACTGCTGCAGAACATGCTATTGAGAATACCGTTACCGTTTTCAATATTGCCAGCGAAGACGTTAAAGGAAGAATTATTGGTCGCGAAGGAAGAAATATCCGTGCATTGGAATCACTTACCGGAGTCGAAATCATTATTGACGACAGTCCTGATGCCATTCTCCTCTCCTGCTTTGATCCCATTCGTCGTGAAGTTGCCAGGTTATCACTTCAAAAACTTGTTTCCGACGGCCGTATTCATCCGGCACGAATCGAAGAAGTTGTTGCAAAAACTATCAAGGAAGTGGATCAGGAGATCATGGAAACGGGTAAACGAACTGTAATTGACTTAGGTATTCATAACCTACACCACGAGCTAATTAAGCTTGTCGGACGTATGCGTTATCGTTCATCTTACGGTCAGAACCTGTTGGCACACTCCATTGAAGTTGCGAACCTGAGTGCCACAATGGCTTCAGAACTGGGTTTGAACCCGAAAAAAGCAAAACGGGCCGGTTTACTCCACGACATTGGAAAGGTGGCTGAAAATGAAGCAGAACTCCCACATGCCTTGCTGGGAATGAAAATTGCTGAAAAATTTAAAGAAAAACCTGACGTTTGTAATGCTATTGGGGCTCACCACGATGAAATTGAAATGGAAACACTCATTGCACCTCTTGTTCAGGTTTGTGATGCCATTTCAGGTGCCCGTCCTGGTGCCCGCCGCGAAGTGGTTGAGGCTTACATTCAGCGACTGAAAAATCTGGAAGAAATGGCATTGTCCTATCAGGGAGTTGTCAAAACCTATGCCATTCAGGCCGGACGTGAACTGCGCGTAATTGTTGCTGCGGATAAAGTTTCCGATAATGAAGCCAATACACTGGCATACGATCTTTCACGAAAAATTCAGGAAGAAATGACCTATCCCGGACAGGTAAAAATTACTGTAATCAGAGAAACAAGATCTGTAAGTTACGCCAAGTAACTTTTATAATTGAAATTAAAAAAAAGCTGCTTCAAATGAAGCAGCTTTTTTTATCTAAATACTATATCATCAATCACCTTCTTTCCCACTTCTCTGTTTAACATCTCGACCAGTTTAGATCTTGCCATTGCCAGCTCGCTGCGTAAAGGTGCCGAATCAAGCGAAACAAAAAGAATCCTGTTTTTTATCTGTAAATGCTGTGTGTGTCTTGCAAAAATTCCTCCCACGGTTTTCTCCCACGAATCAATCAGTTTGGCCTCCATCAATTTATCTTCAATCCGATAAACCTTCAGCAATTCCTGAAGCACTTCTTTCAAAGTAAATTCATTATTTCTTTTCATTGTTGATCTCTGTGGCAACACCTTTATTCACATTAAAAATCTTATGATCTATTTCAATTGCATCGAAAATAGAGCGTATACGTTGCAATTGGGTATCGGTAATAAATACCTGTCCGAAATTTTCCTGGCTTACCAGCTCTACAATCTGTGCTACACGGTTATCGTCCAACTTATCAAAAATATCATCGAAAAGCAAAATAGGTTTAAAGCCCTTTTTCAAACGGGTATACTCAAATTGAGCCAGCTTTATTGCAACTACAAAAGTTTTTTGTTGTCCCTGTGAACCGAATTTCTTCACCGGATACCCGTTAATCAGAAAGTTCAGATCATCCTTATGAATTCCGACAGTAGTGTACCTTGCCGACCGATCGCGCTGCCTTGACTGTTCCAGCAGATCACTCAATTCTGTTTGTTCAAGTTGTGAGTCATATTCAATAGATACCTGTTCCTTGTCCTGAGAAAGGAACCCGTAAAACTGATTAAACAATGGATTAAACTGATCCAGAAATTCCCTTCGCTTTTCATGCAACGTTTGTCCATGACGCATCAGTTGATCATCCCAAACAGTAAGTGAAAGAACATCAAAATATCCTCGCTCCGCAAAACTTTTCAGCAATACATTACGCTGCTGTAATGCCTTATTATACTCCAGTAAATCATTAAGGTAAACCGGGTCAAACTGAGAAATTACACCATCAATATACTTACGGCGTGTTTCACTTCCTTCGTTAATCAAATCGCGATCATACGGAGAAATCATTACCAATGGAATCTTACCAATATGATCCGCCAAACGGTCATAATCTTTTTTATTGATCCTGAACTGTTTCTTATGATTTCTTTTCTGAATACAACTTACTTTATCCTCATTGAGTTCCGGCTGCTGATAAGTGCCATGCACAGCAAAAAAATCTGCCTCATGTAAAATATTCTGCGAATCAACCGAATTGAAATAACTTTTGCAAAACGACAAATAATAAATGGCGTCCAGCACATTTGTTTTCCCCTCACCATTACCACCAACCAAACAATTTATCTTTTCACTGAATTGCAGATCAGCTTCCTGATAATTCTTAAAATTAGATAGTAACAAATGGGATAAATACATATAATCAGCGCAAAAATTGAAAAGGTAAAATTATAAAATGTTTGTGGTTTTACAAAGGCTAATATCTCCTCATAAATTCGCCCAGATGCGTTGTCAATGTAAAATAGTTGGGAGTTACCCCAGCATGGTAAGTGCTGCGCGCAAAACCAATCTGAAAACGATTGATTTTAACACCAAATCCCCAGCTAAACCCAACCAAACCTTTCCTGTCGGCCAGTGCCAGTTCCTGTCGACGCCTATAATTATATCCCAACCGAATACTTAGACTTTTACCCAGATACAACTCTGTTCCCAAAATAATGTGGCGCATAAGCTTATCAGAAAATGCAGCAACACCTGACAATGGAATGGTATCGCCTGAAACAGGATCTATTCTTCCAATAAGAATAACCGGACTGTCATAGGTCAGATCCCATTTTTCCAGATGATCGGCAACCAGTGTAAAACGAAATGGTGCATGCGCCATTTTTTGGGAAACAGCCACACTCAGATTAAAAGGCAACGGTGCTGTAACCCCTGAAGTAAATCCCTTTATCTGAGTTCCTATACCTGAAGCAACAAGCGATACCGTAAAACCTTTATCATTTCGATAGGTTCCGGCCACATCCACAGCAATTCCATATGAGCTATAGCTTTCATAATATGAGCCGATCAGCCTTGCCGTTGCCCCAATGGAGAAATGCTCATCCAAAGTCCTTCCCCACCCCATAGCCATTGCATAATCCGCTGCACTGAATGTACCTTCCTGCGTTCCGTTAACTGTTGCATAATCCAACGTGCCATAATTCATTGACTGAACACTGAACAGGAAACTACCCAATCGACGAAAATTTCTGGCATACTGAACCTGTCCGTAATTCACTCCTGAAAAAAAGTGAACATAAGAAAAAGCCAGATCATTATTCATTTGTTCGTTAATCAGGGAAGGATTAGCCAGTGCCAGGGTAATATCATTATCATAAATAGCCAGTCCACTTTGCCCCAATGCCATCATTCGGGCAGAGACAGGCTCTTCCAGAAAAGTAAAAGCATACTTTCCTGCATCCTGTGCCCAAAGAAACTTTGGGAAAATCAACAAAAATAAAGTAAACAATTTATACTTCACAAACTATGGTATTCTTATTAGTAAATTAACGCCCGAAATTAAGATTTATTTTTGTTACTCAACGACATAAAAAAACCCGGCTTATCACCGGGTCTTAAGAAAATATCTCTGATTAAGCATTCTGCTTTTTAATCAGGTTCAAAGCACCACCCGATTTAAACCATTCAATCTGATTGACGTTATAAGTATGGTTAGCCTGAAATTCGTCAGTAGAACCATCCGCATGATGCAAAACAACAGTTAATGGTTTACCCGGAACAAATTCCTTCAAACCTTTTACATCAATCAGGTCAGCTTCCTGTACCTTATCATAATCGGCTTTGTCAGCAAAAGTCAAGGCAAGCATTCCTTGTTTTTTCAGATTGGTTTCGTGAATACGGGCAAATGAACGAACCAAAACTACTTTAGCTCCCAGGAAACGAGGCTCCATAGCAGCATGCTCACGTGATGAACCTTCGCCATAGTTTTCGTCACCAACAATTACAGAACCCATTCCTGCATCGCGGTATGATTTGGCAGCCTCAGGAACTTCCTTATACTGTCCATCAAGCTGATCTTTAACTTTATTGGTTTCGTCATTAAAATAATTCACAGCGCCTATCAACAGGTTTTGTGAAATATTTTCCAGATGTCCACGGAAACGCAACCAGGGACCAGCCATTGAAATATGGTCTGTAGTACATTTTCCTTTGGCTTTAATCAACAAGTGCATTCCTTCAAAGTCTTCCCCATTCCATTCTTTAAAAGGAGTAAGCAGCTGAAGACGTTTTGAATCCGGTGCAACTTTCACTTCAACTTTACTACCGTCCTCAGCAGGTGCCTGGTAACCTGGATCTTCTACAGCAAATCCGTTGGGAGGATAAACCAAACCTTCAGGAACTTCCAGCATTACTTCTTCACCATCAGCATTAACTAATTTGTCTGTCAAAGGGTTGAAATCCAAACGGCCCGACAATGAATAGCACATTACCATTTCGGGAGAAGTTACAAAAGCATAAGTATTAGGGTTCCCATCGTTACGTTTAGCAAAGTTTCGGTTAAAAGAAGTAACAATAGAGTTTCTGTGACCATCTTTTACAGATTCACGATTCCATTGTCCGATACAAGGGCCACAGGCATTAGCTAATACTGTAGCCCCCATTTTTTCAAATTCGGCTGTTAAACCATCTCTTTCAATGGTATAACGAACCTGTTCAGAACCTGGAGTAATCAGCAGATCTGCCTTAACATTCAGTTTCTTTTCAACAGCCTGACGGGCAATTGCAGCAGCACGGGTAATATCTTCGTATGAAGAGTTGGTACATGAACCTATCAAACCGGCTTCCATTTCCAAGGGCCAGTCATTGGCTTTAGCTTTTTCTGCCATTTCAGAAACAGGAGTGCGCAAATCAGGAGTAAAAGGTCCGTTCAATGCAGGTTCCAGTTCTGAAAGATTAATTTCAATTACCTGATCAAAATATTTTTCTGGATTTGCATATACTTCATCATCACCATTCAGATATTCGGCAATGTTATTAGCCAATTCGGCAACATCAGCTCTGCCTGTTTGTTTCAGATATTCAGCAGCATTGTCATCAAATCCAAAAGTTGAAGTGGTAGCTCCAATTTCTGCTCCCATATTACAAATAGTAGCACGGCCTGTTGCTGACAAAGCGCGGGCGCCTTCACCAAAATATTCAACAATAGCTCCGGTTCCACCTTTTACAGTCAGTATATCGGCCACTTTCAAAATTACATCTTTAGGTGCCAGCCAACCGCTTAATTTTCCGGTAAGTTTAACACCAATCAATTTAGGAAACTTCAATTCCCATGGCATATCAGCCATTACGTCCACAGCATCAGCACCACCAACACCAATGGCAAGCATTCCCAAACCACCGGCATTTGGAGTATGAGAGTCCGTTCCGATCATCATTCCGCCAGGAAAAGCATAGTTTTCAAGGACTACCTGATGAATAATACCTGCACCCGGTTTCCAGAAACCTATCCCATATTTGTTGGATACTGTCGAAAGGAAATCATAAACTTCCTGATTGGTATAATTTGCCTGTGCAAGATCTTCTGCAGCTCCTTCTTTAGCCTGAATCAGGTGATCGCAATGAACGGTTGAAGGGACAGCCGTGTTAGCTTTACCAGCCTGCATAAACTGAAGCAACGCCATTTGGGCAGTTGCATCCTGCATAGCTACGCGGTCAGGACGAAAATCAACATAAGAAACTCCCCGTTGGTACTCTTCTGTGGCCACTCCCTGATCGAGGTGAGTATACAGAATCTTTTCTGACAAGGTAAGCGGTTTATTAAGCACCTTTTTTGCTGCCTCAACCCTTTCGGGAAAACACGCATAAACCTTTTTGATCATTTCAATATCGAAAGCCATAATCTATTATTTAAGGTTAATTATCTTTTATTACCAGGCTGTTAACCCTGTTTTCCATTCAGGTTGGCAAAGTTACAAAATCGGAAGTAAAATAGCATGTGAATTCTTCACAAATGTGAAAAGGAACCAGCTAAATTTTATTCGAGCAAACCTCTTCCCTGCTTCTTGATCAACCCTTGTTCTTTTAATTCAATAATCAGTTTGTCCAGTACCCCGTTAATGAAGATTTTACTTTTTTGAGTACTGAAATATTTAGCCAGTTCAATGTACTCATTCATGGTTACTTTGACAGGAATTGTTGGCATTTCGCGCAATTCCACAATAGCCATCTTAAGCAAGATTACATCTATTAACGGAATACGTTCATAATCCCAGTTCAGGGTTTTTGTTTCAATAATTTTTGTATACTCATCATTGTTCAGAATAACTTTTCTGTACAAGGTCTGAACAAAAACTCTGTCCTCGTTCACTTTATCATCTGCTGTATTATAAATGGCAGGCAATATTGAATCCGATTCAAATTTCGGAGTCAAAGAATCAATAAATTTAACAAGTAATATATCCGTCAGATCGTACCCATCACCATAGTACATATTGATCTCTTCGTAATAGGAACGAAGCAAATCAAAATCAGACATCAGTCTGTCTATCACCTTAATAATAAACTTTTTATCTTCCTCCAGCGAGCGATCCGTGTCCATCATATATTTCTTATAGAAATCGGCACTACGCATCATCAGATAAAACTTCAACACCATTTCTTCCGAAAGAGACCAGTTGACTTTTAAAACAGCTTCTTTTTTCAGAAAATCACGATTTTCTTCCAAAAGGCTCAATACTTTATTCTCAACAAATTTTAAATTGGGATTTAGATCTTCTTCGGTAGGATAAAACTTATTCTTGTTTTCTTCACTTCTTACCTGAGCAAAACGCTTGATTTCAAGTAGAAAAGAAAGCTGATAGATAAAAAGCTCATACACTTTATCAATACTCTGAAAAAGCTGGCGTTCGCCTTTGGGAAGATCTTCTACACTTCCCGAAAACCATTCATACAATGCCTGAAGGGCCTTTATCCTTAAATGTCTGCGATATAACATGAAAAGTCCTGAATATTAAATGAACTAAAAAAAATCCGGACAAAGGTAGAAATATTTGCCCGATAAATTCGGAAAAACTATTCAAAGCAATGTTAAAAAAACATTTTACAGACAATGCCGAACCTAGTACCTAAATACCTACTTTTATGGGTACGTTTTCAATAGAAAAAAGACAGCCGTATAGAAGGCTCAAGATTTACAAATATTTTATTATCAGTACCAGAAGTTAAAATTAAACTCGGCACTTTAAGGCTGAAGAGCAATAGTATAATATGAATAAAAAAGCGGAACTTATTAATCAGGCATGGGAAAATCGTGCTCTTTTAAACGAACCCGAAGTTGTTCGTTGTATTGAAGAAACCATTGAAATGCTGGACAAAGGCAAACTAAGAGTTGCAGAGCCAGCGGGAAATTTATGGAAAGTTAATGAATGGGTTAAAAAGGCTGTTATTTTATATTTCCCAACCCGTAAAATGGAAACGCTGGAATCAGGCATCTTTGAGTTTCACGATAAAATTGCATTAAAACATAACTTTGCAGAACAAAATATCAGAGTAGTACCCCATGCTCTGGCACGCTACGGGTCTTATCTGGCACCCGGTGTTGTTATGATGCCATCATACGTTAATATCGGAGCCTTTGTTGATTCGGGGACCATGGTTGATACCTGGGCAACGGTTGGATCTTGCGCACAAATCGGGAAAAATGTGCATTTGAGTGGTGGAGTTGGTATTGGTGGTGTACTTGAACCTGTACAGGCAGCACCTGTCGTTATTGAGGATAACTGTTTCATTGGCTCTAGAAGTATTGTAGTGGAAGGTGTAAGAGTGGGAACAGAAGCTGTTTTGGGTGCCAATGTTGTTTTAACACAAAGCACCAAAATAATTGATGTAAGCGGAACTGAACCTATTGAGTACAGATCGTACGTACCTCCGCGTTCTGTTGTAATACCAGGAACCTATACCAAACATTTTCCTGCCGGTGACTATCAGGTTTCCTGTGCTTTAATCATTGGGCAAAGAAAGGAATCAACTGATAAAAAGACCTCTTTAAATAACGCACTTCGCGATTTTGATGTAGCTGTTTAACCTTACACTTTTTATATGGATCCATTAATCATAAAGGAAATTGATCGATCAATAAACTTACTGAAAAAGGGGAAAGTTATTTTACATCCTACCGACACAGTTTGGGGAATTGGTTGTCATGCCTTTAATGCTAAAGCCATCAACAAACTATACAACATAAAACAACGATCGGAAAGTAAAAACATGATTGTTATGCTGCACGACAGAAATGAGCTTTATAAGTACATTGATAATGTTCCGGCTGTTGCTTATGATTTAATGGATAAAACCAGCGGTGCGTTAACTATTATCTATTCTAATGCCAAAGACAACCTCAAACATGTAAGAGCTGAAGACGGAACTGTCGCCATTCGCATTGTGAATGACACTTTTTGTGCACCATTAATAAAAAAACTCGGAAGGCCAATGGTTTCAACCTCTGCAAACTTCTCAGGAGATCCTTCCCCAACCACTTTCAGGCAGATTGATGAGGGAATAAAAGAAAGTGTTGACTTCGTTGTTAATCTGTTTCAGGCAAAACTAAGTTCATCCAAGCCTTCAACACTCATCAAACTTGAGGAAAATAACAGCTTTAAGGTATTGCGAATGTAGGTTAACTGTCTTTTTGGAGTAATCTATCCACTTTTTCTTTAAAATACCTGAAGTCTATAGGTTTGGAAATGTAATCATTACATCCTTCTTCCTTTATATAATCATCATCGCCGGGCATGGCATATGCCGTAACCGCCAGGATCGGAGTATTCCTGTACTGGGGAAGCTTTCTGATTTCGTGTGTAACCTCTATACCGGTAATACCTTTTCCCAGTTTAATATCCATCAAAATCAGATCATAATTATTACTCTGTACTTTCTCGAGGGCAACAACTCCTTTATCAGCAACATCTATATCGTATTTTCTTCTAAGGATATGCTCCACAAGAAACTGACTGCTTACGTCATCTTCAACATAAAGTATTCTTTTGCGGATAAGCTTTTTAGGTTCTTTTAAATTTTTAGGCCTTTGTTCTAGCATTTTATAGTTTTACTTTTCTGATTTAGTTTCTTCAGGTATATAGATTGTAAATTCTGATCCTTTTCCAACTTCACTATTCAACTCAATAAAACCACCGAGCAGGTCCATGTATTTTCTGGCAATACTCAGCCCCAAACCGGTTCCTTCATAAATCCTTCCATAACCGACACTTTCCTGCTGAAAGTCTTCAAAGATCAGTTTCTGATTTTCCTTTGAAATACCAATCCCGGTATCCTTTACCGAAATAATTTTATATTTCTTCCCCGCTCTTTCAGCATGATTAATAGATATCCTGATGTATCCCTCGTTAGTATACTTAATGGAATTATCCAGTAAATTCTCCAGCGTATCAGTAACAAATTTAAGATCTGATTCAACTATACACTTTTTTTCAAATGGATCAAAACTTAAGACAAGACCCTTTTGTTGGGCACTTTCTTTAAACTTATTAATTATAAGCTCAGTAATTACAACCAAATCAAGCTGCTCAATTTTTGGATTAAAGTTTCCGGCTTCAAGACGTGAAACATCAATAATCAGGTTAAGCGTACGCAACAAGCGTTGACCACTTTCATTGATATAGCCAACCATCTCCCTTATTTCATTCAGATCCTCCAGTTCAGAGATTAAAGTAGAAAATCCAAGAATACCATTCAGAGGAGTTCTGAGCTCATGGCTCATGTTCGTTAAAATAGCTGTTTTAAGCCTGTTGGCTTCCTCAACCTTTATCCTTTCAACGCTAAGCTGAAGCTCTGTCTCTTTTTCTTTGGTTATGTCTCTTCTGATAGAAGTATAATGAATAATTTTCCCGTTTTCATCAAAGACAGGAAAGATATTTGCAAAATCTATATACTTTTTACCACTTTTTTTCTTGTTAAGAAACTCTCCTTTCCACGGAATTCCTGTGGTAAGGTTTTTCCATAATTCAGTATAGATTTCTTTTGGAGTCTCACCGGATGCCAACATCCTTGGGTTACTTCCAATAAGCTCCTCTATAGTATAACCTGAATTTTCTATAAATGCCTGATTAACATATTCAATATTTGCATCCATATCGGTTATCATAACTGATAGCGGACTCTGCTCAACAATAATTGAAAATTTATTTAGCTCCTCCTGAGCTTCTTTCAGTTTTGTGATATCGAAGATGGTTCCAATAGCAGCACTTTTTCCATGAAATGTAATTGAACCTGCTGTAAAGTCAATCCATCTGCTCTCACCCTGCTTACCAACAATTTTAAACTGGTAATGAGACTCAGGATTCCCTCCAGCCATTCTCTCAGCCCCTCTTCTCTTTGTCAACTCAACAAATTCAGGATGAACCACATCCCAATAATGCATCTTCAGCAACTCTTCCTCACTATACCCAACCATTTTGCGGAAAACGGAGTTCGAAAACAGAAAAGATTTTTGGTCATAAATTACAACACCTGCATTGCTACTTTCTACAAGGGTTCTGAAAAGACTTTCAGATTCCTTTAGTGAAGCCTCTGTATTTTTTAATTCTGTAATATCAAGTAAATACCCCTGAATCCGTTTTATCTCACCATTAGCATCTAACTCTGCATAAGCGTTTTCAATAATTACCAGTGGTTTTCCTGTTCGGGTACGCATCTTTAATTCTTTATTCACAACTTTTTTACCCGAACGCAGTAGTGAATTCACTTCTTCTCTCTGTTCAGGATCATCATAAAGATTTACCTGGTTAAAATTATTAAGCTCTTCAATACTGTTAAACCCAAAAATATCAAGCACTGTTTTATTACAGTAAACAATCTTATCATCAACCTCCATATAGTCGCCGGAAATATCGTGCTCAACAAACTCCTGAAAACGCTTATAACTTTTCTTTAGTCTATCTTCTGCCAGATCTCTTTCTCTGAGCAGCTTCCTCTGTTCCAGCAATTTCTGAACCTTAAAAGCAAGTCTGACAATATGCTCATATGCAATATATTCCGACGCCCCTTCTTTTATCACTTCAAGGGCCAGGTCGTCTTCAACAACCTCAGTTAGTAAAATAAATGGCACATTAGGAACAATCTGATTTCTCCAGCGGACCAAACGCTTACCGTCAGTTTTGGGAGTATAATGATTTGCTAAAATAAAATCGGGAACATATTCTTTAAGCTGTTCAACATAGGTCTTCTCATCAACAACCGAAACTAAACTATATGCGAATCGCTTGCTTAATTGTTGATCAATTAGAGCAACTTTATCAGTATCTTTTTCAATAAGTAAAAATTTGACTTTTTCCATTGAGTAATACGATATCAGGATTAACGATTGCTTTTTCCGGTTTTATTACTTTTTTTACTGTACAATCTACAAATATAAAATATTTTCTCGGCCGTAATGAAACGAACAATCATTTTCATATGCAGATTTATTTCTATCTCCGGTTTCTGGGGTGAAATTTTAAAATTGTCCTTCTGATATCCTGATCGTTAAGATGAGTATAAATTTCAGTTGTCGTAATAGAAACATGCCCTAACAGCTGTTGAACAGCTCTTAAGTCGGCTCCGTTTTGAACCAAATGCGTAGCAAATGAATGCCTGAAAGTATGAGGACTGATATTCTTTCTGATGCCAGCACGCGAACACTGATCTTTTACCATCAAAAAAACCATCTGGCGGCTTAGCTTTCCTCCATTACGGTTCAGAAAAACAACATCCTCAGCATTCTTTTTGGGTTGAACATGATTTCGTATCTCTTTTATATAAGTCAGCAATTGTTTTTTAGCCGGTAAACCAACTGGAACCAAACGTTGCTTGTCACCCTTTCCGGTGACCCGGATTATATTTTCATTCAAATGGAGATACGATAACTTTAAATTCACAACCTCCGAAACCCGCAAACCGCAACCATACAAAATTTCCAGCATGGCTTTATTGCGTTCTCCTTCAGGCTTTGATAAATCAACTGAATTGATGATTTCTTCCACTTCTTTTTCGGTAAGGACTTCAGGTAATTTCATGCCCAGCTTCGGCGATTCTATCAACGAAGTCGGATTGATTTCAATCTCTTTTTCCTGAACCAGAAATCCGTAAAACGACTTAATCCCGGACAAAAGTCGGCTCTGGGTATAAGCACTCAGTCCCATTTCATTGATATAACGAAGAAAATCTCTCAGCTCTTCCTGACTAACCTTTTTATAGGATAGTCCTCCTTTTTCCTCTTCAAGAAACCGAAACAGCGACTCCACATCATGCAAATAAGCATCCAGCGTATTCTCTGACAAACCTCTTTCCAACCGTAAATAAGTCTTAAAACTTTTATGAATAATAGGTTGCTGCATGTTGCCAGATAAAATGGTCTGTTAATAAAAAACAAATTTATCACCAAAGTAGGAATTATTCATCAGAAACTGTAATTTTGTTTCCCGTGTTCACATAAAAATTGGACAATAATTATTAACAGCTATAAATTTTATTTACAATGATTGATTTTTCATTAGAACCCAAACAAATCGAACTGCGTGAAAAATTCAGAGATTTTGCACAAAGAGAAATGATTCCCAATTCCAGAAAATACGACGAGTCCGCTGAATTTCCCTGGGATATAGTAAAGAAAGCCTACGACGAAGGATTAATGAACGGCCCGATTGAAGAAATTTACGGTGGTCATGGTCATAATATCTTCGATAGCGCATTGGCTTCCGAAGAATTGGGCGCAGGTTGTGTGGGTATCGGTATTTGCATGGACGCTAATACATTAGCACTCACCCCACTGATGCTCGGAGCAAGCGAAGAACAAAAAAAGAGATTCTTTGGTCATATCGTGGAAACAAAAGGGGTTGCTGCTTATGCGTTAACCGAGCCTAATGCCGGTTCTGATGTTGCAGGAATCAAATCTACAGCCATTTTACACGGCGACAAATACATTTTAAACGGTCACAAACGATTCATCACCAATGGAGCTGTTTCTGAATTCATTACCGTTTTTGCCATGACCAACCCTGAAAAAGGTGCACGCAGCCTGAGTGCATTCGTCGTTCCTACCAATTCACCGGGGATTAAAATTGTTTCCAATCTCCAAAAAATGGGACAACGTGCCTCGGTACAAACCGAATTTATTTTTGAAGATGTGGAAATCCCCAAAGAAAACATAATTGGTGGTGAAGCACAGGGTTTTGTTTTAGCCATGAAAACTTTTGAACGTACCCGTACCGGAGTTGCCGCTTTGAGTGTAGGTAATGCCCGCGCTGCCTACGAAACATCAATGAATTGGGCTAAAAACAGAATTCAGTTTGGTAAACCTGTTACCGTTCATCAGGGGGTGAGCTTTATGCTGGCTGATATGGCTACCGAGATTGAAGCTGCCCGTCTGGTTACCTGGCACTCAGCCTGGTCGTACGACAACAACCAAGGCAACAAAAACCTGCTTTCAGCTATGGCAAAACTTTACGCTTCCGACGTAGCAATGAAAGTTACTACTGACGCCGTTCAGGTAATGGCCGGTGAAGGTTATTCCACCGATTATCTGGTAGAAAAGATGATGCGCGATGCCAAGCTTTGCCAGATTTATGAAGGAACCAACCAGGTTCAGCGACTGGTTATCAGCAAAGGTATTTTGAAATAATATTTACAAATTCTTCAGTGAAAAAAGAGGAACAGAATCTGTTCCTCTTTTTTTTATATCAAATTGTACAATTCACAAACCTCACAATAATTAAATAACAAAAGCTATCTGGTTTCTTAACTAAGAAGTTCTCTGATAAATCTTTTGGGCAAAATCATGAATTAACGCCAATCTTTTAGGGGACAAAGAAACCGATTCTAAGGCATGCATAGCCTTTTGATAATATTGCTCCATGACAATGAAGGTGTCTGCTTCAATATTATATTCCATCATCATCTTTTTCATTTCCAGGGTCTTAATTTCTTTATCAGGTTCCATAAAAAGCTGAATAATTTTCTCTTTACTTTGTGCATCTGCTTTTTCCATTAACCGACAAATAAGATAAGTTTTCTTGTTCTGAACAATATCGCCGCCAATACGTTTTCCAAAAGTTTTTTCATCTCCAAATGCATCCAGATAATCATCTTTTATCTGGAAGGCAATGCCCAGATGCTCACCAAAATCATACAGCCTTTTCTGGTCCTTCTCATCAGCATTTCCCAACAGCCCTCCCATTTTCAGAGATCCGGCAAGAAAAACAGAGGTTTTCAGCCGAATCATGCGAATGTATTCTTCCACACTAATCTCTTCTTTATGTTCAAACTCCACATCCAACATTTCACCCTCTATTACCTCAGAGGAAATCTCAAGAAAAATATTCAGTATATCATTTTGCTTATTGGCCGGAACCTTATTGAGCATTTTCATGGCATGCAGCGACATGGCATCGCCTGTGAGGATGGCTTTCTTAACTCCAAATGACTGATGAACGGTGGATTCATTTCTGCGTAAATCGGCCTCATCGATAATATCGTCGTGAACGAGGGTGAAATTATGGTACACCTCAATGGCCGCTGCGGCATTCAACGCATCGGTTAAATCTCCTCCAAACGCTTCACAGGCAGCAAGCAACAAAACAGGTCTTATACGCTTGGCTTTCATCTTCATAATGTGCAAAGCGGGCTCATAGAGCAGTTGCGGAAACTCCTCAAAGCCTTTTGTGAACAAATGGTCTTCATGAAGTTCTTTCAATTCGTTGTATGAGTGGAGTCTGGGGATTATCATTATTGGATCCGTTTTTTGTAATTTAGAACGCGTTCGGTGGTGAGTTTTGAACTGATGATGGCCATAGGCAGTCCGGCGCCCGGAATTGTTGATGCCCCGGTATAAAACACATTACCGAATTTTTCATCAAAATTAGCCGGTCTGAAAGCACCAATCTGTCCCATGGTATGCGACAAACCCAGTCCCGAACCTTTGTATAAATTAAAGGTGTTTTGCCAGGTTTCTGGCGTAAAAATTGTTTTCGACACAATCATTTGGGCAATGTTTTTACCCGTGCGCTCAGAAAAATCTTCAATAATACTATCCACAATTTTATCACGATCATCCCAATTGTCTTTATAAAGTAAATTGGGAACCGGACAAACAAAAAACAAGGCTTCATGACCTTCGGGAGCGCATTCCGCATTATGTTTCGAAACCACATTTACATAATAGTAAGGCTTTTCCAGTGTGCCGGGATTTTTCATCACATCTTTTGCATATTCCTCAAAATTGCCTCCCAGGTAATAATTGTGGTGCTCCACTTCAGGAAGCTTTTCGTTGATTCCCAGATAAAAAGTTAAATAACCCATGGTCCAGCTTTTTTTCTTCAGCTGTTCCTCAGAAAATGCTTTTCTTTTGAACACCTTACCTCTAAAAAATGCAGCATCCGAGTTAATCACAAACACATCCGCAGTCCATTGCATTCCGTTTTGGTCGATTAAATAATTTAGCTTCCCTTTTTCTTCCTTAAGGTCAACTATTTCTGTATTATATGCGATCTGAACCCCGGCTTTCTTCAGTTCTTTTACCAGACCTTCAACAATCTGATACATCCCTCCTTTTACGTTATAATAACCGTCGTGTTTGAACTCTGTATAGGAAAGGAGCGAATAAACCGAATTGGTATCGAAAGGAGTACGCCCCAAAAAGAAAGCCACCAAAGACAAAATCTGACGCGCTTCTTTAGAAGAAAAATATTGCGTTACATGTTTCCAGAAGGTTTTTAGCAAAACAGGCAAATGAACGGGATTCACCCGCATCAATGCAAGGATGTAGCCCAACGTTGAGTCAAAGTTTTGTTTGATCACAATATCAACGGTATCGTGAAACAATGCACCTGATTTATTCAGATATTTTTCAAACTTTTCTTTAAAGTCAGGTTCCTGGTCTTCAAACTGTTTGGCCAGTTTGTCAACATCCCTGTACAGGAAGTATTTCTTTGGATTTCCCCTGAAATGTACTGTATAAAGCGGATCGAGTTCCACATACTCAAAAGGCAGCTTAATGTTGCAGTCTTTGGCAAATTCTTCAAACTCGTACGACATGCTGAAAAAACTCGGACCGGTATCAAAAGTAAATCCGTCTTTCTTTATTTGATTTAAACGGCCCCCGGCACGTTCATTTTTTTCAATCATCTGCACTTGATAACCTCTGGTTGCCAGACGCAAAGCGGTGGAGAGTCCGCCCAAACCCGCGCCTACAATCAATACTTTGTTCGTGTTCATTTTTCTTTCAGTTTTTTGAGAAATTCAGGATATATTTTATTTTTTACCCAATCAAAATCGGGCGCTATCGTTAAAATCTTTTTGTACGTCTGATTGGCTTTGTCATATTGTTCCGTTTCCTCGTAAGCTTTAGCTATCGATGTCAACAAACTCAGATAATTCCAATTGTCATCAACATATTTTGCTTTGTTCGCATTCATTTTTTGTTCTGCCGATTGATAGTATCGTAAAGCTTCGGTTTTGGAACCACCAAAAATCACCGGCATATAATACAATGCATTGGCATATTGGATATATCCAAAGGGATTGGTTGAATCCTGGCTCATAGATAGTTTGGCATAACGCACACTTTTAGGACCGTAGAAAGGCGCTTTAAAAGGACTTAAACCAATTTTATAACCATAAACAGCCGACAGATAAGCATTCATATAAGAAATCTGATAATTGTTATTTTTGAGCTTATTCAAGTTTTTCTCCAGTAAATCAAGATATAAGGAAGCTTCTTTAGTCTTTTTTGTACCGATACACCAGCCTACATAACCGTATTCATAATTTACAAGCTCCAGCACTACTGAATCGGGTTTATTGGGGAGCTTTTCCATTTTATCGATAGTTGTCTTCCAGATTTCCATATTATTTTCCAGATAGGCACGATAAATGATTTTCAGAAAATCCGGGTTCTGAGCCGATAAACTATTGACAAACAATAGTAAACCCAATATAATTAGGCCTGTATATTTCTTGATTTCCATTGGTATTGGTTATTTTTTTTGTTTAATAGTGCCTGTAAAATCATTAGTCCCATTGAAATTTGTTCGGGAACCAAAGTCAACAGGGAAATAAGGATGTTTCTTTTGCTTTTAGCAGCAACGAACACGCGTGTGAGGAGAATCAAACTAAAGTAAACTGCAATCCAAAGTATGTTTTGCGTTAAAACCACAGGAAGAAAGCCGAAAGTGGTTATGAGCCAAAACAGGACAGCCAGCAATGCGGAGTTCCCAAAAAACATAAAGATATTTTTGGAGAAACCATAAACAGCCTCCTTGTAACCGGAATACATACGACAACTCACCTCTTCCAAACCGGTTGTACAGGAAACCGGTAAACGGTTTTTTTTGAAAAAACGGGCAATCTCAATATCTTCCACTTTGTTGTTCCTGAATGTTTTATGGGGTTCATACTTTCGGTAAAAAGAAGCTTCGAACAACATAAACTGACCATTGGCAGCAGACAATGATGGACGCCGTGAATAACGAACCAAAAACAAAGGCAATAGTGACAAAAGAATATAATTCATCACCGGAACCGTACATTCCTCGCCCGGGGTTTTCATGGTCTGAACCGGGAAAATACTCAACAAAGCAGACTGTTCGCGCTTCAGAAAATGCAGCATCTTTGAAAGGGCTGTTTTTTGGAGCCGCACATCAGCATCAACAAAAAGTAAATATTTTCCCCTGGCGAGCTCAGCAGCACTATGGCAGGCATAATTCTTTCCCAGCCAACCTTCCGCTAATCCGCCCGAATGAATGAGTTTGATGTTTTGAGTTTGCTTCATCACTGCGCTCACAACTTTAACGGTTTGGTCTTCCGATTCGTCATCAAAAACTAGAATCTCCAAATTGCTATAGTCCTGCTTTAATAAATCTTCAAGAATCCCCTGAATGCTTTTTTCCTCATTGCGGGCCGGAATAATGACGGAAACAAGTTCTTCGTTTGGTGTTTTATCCTGCAGCTTAGGCCGAAAAATCAGATTACTCAAAGCCACCAGCAGTTGAATGACAGCAAAAATCAATACTATGTAGGCAACAACTATCATCTATTCTCCTTTAGCTTTTTGTTGCTGAATACAATCGTTGTAAAAATTCTGATAGCTCTTTTGCAGACTTTCAATACCACCCGTAATGTCGTTCATTTCCTTAGCATAAATACTCAGCAATGGCTTTGCACTCGAGAAATAATCGACCAGGTTAGCGACCATAATTACTTTAAGCTTTCCATGATTTTTTGAAACAATACGTTCAATTCCCTTTTCAAAGCTAAAGTGTTGGTTATACAGGGAATTAATTCTTCCCTGAGGAAAAACAATAACCAAATTGTCTTTATTTTTAAGCAAACCGGAAGCATAATCAAGCGACTCCACAATAGATCTGGAGTTTTTCGATACGGAAAATCCTCCAGCATAATTAAAATACCAATGCTTACGGAGCTGCTCTTCCAGCATCATAAAATGAAACTTCTTATGCAGCACTTTCAGGTTCAAAACCATCAGCCAAAACCCGTCCCACCAACTGATGTGATTGGCAATAAGCAAAACCGGGTAATCCTCCGATTCCAGAGTAGCATGAATCTGAACCCTTCCAAAATGTCTTTTCACAATATGGAGCGCATACCTTTTAAAAAAAGGATAAATAATGAAATGATGTTTTGCTTTCATTATCATGGCTTCAACAGGGCTAGAATAAGAAAAAAGATAAGCTGACTAAAAAAAACCACGGCCGATAAAGGATTTCTGGTCTTAACCCTAAGCATTTTAAACAAGAGTATAAATACAAAAGACAAAACAAACCAGGCCAGATAATTTTGTACAGGAACCTGATTTCCCATCCACGACCACATATTGAGCGCCGGGGCTGCTATTTCAAGAAATAAATCGAACAACACTAAAGCCAAGGCTCCCAACACACTCTGAACCAGAATATTTAATCTTAGTCTGGCAAACAAATCAGCAACCGAGTAACTCAGCACCAGCCAATTGACACCAATAATCAACGGCACATCAAAGAGTTTAAATCCTAAACTATTTCCGTAAGAATACAAACCAAAAATCACTCCTGTATGCACACCCAGAACCTCAATACCGAAACCTGCCAAAAAGACGAATACAAATGCGAGATACTCTTTTAAACCAAACTTCGCTTTTTTATAAACGAAAAGTATTATCGCATTAAAGAGCAGGGCAAATGGAATCAACAGAACAAAAATAGGACGGGTAGCATCAATTAGAACTCCTGCTATTCCAACTGCATAAAATAACACAACAATAAACCGACCTGCCATTATAGTTCCCTTGTTCATACTTTGTTAGTTTTGATTTTGGCTGCTTTTCTGAAACTTTCAATAAAAAACAAGTTGAGTAAAATCAGACTGAAGCCGTAAAAAAAGTCTTCAACCGGAATGGTAAATATTCTGAAGCCAATAATATCGTGGCTGTTGTACCAAACCACTTCGCCATCAATCAAAGTACCGGTCAATATTCCGTTTACAATTAAAAAAGGCATCAATATGATAAGAAAGGAAATCAGGAATTTTGCCAGCGTTTCCCTGATAAAAACATAAGACAATAAGAGAGAAGTCAAAGTAAGAATGGCAGCATACAGAGTGTAATCTCTATTGTGATAAAAGACAATAGCAAGAATAGCGATTAATGAGAAAAGCAAAGTGTAAATCAATACCGATTTGCCGGGATACCGGTTGGGGAAATAATGGAAGAAAGAATAATGGATAAAAAGACTGGCGTAGGGAATCACAATAAAAAACATGACCTCTTCGAGCGGCAAATCAAAAATATTGATCCCCAGCAAATAATGATGATTAAAACCCCAAATCCCATAGCGCGTAAAATAAATATCAGGAATAATGAAAAGAACAGCAGTAAGGATAATGGCAGGAAAAACCAATTTCCATTGTTTATAAAACTGAAGCTTTGTATCAAAGCTGAGGGCCAGAGGAACCAGTCCGGATGCGAAAAGTAACAGAGCATACAATTTCATTTCTTCAGCTTTTAAAGTGTTTAAACGGAAAAATCAAAAGCCCGTAACTGTTAAAATCCTTTTTATTTTTGGGATGATGATGGGCTTTGTGCGCTCTGATTACGGCTTCCATATAGTTATTATGCTTTTTTTGCAAAAACGATATTATTAACCTTTGATGATAGATGATTTCATGAACAATAAAATAAGTCATTCCATAAAACGTAATTCCAATTGCCACCGAAACCAGAATAAACTCCTGAATGGCAAAACCTGTAATCATTAATAGCATTGCAGGAACCGCATAAATCAAAAAAAACAAATCATTTTTCTCCCAAACAAAACCCTCTTTTCGACGCACTTCATCTGACTTTAGATCATTAACATGATGATCTTTATGCCATTTCCATAAAAATCCGTGCATGATATATTTGTGGCTAAACCAGGCCACGAACTCCATAAAAATATAGGCTGCCGGAATCGCTATAAAATTGACAATAAGCATGGGCACATAATTTTATTTTATTATATTAAAGGTATTTTCAAGGTAAGCCTTACCTAAAAGGTACGACTTATAGCCATTACTAATTCGTACGCGTTGTTGTAGAATATTTTTAGCATCTGTACGCTCAATCTTATTCAAAAGGCCTGAATAATATTTGTAAGCTACATAAACAGCAAGCCTGGTATTTTTTGGCAATTTGCGAATCCCTTGAAGAGCCTCCTTAAAATCCTGACGTATTTCCTTAGTAATTCTGTTTTTTGCTGAGTTATCAAAGGTAGCGGAGTTAACACCCGGAAAATAACTTCTGTCCAGAATCTGTAAATCATTTTTAAGGTCCCTCAAAAAATTTACTTTCTGGAATGCAGAGCCAAGCTTTTGAGCCGGTTGTTTGAGCTCATTATAGAGCGACTCGTTACCTTTAGAAAAAACTTTAAGACACATAAGTCCAACCACATCGGCCGAACCATAAATATAGTTATCTATCTCTTCTTTCGAATTATATTTCTTCTTTCTGAGATCGAGCTTCATACTGTTAACGAACTCCTCAATCAGTTCGTAAGGAATATTATATTTTTTTACTGCCAACTGAAACGACTGCAACAAGGGATTTAAACTAATACCCTGATGCTGTGCATTCAAATAATCTGTTTCAAATTTCTTCAACAACATTTCAGGATCATCAATCTCAAACGTATCAACTATTTCGTCAGCAAATCTTACAAAACCGTAAATCGCGAAAATACCCTGACGCGTTTCTTTATCAAAAAGCTTTGAAGCCTTATAAAAAGATGTACTGTAATTTTTGGTAACCAGTTCCGAAACCTCAAATGCTGTATGGTCGAATAAACTGACTGAAGTCATACTATTTTGAATTAATTAAACTGCGTAATAGTAATATCGCAGCAAATATAATACATTTTTGGATTATATTTATATATCAACTCAAATTCGTAACATTTTAATACGGTTTAACAAATTCGTAATATAACAAGGTTTTAGCAATAATTCTTTTGAGGAATTTGCTGAATAAGTTATCATTAAGTTGTTTAAGGAAATACTGATCAGACTTTACACAAGATATTTACCGTAGATCTGTGTGAGTTCCGAATTCTTATCGTTTTCAAAGATAGTCTGATGAAAATCGCTCAGTTTGGTCATCATTTCAATGCCACCCTTCAATTCATCAGGATTCAGATTGCCGGTTATGAGCAAAGACACTTCATACATTCTGTTAAAAGCACTAAAGAGTTCTTTACGCCCCTCATTTGTTAATATTACAATTTTGGACCTTTTATCTGTAACATCATCCGATTCTTTTATCAATCCTTTTTTAACCAGCCTTTTAATTATTTCAACACCAGTAGTAATTTCCATCAGATGTTTGTTAATGAGTTCAGTTTTGGTTAAAGGCCCTTCCTTTAACAAGGTTGCCAAAAAACCAAACTCATCTATTGACTTAAAATGTGAATCCTTAAAAACCTGCTTTAAATACCTGTTGGCAAAACGATAAAGACGAGTTAGAATAGCAGAAAACTCAACTTGTGGAATAGCTTTATAATCGAGATATTCACTCTCTTCAAGTCCGCTTTTGGTTTGAGTGTCTATTTCAAATAATTTGTCCTTAAGATAAATTGAGAACAATTTAAGATCTACACTTTTATTATTCTGGACATAGCTGTCTATGTGTGGCAGTAATTGATCCAGCAAATTTAGTTCGCTCGACATGATGCTTAAATATAGGTCAGCAAAATTAGTAAAAAATTACAGCTTCACTATCCTGAGCAGTTTTTCATATTAAAATACCCACATACATATTACATAAAAACCTGTTTACCATTAGCTTAATAAAATTTAACTATTTATTTATTCAACTATGACGATTTTGTAATATTTTTGCATAACTATTTCCGAATCGTATAATATATGACATATGACAGAAAATAAAATATCAGTTTCGCCCAACAAAATAGTTGCCCAACTGGAAGGAGCGGTAAAAAAATACAAAACAGGCGACACCATCATTACGGCCTTAAAGCCTACTTCGCATTCCTTTGAAAAAAATAAACTTACCTTAATTCTCGGCCCTTCGGGTTCAGGGAAAACGACTTTACTCTCCATTCTGGGAAGTGTAATTTATCCAACAGAAGGAACCGTTAAAATCAACGGACAAATCATTAACAATCTTTCTCAAAGGCAATTGGCCGACTTAAGGCTGAACAACATTGGTTTTGTATTTCAGTATTTCAACCTCATCTCGCCTCTAAATGCATTGGAAAATGTAATGGAACCTTTAAAACTTATGGGCTCTGACAAATCGGAAGCCAAAAAGAGAGCCCTCGAAGCATTAAATAAAGTAGGTATGACAGACAGAGCCAATAGCTTACCAAAAAATCTTAGCGGCGGCCAGCAGCAAAGAGTTGCCATTGCCAGAGCACTGGTTACCGATCCTCCCATTGTGTTGTGTGATGAACCAACTGCCTCTCTTGATCACGACAGTGTGAAATCGGTATTAGACCGTTTAAAGAAAATGTCTGAAGAGGACCGGGCTGTAATTGTTGTAACCCACGATGAAAGACTGAAGCCTTATGCCGATGAAATAGTGTACATACAAAATGGTGAAATTAGTGAAGTTCAAAAAGAATTAAAATTATAATCCTATGAATAAGAAAAACCAAATCAAAGTACTGCTGCTCATTTTTATGTTACCCTTATTGGTATCATGCAGTTCAAAGAAAGAAAAAAGCAATACTCAAAAAAGCACAAACCTTTCACACGTTCTACCGTCTAATGATGTAGCTACCATTACCGGAATTGGTCTTGTTGAGCCAGAAGGTAAAATTGTAAATCTGTCGCTCAGCAAAAACGGAACAATCAGCCGGATTTTCAAACATTCTGGCGAAAAGGTAAACAAGGGGGATACACTTTTGTGCTTGGATCAAACCAACGACAGGCTGGTTTTGGAGGAATTGCAGGCCAAAAAACAATCGCTGATCCTTACTGTAAAACAAAACGAAGCACAAGTTGAAGAAACCCAAAACAAGCTGAACAATGCAGAAAGTAATCTGGTTCAAACCCGTGAACTTTTTGCCAAAGGCGCCGTAACCCAACAACAACTCGATAACGAACAACTGAATACAAAAGTTCTTCAGATTCAGTTTGAACAAAATAAATTAGCAGTACAGCAAAGTCAGGCTCAGGTAAATGAATTAAATGTATCCATTGCACAGGCTAACAAAACATTGAGCGACGATATTCTGAAAGCCCCCTCATCAGGAACAGTGCTGGAAGTTCTTGAACCGATATACACAGGAGTTCAGGCTTATCAGAATCTGGTAGAATTTGCTTCTAACGGCGCAGTTGTGGTTCGCTGCCAGATAGATGAAATGTTTGCCGATTATGTAAAACCCGGCCAGAAAGTTGAGGTTAGAAATGTCGGATTCTCAAAAGTAATTGCCGAAGGTACGGTTCAAAAAGCCTTACCCTTTTTAAAACAAAAGTCACTGTTTAGCGACAATCCTACCGACCAACAGGACAGAAGAGTAAGAGAGGTAATCATTGTACTCAACAATCCAAACGGACTCCTGTTCAATTCGAGAGTAGAGTGCACAATTCATAACAAATAAAATGAGTGATGTTAAAAACAGCATTTAAATTCATCAGGTACGATAAGGCAAAAAGTATTGGTGTTATAGTAGGAATTGTCGTCAGCACATTCCTTATTGGACAACAAATAGGTATTTTAAGCTTTTTGACGGATTTGATGGGAGGACTCATCAACAACTCAAATACTCAAAAGGCACAGATATGGGTTGTGGACAATATGACCAACAACGTCAATAGCTTGTCGCAGTTTGATACCCGAAAAGTATATGAACTGCAAAGCATAAAAGGCGTAGAAGCTGCCTATCCTATTTTTATGGGGGCTGCCATTGCCCAATTCTCCGATGGAAAAACAGCTGCTGTGAATATTATTGGCAGCAATCCCCCCTATTTTGTTGCAGGCCCTGGTAACCAAAAGATCTATAAAGGAAACATCTTTGATCTGGAAAAGCCTTATGCTGTTTCTGCAGATTACTTCGATCAGCAAACATTCGACAGCCCTACTGCTGTAGGAACACAACTGGAGATAAACGGAAAAACTGCCATCATCAGTCTTCAAACCAGAAACGCACGTGGTTTTGGCGGTTCCTATTTTTACACAACCCTCGACAGGGCAAGGGCCTACTGCAATGCATCGCAATATAAAATCAACGCTATTGCCATCAGCATAAAGCCGGGCTTTACTCCTGAACAGGTGGTTCATAACATCAACCAGGCCATCCCCGGTGTGCGTGCATGGACAGCACAGAATCTTAAAAGCACTACTGTTCGTTTTCTTGTAGTGAGCTCAAATATCGGTTCCAGTATCGGATCACTGGTGATTTTTGCCATCCTCAGCGGTTTCTTTATTATCGGACTTACCCTCTATTCAACAGCAATGGATCGCATAAAAGACTATGGTACATTAAAGGCAATAGGAGCTACCAACAAATACATTACACGCCTCATCATTACCCAATCCTTTATTTTCTCAACTGTTGGCTTTATTATAGCTTACGGACTGTTGGAGTTGTTCAGGCTTAGCGTGGCCGGATCAGGCCTTTTGTTTAGCCTGAACCCTGAACTGGTGGTCGGACTTCTTTTGATTACGTTGATTATTTCATTAGGCAGTACCTATTTCTTTTCAGTAAAAACCATCAGAAACGTTGAACCGGCATCCGTGTTCAGAATTTAATAAGGATTAATTTATGGCCTTTAAATTAACATCGAAAATTAAAAAAATGAAACCAATCATCAATAATAAAACACCATTCCTGCTTCTGTTACTTGTACTGGCAACTTCAGGTTTACAGGCCCAGATCACATTACAACAGGCAGTACAAAAAGGACTGAAAAACAGCAGAAAAATAAAAAGCAGCCTGTACGAGTATGAAGCAGCCCAATGGAAACTTAAAGCCGAAAAAAGCAAGGTTCAGGTGCCTTCTTTATCATTCGGAGCAGGTGTTACCCGAAACCTCATTATTCCGGCTACTCCTGTTCCGCTCAGCGCATTTACAGGGCAGGGAAATGCCAACGATGTGGAATATCTTAAATTTGGAACCAACTGGCAATCTTCGCTGGGCTTAACACTAAGTTACGATTTGTTCAATCCTGCCAACAAACAAACCATCGATCAGCAAAACGAGCAAACCGGTATGGCTTCTATTGATTATGCCAAAACCCAAAGCGATGTACGTTTTAACATCATGAAAGCCTATGCTCAGGTAGTTCTGGCCAAAGCACAACTAAACTATGCTATTGCTGATACTTTATCCGGAGACCGGGATTATAAAACAACCTTTAATCTTTATCAAAAAGGCAGGCAGGACGAACAAACCCTCAACAACATGAATATGGCGCTCAGCCAGGCACAAAACAGATACTACAATGCAAATATGGTGTACCTGCAGGCCCGAATGGAATTGGCTTACCAACTGGGTTATCAGGCAGTTGACTCGATGCCTGAAGTAGTGAACAATCTGAATGATTTTTTACCTGTTTTCAACCAAATAGCAGAAGCAAACTATGCTCCCGATCAAACATTTGATTATCAGAAAATGGAACAACAATTAAACTTTGACAAGAAAAACGTTCAACATCTGAAACAAATGTTTCTGCCCGTAATTAGTGTAAAGGCGGCATACGGAACCGATTACTATAAAAACGATGCGCAATTCTTTAACTCCGACAGCTGGAATGGCAACAGCTACATAGGATTAAACCTGCAATTGCCCATTTTGAAAAATATTATAAACCACAGAAACATTCAAGTGGCAAAGCTGCAACGCGATCAAACACAAAACGACATGCAGGATTACCTCATCAGAGTGAAGTCAGACATGAACAAAGCATGGGTCGAAATCAATGCTTACAGCCAAATGATGCAAAAAAACAAACAGCAGATGGATTGGGCTGAAAAGAACTATCATTTAGCTCAGGATCTCTATCAAACAGGAAGGCAAACAGCAACAGACCTCATGAAATCGAAACTGAACTTCGAAAGCAGTAAAGCAAGTTATTTACAAGCCTACTATAACTATATTCTCGCCCGCATCAATCTGATGCAGATGGCTGCCAAATAAATTACATCATCAGATTTCAATAAAAATAAGCCTACAAGAACTATTTTGTTAATAATCCTCCACTTGTTTTTACCCGATTCCCACCAAGAAACTTTATTTTTGCGACTGAAAAATCAGGAACAGTGGAAGATTATTTAAAAGGACTCAACAAAGAACAATATAACGCAGTAGTAAATACCGATGGGCCTGTTATGGTTATTGCAGGAGCAGGATCAGGTAAAACAAGAGTACTCACTTTTCGTGTGGCACACCTGCTGCAAAAAGGGATTGACCCTTTCAATATTCTGGCTTTGACCTTTACCAATAAAGCTGCCCGGGAGATGAAAGAAAGGGTAATAAAACTTATTGGCGACGGTGAAGCACGCAATGTTTGGATGGGAACCTTTCACTCTGTTTTTGCCAAAATCCTTCGTTTTGAAGGGCAACATCTGGGCTATCCTTCCAATTTCACCATTTACGATTCGGATGATACCAAGAAACTCATCAAGAATATCATTACAGACATGAAACTGGATCCCAAAACCTATGCCCCTAATTTTGTCCGTGCCCGTATCTCCATGGCCAAATCCCATTTAATCGGGCCTGAAGAATATGCCAACAACACAGAAATTACCGAAGCTGATAAAAGCGGAGCCAAGCCCCTGATTAAAGACATTTACAAAACTTATAATCTGCGCCTAAAACGTTCGGATGCCATGGATTTTGACGATCTGCTGTTCAATACTTACATCCTGTTCCGCGATTTTGCAGAAGTACTGTACAAATACCAGCAAAAATTCAAATACATCATGGTGGATGAATATCAGGATACAAACCATGCCCAGTACCTGATCGTGAAAAAGCTGGCCGCCAATACTGAAAATATTTGTGTGGTAGGCGATGACGCCCAGAGTATTTATGCGTTCCGTGGCGCCAACATCCAAAACATCCTGAACTTCAGAAAAGACTATCCCGATTATAAGCTGTTTAAACTCGAACAAAATTACCGTTCCACGAAAGTAATTGTGGAAGCAGCCAACAAAATCATCGGGTTCAACAAAGATCAAATCAAAAAAACGGTCTGGACTGAAAATGATGAAGGCAATAAAATAGGATTGATCAGGGCAACAAGCGACAACGAAGAAGGGAAACTGGTGGCTGATGCCATTTTTACCGCTAAAATGACAGAACAGCGCCACAACAGCGACTTTGCTATCTTATACCGTACCAATGCCCAGTCGAGGGCTATGGAGGAAGCCTTGCGTAAAATAAACATCCCTTATCGTATTTATGGCGGACAATCGTTTTACAGCCGTAAGGAAATCAAAGACCTGCTGGCCTATTTCCGTTTAGTAATCAACCACAACGACGAGGATGCTCTGCAAAGAGCAATCAATACCCCTGCAAGAGGGATTGGAAAAACCACTATGGAACGACTGATTGTTGTGGCAGACGAAAACAACGTTAGTCTTTGGGAAGTGGTGAATGCGCCCGGAAAATATGGCACACAGCTCAATTCGGGGACAGCAACCAAACTGGCCAATTTCGCTACCATGATCAAAAGCTTCGCAGTTGAAATGAAAAAGAAAGAAGCGTACGAAGTAGCTCAACTTATTGCCAATACAACAGGTTTGGTTCGTATGTACCGCGAAGAAGATACACCTGAAGGATTGAGCCGTGTGGAAAATATTGAAGAATTGCTGAACGGGGTAAAAGAGTTCAGTGAACGCGGTGCCGAAGCCAACGAAGGTGACCTGGAGTTTCAGGGCACACTGGCAGAATTTATGCAGGATGTGGCACTGCTCACCGATGCCGATCAGGATGACGATGACAACGACAAGGTTTCCTTAATGACAATTCATGCAGCCAAAGGATTGGAATTCCCCTATGTTTTCATTGTTGGGCTCGAAGAAAATCTCTTTCCCTCAATACAGTCCATCAGTACCCGTGCCGAACTCGAAGAAGAACGCCGCTTGTTTTACGTAGCACTCACCCGGGCAGAAACCAAAGCCACCCTGTCGTTTGCCGAAAGTCGCTACCGCTGGGGACAATTTACGATTACCGAGCCCAGCCGTTTTCTTGACGAAGTAGATGAAGCTTTGCTGGAAACCCCTTTACGCAGCGGATTTAAGCAACAAACGGAAAGAATCAGAACAGAAAATACAATTCCTAAAACACCGGAACCCAGCCGCAGAAACCTCAAACCTATCGATAACAGTCAGGTTCAGGACAAAGCTTTTACAGGAGATGATACAGGCGCCCTTGCTCCGGGAATGGATGTTGAACACATTAAATTTGGCCGGGGAAAAGTTATTTCTGTCGAAGGCAACGGCCCCAATCAAAAAGCGACTGTCCATTTCAATAGCGTAGGAACTAAAAGTCTGCTGTTGCGTTTTGCCAAATTAAAAATTGTCTGAACACTTTCAAGTAACCTTCATCTAAGGTTCAACACAAAATTACAGTAATTGAATTCTATCACATGCAGAAAAAGTGCATATTTCTGTATGTTTGCTGTTTATGAACCATTTTTTGTATATTTTAGTAGCCTATTTGAAACCTGTATAACTACACATCAAAATGATAGATAAAATACTAAAGTCTCCTTTCCAGAAATTTGTAAAGATTGAAAGCTTAAGCGGAGTCCTCCTTTTCGGAGCCACCCTTTTGGCCCTGATCTGGGCAAACTCACCATTTAGCGGTTCTTACGAGTCGCTGTGGCTATACAAAATAGGTTTTAACTCAGAAGGTTTTCAGTTATACAAACCCCTCATTTTATGGGTAAACGACGGCTTAATGGCCATCTTCTTTTTCCTTATCGGACTGGAAATAAAACGCGAGTTGCTAATTGGAGAACTTAACAGCGTTCGGAAAGCTTCGTTTCCGTTTTTTGCAGCTATGGGAGGAATCCTGGTTCCGGTAGGCCTGTTTTTATTGTTCAATAAGAATATGCAAACACAGGCCGGATGGGGAATCCCTATGGCCACTGATATTGCCTTTACCCTGGCAATTTTAAAACTGTTAGGTAAAAGAATACCGTTAAGTTTAAAAGTGTTCCTTACAGCCTTTGCTATTGTAGACGATTTAGGTGCAGTGGTAGTTATTGCCCTGTTTTATAGTTCGGGCATCAACTGGACACTGCTTATCATTGCTTTTGTACTCTTGTCGGTACTGTTTCTTCTGTCGTACCTAAAAATCTATTCCAAATATCTGCTTTTCGGTTTCGGAGTGATCATCTGGCTGCTCTTCCTCAAAGCAGGCATTCACCCGACAATTGCAGGTGTTCTACTGGCTTTTGCTGTTCCTATAAGACAAAGGGTTGATATCAAAACTTTTACGCATCAGCTGGAAGTTATTGTTAAGGATATTAAATCGGCTACTGACAATAATATTCCCATTCTCACAAAAGAGCAAATCACCGAAATTGATAACCTGGAAGACCTGAGTTGTAAAGTACAATCGCCTTTGCAGCATCTCGAACACCGTCTGCACAATTGGGTGGCTTATTTCATTATGCCTGTTTTTGCTCTGGCCAATGCTGGTGTAGCTTTTACAGCCGCTACCCACATCGATATGGAATTAGTACGCAACATCAGTCTCAGTTTGTTTCTGGGAAAAGGAATTGGGATTACTTTATTTGCCTTGCTCAGCATTAAATTGAAAATGGCAGAACTCCCCGAAGGTATCAACTTTAAACAAATTATTGGTATTGCTGCATTGGCCGGGGTAGGATTTACCATGTCCATTTTTATTGCAAACCTTGCTTTTACTGAAAATGCCATGCTTGTTGATTCAGCAAAAATAGGGATAATCTCAGGCTCACTTATTTCAGCCATTATCGGATTCTTACTTTTGCTTGCGTTCACTAAAAAGCCGAAAGCAAGTTAAGGTGATAAACCTGGGATTACCTGCATTCATTTTTGTAATGCAAAAGTTACAGGCATGCAAAGAATCAAAATAGTTCTTGAACAGATCTTAACGTACTATAACTATTAGGTTTTTTCAATAAGCTATCGGTTATTTTTCATAATCCTCAGGCTTCACTGATATGGTAAACAGATACGCTCCGGAATCGTTCCTGTAGTTATAATTTATAGTAACTTTTTCGTCTCTTAACTTTTGAATTTGAGGACTGGTCCTGACATAGTTTATAATTGAAGGCTCAAGATTTTTCTTTAACTCATTAATATTTACAGACTCAGTATCAATATTAAGCAAGGTATAATTAAATTGAAATACCTTATCAGGCAATACAACAGCATTATCCAACCGGGTATATTGATCAACCATTACCGGGCAGGTTTTATTGATCTCACTTGCTGTTTTCATTAAAACCCTGTCGATAAGAGGTTTTCTGAACAAATCAACTATCTTCTCTCCTCCTATTTGTCCAATGGCATAAAAAATTGCAAAAGCCACTGCAAACCCGATCCAATATTTTAGGCTCTTAACCTTCTTTGATTTAGGCTTTTGTTCTTTTATTTCTGCTTTCTCTGTTGTACAAACCACTTGTTTATAGTCATCAAATGACTTTTCAGGATTGCGTTTAACCCACTCAGAAAAACTATTGTTCAGTTTTTTGTTGCAGTTGGCACAAAAAACCATATACTCGCTTTTTACTTCGTTATAGTGTCCGCAATTATTACATTTCAGATAGTGCATATAAATTTATATTTACGTATTTATCAACTCGCCGTTTCTCACTCAAGAGTTACAACACTGTGCATTATTTTTGGTGTTTCTCAGTCCTTACTATTGTTTCCATCTTTTTGAGCAATTCGTCATTATTTGTTTTCAAAATAATAACTCCACAACCTCCACTAACAGATCCATATAACACTGTTGCTTTAACTCCTTGTAAAATTTCTATTCCGGTAATATTATCTCTGTCAATTAAGTTTGCAATAGAAACTATTTTTTGTTTTTCAAAGAGATAACAAAACTGTAGTGGAATTTGTTTCTTTTGATCATCTCTAAAAATATACATTGGTTTACAAGTGCCTGTTAACCTTTTCTTTTTTGACAATTCCTTTTTTGGAGACTTATAGGATTTCATTCCGTCAGGATTAGGACTCATAATAAGTATACTCGTGTCACTCTGCATTCTATCCTTGATCATTGTCAGTTGTAAATCTCTGTTACTTGTCTTCAATTTTTCAAACTATTTCTTGTTTTGTTCTTTGGTAAGAATCTTGGTTTTGTTTGAGAAAATATTAATACACTCTGAAAAATCAGAATAAATAATAGTAGTTTTTTCATATCTTTTTCTTTCCTATCATTACAAAGAACGGACAAGTATACGAAACGTTTGGCATTTCAAAGCAATTTCCTATCAAACCGTTGAGATGTTTATTAAGTGTACCGCCCATAAAATTAGCACTTTCCGCCAAATGTTTTATATACCGTGTTACCAACTGGCCTTTATTCATTTTCAATCAATTAACTATCAATTTTGCAGTCTGCCGTGCGTTTGGGTAGGCAAGCTCTTTGGCTGATTTTGGTCGTGCGTTGGCATTTTGTGCGACCAGCCAATGTGCTTGACTACGAAGCGTCGGGCTTATTTTGCATTTATTCCTCTATTAAATATTTCTTTCACCATGCTAAACATCATAGCAGAAAAGTCTTCCTTGAATTCCTTGTTGTCTGAGTATAACTTGTAAAGGTCAAAATTTGTAGTTATGTGTTTTAGCAATTCTTCTCCGACAATCTTATCACTTGTTATTCTTGCGTTTTGGTCGTCCGAATATTTTATTGAGGTTATTAATTCTTGATTTTTTGCTACGTCATTTGCAACACTTTCAGCCATTTGTCTAACCTTATCAACATCTTCGAATTGTGTTCCATAGCGGTCGTTAAAAGTTTGCAGAATATTTGAAAGTTTGTCAATTTCAGGATGATTGGTTGAACCTCTCATATCTGTTGGTATTGGCTTTAAATCTTCGCCTTGTTCCAATAAAATATCAGTTGTTGCTTCCAATTGCAAGCGGTAACTATCCATATCGATATTGTCCAAAATGCCTTGTGCCAAATCAATAGGTGTATCACCACCTAGCTTATTTTGCAAGTGATTAAGGAAAATGTAAAGCCTTTCCAAATAGGGGTTTTCAAACGGTACAATTTGAGAAAGGAAAATGTACAAACGAACATAGGTTTTAACTTTTGCTCTGAAATCGGTTTGTTGTTCTTCGGCTAAATCGTTTCTAAAAATGGCTGTCGAATTATCAAGCATTGCGTGAAGTTGGTCAACAGGAACGTTTGCCAAAATCTTGTCTGAAAATTCAACAACTTGTTCTTTTGTATAAACTTGGTAATTGTCCAAAGCATCTTGTAAGTCGAATAATTTATTCGGGTCGGTTGCTTCGCCTAAAATGGTACTCTCAAAATAAGGTTTAAATGCATTTTCAATGTCTTCGGTTGTATTTGCAAAATCTAAAACAAAGGTGTCTTTCTTTAATGGATGGCTTCTGTTGAGCCTTGATAAAGTTTGAACAGCATTTACACCACCCAATTTTTTATCGACATACATAGTATGCAACAGAGGTTGGTCGAAACCTGTTTGAAATTTATTGGCTACCAATAAAAAACGATATTCGTTTTTCTCAAATTCTTTTGGAATAGATGCACTTGAAAAACCGTTTAAACCAGCTTCGGTTTGTCCGTCAATTTCGCCCGAAAAGGCAACAACAGCTTTGTATGGACTATTGATTTTAAGCAAATAATCGTCGAATGCTTTTTTGTATTTTACCGCATTGGCTCTCGAACTAGTTACTAACATTGCTTTTGCCAAACCGCCCATCCGCCTGCGGCTGATTACATTTTCCATAAAATGCTCAACAATCAAAACTGCTTTCTTTTTTATGGCGTGTTCGTGGCTTTCAACATAATGCTTTAGCTTCTTTTGAGCTTTTAATTTGTCGTATTCGGGGTCGTCTTCTATCTTTTTAAGTAAGGCGTAATAGCTTTGATAAGTTGTGTAATTCTGTAAAACATCCATGATAAAACCTTCTTCAATGGCTTGTTTCATTGAGTATAAATGAAAGGCTCTGAATTTTGTTTTATCGCCCTCCTGAAACGGAACGCCAAACAATTCTAAGGTTTTGTTTTTAGGTGTGGCAGTAAAAGCGAAGTAACTGGCATTAGGCAAGAGTTTTCTCGACTTAATTAAATCGGTTATTAAATCTTCGCCTGTTATGGTGTCGTTATCTTCTGTTTCTATTTCGTCATCTTCATTCGGTTTTGCCAACGATTCGTTGAGTTTACGTGCCATTTGACCACTCAAACTACTGTGGGCTTCATCGATGATTATGGCAAAGTTTGTTCCTGGCAAATCGCCGATTTCTTCAACAATGTGAGGAAATTTCTGGATGGTGGTAATGATTATCTTTTTGCCTTCTTCAAGTGCTTCTTTAAGTTGTTTGCTGCCTTCTGTAATGGCTTCAACAACTCCGTTTACTTGTTGAAATTGCTTGATGTTATTTCGTATTTGAGCATCTAAAACACGGCGGTCAGTAACTACAATTACTGTATCAAAAATATTGTTTTGTCCCGATTTGTCGTGCAAACCAACCAGTTGATGAGCCAACCACGAAATGGAATTCGATTTGCCCGAACCTGCTGAGTGTTGAATTAAATATTTTTGTCCAGAACCTTTTTCCTGTGCATTGGCTAAAAGATTGCGAACGGCTATTAGTTGATGATAACGAGGAAAAACCAATTTCTTTTCTTTTCTCGTTCTTACTTTACCTTTTTCATCTAAATACTCTTTTTCTTCTGTAATGAGTTGGCAGAAATTCTGAATGATGTCAGTAAGATTTGTTTTGGTTAAAATCTCTTTCCACAGATAATCGGTTTTAATGCCATCGTTTGGTGGGTTGCCAGCACCGTTATTGAATCCTTTATTGAATGGCAAGAAATACGATTTCTCTTTTTTGAGTTGTGTACACATCCAGATTTCTTCGGTGTCCACCGCAAAATTTACCATTAACCTGCCCAAACGAAACAATTCTTCGTTGGGGTCACGAACTTCTTTGTATTGTTTTATGGCGTGTTGCACATTTTGTTTGGTGAGTTCATTTTTCAGTTCAAATGATATTACTGGAATACCATTTATGAAAATCATCATGTCCAACGACTTTTTATCGTTTGGCGAAAAATAAACCTGACGCATTACCGAAAACAAATTGGCTTGATACAAGGCGTTAGCAGCAGAATTATAGGCAGAAACAGGCTTGTCGTAAAACAAATGCAATTTGGTATCGGTAAATCCGTCTGTAATTCCTTTGCGCAAAATTTCAATAATTCCTTTTGCCTGAATCTGGTCATTCAGGCGTTTGATTATTTTTTGTTCGTAGAGGTCTTTATGATAAGTTTTAAGTCTGGCTACTGCTTTGGGTTGAGTGGCTTCTAAGAATTGAAAAAGCATTGCTGAATCCAAGCAGTTTACATTATTGTATGCCTTGTTTTCACGAAGCAAATACTTGTTTTCTTCAACCAAAAATTGAGCTATGTGGGCTTCCAAGCCTTTTTCTGTTGTATCGGTTGTCATAACTATAATGCGAAATATTAAGATTTCAGATTCAATTTATCAATCTCGCCACTTTGGCGAGTAATTGGCGAGATAAGAATAAACAATGAGTTTGCCATTGTTTTATCTCGCCACTTTGGCGAATATGTGGCGAGATAACTATTCATTCATCTTGTATTTAGTACTAGGGCCTGAACCAACTTTTATCAAAAGACCTGTGTCAACCCATTCTTTTAAGTAGCGTTCTGCTGTTCGAGTAGCCAAGCCAGCAAATTCAACGAACTCGGATTTGGAAACTGGTCGTTTCTGTCTGAAGATTTCAAAGTTTTTCAAGTCTTCAGAACTCAATTCATCAATGTTGCCTTTCCCTATTATCTCTTTAACGGCTTCTGTAGTTCTTGGAAAAGTCAATGTCAGGAAAGGTTCTTTGAAAGTATATTTTGGAATGGGTAAACCGTGTTCCTTATTCAATGCCTTGAATGTTTTCATACCAAAACCTTTTTCTTCCACATAATCCATCAAACTAAATGCGTAAGTTATAATGTGATTTCTGCTTATAGACGGGGCTTCAAAAGAATTAAGTTCTTCCAAAGTAATGGCAGGAAGCGGTTTGCCCGGGCTGGTTACAATTATCTTGTTCTCATCAATTTTGATTTCGCATTTGGCACCTTCAATTTCATAATCCCTATGAACTAAAGCGTTGACAATGGCTTCCCGTAAAACTTCAATTGGAAAGTCTGGTACATCTTTTCTTTTGAAACCACTGGTGTCTTTTGAAAGTGGTAATACTTTTTTCAACCATTCTTCAATTTGGTCGGGTAAAAGCACCAAGGCCTGATCAAAATCTTTAGGCTCAATTTTACTATTCCCGTAACTCACGTGGGCTTTTAGCACTGCATTCTTGAATTTAGCACGTGGGTTTTTGCCCAAAAGGAGTATTCCGTATCCTGTAGGAACAAACTTCTTCTTTTCTTTGTCCCATTCCATTGCACCAAAATCAGCCAAATATTCCAGAAATGCTTCATCTGTTGGCTTGTAATCCAAATTTGCTTCTTTGATAAATTTTTGAAGTGCTTCATCTGAAAACTTGCTGCTGTCGTAATTTGCCACCGGTAATTCAAAAGGTGTTCGCAAATCTTCTTCTTCCTCAGCATCCATTTTTCGTTGAAGAGCTTGTTTTAAGAATACTTTGTTTTCCTCCTCAATTATTCGCTGAAATTCGCGGTCAAACATTTTGTATTCCACACCGTGCTTTTCCAAATGCCGTATCCCATTGCCCTTTGGGTCTTTGTCTTCAATTCCAATAAACACTTTTTTGATGCGTGCGTTTGTCACTCTACGGCAACAAGGCACTTTGGGCGGGTTGCGTTCAACGCAAGGTTCAAGGGTAGTGTATAAAATACAATCCTCCACATTTACATTAGCAAGTTTTCTTTCCAACAAGGTAAATTCGGCATGGTCACCTTCACGAAGTTCACCCCTGTAGGCAGTTTCAATACGGCCATCGGGGAAAAGCAAAACAGCACCTACTTTGGGGGGCACTTTGCCATCCTCTCTGGGTTCATTAACGCTTTTATTCATTACGTCAATGGCCAGTTGCATCAGTTCTTTATGTGTATAATGCATATTCTTCATTCTTCTATGGTTTGATATTCTGCCTCATCTTCCGCTGCAATACTCAATTCCTCTTCCTCCCGATAGCTATCGGGATCTTCATAACTTTCTGTTTCTTCAATTTCGGGTATTTCAAAATCTCTCACATCTATTTTACCAGTAACCGCTTCGGCTATTAAAGAAGTTTTGTATTCTACTACCAAGGCAATTTCTTTTTCGATGGTGGAAAAGGTTGTTTCAATAACTTGAATTTCGTTGTTTATAAATTTTAGAATTTCAAATTGTTCACTTTTGGGTGGTACTATAACATAAAGGTTTTCTAAAATGCCCATTCCAATATTTGGTTGTGTCCCAAAAGACCATTTTGTTTGTACCTGTAACTGAAAATAGGGTGATTGTAGTGTTCTAAATGTGTATTCACCAATTATCAAATCTTTTTTACTTCTAACAAGAGCTAATGGTGACCAAATATTAAAATCTAAATCAGTATTAACATAACCAATTTTACCTGTTGTTGAACCTGATTTGACGATGAAAACATCATCCCTTTGTGGTTTACATTTAAGAGAATAGATTTTATCCAATTCTTTTGAAATATCCGCCCTTTTATTTTCGAAACTTATTGACCCATCGCTATTAACAGCCTCTGCGGAAATAAATGGTATTCCTTGCTCTACAAATTCTGGTGTTTCATGTGGCCCATCTGTGATTTTTTTTGAGACTATTGTCTTTAACTTCCTCACCTCCCAATGCTCAGGAATATCTCCCAACCACTCAATGCCCGAAGGTTTCATTTTGGCATTGGGGTCTAAGCCTTTGGTAACGGCTTGGTTGATAATGGCAGCTTTTTGCTCGCTGAGTAGTTTTATCAATTGTTTTTTCTTGCGGATGAAGCGGTCTATTTTGGCAAGTTTGAAATTAAGAAAAGAAACTATTTGTATTTGTTCCGAGTAGTTAGGATTTGGTAGTTTTAAAGAGCGTAAATCACTTCTTGAAACTTTCAAACGTAAAGTATTGTATTTGCCATCACCTCTATCTTTTGCAATCAGACCTCTACCAAGGCTAAACAAAACACCTTGAACTATTTTACTTCTAAATAAATACTCGTAATATTTGGTTGAATTGCAATTGTTTGGGGCGCTTGTAAAAGTGTAGTAAATTGGACTAACACAACCAAAATAGTTAGAAACACCAACGGCACCAACTATCATATTCATGCTATTCAGAACTAAGTCGCCTTCATGAGCTAACTTATATTTAGTAAAGTCATCTTTGAAACGGTCTAGATTTGTGGTTTTGTCAGCATATAAAGTCACGCCTTTATTTATAGATAATGATAGCCTCTCTTTGCTCTTAATTGGGCTATTTTTCTCATTCCGTTCAACCAGAATATTTCTGAACGAAAAAATTTCCCAGTGTTCAGGGATTTTGTTTAACCAAATGAGGTCACAATCTTTATAGTTTTTATACTGCTTATATTTCTCCATCATTCAATAATCTCATGAAGTAATCCATCTGTTTCTTGTTCCAACTTAAGAATATCTGCGGCAATTTCCTCCATTGAACGTAGGCTTCTGTGCTGATAAAAATGTTTGTTGAAAGGAATTTCAAAACCCACTTTCATTTTTTTATCGTCATACCAAGCATCTGGGACAAAAGGCAATACTTCCCTCTTAAAATATTCGTCAATATTTTCTGTCATTGGGACATTTTCATAATCTTTTAGAGCATTATCAGATTTTGGGTTTCCTTTAGAATCGGTAACAATTTTTCCAGTAGTATCTTTTTCAGGTTGATGAATTATTACCTGATAATATCCAAACTCTTCATTAGAGAATATTTTAGAGTATTCATTTTCCTTGAATTCAAAGTAAAGTTTTTGAATAGACTCAATGTGTTCAGGTGTTAACTCATTACTTTTATCACCAATTGGTTTGTGCATTTTTTTGAAATAAAGGTCAGAAGAAGCATTAATGAGTTGAACTTTCCCTCTACGTTTTTCTTCCTTTACATTACTCAAAACCCAGATGTAGGTAGCAATACCTGTGTTGTAAAAGATGTCATTTGGCAACTGAATAATACATTCCAGTAAATCGTTTTCCAAAATGTATTGTCTAATTCCACTTTCACCACTTCCCGCATCGCCAGTAAATAAGGCAGAACCGTTTTGAACAGACGCAATTCTACTTCCGCCATCTTTTGGGTCTTTCATTTTCGAAAGCATGTGTAGCATAAACATTAATTGTCCGTCACTGCTTCGTGAGGTCAAACAAGTTTCTTCCAGTTCACCTTTAAAGTTTTTAATAGGTAGGTTAAATCGCTTGTCAATAATGGAAACTTTCTTTCCAGAACCAACATTTAAGTTATCAATATCTTGTTTCCATGTTGTTCCGTAAGGTGGATTGGTAAGCATGAAATTGAATTTCAAATCAGGGTCGAAACCGTATTCACTAAGCGTTGAGCCGAACTTAATTTTATCGGGGTCTTCGCCTTTTAGCAACATATCCGATTTACAAACAGCATACATTTCGCCTGTGTTCTCTTGTCCATATAAATGGAATGTTGCTGATGATTTTATTTCTCCTTCGGGATTGGTGGCAAATGATTTTGATTGAGTTAGCATTGCACCTGAACCCGCACAAGGGTCGTAAACCAAAAATGTTCCTTTTTGAATTTTGTCTTTTACTGGCAGATAAACCAAATGCGTCATTAACTCAATAATTTCTCTTGGCGTAAAATGTCGTCCTGCTGCTGCATTTGTTTTTTCGTTAAATCTGCGTATCAAGTCCTCAAACATATAGCCCATTGCCATAGGCGATATTTTGTCGGGGCTTAATTCAACTTTCGGATTGCAGAATTTTTCAATGAGCGAAAAGGTTATTCCAGTTGTTTCAAAGGTTTCCAGTTGATTGCGGAATTTGAATTTGGTTATTATGTCCTGCACATTTTCAGAAAAACCGTTGAGATAATCTAAAAAGTTGGTATCAATATTTTTAGGGTCGGCTAAGAGTTTTTTCATGGTAAACTGTGAGGTATTGTAAAACGCCAAACCTGTTCCATGTTGTTCACTTGTCAGCAGTCCATATAAGTTGTCAATCTTGCTTTTAAATTCTTCGTGGGTTTTTAAAACCTTTTCTTTTGTTGGTTCAAGTGCCAAATCCAAACGACGCAAAACAGTCATTGGAAGAATTACGTCCTGATACTGGTTTTCAAGAAATTTATTAATCAATACATCGTCTGCAACTGTCCAGATGAAGTTTATAATTGGTTGTAGATTCTGTGTATTTAAACTCATATTTTAATTTGTC
>JAFGXS010000079.1 GCA_016936505.1 Bacteroidales bacterium | reverse complement strand
TTAAAGTTGTTGGTTTCGGCCAACAGGTTCTCGCCAAACTGAAGTGAAAGCAAGGACAGTTCCTCGTTAATTTTCTTAAGTTTTTCTTTCTTTTCGGCCGGAAGGTTGGCACCGCTGCGGAGAAAATCCTTATAGACCTCTTCAAGCAGCATGAGCGATTCTGAATCGAGTTCCAGGGTCTCCTTTTGATCGTAAACTGCTTTTACACGAACGAACAGTTCATTGTTTAGGTAGATTTCATCCTGATGCTTTGAAAGCCTGGGATATACTTCTTTGGCAATTTCCTGCATCTCATCGTTGGTATCGGCACTGAGCAGGTTGCCAAAAACACTGCTTGTTTTCTGAAGCAGCGCACCGGTGTATTCCATGGCTACAATGGTATTTTCGAAAGTGGGGCTTTCCTTGCTGTTGACAATCTTATCAATTTCAGCTTTTTGTTCTTCAATACCTTTGTTGAATGCTGGAAGGTAATGTTCGGTTTTGATTTTATCGAAGGGAGCAACTCCATAAGGAGTGTTGTATTCTGTAAAAAAAGGATTTTCTTCTTTTTCAGTTTTAGTGCACGATGCAAGCATAGTAACAACAATTAATAATGGTAAGATTTTAATATTCACAATTTTCTCTTTTAAGTTAATAATCTGCAAATTTAAAGGCTCTAAATTAATAAAACTGATGGCAGAAAGTTTGATAAATGTCAGATGTCTGTTGCTGTTGCACTGATTTTATTTTTATTTATCTTTCTCAATCATGCTTTTTATCAACTGTTCAGCACTTTGAGCCTGATAATTGTATTGCTTTTCAAATTTTGTACTATCGAAGAAATAATCCATTTCGTACTGATGCCGAATATCGTACAACTCTTTTAAAATGGGTTTCAGGTAAGTGCCCATTTTTAACATCGACTTAGTAACAAGCTTAAAACGGGGACTTACATTCAAATGTTGCGCAAAAAGTTGGGTCCATTCTTCTCCGTTTAGTTTTTCATGAAGTGAAGGAAGATGCCAGATTTGCTTATAGGCTGATGGGTCGTTACCTAAAATGGCTAAAGCTTTTGCAGCATCAACAGGTGCAATGCCATTGTGGACGGCCTTTGGGTTAATCAGCCAGTTGGCTGTTTTGCCTTTTTTCAGCCTGTCGAAAATCAAGGCGTTGAAGATACTGTTGTTGGAGCCAATAAAATCAGGTGCCCTTGCAATTAGCAAGTCAATTTTGGTATTAGTGAATTGATTACTCAGTTTACAGGCAACCTGAGCCCTGATTTTGCCTTTTTCCGATGGGGGATTAATCAAAGCATCTTCGGTCATGCATGAGTAACTTTCAGGTGAATACAAATACATGTTGTCGAGAAATACCAGTTTGGCATGATAGAAGATGCAGGCATTGATTACATGATGTATAAACACTGGCCAAAGCCTTTCCCATTCTTTGGTTTTATAGGGAAAACCGATCGTTACATAAACGATTTTGGATCCTTTAATCGCATTGAAAACATTGTTTCGCTTGCTCAGATCAACTGCCAGTAGTTCATCGTTCTGATTAATTTTTTGTGGATTTCGGCTAACCAACCTGATTTTGCTGGTATATTGAGGGAGTACTCTGGCCAGTTCTGCACCGATGCTCCCTCCTGAGCCTAGGATTGTTTGCATAGTAAATTTGCCTTTTTAGTTTGAAAGGGTATCGCATTGTTTTAGCCAAATTTAATAAATTATTTTGATAATATCCATTCGTATTCCATTAAAAATGATCTTGTTGAAGAATTAAAATTAACATAATATTGATTGTGGGTGCCGGTATAAATTTAATGTTGTACCTTGTAATGTTTTTTATTAATCTTTGTAGCTATTACAGTTGAATAGTTTTGCTTATTTCTGTTTTCAAACTCTAAAGCTTGCTTGCTAAATTGTTTAATTAAATCGGCATACTTTTTTGGGCATGCAAATGCTATTTGCTTAAAATTTGTAGATTTGTAGCTGCCCATAAGCAGGGACATTAAATTGGTAGAACCATTTATGGTAGATACATCAAAAGGAAAAGACTGGTTTAAAGGTATTTTTGATGAACATTACGAGTTTGTCCGGAATTACCTGTACTATTTATCAGGCGACATATCTGTTTCTGAGGATATAGTGCAGGATGTTTTTATGAAAGTATGGGAGGTACGCGATACGATTCAGGAAGCCACTGTTAAACCTTTACTTTTTAAAATTGCCCGTAATCTCTATTTTAATACCCATAAAAGGCGCATGCTTGATCTGCGATTTGTCAATAACATGTTGGTCGGAAAGGAGCATGAATCACCTGAGTATTTAATGGAGTTAAAGGAGTTTGATAGCAAACTTCAGAAATCAATCTCCAATCTGCCCGAACACTGTCGTACCATTTTTCTGATGAGCCGCATCGATGAAATGAAATATCACGAGATTGCAGAAAGTTTGAAAATAAGTGTTAAGGCCGTTGAAAAGCAAATAAGCAAAGCACTCAAGCTGCTCAGACAAAACATTGAATACAAAGTTTAAATTGGTATGAAACACGATCTGTTGGGACATATCGATCAACTGACCAGTCACTATGCGCTTCCTGTTTCAAAATCGAAGGAAGATGCCTGGTTAGCCCTGAGTGAAAGGCTTGAACGTCCGCAATCCTACGCTAACAGACAAAAGCGTGTGAAGATCAGTCTGTTTATAGGATCAAGTGCTGCAGCAGCTGTTTTTTTGGTGATATTGTATATCGGAATGTTTAATACCGGTAAATATTCGACACCTCTGGTGACAGAAGTAGATCAGGTTGATGAACTTATTTTGCCTGATAGCAGCCTGGTGGTGCTTAATTCGAATTCAAATGTCAGGTACCATTACAACAAGTTAAGCGGCGAACGGAATGTATTGCTTTCAGGTGAGGCTTATTTCTGTGTTAAGGATGGAAAAAAATTTACTGTTGATTTTGCCGGCGGATCGGTAAAGGTAGATGGTACAGCGTTCAATGTGGTGGCTTATGATGAAAACTATCTTCATTTTGCCTGCATTTCAGGAAGAATAAAAGTTGATCTTAAACGAAAGAATTTTTTACTTCGGGAAGGCGAAACGCTAAAGGTTTTCAACGGCAATGCACCCGTGAAGGAGCTGATTGAACCGGAACTGATTCTTAATAGAATGCAGGGTAGGTATTACTGGAACAGGGTGCCGGTTGAAGAATTACTTTACTTTATCGGAAAGCGATTTGCCTATCAACTAACATACAGCCAATTTCAGGGAGAACGAAATTTTTCAGGTGAAATCGATTTGTCAGATCTGGATAATGCTTTGGATATCATAGCATTTGCAATGGATTTACAATTCACGGTCGACCACGAAAGGCAAACAATCAAAGTAGATGCAAAAGAGTCAGAAGCTGATTAAATATTTGTTTTTGAGCTTGTTCCTTTTGCTCACGCAG
>JAFGXS010000078.1 GCA_016936505.1 Bacteroidales bacterium | reverse complement strand
TGTCGGGATACCAGGATTCGAACCTGGGACCCCCTGCTCCCAAAGCAGACAAATTAAATATTCATTAAGTTTCATTTATTATCATTTGGCTGTATTTCAATACCTTAATAGAATTATCCTCATCAACTGTTGACATATATTTGTCTTTATTCGTATATTTGTTGTACCTATGTTGTACCCAAAATTCATCCCAAATGATTAGTTTTAAGACAATTTTGAAAAAGAAAAAGTTATCCTCCGGCAAATATCCGGTTTATCTGAGAATTACCAAAGACAGAAAGTCTATATTTTTTCGCACTCCATATACTTCACTGGAAAAGGAATGGGATGCAAAACAAGGTAAATTTAATAAGCATTCACCGGATTATTTAAAGAAAAACAGGCTTCTTCTGAAATTTGTGGACCGGGCTACAGAAATTGTAACGGAACTGGAACAGCAAAGAGGATACTACAGTCTTTTCGACATCGAGAATGCGATGCGGGTCAATGCAAATCCTACCTACAAAAATATTTTCAATTTTTGGGAAGAAGTCATCGGCGATATGATCCAATCCGGAAATACCGGGAATGCCCGGGTGAACCGGGATACTTCAACATCCCTTAAAAAGTTCAACAAAAACAAACCCTTATATTTTGAGGAAATCACCCCTGCCTGCCTGGAAAAGTATGAAATTCATTTGCGGTCGAATAACGGGACTGACGGCGGCATCAGCGTTCGCATGAGGACTTTGAGGGCCCTTTTCAATAACGCGATCAAAAAAGGGTTAATAAAAAAGGAAACATACCCGTTCATGGTTTACAGAATTTCGAAGTTGAAAGGCAAAGGCATCAAAAGAGCGCTAACCTTTGAAGATATTCAGAAAATATTCAGCCAGGACCTTAGTGATCATCCACATCTGATAAACACAAGGAATTATTTCGTCTTTAGCTTTTATACCAGGGGAATGAATTTTGCCGACATGATGAAACTGACCTGGGATAACATTTCGGATGACAAAATTTATTACACACGCTCGAAAACAAAAACGAACTTCCATATCAAGATTCTTCCGCCAGTCCGGGAAATCCTGGACTATTACAAGATCAGGCCCAACAATACCAAGTATGTATTTCCTATTTTACTTAAAGATAAGTTGACACCAACTCAGTTGGAAAACCGAAAGAAAAAAATACTGAGGCAGTACAACAAAGAACTAAAAGAAACCGCCGCCGTTTGCGGAATTAACAAACCAGTGTCCAGCTATGTTGCCCGTCACAGTTATGCCAATTGTCTGAAACAAAAAGGTATTTCGACCGATATCATCAGCGAATCAATGGGGCATCAAAACATTGCAGTAACACAAGCTTATCTGAAAGAGCTGGATAATTCCCTGATTGATGATGCTATGGAAGTTCTTCTGTGAACCTTTTTTATGTCTCTACTGAATGTATCATCCCGAATTCTCAAACCTGTAAACACCGGCTTTTCATTTTCGGAAGATTTTCAAAAGGAAAAGGAATAAAAAATGAATGGAAAAATTGGAGGTGTTGATGCGGGATTTCAAAAAGTTTTAACCGGAGCTTGACTAGGTTAAGTCTTTTTGAAATTGGCCCTGTGAAAAGGAAAAATCAATGCTTTCAATTTTGAAATGAATGGCTTTATGCCGGAAGCTTTTGAAAACCCGGAGGGCCTGTCTTCCGAAAATGGAGACATCTTTGTGACAGGTTTGAGGAGAACCATCGTTGGTAACTTGTGCCATATCGCAATCTGCTGCTGCCTGTTGGAAAAGTAACGTTTATACCTGTGAAAACGTTACTTTTCATGAAAGTTATTTCAAGCTAACCCCATGGTACTATGTTTTATCAGAATTTGCCTTGTTATGCTGAAGCCGGCTGTCAAAAGTAAATTTCTGTGTTGAAACTACTTTGATTTTTTTTGCATCAGGATGGTTAGGGTTGATTAAATAATTAAATTCCTGTTGCACAATACAGCTTGGGACTTTTAGCACTGCCGCTTGATTCTGAATCACAAAATCATCGCCGATATACTGGGTCTCGATTGCGGGAGGTTTAGCATCCCAATTTTCAGGTAAGTCGTCAACAGACAATTCCAAAATTTCCACATCTTCCGGTATATCGATTTCAATGTAGTACCTGTCTGTTGGTAAATCTTCGTTTAAATCCAGATGTACAGACACTTCCAGCGTTGCAAGTGCCCGTGATTCTGCGGTATAAACCAAAAATGTGTGAAGGCTGTTCCATCTGTAACCTTCAGCCAATGCAGCTCCAATACCTTTTAATGTGGTATTCAGGTATTTTTCTCTTTCAATCCGATAGACACGCATTATGCCAGGTTTCCGTATTCAAGTCTGTTCAGACAATTTTTTACTTCCTGAATTCCTGTGGTTGAGTCCAACAGGCTTTCAGGGGTTACTCCTCCCAATGATACGTTGGGCTTTTTCAACCAACGCAGAAATTTATCTTCTTCCTGGTTAAATACTTCCAACCCAAAATCGATTAATTCCGTTAAAAGCAACACCGTTTCGCTGTCACGACCGCTGAGTAAAGATTTTTCTCTTCTTTTTTTATTATAGGTCGTTTGAGGCAAACTCAGTATCTGTAACACTTCTTTTACCGGAGTATTGATTCTTTTGCTGATTACCTCAATAGTACTGTAAGGTAAACCTTGTCTGATCAGACCGACTCTTTCCATTTTTGAAGCCCACACATATTTGTTCCCTTCTGATTCTAAACTCCATTTGGGAGCCAATCTTCTTGCGATTGCGGCCCTTTTTATACTTCGTTTTGGGTTAAATGTTTTAAGAGTATCTTTCTCCATAGCAAAAAGCATTTATGCTGTAAATATACAACAAAAATGCTTTTAAAACAAGAATTTTTAGACAAGTGTGAAACGATAAATATAAGCTTACCAATTTTCAATCTCCTTTTCCACCTCTTCCTGAGTTATGAAATCACCTGATTTCACTCTCCTGGAAGCAGCTTTTACCCGTTCACCAAGGTTTTCTTTTGTTATTGTCGAGCCGTCAATATTATATCCGACAACCGCGGGCTGTTTTTTATATTCTTTGCTGATCGCCATCTATTTGATTGTTCTTTTACTGGAAATATTACTTAACCAAAAACTATTTTCACAAAAATAACAACTAATACTAAATAGAGTACCAAGTATTATACAACAAGCAGCCATACCACCTCCGCCAACAAAAACACAATCACCACCCACACCAAAACCAGGAACCACCTTGGGATCACCGCTTTCTTTTGTAAAGCCTGTTCATGATCTTTCAGTATCTGCTCCAACCTGTTGGTATCCAGATCAGCCTTTAATTTGGTGTTCTTTAACTCCTCGAGTTGCCGGGCAATTTCAGGGGCAACCTCTTTAATATTTTGGCTGGTTCGTCGAAGAACTTCGGTTTCTTCAGTCAGGACATCCAGTAACTTTTGTTGCGATAAATTTTTTCTCATAACCTGAATCCTCTTTTTTTATCGGGTATGTTTTGCTGTTTTCTCTTTTGTAGGTTAGTAATTCTTAGATTTTGCAGGATTAACTTCTGCAAGTTGGCGGCGCTCAGGGCGC
>JAFGXS010000077.1 GCA_016936505.1 Bacteroidales bacterium | reverse complement strand
CCAGTAAGAAGAAATATCGCTGATTCCAGCGTGTGCAATGGCTGTTTTGAAAATATGGGTCTGCGTTTGCAAGTACATGGTCATGAAACCACCATACGAGGCACCGATACATCCAACAGCATCGGCATCGATATTGGGATGAGCTTTCAGGAACTTTTTGGTTCCGTCAATAATATCCTGTGCATTTTCTTTTCCCCAGCCATTCACATGCAATGCCGAAAAATCCTGTCCGTATCCAATGGCACCGCTAGGCTGCAGCAAATAAACCACATATCCCATAGCAGCATACAAATTCAACGGATAACGGCCGCCAAAACTCCTTTCTATGGGAACCGTACCGCCGTAATAGTTGACAATAAGCGGATATTTCTTGTTTGGATCATAGTTAGGGGGATAATACACACGACCTTCAATTACATGTCCCTGTTTATTCTTGAAATTCCAGTCTTTAATTTCTCCAAACTCTATGTTACTGAAGAATTTCTTTTCGGGATCAGCCACCTCAACAGACTTGCCTGTTTTCAGATCATAAACCCAACCCGTTGCCGGATAATTCACACTGCTGCCATAATAAGAAATCAAAGGACTTTTAGTAGCAAAATCCATCTGATTAATAACATCCACCTTTGAAGGAAGCTTTTCATATTTCTTACCTGCTACACTGTACTTCCATATGTTATCATAGGTTCCGTCCTGAACCAGAAAATAAATATCATTATCAGAAGGATTCCAATAGGCATCTGAAATAGAAGGATTAAAATCTTTGGAAATAGCCTCCGCTTTTTTATTCTGAATATTGTAAATATACGCCTGTATATCATAATCGTTCGGAATGCCTTTTTTCTTCAAATGTGTTCCCAAACCACCAAACATTTCAGGACTTCCCATTACAACCAACTCTTTGCCATCGGGCGAATACCGGGCCTGACCACCGAAACTGGCAGTCCACAAGGTATCAACTTTCAAAGTATGTACATTTAGCTGCATCATCACCTGCTTGGAGTAAGGACGTTTGCTATAATCAGGGTAACTCTGTGAAATCAAAAGATTATTGTCATCGGGCGAAACATCCTGCAACTGACTGGTCAGATAACCATAAGTCAACGGTTTCACCGAAAGGTCAGCCATATTCAGCATAAACAACTGCGTGCGGGTACGGTACCACGGCCATCTGTCTTCCATACCCCGTACTTCATACACTCCGTTTTTGTTGGGAACCGTTTTTTCCATTACTGAAAATACCATGTAAGACCCCCCGTGATTCCATTCATAACCTGCAAAGCGTTCAGGCAGGTTCATCAGAACCTTTTCCTTGTGTGTAGTAATGTTGTATGTAAATAACGTACGTTTCAATCCATTATCAGCCACGTAACTAATTTTATGGCTGTTGGGAACCCATTCAGCCTGACTGATTTTCGAATGTTCCGAACTGAAAATCACTTTTTGTTTTTCGAGGTTCTTTATTTCGAACCAGTTGATGGTTTGGCCATCAGGCGGATAAGTTTCAGAATAATTCAGCAGAATATATTTTCCGTCGGATGAAAGACTTGTCCCTTTCAACTGTTTTCCCAGAAGAATATGACCCAGATCAATAAATTTCTTGTACGACAAAGAAGCCGATGCTGCATCTTCGGAGAATTTGCTATCAAACTGCACAACAGCTTTCACATCCCAACCCGGTTTATCTTTGCTGCTGTACAAACTCTTAATCACTACTTTGTATTTTCCGGGAATCAGTTTCAGCAAAGCCTCTTTGGTTACAGCATCTTTGGATGAATTGTAAACGGACAGTTCCTTTTTCCCATTCACAAAAAGTTCAAAAGCCTGGGCTGTGGTTACAGAAATCTTCATTGGTAAATACTGATTAACCTGAAGGTAAAATCCCTGCCAGTTTACCCAGTTACCTTCACCGGGAGCTGTAACCTCACCCGTTGATACTTCCTTCCATGCAATATCTTTATTATTTTGGGTCAGGAACACCTTTCCTGCTTTCATTGTGCTCACTTTCTTTTGCTGAAATTTCAACAAATCAGCTTCCGAGAAAACCTTTCCCATCAAATTATTTTTGTTGTAAAATGCGGGAAGCTGCACCTCAACCGGACCGGCACTCAGCCATTGTTTGATTTGAATACTATGTCCCTGACTATCCTGTGCGCCGGCAAAAGGTGAAAATGCCAAAACAATCATCAGAGCTGTAAGTAGTGAATAAAGTCTTTTCATGATATTTATTTTTGAAAAGCCATATTACAAAAAAAACCGGCTTACACCCGTAGGCATGAACCGGTTAAATTCCTAATGAATCTTAATTTCTTACTGAACCAGTATTTTCAAACGCTGTCCGTTGCCTAGCACCACAAAATATACACCGGATTTATAATTTCGTGCATCAATTTGATTGGAATTTTTCTGCTCTGAAACCTGTCTTCCAAGCATATCATATACCTTAAAATCACAAGGCTTTGAAAGTCGAATTACTGTATTCTGTGCAGGATTAGGATAGGCCAGTACTTCATTACGGTTCAGAACATAAGGCACAGCCGTAGTTAAATTACTGGCACCGGGTGTAGGCTGGGTAAAGAAAGTCCAGGCTGAACCACCATCAGGCAACCTGCCTTCGGAAACATCGGTTTGCTGAGCACCAAATGTATAAGAGTCAATAGTTGACAGGTTCACATCAAACAAACCAATTTCTTCCCCGTCTTTACTTAATTTAAAATTAGTATGATAAATACCCTGATCTTCTTCGTCATCAGCCCAGAAAACCAAAAACTGTCCGGGCTGGATATACACATCCGGCATTTGCCATTTATTGGGTTTGGTCAGGTTATCGGTCAAATATTTATCTCCCAGCCAATAGGTTTGATCTCCACCATTATAAATTTCAATCCAGTCATCATAATCGCCGTGTTCATCGGCAACAACATTGTCGTTGTCTGCCATAAATTCATTGATAAAAAGCTTTGCATCACTTCCCCCGGCTTGCGGAACATATACTGGTGTGCACGGACGAATACTTTCAAGTTGCCGGTCATCAGTTGCTGAAATTTGATAAGTTAATGAAGCATTCTCCGGAATATTATCAATTACTCCGCCATAAACATTATCTCCGGCAGTACCGTCGTTATGCAGTCCATCGTCATACATCGGCGCTTCTGTTTTACTTTGCCCTTGAACAGTATAATTTATTTTCACCGTTGCAGGCATACTATCCACATCTACATGAGCTTTCACCCATAATTCTGTAGCCGATGTTCTTTGGTGAGCGATGTATTTAATCACCGGTTGCATGTGTGTACTTTCCAGTTGTTGTTTAATGGAATTGATGCGGGTTTCCAGGTAAGGAAAAATACCATATTTAACGTGAGCACCTGTGGCTTCATTATAGGAATTATAAAAATCTGTCATGGTATAACCATAATCCAACGGATAGTATGGGTCGTTGGCTACATAAGGCGCAATCATGTCTCTGCGCTTTTCAACAATTGTTTTGAGTGAGTCAAAATTTAAAGTTTGTTCAACTAATTGTTTCATATAATAAGTATACTGATCGCGAAACTCCTGGTTTTGTATCAGTTTTTCGTATAAAGGACGATCGCCGCTTCCCTGTTGCCATTCGTACATATTTCGTGTTCCCCAGTCAACATTAAACCAGTCAATGCCGTAGGTATTATCCAAATCATAAGGAATGTATTCCAACTTTCCGGTGGTAAGATTATGATACAAATAAAAATTGTTTTTATTGTAAATATACCCGTCCCAGTTACCGCTTAATACATCAAAAGCCATCACCTTTATATAGTCATAAACATTAAAAACCGAATCCAGTTTACAGGGCAAATCAGCATTAGACGTATTGTTCAGTATATTGATAAAGTTTGCCAAATCACTATAATCGTTTGCCTCCTCATTGGTTTTCAATTCATATACAGGTCTGTCGCCCGACATCAGTTTATACAAATCGGGGTCAGAACCCAAATAATTCAAATCAGCAGGATACAGGCATTTATAAAGATTGCCGTCATTGTAATTAAACCTCGACTTCACAAATTCCTCATCAATGTGTTCAACACTCAGATACAGCCCGTAATAAGTACCGTTAATATAAACCCGGACGTGGTTGGACCTGGGTGCAGGGATATTCATCTTTCTCAATATATCCCAACTTATTTTAGAACGCATAATCGACGGATCGTTGTGTTCTCCGTTCAGGTTCAATTTCTCAACTCCATAATATTTGCCTCCGTCAGTAAACCTATTAAATGAAACCTTAAACGACTTTTTAGCCGATTTACGCGAGGTATTTCCCCTAAGCCTAAATCCCACAGGATAAATAGAGTCATGCACTTGCCCGTTATCAAAAACAAAAGAAGCTGAAAACTCAATATCGCTCTCCAGGTTCTCTGTTTGATACAACCAAGCCAGCGTATCAGGGTTGATGGTAATGTCGATTCTGGGAACAATGGTATCCACGTACAGCTCGCCGTTGTCAGGAAAATTGCCCTGAGCCAGCGAGAACTGAATGGTAAAAAATAATGCGCTTAGTGTAAAAATTATTGATCGGTACATTTTTAGTAATTAAGTCTACAAAGGTATTTAAAACAATAGCTTTACATTACATAGTGACCAGATTTACAAAGAAGAAGCACTAATTTATACTCACTTCAAGAAACATTATGATCCGAACCTGGTTCAACATTCTTAAAATTAACCCTAGTGTTCTTTTAAAGCAATATTTATTTCATACTTTAGTTTAAATTTTAACGATATCTATTTCTTTTATCCGGATGCTGAAACAACTACGCTTTATTTTTTTTCTTTTTGTCTTGATCGGAACTTTATTACCTGCGACAGGAACCGCACAGGAAATGGCAGGTTTAAGTTTTAGTAACTACAGCGGAATATCCGGCGTTAGAGCCAATCCGGCTTTTTTAACCGGTTCAAAAGTTTATCTGGATGTAAACATACTCGGAGCGGGAACATTTTTCGACAACAACTTTGCCTATATCCCCAACAACAATGCCAATTTCTGGACTTTGGTAAATGGTGATTCCTTACCGGCAGTTTATGGAAAATACAACTATAATAATTTCTATACTTACTATACAAACCGCCCCTATAATGACATAGCCACAGTGGTTAATGTTATGGGTCCGTCAGCAATGCTCCAGATGGGAACACAAGCCTTTGGAATTAGCTTTAGTGCAAGAAGCTACAATTCTTCCTGGCACACCCCAAATTCAATTCTGCAAACAATCTACAACGGCAAACCTGACAGTTCTCTGGTCAATTTAGAACAACAGTTCAGTAACCTTAATTTTTCATCGCTCAGCTGGATGGAGCTTGGGTTTCATTATGCTTATGATTTTTATAACCGTTATGGAAATAAATTTACAGCTGGTGCATCATTAAAATACCTTTATGGTGTAGAAGGGGGTTATATCTCCATACAGAATTTTAAATACCATTGGCAGGATTCTAAAACTATCCATATTGATTCTGTTGATGCTGCTATTGGTTTCTCCCTTCCCGTTGATTATTATAATTCCTCAGCAAATCTTCATCCATTGTCAAAAGGCCACGGAATCGGGCTCGACCTCGGGTTTGTTTATACCAGGAATAAAACAAATGTTTCACCTACCGGTGAAAAAGCACTTTGCGCAAAACCATACGAGGACTATCGCTATCGGATCGGGTTTTCGATTATGGATATTGGCCGCATTCGCTTCAGAAACAATGCCCAATTACATGAATACCAGGTTGGAGATGTAGATTTCAATAGCGAAATTAGTGCCAATGGAATCAATAACTTATTCCGAAGTATAGATGCTCAGTTGTACAATGGCGATTCGTTGGGTTCACTAAAAGATAGTATCATTACATTGAGCCTGCCTACTGCCATGAGCCTCCAGTTTGATTACCACTATAATAAGAACTTTTACCTCAGCGGTTTGTGGATTCATCCTTTGCGTTTTCAAAATAAATCGCTGCGACGACCTGCCGAACTATTGGTTATGCCAAGATATGATACCAGAAAGTTTGGAGTAAGTTTACCTGTTTCCTGGTACGACTATCAAAAACTCCGACTGGGACTGGCTTTAAGAATATATACCGTTACTATCGGAACCGAAAAGCTGGGAACTCTTCTCGGTGTAGGAGACCTTACAGGAGTAGATTTTTATTTCAACATAAAGTTCAATCTGCTTAAAGGGAGTTGTGTAAGCTGGAAAAAAGGTGCCTGTTTCAGTTCCGGAAAACAATAATTGATTTCCTTTTTCATAAAAAATATTAATCAGAAAACATCAACCTTGTACAGTTCATCACTTTACACAACCACTCAAACATTCTAATTGCCAAACGCTTCTTTTTCATCAAAATTATTTCTATTTTTGAAGTATATTGAATCAGTCTAAATAAGCTATGGTATCAAATCCAATTATTGACAGGCTGCCTTCTTTTCTTAGTGATTTCGTTGTGGACCAAAACTATGGACAGTATACAGCCCGCGATCACGCAGTATGGCGTTATGTCATGCAAAAGAACAAAGCTTATCTCAAAAAGACAGCCCATCCCGCGTATGTGGAAGGGCTCAGAAAAACAGGAATTTCAATTGATAAAATTCCTTCCATCGAAGAAATGAACCGTATTTTGTCAGACATTGGCTGGGCTGCAGTTTGTGTTGACGGGTTCATACCACCTTCTGCATTTATGGCCTTTCAGGCATACAAGGTTCTGGTTATCGCAGCAGATATTCGCAGTGTGAACCAGATTGGTTATACACCTGCACCTGATATTATTCACGAAGCAGCCGGTCATGCCCCTATTATTGCAGATCCTGATTATGCAAAGTATTTAGTTGATTTTGGGAAGTTAGGAAGCCGTGCGTTCCCTTCAAAGAAAGATAATGAATTATATGAAGCTATCCGGCATTTGTCAATCCTGAAAGCTGCTCATAATGTTCCAGAAAAAGAAATTATTAAGGCTGAAAAAGCCATTGATTTGATCAGTAATCACATGGGGCCTCCCTCTGAAATGGCGCTCATCAGAAATCTGCATTGGTGGACAGTTGAGTATGGTTTGGTAGGAACCCTTGAAAAACCCAGGATTTATGGTGCCGGATTACTTTCGTCTATTAAAGAAAGTAAGGATGCTCTGAGTAAAAAAGTAAAAAAAATTCCTTACAGCATCGATGCTATGGATTACAGCTTTGATATCACCAAACCTCAGGAACAATTGTTTGTAACACCTGATTTTGAATATTTATCCACTGTATTGAGTGAGTTTTCGGGAATGATGGCGGTTCAAACCGGTGGACTGGAAGGCGTTATGAAAGCCATTGAATCGGGTGATGTCTCCACTTTGGTATACAGTTCCGGCTTACAGGTTTCAGGGGTTTTTACATCTGTCAAGACTCATTCAGGACAAACTGCGTACATACAGGCTACAGGCCCAGTTACACTAAATTACAACGACAAAATGCTTCCCGGACATTCTACCATTTCCCATAAAGAAGGTTTTGGGTCGCCTGTAGGAAAATTAAAGGGCAGTTTAAAGCCCATGCGTATGTTCGACAGCACTGACCTTAAAAATCTGGGCATAATTAAAGGACAACGTTGTCGCCTTGAGTTGGAAACTAACGTAATTATTGAAGGAACACTGCTTAAAATAACAAGAAAAGAAGGAAAAATTATTTTGTTAAAGTTTTCTGACTGTAAGGTAACACACGAAGGAATTATTCTTTTTGAACCTTCATGGGGTGTTTACGATATGGCTGTTGGAGAAAAAATAATATCGGCATTTCATGGCCCGGCTGATCCGGATGGATACGGATTACATTTTCAGGCTCCGGCTGAGAAAACGCATAAACCAAATTATTCAGCAAAGGAAAAAGCACTGTTTGATATTTATGATCAGGTAAGGGATATAAAAACTTCTGATAAAGAAATATCCCATTTATGGGACATAATCCATAATCAGTATCCTGATGAATGGCTTTTAGCTTACATGCTACTTGAACATTTACCGGAAGGTTCAGATAACCTTATCCGAAATGATATTTTGTCTTTGCTAAACAAACTGAAAAAGGAAAACAAGGATCTGAAACACCTTAAATTACAGGTTTAACATTAAAGATTACTCAGCTGATGTCGCCTGCTTTGGATCAAAATGATCTTTGCAACAATTCCAATCAAAAGGAAAATAAAGGTAAGCATAATAAGTGACCATTTCAGAAGAGTTGAAATAGCTGCCATCTGAACCAAAAAGGAATTGAGTTCAGGATAGTTCAGAACATCAATTCTGAGAAGAATATTTTCAGCATAATCGAAAATTATGGCAAAAAATGGCAATAATACCAGCCAAACAAATCTAGAATGCTTATAGAACAGAGCCATTAAACTTCCCAATAGCAAAGAATAAACTATGGGGTAAATCATATCTATCCACTGTAAATCAAGATACATTTTTCTACCTGTTGCGCCATAGTCTTTGAGCACTTGGTGTAATTGCTGATAATTATAATAATACAATTCGTCAGGAATCCCACTTCCTGAAATTTCTTTCAGTTTTTGAATACTAAAAGGAAACATTCCGTTGAATGCCCAAAGAAATACAAACTCCAAAACAAACAATAGCAATATCCAGTACCACCGGGAAAGCTTCTCCGGAAAAATAAGCAAGATATCTCTCATCAATGCAAAAATTAGTGACCAAGGCTAATATAATACTTTTATTGATTCATTATCAATATCATAAAATGACTTAATTTAAATATGAAGTGGAAATCTTAAGCAACAAAAACCCTATCTTTGTCTTATTCAGCCACGCTTCAACAAGTTTCTTAATGAGAGAAAAGATTACTAAAAATCTTCAGTACTATAAATTCAGCATGTACGGCTTTCTGAAAAACCTCAGGTTTTATGAAGCCTTTTTTATTTTATTTCTTTTGTCGAAAGGAATATCCTACTTACAAATTGGCTTGCTCTATTCCATTCGTGAAATTACAGTCTCAATACTTGAGGTTCCCAGCGGTTTTATTGCCGATACATTAGGCAGAAAAAAAACACTGATTGCGTCTTTCTTCTTTTATATATTATTCTTTCTGATATTCTATTTTACTAATCATTTTGGATTAATGATAGCAGCCATGTTGCTTTTTTCTGTTGCAGATTCTTTCAGAAGCGGAGTTCACAAGTCAATGATTTTCCATTATCTGAAACGACAGAACCAATCAGACCAAAAAACAAATTATTATGGTCACACCCGTTCCTGGTCTCAATTAGGATCAGCTCTTTCATCACTTATTGCCGGAGTTTTGATTTTCTTTACAGGAAATTACAGAATCATTTTTGCTGCTTCAATCGTTCCCTACATATTAGATATGATCCTCATTGCTTCTTACCCTTCCTATCTTGACGGAGAAATCAGAAAACTGGATGTTCACACAATAAAAAGCAAAACAGGCGAAGTTTTTAAAGCATTTATCACGAGTTTAAAAAGTTGGAAGATGTTCAGATCACTGTCGAGCGTTTCTATTTATACCGGATACTACAAAGTGATTAAAGATTATATTCAACCGTTAATGATGACATTGGCTCTATCAATTCCTGTTTTACATCAGTCTTCAGACAAACAAAAATCAGCAGCAATTATTGGCATCATCTACTTCTTTGTTTATCTTGCCACATCTTATACTTCCAGATCGGCGGGTAAATTTCAGGACTTGTTCATGAACTATCAAATACCTTTAAATATTACTTTAATTGCGGGAATTATAGCAGGTGTATTAAGTGGCATATTTTATCAATTATCCTGGTCTATTGTTGCGGTATTGATGTTTATTTTCATTTTAATCATAGAAAATCTAAGAAAACCTATAGGTGTTTCATACATAGCGGAACAATCAAAAGAAGAAGCTATGGCCTCTGTTCTTTCCGTTCAATCGCAGGCACAGTCAATATTTGGAGCGATTATTGCGCTATTATTAGGGTTTTTGGCCCAGCATTTAGGTATCGGAACCGGAATTGCTTCAACAACAGGATTATTACTTTTGTTTCTGCCTTTTTTTATTTTAAGAAAACCTGAAACAAAAGATTAAACATTACTTTTAAGCATAAATTTTAAACCACCAAATCATGAAGAAACTGGCAATTGCATTAGGAGGAGGAGGAGCCCGGGGGCTGGCTCATATTGGTTTTCTACGCATCCTTGAAAAAGAAAATTTACCCATCAGTAGAATATCAGGTTGCAGTATGGGAGCCATGATAGGTGGCGCCTACTGTCTGTTTCAAAACATTAAAGATGTAGAAGAATACTCATTTCGGTTCATTAATAACCCCCTTTTTAAAGAATTTAATTTTGATGATTTTGCTTCTATAGATAAACACGGTGAAGACCTGAAAAGTAAAGCCACATTAGTTCTGGGCAGAATAAAAGTTGGGATATCCTTTTTTAAGACCTTGGCACATCCAAGCATTTACAATCTTGAAGTTGTTGAAAAAATTTATGCTGAATATCCTGAAGCACAAATTGAAGATTTGCCACTTCCCTTTTCAGTAACTGCCAATGATATTATCACCGGAGACGAAATAATGATTAAGTCAGGAAGTTTGCGTAAGGCTATACAGGCTAGTTCAGCCATTCCTGGTTACTTTCCTGCTGTTCCTTACGACAAATACATGCTGGTTGATGGAGGGGTCACAAACCTGGTTCCGACCAATCATTTCAAAAAAAATGACGATGAACTGATTATTGGAATAGATGTAAGTCAACCCCTAAAGAAAAAGGATCTGGAAATAAAAAGCGGAATTACTATTCTTCAGCGTGCAGAAGCCATACGAGAAGATCATCTGGCTCAAATTAAAACCCATAATGCAGATAAGATTGTACATTGTAAGCTTCAGGGAGTATCGTGGGCTGACTTCAGCGAAGCAAAAAATATCATAAAAATGGGTGAAACAGCAGGCAAACAATTTGTAAGAGAGCTTGAAAAGAGTAATCTGTTTTAAACTACTCTTCAAAAAAAGCTTGTTGAAATCCCAACAAATAAACCTTTTCGGTGGCTCGGGTTAATGCAGTGTACAACCAGCGTAAATACTCAACATCACACTGTTCTTCGGTGAAATAACCCTGCTCTACAAAAACCACGGGCCATTGGCCACCTTGTGTTTTATGGCAAGTCATAGCATAAGCATATTTAATCTGTAATGCATTAAAATATGGATCTTTCTGCAATAAAGCCAACCGCTTACGTCGTGAAGGAATATGCTGATAATCGGCTTCTACCTGTTCAAAAAGTGTCCTTTGTTCCTTTTCTCCCAACGAAGGTCCTGAGAAATCCAATACATCAAGAAGCAACTTCACTGTTAATTCTTTTTCCTCCGGGTAATCAAGCAAAACAATCTCTGCATCCGCAAACCGAAAGCCATAAAGTTCTTCGATATAATTTACCCTTACTACCTCAGCAATGTCTCCGTTAGCTATAAATCCGGCTCTGGATTTTGAATCAAGCCAGAAATAATTGTTTTTAACAACCATAATCTGATCTCCTGCTTCCAGTTCTGATTCCTTTTGCTGAATATAGTTTCTAATTTGTTTATTGAAAAGATTTGCCCCTTTATTGCTTCTCGTTACAACAATACTATCAGAAGTATTACGACCGGAAAAAGACTGATGCATCAAATCCTCAAGTTCATAGGCATCTTCTATTTTCCGCACATCAGTAAGGAAGTTAACTTCCTTGAAATAAGGCAGGGCCACTAAATGTTCATTAATTTTCTGTCTGAGATACGTAGCAGACTTCAAAATACCCGAGTCCAATGACTGGCGCATAACCTCTTTCATTTCAAAAGCAAAAGCTGTAAGGCTATAGGTTGTTTTCAGATATTCAATATCCAAAGCCGGACTGATATTTAAACCCACAGGAGGAAGCTGCGCTGTATCACCAACCAATAATAATTTATTGCCCGACTCAGAATAGGTAAACTGAATTAAATCATCCAATAAACTTTTTCCTTCAAACAAGCTGAATTCAGAAACATTATCGTTGATCATTGAAGCTTCGTCAACCACAAAAATTGTATTCTGCATTTTATTGTTAGAAAGCACCATTTTCCTTCTGCCATCAGCCTGCATTACAGTGGTATATATCCATCGATGAATAGTGTAGGCTTTAAACCCGGTGTACTGTGAAAGGACTTTTGCTGCTCTTCCAGTTGGAGCCAAAAGAACGAATTTTTTTCCCTTGTTCAGGAGATTTCGGACAAAAGCGCTGATCAGTGATGTTTTTCCGGTTCCGGCATAGCCTTTTAGAAGATACAATGGGTTAGCTTTTGCCGAGATAGAAAAAGCAGCAAGGTGTTCCATTGCTTTCTTCTGATCATCAGTAGGATTATAACCAAAAGCACTTTGTAACCCACGTAATTCTTTCTCTAAAGCCATAACTAAAAAGGATATCCAATACCAAAATTTCCAATAAAATCGCTTGCTTTCAGATAGGGAAGTCTCCACCTGCTTCCAATTGGATAAGCAGGATTTACAATAGGTGCTGCTACATCGAAGCGAATAACAAAATAGGTAAAATCCAGCCTAATTCCCATTCCACTATCAAAAGCTATCTGGTTCAAAAAGGTATTCCATTTAAACTGTCCGTCGGGGAAACTTGAAGATGCATTGTAATTCCAGATATTACCGGCATCTGTAAATAAAGCTCCCTTTAAAAACTTATAAATGGGAAAGCGTAATTCAATATTACCCTCCAGTTTAATGTCCCCTATTCTTTCATAAACATCATTACCGCTGTATCCGCCTGGTCCCAGCATTCTGAAATACCAACCCCTCATTCCATTTGCACCTCCGGCATAAAAGCCCTTTTCATAAGGTATTTCCATTGAATTTCCGTATGGAATTCCGGCTCCTAAATAGGATCGCAATACCAATACTGCTCCCTCATTATCAATATAAATATAGTGCCTGAAGTCTGCGCTAAACCTTGCATATTGCGAATAGCGAACACCAAATAATGTATAATAACCATCCGAGGTTTTTGGGGTTCCCAATAAATGATTTAAGCCATACAAAAGATTGCCCGAACTCTCCAGATCAAGACGGAAATAGTTGAAATTTTTATTTACACCTACCTGCTGACTATTATAGATATAACTGTACTTCAAACCAAAAATCATGTGGTTCGAATACTGCTCTTTTAATCTGATATTCGTCTCCTTTGCCAGAGTATCAGCAAAAGCCGGGCTGGGATTTACTTTTACAAAGTTAATATTCAACGGAGTAAAAAGATGCTGAACAACAGAATTCTGCTCCCAGGAATATCCCAAATCCGCATTCGTAATACTTCTTGAATAGTAAGGCCTCAACTGATAATTATACCCCACACTAATGCTGGTTTGGGAGTTGCCGGTGAGCCTTACATGTCGAAACGGAAACAATACCATGGGAAAAATGACAGAGGCATTTGCTCCAGTCTCAAAGGTATTGAACAAAGCATTGGAATTAGAAGATATTGTATCGGTAATAGCTGCCTGCTTTTGAGCCTCAAACCCACCGTTTAACGAAAGATTAAAAACCTCACCTCCCTTAAAGATATTTCTGTTGGAATAGGAAACACTCCCGTTTACTCCCAAGTTACCACTTGAATTAGTCCCCATTGTTTCCACAGAAAAACTGTTAAGTTTTCCCGTTTGCATGGTAATCCTGGAGTTTAAAAACCCGATAGGTAATTCAGGATTTCTTTTTAACCCTATTGTATCAAAACCTACGTTTACAGACCTTAAAACACGATATCGGAACAAATTTGAATACGTCTCCTGTACACTTTTATCACTGTAGGGTCTACCGGGTTTAATTTTTATTGCATTATCAAAAGCATTTAACCTGAACCTTTTAAAAGGACTTTGAATGAACTGATACTTATATCCTGTTGTATCTCCCCTAAAATGAATGAGATGCTGAACTGTGTCGGCACGGTCAAAATCAATAAAGCTGTAATTAGGCGTGATCCATACATCTTTTACAAAATATCGCACATGCGGTTTCCTGATAAATTTACCGGGATGTTCAACATCAGGAATATCAATAGCTTTTACTACAATCTTAACGTTAGCTCTATGATCCTGTAAATTAGTATCAACTACATACTGTATATAATTTCTGTTAAAGTAATAATATCCATTACTTCGAAGTAAATCATTTATTTCGTTTCGATCCTCATCCATTTTAAAGGCATTGAAAACAGTCTCTTTTTTTATAAGTTTTCCGGGAGGTAATGTCTTAAAAAACGGAATCAAAGTAGCATCCTCGATTTGATAATTAACAAGATTATAACGATACGGTTTTCCGGGGACAATGGAATAAATTACAGATTTTTCTTTCTTATTAACTATAGTTTTATAACTGACTACCGCATCAAAATAGCCAACATCTCCCAAATAACTTTTAATCCGGGTTGCATTTAAATTTACATCATCAGATCCGTAATATACTGGTTTCTGACCAATTCGTTTATTTAGCCATTTATTGAACCAGGTTTGATGTTTCTGACTGCGATAAAAAGCCCAGAGATTTAATTTTGTGAAGAAAAACTTTTTGTTAGGTTTCGGCTGAATATATTGCCTGATCTCGTTTACATCAATTGCTTTTTGCTTTTTGTCATCAAACTGTATTTTGCTTTTTCCCAAAAGATATTTATTTGTTGGAATGTACTTATTGACCGAACACGATGCAAGTCCGGTCAAAAGGAATAAAACAGTAAGAAAATAAAGTGTTTTTCGTAACTCCATAGCAAATTTCTACGCAACGACAAATGTAGCAAAAGTAGCAACCAGATTGATATTTACAAATATCAAAAAAAGTAAATACACTCAGACATAGATTGTACTATGAACCCGTTATGAACAGGTTCAAAAAAATGAATTATTTTTTTGAAAAAAGAAGAATAATTGTTGCAAAAATAAAATTTGATTGTATCTTTGCACTCTCATTTTTGAGAAACAATATAAAAAGGGAGCTTAGCTCAGCTGGTTCAGAGCATCTGCCTTACAAGCAGAGGGTCACAGGTTCGAATCCTGTAGCTCCCACAGCAAAAAAGCCGCAATAAGCGGCTTTTTTTATTTTATCTGCTTCATTAATCATTCCCCGAATCCCTCAGCATAGGAACAAACCTGAAACCTCCAAATTGTTGCTTCGTCAACGATCCATCTTCCTCTTTGACAATACGCAGCATGGTTTGCAAGCTTCCTTCACCCAAGGGAATAACCAGAACCCCTCCTACTTTCAACTGATCCACCAAGCCCTGGGGAATCTCAGGTGCAGCAGCGGTAATAATAATTCCATCGTAAGGAGCATGTTCGGGAACTCCCAAAAAGCCGTCTCCCTGAAACAAATGAAGCTTATATGGAAATTGAGAAAGAAACTTTTTAGTCTTTTCAAACAACTTCTTTTGTCTTTCTATGCTGTAGACTTCCACTCCCAGTTCTGCCAACACACAAGCCTGATAACCGGAACCCGTACCTATCTCCAGTACTTTACTTCCCCTTTGCACATCCAGCAACTGAGTCTGAAAAGCAACAGTATAAGGCTGAGAAATGGTTTGTCCCGAACCAATCGGAAAAGGCTTATCTTCATAAGCAAATTCCAGAAAACCTGAATCCAGGAACAAATGCCTTGGTACCGACATAAAAGCAGCCAGTATCTGCTCATCAATAATTCCCTTTTTCCTGAGTTCATTAACCAGCTTCTTTCTCAATCCTTTATGCCTGTAATTGTCTTCCACTTATTAACATTTAATGTTGAATAATTTCATTCTTTACCCGGCAAAGTTAATGAATCGGGACTTTATTTTTGTAAAAAAAACACCTATGCTGAACATTGGGTTACTGGGAGCCGACCTCATCGGAAAACAACATGCGCAAGCCATTCACGAAGTCAATGGGTTACGTGTATGTGGTGTTTTTGATCCCGACACCCGAAACGGAAAGGAAATAGCAAAAGAGCTAAATATTCCTTTTTTCAACAATCCTCTGGATTTGATTGAACGCTCAGACGCCCTTGATATCACTACTGCTACAGATTTTCTTTTTTCGCTTGTTCCTGGGTTTTTAAAGGCTTCTCGGCACTTGCTTCTGCCACCTGAAATTCTAAAGTCAAAAGTTCTGGGCGATCACTTACTTAAACTTTCACAGGAAGCTAAAGCTAAAATACAAATTGGATATACCGACAGATTTCATTCTGTATTATTATCTTCTATTCCTTTTATTGAAAACCCTTTATTCATTGATGCCCAACATTACATTCCTTTCACTGCCGGAATTAAGTCCGAAGCAGAACTGGAGATGATTATGACAAGAAATATTGATATTATTTATTCAATAGTTAAGGCCAACATCAAAAGAATTCATGCAACGGGAGTTAATGTATTTGGGAGCAAAACAGATATTGTTAATGCACACCTTGAGTTTGATAACGGAACCAATGTTAATCTGACCATCAATCTGGTTGCACAAGAATACGTCCACCGGTTTCAGTTTTTTAAAACCAATACCAAGGTTGAATGTGATTTTGGAAATCAATCTTCTAAAGTAGTCGAAATCAAAAACGGGGAGTTAACCAGCAGAACTCTAAACACTCCACCCAATTACCCGTTAAAGGAGGCTTTCAATTCTTTTTACCAATCAATCATTTACAACTCTGATCCTGTTATAGGAATATCGGAAGGTTGTCAGGCAAAGGATCTGGCACAAAGGTTATTGGAAAAAATTAAAATCATTAGTCAAAACGGATAGGCTTTTTCTGAAATTATTCCCTAAATTTGAAACAAACATAATTTCTGACTAACAGGTTAGGGAACCAGTAAGTTTTTCAAAAAAATGAACAAAAGACTCCAGATTTTTAAATATGTATTCATCGACTGGTTGGCGGCATTTATTACCTGGAATCTTTTTTATTTCATCCGAAAATTAAAAGAAGATCCCTATCTTTTTTCACATACACAGGAAATATTTTCTGATACAAAATTTTGGTTAGGCATTACACTTGTACCTCTTTTCTGGCTTCTGCTATACGTTATGGATGGTTCTTACAGAAGAGTGTACCGAAAGTCAAGGCTCAATGAGCTGGGTCAAACTCTTATAACAGTAATCATTGGAGTCATCGGTCTTTTTTTCCTGCTCTTACTCGACGACAGGATCAATAGCTACAAGGCCTATTATCAATCTGTTTCAACATTATTTCTTTTACAGTTTAGTCTTACCTATTTTTTCAGGCTGATTTTAACAACCCGAACCGTAAATAAGGTTCATAAAGGAAAAATTGGTTTTGCAACCATTATTGTCGGAAGCAACGGAAATGCACTCCAGGTGTACAACGATATCAAACATGAAAAAATATCATCGGGAAATAATTTCATTGGGTTTGTTAATGTTCACGACAAAAAAGAATTTAAAATTGAAAAATTCTTAATCCATTTGGGATCCTATCAAAACTTAAATGAAATAATTAAAAAAAATCAAATTGAAGAAGTAATTATTGCCATTGAGAGGAGTGAAAAGGATACTCTTGATCGCATCATTTACGAATTAATGGAAACAGATGTAATAATAAAGGTTATACCGGATATGCAGGATATTATATTTGGTTCCGTTAAACTATCCGGAATTTTTCACACACCTTTAATTGCCATTTCTCCTGACCTGATGCCTGCATGGCAGCAAAGCATCAAGCGAATACTTGACATTATTGTTTCTGCTCTTGCTCTCTTTTTGTTATCTCCGGTGTATTTATTTACTGCAATTGGAGTTAAGTTCTCTTCAGCCGGACCTGTTTTGTACAAACAAGAGAGAATCGGAAAAAGGGGGAAGCCTTTTACCATGTATAAGTTCAGGTCGATGTATTGCGATGCTGAAAAAGACGGGCCACAGCTTTCGTCTGAGAATGACCCGAGAATTACTCCTTTTGGACTCTTCATCAGAAAGGTGCGACTTGATGAGATCCCTCAGTTTTATACTGTACTTAAAGGGCAAATGTCGTTGGTGGGACCCCGGCCTGAGCGACAATATTATATTGATCAGATACTAAAGAATGCTCCCCATTACAGGCTGCTTATGAAAATAAAACCCGGAATCACATCTTGGGGGCAGGTTAAATTTGGATACGCATCTACAATAGACGAAATGATCGAAAGATTGAAGTACGATCTGCTTTATATTGAAAACATGTCACTGGCAATGGACTTCAAGATCATTATTTATACTATTCTTATTGTACTACAGGGAAGAGGAAAGTAGTTTTATAGTTTTCCTTCATTAATCAACTTTACAATGGTTTCAATATCCTTGTCTTTACCCTTCGGATCGTAATGAACCTTCAAATTGTAGCCCCAGATCCTAGCTATACCCTGGTAAAAAAACGCTATAAACTTTCCACGTAATCCGGCCACCAGATCGTAAGAAGTATTTCCTGTTTCACGATCAATTAACTTGATTAAAATAATTCCCTGTGTAAAGTTGAGCTGCATGAGTTGTTTGCCATATTTGGCTTTTAATTCATTTTCAGCCTGTTTCATCAGTTTTTTTTTCTGAGCCTCTGTTTTGGCATTTTCAAGCTGAACATTATATTCTTTGAGCAGAGCTCCTGCTGTTTTAGCATAAGGATAAACTTTCTTTACATTGTAAATTAATCGCCTTAATCGCCAGCGTTCCCAAAAACCAAACAGTCCTTGTTTATGAGAAATGACATTAATTTCTTTCAGATTAATTGTGGGAATACTATCATTTAAAGCCACTGTATGCAATTGCTTATGCGATTGCGCCAAAGCAGAAAAAGACAGAAAAAGAAGAAGTACGAAAAATGCAAAAGGTTTCATTGTCACACATTTCAGGACTTCAAAGATACATAGTATCTTGCTCAAAACTCAAAGAAAACTGATTATCCTACAGCCTTTAATTTGGCTAAACTGGCTTTCCCAAATTTCTGTTGTGCATATTTTAGCGTCACTTTTAACTCAGTTGCAGATGATTCAGAAGGCAAATGAAACATATCATCCATTAAAATAGCTTCCAGAATCGATCGCAAACCACGGGCTCCCAGTTTATATTCAATGGATTTCTCAACAATAAAATCATAAACCTTATCGTCGAAAGACAATTTGATATTGTCCATTTCAAATAATTTGATAAACTGCTTTACCAACGCATTCTTCGGTTCCTGCAAAATGCGTTTCAATGCTTCTTCATCTAACGGGTTCAAATAAGTAAGCAAAGGCAAACGGCCTACCAATTCAGGAATAAGGCCGAACTTTTTCAAATCTGTAGGAGAAATATATTGCAGCAAATTCTCTTTATCAACGTTTTCATCCTTGTGCCCTGCAAAGGTATAACCGACAACATTGGTACGCATGCGGGCAGCAATAATGCGTTCAATACCCTGAAAAGCACCACCGGCAATAAACAGAATGTTTTTTGTATTGATCGCTATCATTTTTTGCTCGGGATGCTTTCTTCCTCCCTGAGGTGGGACATTCACTATTGAGCCCTCCAGCAACTTCAACATAGCCTGTTGAACACCTTCTCCGGAAACATCACGTGTGATGGAAGGGTTATCACTTTTTCTGGCGATTTTATCAATTTCATCAATAAAAATGATTCCTCTTTCGGCAGCAGCTACATCATAATCAGCAGCCTGAAGCAAGCGGGTTAGAATGCTTTCCACATCTTCACCCACATAACCGGCTTCGGTGAGAACCGTTGCATCCGCAATGGCAAAAGGAACATGCAACATACGGGCAATAGTCCGGGCCAGCAAAGTTTTTCCTGTTCCTGTATCTCCAACAAGAATAATATTTGACTTTTCTATTTCCACATCATCAACCTCTACAGAACGTCCAATTCGCTTGTAATGATTGTAAACAGCAACCGAAAGTACTTTCTTAGCGTCTTCCTGACCAATAACATATTCATCAAGAAATGACTTAATTTTTGAAGGCTTCAGAATAGTATGGTCAATCTTAGCTGTCTTATTCTTAGGTTTCCTTTCTTCGTCAAGAATATCTTTGGCCTGCTCTATGCAAAAATTACAAATTTTGGCTTCCATTCCGGAAATCAGCAATTCTGTTTCCGATTTGGGACGTCCGCAAAATGAACAATATTCTTGTTTTTCTTTAGCCATAATGTCAATTTGTTAGGTGTTTTATGAACCTTTATATCAAAGGTATAAAATCAATGGAACCCTAGGGTTCCATTGATAAAATTCCGGAATAATCAGCCAATGCCAATTATTCATCATAATAATATGATTATGCCTTTTTTCTTTCCAGCACTTCGTCAATCATACCGTATTCCTTTGCTTCAGCTGCTGTCATCCAGTAATCACGATCACTGTCTTCCCATACTTTATCGTATTTCTGACCCGAATGGTTTGAAATAATCTCGTACAATTCTTTTTTCAGTTTCTGAATCTCACGGGCTGTAATCTCAATATCTGAGGCTTGTCCTTCTGCACCACCCATAGGTTGATGAATCAACACACGTGAGTGAGGCAACGCAGTACGTTTTCCGGCCTGACCGGCACATAAAATTACAGCACCCATTGAGGCTGCCATACCGGTACAGATAGTTGCCACATCAGGTTTAATATACTGCATGGTGTCGTAAATTCCCAAACCTGCATAAACTGATCCGCCCGGTGTATTCAGATAAATCTGAATATCACGCGAAGAGTCAACCGATTCCAGAAAAAGCAACTGAGCCTGAATAATATTAGCCACATAATCATCGATGGGCACACCAAGGAAAATAATGCGGTCCATCATTAAACGTGAAAACACATCCATTTGTGCTACGTTTAACTGACGTTCTTCTATAATGGTGGGAGAAATATAATTTCCGTAAACTGATGTGTACCGGTCCAGGGTCAAACTGTTAATGCCCCTGTGCTTGGTAGCAAATTTTTTAAATTCTGAACTGCTGTTCATGATATTAGTTTTTGGGGGTTGAAATAATTTTTACAAATTCGTCTGTTGTAACTTCTTTTTCTTCCTTCCCTGCTTTTTCTTTAAAGAATGTAATGTAGCGTTCATCCATCAACTCTGCAAAATGACGCTGATATTCCTGTTCGTTGCTCAAAAGCTGATCAACAAGGCCGTCCATTTCTTTGCTGGGTTCTACACCTTCAGGCAATTGGAAATAGGATTTAAGTTTGTTGCGAACATCGTCACGGGTCACACGTAAAGCATCACCGTAAGCTTCTATCAGTTTAGCTTCAATCAGCTGCCATTTGAATGTCTGAGCATAGCTATCATACTGGCCTTCGATTTGCTCCATGGTAGCTTTTCCCTGATTGTTTTCAACCAACCAGCGTTTCAGGAAAGCATCAGGTAATTCAATATTGGCTTTTTCAATAATGCTATCAATCAAATCGGATACAAATTTTTTGTCGGCATCTTTCTGATAATGTCCTTCCAGTTCCTGACGAATACGGTTTCTGAAATCTTCTTCTGTTTTCAATTCATCAGCAGGATAAATCTGATTGAATAGCTCTTCATTTACTTCAGCTTCTTCTGTACGTACGATGTCTTTGATTTCAAACTCGTAATCGCTTCCCAGCTTTTCATCCCCATTTTCCAGGTTTAGCAAAGCTTCTTCCAGTGCTTCATCTTTTAAAGCTCTTTTGGGATTAAATACAACTTTATCACCTTTGGATTTTCCGGTAAATTCTTTGACTACTGTTTTCAGTTTTACATCTGGCAACGCCAATGAACCTTCGGTTGTATAGCCTTCAGCCAATACATTTTTATCATCATCCAACTGACGGAGTGTTCCTTCCAGACTGTCAGTTTCTTCAGCTGTTTCAGGATGTTCGTGCTTACCCAGTCTTTTTTGCATGTCCTGAACAGCACGATCAATTTCTTCTTCAGTTACCTTAATTTTGTAATAAGTAGCTTTTAGTTTATCATCCACCGGATTTTCAACTTCAGGTGCAATTGCGATATCAAAATAAAAATCAAACTCATTTTGCTGATCAAAATCAATAATGGTCGATTTTTCTTCGTTGGGTAAAGGATTTCCCAACACATTAATTTTTTCGTTGTACAAATATTCGTTCAATGCTTCTGAAACTGCTTTGTTCACCTCATCAGCCATTACCGCTTTTCCATACATTTTTTTCACCATGCCCATGGGAACCATTCCCGGACGGAAGCCAGGCATCTGAGCTTTTTTGCGGTATTCTTTTAATTGTTCGTTAACTTTTCCTGAATAGTCTTCTTCTTTGAGATTGATGTGAACAACAGCGGTCAATTTACCGCTTTCTTCCAGTGTAATATTCATTGAAACTGATTTATTAAAACATTAAAATGTGTGCGGATGAAGGGACTCGAACCCCCACGCCTTGCGGCACTAGATCCTAAGTCTAGCGCGTCTACCAATTTCGCCACATCCGCAGATGATAAACAACTGTTTTTAAGGGGTGCAAATATACTATTTTTTTAAACGCAACCTGTTTAATTTATAATTGATGAAAAACTATTTACTATTTCAGCTTATCGTTGTTTTTATGCCTAAGCTTATCACGGTTCTCTTTCTTTTCCAGATTTTTTGCCAAAGCACTCGTTAAATCCACTCCCGTTTGATTGGCCAGACAAATCAGCACAAACAAAACATCGGCCATTTCATCAGCCAAATCCACTTCTTTGTCAGACTCTTTAAACGACTGCTCACCGTACTGTCGGGCAATTACACGAGCCACCTCTCCTACTTCTTCCGTCAACATCGCCATATTGGTCAGCTCATTAAAATACCTGACACCGGTGGTTTGAATCCATTCATCCACTCTTTTCTGTGCTTGTTCTATTGTCATCTCATTCATTTTTAGAACACAAAAGTAAAAAATATCATTTGTTGCGTCTTTACTATTTATTGGTTACATGTGATTTTAAAATAGCTACTTTTGCCAGCGATGGATGTACTAAAAACTTTTGAAGAAGGCATGGACCTTACGGCCAAAACATTTTCCGGTATGGAAGATATTTTGGCAGCTGAATTAGAAAACCTGGGAGCCAAAGATATTTCTACCGGTAACAGAGCCGTTTTATTCAGAGGTGACAATACGGTTTTATACAAAGCCAATTACCAGTGCAGAACTGCTTTGCGTATTCTGAAACCCATTGGAGTTTTTACCGTTCGTGATGAAAACGAACTCTACGAGAAGGTTCAGAATATCGACTGGACATCGCTGTTTACTGTAAGGCAGACTTTTGTAATCAGCGCCTCGGTTTTCAATTCAAAAATGACCCATTCGCAGTATGTGGCTCAAAAGGCAAAAGATGCCATTGTTGATCAGTTCAGAAATAAATTTGGAAGCCGCCCTAATGTGGAAAAGGTAAACCCTACTTATTACATTGATATCCACATCAGCGGACCTCAATGCACCATTTCACTGGACAGCTCGGGCATGTCATTACACAAAAGAGGTTACCGAACCGAAGTGGATAAAGCACCACTCAATGAGGCTTTGGCTGCAGGATTGATTCAATTAAGCGGCTGGGATAAAACCGGTGATTTTATGGATCCCATGTGTGGATCTGGAACATTGCCCATTGAAGCAGCTTTGTATGCTATGAATATTCCGGCAGGCTACTACAGAAAACATTTTGCTTTCCAGAACTGGTCCGATTTTGATGCTGAGTTGTGGAATCAGGTCAAACAGGAAGCGGATGCACAAATCATTGAACACGACTTCCCCATTTACGGTTCAGATCAGTCTTATAAGGCTTTTCGAATTGCTCAGGCCAATATACGAAAGGCTCAACTTCATAAAGATATCACAGTCATTAACAAACCCTTTGAAAAAATGAACCCGGAAAGCGGAAAAGGTATCTTGATTTTTAATCCGCCTTACGGAGAAAGATTGATAGAAAATGATATTGTGGCGTTATACAAACACATCGGCGATGTTTTGAAAACAAAATTCAAAGGCTATGAAGCCTGGATTATTACCTCCAATCTGGATGCTGCGAAATTTATTGGGTTAAAGCCATCAAAAAAGATCACCTTATATAATGGACCTCTGGAAAGCCGTTTTTTTAAATTTGAGCTTTACGCCGGCAGTAAGAAAGCGGCGAAACAATAAAAAAAGCCGGAAAAAATTTCCGGCTTCCTATCAAAGATTCTCTTTCTATCATTACATCTTTCCAAAATAATGATAGAACCAGGTAATGGTTTCAATTCCCTTATAAAAATGGGAAAGCGGATAATTTTCGTTGGGCGAATGAATAGCATCCGATTCCAGTCCAAATCCCATGAGGATAGATTTTGTTCCCAGCACCTTTTCAAAAGTGGAAATAATAGGAATACTTCCCCCGCTGAAAGTAGGAACCGGTACCTTAGCATAAGTTTTTGTGTAAGCCTCTTCTGCTGCCTTATAAGCCGGCAAATCAATCGGGCAAACATAAGCCTGACCACCATGCAACGAATCCACTTTTACCTTTACCGATTGGGGAGCAATCGAAGCAAAATGTTCTTCAAACATTTTGGCAATCTTATGATGATCCTGATTGGGAACCAAACGTGATGAAATTTTTGCATAAGCCTTGGAGGGCAACACGGTTTTGGCACCTTCGCCGGTATAACCGCCCCAAATACCACATACATCAAACGAAGGACGAATACCTGTACGCTCTAATGTGGTATATCCTGTTTCACCATTTAACTCTTCCACGTCAATAGCCTGTTTGTATTCTTCCACATCAAACGGTGCTTTGTTGAGCATTTCCCTTTCTTTATCGGAAAAATCCAACACGTCATCGTAAAATCCCGGAATGGTGATTCGGTTGTTTTCATCGGTCATGGAAGCAATCATTTTCGACAACACGTTAATTGGATTAGCCACTCCACCGCCAAACAAACCTGAATGCAAATCACGGTTCGGACCTGTGACTTCCACCTGCCAGTAAGCCAGGCCACGCAAACCAACCGTGATGGAAGGAATGTCAGTAGCAATCATTCCCGTATCAGAAACCAAAATAATATCGGCTTTCAACATTTCTTTGTGTTCGACACAGAAATCTTCCAGGCTTACGGAACCAATTTCTTCTTCTCCTTCAATCATAAACTTGACATTCACAGGCAAAGAACCGGTTTGTACCAAAGCTTCAAAAGCCTTCACATGCATAAAGCCCTGACCTTTGTCATCATCAGCACCGCGGGCATAGATTTTACCGTCGCGTATTTCCGGTGCAAAAGGCTCTGAATGCCACAACTCTATCGGATCTACCGGCATCACATCGTAGTGGGCGTAAACCAGCACAGTGGGTTTGGCCGGATCAATAATTTTTTCAGCATAAACTACAGGGTTTCCTTTGGTAGGCATCACCTCTGCTTTATCGGCACCGGCTTTCAAAAAACTTTGTTTGTACTGTTCAGCTGCACGCAGCATATCACCTTTGTGTTCCGATTGTGAACTGATTGAGGGAATTCTGATTAATTCAAAAAGCTCGTCTAAAAACCGTTCTTTGTTTTGTTCAATATAAGCTGTAACTTTTTCCATTGCAGTAAAAAATAAATGTATTAATTAAATTAGAAAGGGTAAAAATAACGTTTTTTGGCGAAACAGTTCCTAAAGAAAAGAGACTTCCACTGAAGCCTTTCCACAGGGCAAAAGCCAAACTAATGAATAAAAAACAGCACACTGAGCGCATTGACACTCATATGAAACAGCATACTGTAAACCAATCCGTTTTGCACGCGTATGTAGCCGAGAATATATCCCAGAATAAGTTGCGGACTACCCAGAAGAGGAGCAAAAGCTAAAATTACCCAGGGATTTCCTGTAAAATTCATGGCATGCACCAAACCAAAAATCAAAACAGAAGCATAAAAGAAGTATTTGAATTTTGCAGCCACAAAGTTCTCCATCCGTCTTCTTCCCAATGTCAGCAAAAGCACGGAAAAACCCAGCAAAAAAACAAATACAATACTAACAAAAGTAAATTTGGAATGAAATAACCCCATCACAACAAAAACCGACAAGGTGACAAGAATTAAAATAACATTGATTTTTTTGAGTTTCAACCAGGAACGAAAAATAATTTCTTCATAAACAGGAGCCAGCAAGGCAACAATCAAAGCTTTACTCCAAAAGGAACTGAACTTTAAAGCATCGTGATGGAGGTGAAACGCTTTCACCACAAACATCATAAAGAAACCCAACGGCAGATTAATTGCCAGATAAAAGAAAAACAAAGCAACAAAATAAGGCCATTTTAGTTGCGCATTATCCGAATGGTAAATAGGTTTACTTAAATATTCTATGATATTATCCATGTTTTGACTTTATGAATAGTATGTCGATTCACTTTTCCAGGACGATAATAATCTCATCGAAACAGGGAAAGAAACAGTTGTTCCAACTTATCCCAGTTGTGAAACACAAGATAGGACAAACCAAATCCGAAGACAAAAGAATACAAATCCCTTTTCTTTATTTTTTGTTCTTTTTTCATTCTTATGTAGGTTATGAATGCTGAATTATGGACAAACATTGTTGATTTTCAACAGCAAATTAAAGGAAATAAAATCATTTTTCAAAACCAACAGGCATTTTAAGCTTTTTTAGAACTAAAACAATGGATGCAACAGTTACCAGAAAAAACACTAATTTAACAAACAACTTCCCTAAGGGTCATAAAAAAATAATATCATTGCAACTCAAATAAAACTACCATGAAAAAGTATTTATTATTTCTGATTTCTATTATCATTATCGGGTTTACAACCAGTTGTACCAACACCCCTAAAAATCATAAAACAGCGGGTGCAAAACAAGACTCTGTTCTCACTATGCCTTATAATAAAGTGCTCAAGCCTGCGGGACAGATGATTTTCTTTGGTGATTCGGCTTTGGAAAACCATGCACTGGATGTGGCTCTTTCACCTGATGGTAAAACTCTGGCTGTTGAAGGTCGCTACAGTGTGGTTTTTGTGAACACAGCTGATAACAAAATAATATACAGACTGGTATTGCGCCAGTTCAACAAAAGCAATTCGATGAATACTTATTCGGGTATTCAATGGCTCACAGACAATAGCAAAGAATATGTACTCTGGAGCACGCGCAACAATGTTATGAAAGCTGAGTGGAACGGACAAACAGCTGAGATTGTAAAATCCTATGCTTTCCCACCGAAAAAAGGAGTTCGTTCTTCCATTCCCAACGAAATGGTCATTCAAAAAGAAAACGGGAAAAATTATGCTTATGTGGTTTTGAACGGTAATGATGAAGTTGCAAAAATTGAGCTGAATTCCGGCAAAATTGTCTGGCAAAAGCCTGTGGGCATGGCACCTTACGGAATTACTTTGGCTAAAGGAAAATTGTATGTCTCCAACTGGTCTGGGTCGGTTCCTGCAGCAGATGACAAAAACACAGCAGGTATTCCCTGGGAAAAAGCTAAAGTGGACAAATTCGGTTCTGTTTCTTCAGGAACCGTCAGTATTCTGAATCCGAAAACAGGAAAAACATTGAAAGAAATCGAAGTGGGCTTACACCCCAACGCCATTATTACCAGTCCCGGACAGGAATTTGTATATGTTTCCAATGGCAACGATGACAATGTGAGTGTCATCAACACCCGAACCAATAAAGTATCAGAAACCATTTCAGTGCGTTTAAACCCTGAAAAAAATCCATATTTTGGAGATTCACCCAATGGATTGGCTTTGGGTGACAAAGGACAAAAGCTCTATGTTGCCAATGGCATGGACGATGCCCTGGCTGTTATTTCACTAGGGAAAAAAGCTTCTGAAAACTCAAAAATTGAAAACAGCAAAGTAATCGGCTTCATTCCCACAGCAGCTTATCCTGCAGGAATTGCCATTAATAATAACCATACGCTTTACGTGGCCGATATAGAAGGCATCGGAGCACGATTGACTTCTCCCAACAAAAATAATCCGGCTTACCGGACTTTCATCAAACAAGATGGGAAAAGCAAACCCACAGCCGGAGCTTTTAACACACACCGTATGCTGGCTGTAGTTTCAATCATTCCGGTTCCCGACAGTGCACAACTCAAACAATACACTAAAACAGTTATCGAAAGCAATCGTCAGGAACGACTGGCTATGCTGAAATTATTGCCCAGGAAAGATGTTGCCCCCGTTCCGGTTCCCGAACGCATTGGTGAGCCTTCCGTTTTCAAACACGTAATCTACATCATCAAAGAAAACAGGACTTACGATCAAATTTTGGGCGATATGAAAAAAGGAAATGGCGATCCTTACCTTTGTACT
>JAFGXS010000076.1 GCA_016936505.1 Bacteroidales bacterium | reverse complement strand
AGACGCTCCCAGGGTTGTTGTTACCAACGGTATGGTTATTCCCAATTATTCAGCACAGGACGACTGGGAACGTTTCAATGCTTTGGGCGTAAGTCAGTACGGTCAAATGACTGCCGGTTCATACATGTACATCGGACCACAGGGCATTGTGCACGGAACCACCATTACCGTGATGAACGCAGCACGAAAAGTGGCTCAGAAAGATGAAAATCCGTTTGCCGGAAAGCTGTTTGTTTCCTCCGGGTTGGGTGGCATGTCTGGTGCTCAGCCCAAGGCCGGGAATATTGCCGGAGTCGTTTCGGTGGTAGCTGAAATCAATCCTGCTGCAGCAGAAAAACGCCACAGTCAGGGTTGGGTAGACGAACTGCATTACAATTTGAACGAGCTGGCCGAACGAATCAAAAAAGCCAAAGCCGATAAAGAAACTGTTTCGATGGCTTATGTAGGCAACATTGTTGACCTGTGGGAAAAACTGGCTGAAGAAAATATTCATGTGGAACTCGGTTCCGACCAGACTTCATTACACAATCCCTGGGCTGGGGGTTACTATCCTGCCGGATTAAGTTTTGAAGCATCCAATCAAATGATGGTGGAAGACCCGGAGGCTTTCAAAGCCGAAGTTCAGAAATCACTCAGAAGACAGGCAGACGCTATCAATAAGCACACTGCCAACGGCACCTATTTCTTCGATTATGGAAACGCTTTCCTGTTGGAAGCTTCCCGTGCCGGTGCCGATATCATGGCCGAAGACGGAAAAAATTTCCGTTACCCCTCCTACGTTCAGGATATTATGGGGCCACTGTTTTTTGATTATGGTTTTGGTCCGTTCCGCTGGGTTTGCACTTCAGGCAACCCGAAAGATTTGGAAATAACCGACCAGATTGCCCTGGATGTCATGAAAGAAATGATGGCGCAATCGCCTGAAGATATTCAAAGCCAAATGGCTGATAACATACAGTGGATTGAAAACGCTGGACAGAACAAATTGGTAGTGGGTTCGCAAGCCCGTATTCTTTATGCAGATGCTGAAGGACGAATTAATATTGCTGCAGCATTTAACCGGGCTATTCAGGAAGGGAAAATCTCAGCACCGGTTGTGCTCGGTCGCGACCATCACGATGTTTCTGGAACCGATTCTCCTTTCCGGGAAACCTCCAATATTTATGATGGTTCGCAGTTTACTGCCGATATGGCCATTCAAAATGTAATTGGTGATTCTTTCCGCGGTGCTACATGGGTTTCTATTCACAACGGCGGCGGTGTAGGCTGGGGTGAAGTAATCAACGGAGGCTTTGGGATGGTACTCGATGGCAGTGAAGAAGCGGATAGAAGATTGCGTTCCATGTTATTTTGGGACGTAAACAATGGAATCACACGGCGAAGCTGGGCACGAAATAAAGGGGCTTATGATGCTATTCGAAGGGCAATGGATAAAAACCCCGATCTGAAGATTACGTTGCCGAATAGGGCTGATGATGATTTGATTGATCAACTATTTTAAAGTGATCTTGTTCATTTCTTTGCTTCCTCCAAAGAAACGAACCGGATCGGCCTTGTCTGATCAGCCGAAAAACCAGAGCAGACTGCGTGAAAAAATCTATACTTTTTGAGTCCCGATATGTTGGGACGAGTTTATAGATTTTAGCTGTCAAACGCTAGTTTTCGAGTGCAAGCAGACACAGCCTTGACTTTTTTGAATACTTTTTGCGTTTGAGGCAAGCCTCAAAAGTGAATAAAATAATACATGATTCAAAAAAGAGCCGACATTTTATCTTCGGCTCTTTGTCATTTGAGGAAAAAATATAAAAACCAACTAGTTCTAATATCGGTTTTATTGATCTTTTTTAGGTTGTTGTATTGAGGATTTGATACGCCCCTCTTTTTTTAAGGCATTGTGTATGATCCATTCAATTTGCCCGTTAACGCTTCTGAACTCATCGGCAGACCATTTTTCCAAAGCCTCCCAGGTTTCAGCATTTAAACGTAACGGAAAAACTTTCTTTTTAGACATTTACCTTCCCTCCATCTTCTTTCATTAATTTATTCATGGCCCTTTCTATTCCTGAAGGGTTTTGCGTTCCAATCAAAATTTTAGCACCGTATTTCAGATAAAGCTGCAACCCCATATTACCTTTCACATTATAGGCTATCCCCCAACGTCTTCTTCTGATGGGACCACCTTTTCCTCTTGAATGCAATCCCCATCCTCCGTATTCGATAAAAGGTCTGTATTTCCTTACTTCATAGCGACTTATTTTTTCTTTCGCAATGCTTTTTACTTTCATTAAATGCGGAAAGAATCCTATTTTGATTCCCTGTTCATCAATTATGGTAATCAACTTCAAACGACTTATAAAAAAGATAATCGCAGTGAAGAAAACCAAAATCACTGCAAAAATAATTTCAAGATTAGCATTGGAAGTAGGATGATTGCCAAAAGGTTTGTCCAATATTAACTGTTGATACAATCCAAAAGCCATAATGCCCACCGTCGCAAGAAATCCCACGTACAAAGCCCAAATTGAAGGGCTACTGCGCATGCTCTGTTCTTCTTTATAATATATCCGGGTTGGGCTTTTCATTATATCAAACTTTGTTATTAATACAAACTACCCGTGTTCAACACAGGGGAAACATCCTTATCGGCTGTAAGCACAACCATTAAATTACTTACCATATTGGCTTTACGTTCTTCGTCAAGTTGAATAATTTCTTTTTGAGAAAGCTCTTCCAGTGCCATTTCGACCATACCGACAGCCCCCTCAACAATTTTGCGACGGGCAGAAATAATGGCTGTAGCTTGCTGACGCTTGAGCATAGCACCGGCAATTTCCTGCGCATATGCGAGGTAATTAATACGTGCTTCTATCACCTTAATTCCGGCAATTGAGAGCCGTTCGGTGATTTCGTTTTCCAGCATCTGGTTTACCTCTTCGCTACTACTGCGCAGAGTGAGGTGTGCATTTTCATCTTCCAGATTATCATAAGGATATTGGCCTGCAAGTTTACGGATGGCTACTTCATTCTGAATGTCTACAAAAGTTCCGTAGTCATCCACATCAAAAGAGGCTTTATAAGTATCATCTACTTTCCAAACCATAACCACACCAATCATAACCGGATTTCCCAACTTGTCATTCACTTTAATAGGTTCACTGTCCAGATTTCTGGCTCTTAAGGAAACATTCTTTTTTACCATAAATGGGTTCACCCACCAAAAACCGTTCTTTTTCACTGTACCTTTATAAGCACCAAAAAGTATCAGCACTTTTGATTCATTTGGATTAACAACCATCATCCCTGGTAAAATAATCAATCCCAAAAATATCAGCGCTAATGTCCAGAAAGCTTCATACATGGCTAGCTGCCATATAGAAAAGGCTATAAGCAATATGGCCATAAAAAGTGCCAGATATCCTGATAACGCAGTTACATTTTTCTCTTGTGTCATTGTTTTAATTATTAGGTTATTTTGATATTACAATGATACTATAATAATTTCAAAAATGCAAATTTAATTTCTTGAAGTTTCAATTTATTTCAGTCTTCAGATAAAAGTCCGTGCACAATCAGTGGTTCACTACTTCAAAATAAGCCCGGTTGTATCCATTTTCTCCTTAACTTTGCGCCCGTTTAAGTATTACACAGTCAACACATGAATAAAAATTCGACGATAGGCTTCCTATTAATTGCAGCCATCATGATAGGGTATTCCATTTGGATGACCCCTTCAAAGGAGCAACTGGCAAAAGAAAAACAAAAGCAAGATTCTATTGCGCAGGTAATGCAAAAGCAACAGGACTCCATAAAAATGGCTCAGGCTATAGCGGCCAAGCAAAATCAAACACCAACAGCTGCGGCTTCACAGCCCAATGCTTCTGCACAACCTCAACAAGCCGCGGTTCAAAACAACAATCCTTTTTCCTCAGACTTACGGGGGCAAAACGAATATTATACCATTCAAACCGATTTGGCAACCTATAAAATCAGCAAAAAAGGAGGGTTCATAAACTATGTCGATTTAAAAAAATACAAGACCTATGATGGAAGGCCTTTGATTTTATTTGACCCGAACACTGCTGAATTCGGGCTTTCGTTCTTTGCCAACAATCAATTAGTCAATACCAAAAACCTGTATTTTGAACTGGTGGGCAGCGATACGACATCCCGTGCTTTCAAGGTATCGGGTAAAAATACATTAACCCTGCATTTCAGAGTTTATGCCCACGCCCCACAGCAAGGACAAAACCCGTCGTATCTGGAATACACCTATACTTTTACAGGTGATCAGTACATGCTAGGATTTAACCTGAACATGGTAAATATGAGCAATATTATTCCGCCTACCATGAATTACCTGGAGCTTAAATGGTATGCAGATATGTTGCAACAGGAAAAAGCTGTTGATCAATTCAACGGTTCAACCATCTACTACAAACCCTACAATGATGATGTTGACTACCTTTCGGAAAGCAAAGACGAAACTAAAGAAATAAAAACCAAACTTAAATGGGCATCATTTAAACTCCGGTTTTTCTCCAGCACAATTATTGCTGACAATGCCTTTGAAAATGGGATACTGAAAACAAACGAAATTAAGGACCACAAACCTTCAGAGCATTATCTGAAAAGTATGTCAACAGACCTGACATTACCTTACAGTCCAATGAAAGCTGACAATAGTATCGGAATGAGATTTTATTATGGGCCGAATAATTTTACCACACTCAAAGGTTATGGCATGGAGCTGGATCACCAGATTCCAATCGGGTGGGGATTTTTCCTTTTGGCATGGATTAACGAAGGTATTGTGATCCCTGTATTCAACTTTTTAGGTGGACTGGGATGGAATTATGGAATTGTTATTCTGGTATTGACCATCTTATTGAAAATGATCCTGTTCCCCATTGCATTTACAACCTACCGCTCATCAGCTAAAATGAGGGTATTGAAACCGGAAGTAGATGCAATCAATGCAAAATATCCTAAAAAAGAAGATGCTGTTAAGAAACAGCAGGCCGTTATGGCATTGTACAAAAAAGCAGGCGCCAACCCCGCATCGGGCTGTTTACCGATGTTGTTGCAAATGCCTATTTTGTTTGCTATGTTTAGGTTTTTCCCTGCAGCTATTCAGTTAAGGCAACAACCTTTCCTCTGGGCTCATGATTTGTCAAGTTACGATTCCATTCTACATCTGCCCTTTACTATTCCGTGGTACGGCGACCATGTAAGTTTATTTACTTTACTGATGACTGCTTCAACCATTTTGTATACTTACATGAACAACAAAATGATGGGATCGGCTCAAACACAGACTTTACCCGGAATGAAAACCATGATGTATTTAATGCCCCTCATCTTCCTGGGATGGTTTAACAATTATGCATCAGCTTTAAGTTATTATTATTTCCTGGCTAACATCATTACTTTCCTACAAATGTTCCTGTTTCAGAAATTTATCAACGAGGATAAACTGAGGATGAAAATTGAAGCCAATAAGAAAAAACCGGCAAAGAAATCTAATTTCCAAAAGAGATTAGAAGACGCAGCTAAAAAAAGAGGTTATCCGGCCAAATAAATAAAATACCGAAAATCTAAACAACACAAAAACACCTCTTAACCGGGGTGTTTTTTTATGGAAATGGCTTAATTTTGAAAGCTTAATAAAGGATCATTATAGAATGAGAAAAATTTTATCAGCACTCATTTTGTTCGCAATTTCTGTTTTTTCGCTTCATGCCCAAACTATCAGGGTTATTGATCAGCAAACAGGAAAACCCATAGCCAATGTAGCTATATACAACACCAGTAAAAGTCACTCTGTCCTTAGCAATGAGTCGGGACAAGCCAAACTGGATTTTTTTGTAAGAAATGACACCCTAACCTTTCAACATTCTTCATTTTATTCAAAAACCTTTTCTTTTGATCAACTGGCTGCACAGCATTTCATTGTTAAGCTTAATGAACGTTTCATAAACCTCAATGAAGTTTATGTTTCTGCCAATAAATGGGAAGAACAGCGTTCCGAAATTCCAAATCACATAGAAACCATTAAAAGCAAAACCATTTTACTGAATAATCCGGCAACCTCTGCTGACCTGATTGCGGATGGGCAGCAAGTGTTTGTCCAGAAAAGTCAACTGGGAGGAGGAAGTCCTATGATAAGAGGGTTTGCTGCCAACTCAATTCTTTTGGTTGTGGATGGTGTTCGCATGAATAACGCCATATATAGAAGCGGGAATCTGCAAAACATCCTTCAGGCAGATGTGAACAGTATAAAAAGCGCCGAAATCATTTTTGGTCCCGGAACCAACATTTATGGAAGTGATGCTTTGGGAGGAGTTGTAGATGTACATCTTATTGATCCGTACATGAACATTTCCAAAGACTGGGCCGTTCATGGAAATGCTTTTACACGTTTTGGCACGGCTGCTTTTGAAAGAACCCTGCATGCTGATATTAATATTTCTAACAACAAATGGGCATTCCTTAGCTCTATCAGCTATACCAAATTTGGAGACTTGCGAATGGGAACTCATGGAAACATGAACTTCAAACGTTATAATTATGTTGAACGCATCAATGGAACAGACTCCATTGTTAACAATCCCGACCCTTACAGGCAGGTAAAGTCAGGCTACGATCAGATCAATTTCATGCAAAAGATTAAAGTCAATCTTTCAGAAAAAAGTCAGTTAAATGCCGGAGTTTATTACAGTGCTACATCTGATGTACCTCGCTACGACAGGTTAACCGAAACATCATCAGGTCTGCTGAAATACGCTCAATGGTATTACAGTCCGCAAACATGGTTCATGGCAAAAACAGCCATCAGTCTTTATAAAAACAACAGGTTATGGAATGAAGCAGTGCTTACCTTATCCTATCAGAATGTTCAGGAGGGCCGCAATGATCGAAAATTCAGAAACGACTGGATCAGAAAAAGAAAAGAAGAAGTAAATATTTTAGGAATCAATGCCGATTTCAACAAGAAACTAGCCAACGAACAATTTTTGTTTTATGGATTTGATCTTGATTACAATCATGTAGCTTCAACCGGCACAACAGAAAACATCGTTACTAATATTTCTGAGCCTACCTCAACCCGATATCCGGACGGAGGAACAAACACGCTGAATTCGGGAATTTATCTGACCTACAAGAAAAACCTCACTCAGTTACCGGTCACCTTTTTAACAGGCTTACGTTTTTCAACCGTTGCAATTCATTCGAAGTTTATTGATACCAGTTACTACCGTTTACCTTATACATCCATCAATATCAGTAATCAGGCATTCACTGGAAGTATAGGCATAATTTATCATCCCGAAAGCTGGCAAATTCGTCTGAATTTATCCTCCGGATTCAGAGCTCCGAACCTGGACGATGTAGCTAAAATCTTCGATTCAGAACCCGGAAGCGTTGTGGTTCCCAACGAAAACCTGAAACCAGAGTATGTTTACAATGCGGGACTGGGTATAAGAAAAGGAATTGGAAATATTGCTGATATTGAAGTCAGCGTATTTTATTCGTACCTGAAAAATGCCATGGTTCGTCGCAATTTCACTTTAAATGGCCAGGATTCGATTTATTATGATGGAACCTTAAGCAGAGTTCAGGCTGTGGTTAATACAGGCTATGCTCAAATTTACGGAGCAAGTTTTGAAGGCGAAGTTCAGATTTCAAAAAACTGGGGGATCAAATCCAACCTTACTATAATCAAAGGAAAAGATGATCAGGGGTCTGTATTGAGCCATATTCCTCCAATTTATGGCGGCGGAACATTATATTTTGAAAAAAACAAACTACGAATGATGTTCAACATTACTTATAACGGCTTGCTTGCCTATGACGAACTCTCCCCATCGGAACAAGACAAAACCCAGATGTACACACCCGATATAAATGGGAACCCCTATGTGCCTGCATGGACTACTTACAACCTGAAAGGCACCTATGCTTTTAATGAACATTTCATGCTTAACTTTGCCATCGAAAATTTAACCAATCTAAGTTACCGGCCTTATGCTTCAGGAATTAATGCTCCGGGCATTAATTTTGTTAGTGGGCTCAGACTTAGTTTTTAATAACGTAAACCATGGAAATCAGTATATATGAGAAAATCGGTGATGAAAACATTAAAAAGTTAATTCACGACTTTTACACAGAAATTAAAGAGGATGAATTATTATCACCCATGTATGAAGGTGATTTTGAAGGAGCCGAGAACCGCCTTTATATGTTTATGGTTCAATATCTTGGCGGACCAACAACTTATTCAGAACAAAGAGGTCATCCGGCTTTAAGAAGAAGACATGCACCATATCCTGTTGAAGATGACACAATAAAGCATTGGCTAAGAAACATGCAGGTTGCACTCAGCAAATCGGTCATAGATGACGAGCACAAAAACTTTCTGTGGGAATATTTTCAGAAAACAGCAGACTTTTTGCGTAATCGCAACTAAAACTTATTGCTTTTAATGTAATAATCAAGACTTCTGTTTTTCATGTGGTTGTAAAAATCACGTGTCATTTTTACTGTCACATCCTCAAAAATACATGATTTAAAGGGGCAAACCTCGTGATTAATCGGGCAGTCATGGAGTTCCATTTTACCTTCGATTGATTCGTAGAGTTGTAAAAAAGAAATATCTTCGGGTTTCTTTGCCAGATAAAATCCACCAGAAGGACCGCGATTTGAAAGTAAATAGCCATCTTTTACCAACTTTTGCATCACTTTTGAAATATGAAACTTCGAACTTCCTGTTTTATCAGCCAGAACATTCACATTTACTTTCTCGTTAGTGCCTTGCCTGGCAATAATAACCATTGAGTGTAATGCAATGGAAACTGCTTCAGAAATGTTGACAATTTTAGCCATCCTTATTAAGTATTTTGATACAAAATTATGCAAACACACCAACCAATACTTTTATTTATGTAAATAGGTACCTAATTTATTTTCATTTTAAACAATTGTTCAAATCAAATGATGAAACAATAAAATATTAGTAATTTTGCATTCAAATCCATATCACCATGATAAGCTTGTTACCTATTGTTAAACAAACACTTATGATCACCCTCTTTGTAATGTCGATGATGCTGATCATAGAATACGTTAATGTTTTAACCAAAGGCATTTGGACAAAAGATCTAAAAAAGAAGAAATGGAAACAGCTACTATTAGGAACAATACTCGGTGTAATACCCGGTTGTTTAGGGGCGTATACAGCTGTTTCTCTTTATGTTCACGATATCATTGGAACAGGCTCCATAGTTGCAACAATGATTGCAACATCAGGAGATGAAGCCTTTGCAATGTTTTCCCTATTTCCCGGTAAGGCACTTTTACTTACAGGTATTTTATTTGTGATTGCTATGATCTCTGGTTGGCTGGTTAATATGTTCATCAAAAAGAACCTGATTTCGGGCATCAACACCAAACACATGCACATTCATGAGGTTCCGGAATGTTCAGGTTTTCAAACAAAAAATATTGGATATCAGTTAAGACATATTACCCCAACAAGAGCGCTTATATTAATGAGCATATTATTTTTTGTTACTTTCTTCATTTTAGATGAGAAAATTTCAGGGGGCAGTATTCATAATCTGATAAACCTGGGTAACATTCATCAGGAAGAAGGCGATCCCAAATGGATAAAAATTACTTTCTTTATTGTTATTCTGCTTTCAACTTTTGTAATTCTTACGGTAAACGATCACTTTCTCGAAAAACACCTTTGGGGGCACATCATAAAAAAACACTTTTCAAAAATATTTCTCTGGACATTTTTCACTCTTCTGGTGATCACTTTACTGATAAAACATTATGATCTGAGCCAGTTAATTCACCAAAATATTTACTGGGTTTTGATTGTTGCTATACTAATTGGGATCATACCCGAATCGGGACCTCACCTAATATTTGTTATACTTTTTGCCAACGGAACACTGCCTTTCAGCATATTGCTGGCAAGTTCAATTGTTCAGGACGGGCATGGCAGCTTACCCTTACTTGCAGAATCGAGAAAAGCATTTATTGTAATTAAATTACTCAATATGGCAGTCGGCCTTATAGTGGGTCTTGCAGGAATAGCATTGGGGTTCTAAATAAGATGAATTTTTAGTTTTTCAAAATTTCATTGTATTATTGAAAATTATTTTGATAAAAAATAAGTTTTCAGCTGAATGCAAAAAACAATATGAGTACAATCTTAGCCATAGATGACGATTACAGTAATCTGGTTCTCATTGAAACCATCTTAAAAAGAAACTTTCCTGACAGTGAAATTATTACTTCTCTTTCGGCAGAAGAAGGGGTTAAAATTGCAAAACAGGTTATGCCTGACACCATTTTATTGGATATTATGATGGCGGGAATGAATGGTTTTGAGGCTTGTGAAATACTCAAACAAGATGAGGAAACCAAACACATCCCAATTTTATTGGTTTCAGCTTTGGGCCAGAATTACGAAAATCGGGTGAAAGGCCTAAATTTAGGAGCCGAGGCTTTTATCAGCAAACCATTTCAAAAACCAGAACTGGTTTCGCAGGTAAAAGTAATGTTACGAATTAAAAAAGCCGAAGATTTACTGCGTAAACAAAATCAGGATCTGGAACTTTTCATTAAGAAACAAACCAAAGATTTCAACACCAGTGAGAACCGGTTCCTTCAGATTTCTGAATATGCCAATGAATATTACTGGGAAATCAATGCTGAGGGAAAATACACTTATGTAAGTGCCGGAATTGAAAAAATTCTTGGGGTTCGAGCTGAATTAGTCATAAACAAAGAATATTTATTTGACTTTCACAACTCTGTCAATCACGAAAAATCAAGAGATGTTTTATTTGGCATCTTCAATAAGAAAATTGACTATAAAGAAATTGAGGTTTTATGCAGAACAAAGGACGGCAGAAGTATTTGGTTGACTATTAGCGGATTTCCGATTTTTGATGAAGAATTAAAGTTTATTGGCTACAGAGGGATTACACACGATGTAACACTCAGGCGCAGAGCTGAAGAAGAGCTAAAAAAGAGTTTGCTTGAAATAAAACGCGATCAACAGAAACTCAAAAAACTAAATTCGGAGTTATTAGTGGTTGAAGAAAAAGAACGGCGCCGTATTGCAGAATATTTGCATGATGGAATCGGTCAGATTCTTTCTTATGTACATATGAACCTTTCTTCCATCCAGAAAAAGAACATTGTTCCGGATGAAATCAAAGAAAAACTCAAAAAAATATCCGGGTTCTTAAATGAGGCAATTATACAGTCGCGTTTACTAACTTATGATTTAAGCCCACCTATTCTTTATGAACTCGGTTTACTTCCTGCAATTAAATGGAAACTGAGCCAGACTGAATCTGATCATAATGTAAATACGGTTTTTCTTTCAGACATTGATCTGGTTGAAATGAATAACGACACAAAAATACTAACCTACCGTATTGTTTGTGAACTACTTGCAAACATTACCAAACATGCGCAGGCAAACAATATCAGAGTAAGTGTTCATAAAAACGATAATTTTTACATCTTTGGCGTTACAGATGATGGAAAAGGATTTGAATACAAAGGAAAGAATGCTTTATTTAAAAAAGGCGGTTATGGATTGTTTAGTATCAGCGAAAGACTTGAGTCAATACAGGGTTCACTAATCATTGAATCGAGAATAGATAAAGGCACTAAAGCCACTTTTAGCATACCCATAAAAAACAACTAATATGTCGATAAAAATTCTAATTGCCGACGACCACAAATTATTCAGAGAAGGAATAATCACACTTTTGTCTGAAGATCCTGAAATAGAAATAGTAGGACAGGCAGAGGATGGAAAACAGGCTGTTGAAAAAGCAAAGAAAAAACAACCCGATATTCTGATTATGGATATTGGCATGCCAAAAATTAATGGCATGGAAGCCACCAAAATTTTACAAACGGAGGCTCCCGATTTAAAAGTAATTGCTTTAACCATGCATTCGGAAAAGCATTTTATTAAAGGAATGCTGGAAGTAGGGGCTTACGGTTATCTTTTCAAAAACTGTGATTACGATGAATTACTTCAGGCCGTGAAAACTGTATATTCAGGCAAAAAATATCTGAGCGATGAAATAACCGAAGTAATCATCCACGATTACATTGGAAAAAGCACAGGTTCAGAAGAACATGACCCCATTTTATCGGATAGAGAACTTGAAATACTTAAGCTATATGCCGAAGGTAAAAGCAGCAAAGAGATTGCAGATAAGTTATTCATCAGTGTTAAAACTGTTGGAACCCATAAGCAAAATATACTGACCAAACTGGATCTGAACTCCACTGCCGACATGGTTAAATACGCCATTAAGAAAGGTATTATCACATTATGGTAATTGGTTACTTACTGAACTTCTAGTTATTTTACATCCGAAAACTGATAAATCAGAAAATCAGAATTTCAAACCTCAACTTCAGCATAATGCCTATTTTGGCTCCGTTGAATAATATCTAATTTTACTTCATCAAAAATCCCCTTTGTAGAAGTGAAAAAAGTAATACTTGTTGGTCTTTTATTTCTAACCTTAACACCCCATGTTGTTAAAAGTCAAAACAGCAACAAGTCTACAGTAACTTTTGAGCTGAAGATTCCACCAATTGCGCTGATCAATTTTGCCGTAGAGAACCAGCAAATCATCAGCCACAGTTTCGCCATTGCTTCCAATCAGGTTGAACAAACCATAACAAAGACCAATATCGATAAAACCTGGCTCAACTACTCTTCAATTGTAAAATCGGGAAGCTCCAATTACATTACCGCAAACATCAGTTCAGGTTCACTCCCTTCAGATGTAGATTTATATGTTTTTGTGAGCCCCGATGCAGGATTCGGTGCCGGTTCATTAGGAACTCCGGTTGGGGAAATTAAATTAAACTATTACCCGCAGAACCTCATCATCAATATTGGAAGTTGTTATACCGGAACCGGGACAAACAAAGGGTGTTTACTTAATTATGTTTGGGATAATCCAAAAAGTTATGACTATTTCATAAATTATCTGCACGGCAAACCTATTTCAATAACCTATACCATCACAGCTCACTAGAGAAATGATCATGAAAAAAACGGTATATATAATCTTAATGATTACAGCACTCATCATTTTCTCCAATAAGCTGAATGCCCAAACCTATGTAGCAGGAGATTCGGTTCCAACCCAGAATTATAATGTTGGATTGATTGATTCAAACCATCCCTATATCGGGATGCAGTTTAATACTACCACTGCTGGTCTGGGAGCCAGTCCGGCAACAAATTCAGATTTGTTTGTCAGATTATCGGCAACTGCCAGAAATTACGGACATGCCTACAGCGGAAGCGGTACAATCTCAGCCTGCATTACCGCAGGGACAGTTCCTCAGGGAACAGTATTTACATTAATCTCTGCCCCTTGTACTACTACCAATAGTGGCGGATCATTAGGAACACCTATTACTACTCCTATAATTCTCTCAACTACTGATCAGAATATTGTTACTAATATAGGGACATGTTACACCGGAACAAATGATACAGATGGATATCAGATGACTTTTTCCTGGTATTCAGATAACTATAAACAAATTCATTCACAAAATACCACTATTACAATCACATTTACTATTACTGTGGCTTTTCACTAGAAAATTTTCAGTATTTCAGTAGTTCTAAATCAGCATTTTTGAAGTTCTTTTCAGTTTCCGGCCTATTTACCGGCTTCTCCTAAGGCTATACATTTGTTCCGGTTTACTGTTAACCTAAAAGCTCTAACCCAGCTACTATAAAAGGTTGTTCTTTTAAAAAAAATAAGATTATGAAAAAAAATCTACTATCTCAGATTATTATTGTGGTTAGCTTCTTAATGTTGTCCGCATCTTCTTATGCACAATCAAATACCACACAACAAATTTCAATGGGCATCCCTGAAGTCTTATTAATTAATGCTGTTGATACTACAGGCAATGTTGCAGCCATTTCTTTAGAGCTGACAACCAATGTTGCCGGTACTGCAATTGCAGGAGGAACCGGAACCAGTTATGCTCAGGTTTCTTCAATTGTTGCTTCGGGTCAAACAAGGAGTATTCAGGCAAGTTATGATGTCATTCCTGCCGGTACTTCTCTTGATGTAACAGGAACAACGCCTACAAGCAGCAACGGTGACGGTACCTATGGATCAGCTGTAAGTACAATAACTTTATCTACTACCCCACAGGATATTTTTACCGGAATTGGCAGTTGCTATACTGGCACATCTGCTAAAGACGGGTATCGATTTGACTGGAAGTGGAACGCTAGTACTGCTGGGCAGTATGCTAATATCGTAGCAACAACAGGAACTGCGACAACCGTGACTTTAACGATTACTGCTGGGCAGTAAATTATCATTCATAGTGACCTATACGCTTGGGGGGACACCCTGTCCCCCCTTTTTTTTCCACAAAAACTAATTAATAATTATAAAAATAAATTTCTTGAATCCTCACAAAATTTTTCCACATGAAACGCAACAAAATTTTATTTCTCTGCCTGATGGCGGTTTTATTGCCGTTCACATCAATGGCATCAATCGAAGTAGTAGGTAGCCTACGACAAGTTCATAAAGCATCGTCCGGAGATATTTACAAAGGCGAAATCAAAATCCAAAACACCGGTAATACAGATCAGGAGATTAAAGTTTATCAAACTGATCTTCAATATGATTATAAAGATTTTACTTATTACAATGCTCCCGGTTCACAAAAACGATCAAATGCAAAATGGATTGAGTTCGGACCTAAAACAGCTGTAGTCAGAGCCAATTCATCAATATATATTCAATATACAGTAACTGTACCCCACAATGATTCGCTTAAAGGAACCTACTGGAGTGTACTTATGGTAGAAGGCGTGGCTCCTATCAAACCTTCACAAGCTGGCCAGGTAACAATTAATACAGTAATCCGTTATGCGATCCAAATTGTAACCGATATTAAAGACAAAGGAGTAGGAAAACTAACTTTTATGAAACCTACTTTAGTAAGGGAAGGTGATCAGTTATATTTAGCCATTGATCTGGAAAATACCGGCGACCATTTCATTGCACCTGATCTGAGCATGAAATTATTTAACCAGTCCGGTTCGTTAGTAAAAGAACTTGAAGCCCCCAGAAGAGGAATTTTTCCGGGTTGTTCAACAAGGTTCAGAATAAATCTTGATGGGGTTCCTTCAGGAAAAACATACCAGTCTGTAATTGTGGCTCAAGGCTCAGGACAAGATGTTTTTGGTCTGAACTACACCCTTTATTTTTAAATAAAATATAGCATACTGCAAAAGCAAATCATTAAGAATCTCGATGTATGAAATGAAGTGAGGATTTAAATGTGGAAAAGAATCTTAATTTTTGCATTGAACTTTTTGATTTCTTTTGCAGTTTATGCTATTAATGGCGAACTGGAAATCAGATTGGTAAACAACAATGAGGTTAGCCTTAACCCCGGATCAACTTTTTGTGTTGCAGTGATGTTGAAGAATAACACCTTTTCCTCTCAGAAATTTCACTTACGTATTAAAGCACCGAAAGGCTGGAATCAACTAATGGATTATTCATCTGAGATTGTTGAAGCCAGAAGTAAGAAACTAAAAATCTTTAGTTTTTATGCCCCTGATAATGCTTTTGTTGGAAATTACAAAATCGATATTGAAGCTTTTGAAGAACACAATCAGAAGATTGGCATTGTAACTGTTCCCATTTATATCAAACCAAAATATGCTATTCAGACAAAAGTTCTGAAAGCCCCTGTTTATGTTTTTTCAGGAGATACGGCAAGTATAGACTTTTTACTTCAGAACCTGTCAAATGTGATCACCACAATTCAGACCACTGTGATTAATAACAGAACTTCTGAAACCCATAACATTACGCTCTCTCCTGATTCATCACAAGTTATTCATATTCTGATCAGTGCTCCAAAAAAAATACAAAATGTAACCCAGACTAATGTAGGTGTAAAAGCATTTATTTTAGGTGCCCCTGACATTAATAGTTCCAGCACATCCAATTACAAGATCATACCTTCTGAAAAAGTTAAGTTCGACGCTTATAACCGGATTCCTGTTCGTATATCGGGAATGTTTGCCACAAACAATCCTAATGGAGTAAGGAGTTACGGATATATGTATGACATTGAAGGCGGTGGCATATTAAAACCCGGAAAAAGAAAAACTTTATACTTTCATTTTCGTGGGCCTAACCGTCAGGGAGAACCCATACTCGGACAAACAGATATTTACTCAGCACGTTATTCCACACCCAAAACAAAACTTCTATTGGGTGATCAAACATTCGGCTTAACACAGTTAACCGAGGCTTCAAGACTTGGCAGAGGTGTAGAAATTGAACAACGGTTCAATAAATTAGGTATTGGTGGATTCATCAATATTCCCAGATATTATCCGTCGCTTAAACAAGTCATTTCCTTTCACGGATCATTATATCTAAAAAAAATAGAGCTTAAAGCCGGATATCTTAACAAGTCATTTGTTTCAAACAGTTCAGCCCAACTCATTACAATTTCAGGAAACTTTCAACCTGTAAAATGGAGCAAAATTAAGTTTGAATACGCAACAGGTTCATCTGGCGGAACCAGTTCGAAGGCTTATTCTGCCAACCTGAGTATCAATCGCAAGCCCTTTACCCTGTTTATTGATTACTCAAAGGCTGATCCTGAATTCCCCGGATATTTTTCCAACAGCGAGTACATTTCATCCGGACTGGGAATCACTCTTCTGAAAAAGTTAAACATCAACTTTAATTATTTCTTCAACCATGTAAATATTGCATTGGATACTATTTATGCAAATGCTCCCTACAGCAATAGCATGGCTTTATCAATTGGTTACCGGCTTTCCATTAACAGCAGTCTGAGTATCAGTTTCAGCAAAAACACAATGGAAGACATGAGTACACAAAAGCAATTTTATTATACGGATCAAAACATACGACTATCTCTTATGAGCCGTATTAAAAGAATTGACTTTAACCTTTATTCTACTTTAGGAAAAACAACCAATCTGCTTCAGGTTAAAGAAGGTGAACTTGCGACAAAAACAGTGCTTAACGCTAATCTTTCTGTCAGATACCGCATTAACAATTACATGTATGTATCCGCTTTTACCAGATATCTTGGGGGACAACAATTTATCAACGAAAGTTTCAAGAAATATTTCTATGGTGGCTCGTTTAACGGAATCTGGAGAAACAAAGTCCGTATTGCTTTTCAATATCAAAACAATTACGAGGTTCAACAGTATTATAAAAACAGGAGCCTTCTTGGACTTTCTGCTGACTATCATATCAATAAAAGAAACGAAATTGGAGTCTATGTAAATTATGGACTTAAAAAGGAAGATATTAACAGCACCCAGCTGAGTGCCACCTTAAGATTTACACACAGGTTCAATCTTCCTTCATCCAAAAGAAAGAACATCGGCAGCCTTCAGGGTCGCATTATAAACGATGGAGTTAGCAACATTAAAGGCATCATGGTTACTTTGTCTGGGAACACCATTTATACTGACCAAAATGGTGAATTCTATTTTCGCAACGTGAAAACAGGCACTCATTACTTATTTATTGATTATTCAAAAGCCGGATTTGATGCTATTGCTGTAAAGCCGGGTCCTTATAAAACAGATATTCTGCCGGGCAAAAACACTCAGTTTGAAATCTCACTTACAACAGCAGCCCAAATAAATGGAACCATTGAAATAAAAAAAGACGACGAGTTGAATCTGAAAGGTTATACCAGCGTTAAGAAACAGTTAAAAAAATTAATTATTGAAGCCAGTAACGGCTCGGAAGTTTACAGAGTTTATTCCAACTCAGACGGAACTTTCAGTTTTACAAATTTAAGGCCAGGAAGCTGGAAAGTAAAAGTCTACAACAATGGAATACCTGAAGGTTATGAACTTGAAAATCAAGAATTCATCCCTAATCTAAAAGCCGGAGAAGCAAAAAAACTACAAGTAATCGTAAAAAAGATTTATCATAAAATTCAATTTCAAAAAACAAACTGGTAAAGGAATCATCATGAGAAAAATCAGAATTATAGGGCTCATCATTTTTTTAATAAGCATTCAAAGCAAATCGTTTGCACAAATCAGCTTTTCAGTCAGTAATAATCAAACCAGGTATCTAGAGCTGGTTCCTTTTTATGAAAACAATTATTCAAAGACTCAGATTATAAATTTTTCTCAATGGATCAATTATACTACACTGGTAAACTATCTTGAACCAGACTTCACCATTAATATTCAAATGATTACCAGCAGGGTTCCTTTAGGATTAAGCCTCACAGCAGAAGCCGGTTCATATCATGGGTTCAGCAAAAGTAATACAGGAACTTCCAGTGGAAAAGAAATCATTTCCAATACCAAGGCTGCAAAAATACTACTTGAGAATATTGCAACCTGCTATACAGGATCAGGATACGGTGAAGGGCATAAAGTGAACCTGACTTTCTCGGTTCCAAACCGCATAAATACCGATACCAGTTCCTACACGATAAATATTATTTACACTATTATGCAATAACAGTAAAATGAATTAAATAAACGCTCATGTCGTCTACAAAAGAAAGTCCCAGACAACGAATGGTGTCAATGATGTACCTCGTTTTGTACACTTTGCTGGCATTAAATATTTCAAAAGACGTAATTAATGCTTTTGTAGTTGTGAACGACAATATTGTACTAACCAATAAAAGTATTGACAAACGATTAAGCGATATATATCAAGGATTTGACAGGAATCTGGAGTTCAATCCCGGCAAAGTGAAACCTTACTGGGAAAAAGCGCAACAGGCAAAAGCATTTTCAAAAGAACTTCTCGAATATATTGATCAGATAAAATATGAGATCGTATCCAAAACCGAAGAAATTCCTCTTGATTCTGCCAAAATTGTTCCTGTAAGAGAACTCACAAATAAAGATAATTACCAGATTCCGACGCATTATTTTCTTGGGAACTCAGACAGTGGTAACGAAGGAGAAGCCATAAAGCTAAAAACAAGGATTGATGAGTTCCGTGAAAAAATACTTGGTCTTGTGGACAAAAATCAATTTAAAGATATTCAAACCAATCTGGCTACCAGTGGACCCTATTTTAATGCCGACGGACAAAAACAAAACTGGCAAAACCATTTCTTCTACAATACTATTTTGGCAGCTGACCTTGCCATATTAAACAAGTTCAAAGCCGACGTTTATAATGCTGAATATGAAGTGGTGAACCATTTGTATAAATCCATTGGAAAGGGAAACTTTAAGTTTGATAAAATTGAAGCCAAAGTTTTGCCCAAAAGCAACTTTGTTTTTTGGGGAGGAAGATACCAGGCTGAAGTTGTTGTTGCAGCTTATGATACAACACAAAACCCAACTGTGTTTTACAAAACAGGTATAAACTATTTACCCAACGACCAATCCGAAGGCGCTTCTGTGGTTTCGGGCAAACCGGGAAAAATCATGATCGATTTACCTGCAACTCAGGAAGGAATAAACGAATTTGCAGGCTTAGTAAAACAAACCAATGCAGAGGGGAAAACCAACTACTATCATTTCAGTAGCCAGTTTATTGTTTCTCAACCTTCCGTTACGGTTTCCGCTAAAAAAATGAATGTCTTTTACATTGGCGTTGACAATCCCGTTTCAATTTCTGTACCAGGAATCCCGAGCGAAAGACTCACTCCTTCCATTTCTGTTGGAACCATAAAAAAGAACCGTAACAATAACGACTGGATGGTAAGAGTTCCGCAGGGTGTTGAAGAAGCCGTTATTCGTGTAGGAATTAACATAGATGGCAGCATGAAATACCTCAACTCTAAAGTATTCAGAGTAAAAGATCTGCCTACGCCAATTGCTACAGTAGGCGGGAAAAATTCCGGAGGAATTAATCAGGATATTATGCTGGCAGCCGGAGCAGTTGTGCCCAAAATGCCTGATGACTTTGATTTTGACCAGACTTTTGTTATTACTTCATTTACAATGACCTTACAAAGAGGGTTTCAAGTTTATCATTTCAAATCTAAAAACTCCTACTTCACTCCTGAAATGCGCAAACAAATTCAAAGAACAAATCGTGGTCAGAATATTATTTTTGAACACATAGTTGCAAAAGACATGAACGATTCACAGCGAACTCTTGCCCCTATTATTCTGACTATCGATTAGTTTTTTTAAGAATATCAAACATATTTTAAAAGAACTCTAAAACGGTTTTGTTTATCTTTGAATCAACAGTGAACAAACACTAATCATTTGTTTTGGTGTGCGTTCTTAAAATAAAAGATCATGAAAACAATCTTAGTTCCTGTTGATTTTTCTGAGGGAAGCATGAATTCCTGCCGATATGCTATTCGCTTATTTTCTAACGAGGATGCCACCATTCATCTGTACCACATTTATAACGATCAGATAATGATCCCCGACTCCAGTTTTCCCAGCGGAATGGATACGGATGCCTTTTTCAACAGCGATGTAATTATTGCCCTAAAGCAACAAGCTGAAGAAACGATGAAAGAATTTGTAGCCGAATTAAGAAAATATATTGAAGATCAACAGCTAAAGGTTAAAGTGGAATTTTCTTTAGAAGGCGGCGATCCGCAATGGGAAATTACTGAAGCAACTGAAGAACTGCAACCCGATCTGGTTATAATGGGAACCCGGGGACATGGAAAGAAAGGATTTCTGGAAGGGAATATGGCCGAAAAGATCATGAATATGGCTCCTGTTCCGGTGATTGCCGTACCGGAAGATTATGAAGATTTTCACTTGGAAAACATTATGTATCCGACCAATTTTAACAAATTGGATATTCATACTATTGAACAGATTCTGACATTGATTGGAAACAGAAACTTTGTTCTTCATGTTTGTCACTTTGCTCCTGAAAAAGAAGATCAGGAAATTAATGTTCTGATGGAAGAGTTGGAAAAAGCATTTGAAAATGAGGTTAAGAATGAAATAATTAAATTCTCGGTTATTAAATCAAGTAATATGCACGATGCTTTGGCCACATTTACAGATTACCACAATATTGATCTGATTGCTTTTCTCTCTGAAAAGAAGCATTTAATCAAAGATCTGTTTTCATCACATGCTTTTCATAAAAAGAATTTTTTCAGCCTGGAATTACCCATGCTGGCTATGCATGAAGATATTTAAAACAATAAACACATAAAATGAAACAAATTATATTGTCTGATAAGCTTAAAGTTTCACGTCTTGCACTGGGATTTTGGAGAGTAAAAAACTGGAACCTTAATGAAGCTGAGCTTTTGCAATTTATTGAAACGACGCTTGAAAAAGGAATCACTACCTTCGATCACGCAGATATTTATGGTGATTTCCAGGCAGAGGCTTTATTCGGACAGGCATTAAAAAGAAAGATTTCTTTAAGAGAAAAAATGCAGTTGGTTACAAAATGTGGCATCCAGCCAATATACAAAAGACTTCCCGATCAAAAAGTTAAATTTTATGACACCGGGTATAACCATATTATCAAGAGTGTAGAGCAATCACTGAAGAATTTCAACACCGATTACATTGATTTACTTTTAATTCATCGTGCTGATCCATTGATGAATCCGGAAGAAACGGCCAGAGCATTTGATACTTTAAAGCAATCCGGAAAAGTACTAAACTTTGGCGCTTCCAATTTCAACCCCATGGAGTTTGAAATGCTGAACAGCTACACATCTGAACCGCTTATTACTAACCAGGTGGAAATTTCTCCCTATACACTTGAGCATTTTGAAAACAGTAATATTCCATTCTTCCTCAAAGAAAAGATCCATCCTATGGCGTGGTCTCCTTTAGCAGGAGGAAAACTGATTCAGCCGATTGACGAAAAAAGCAACAGAATTCATCAAACTTTAATCGACCTTTGCGAGAGACTGGAAATACGTTCTCTTGACACATTAATTTTTGCCTGGTTATTGCATCACCCCGTTGGAATTATTCCCATTATCGGATCGGGAAAACAGGAAAGAATAGATACGGCTATTGCTGCATTTAATGTGGAGCTCACAACTCAAATATGGTACGAAATCTACGAAGCGGCCTTAGGACAACCCATTCCTTAATCAAGAATCTGGTCATAAAAAGAATTAATCCGGGCACCAACTGTCTCATAAGAAAAGGCATTAAGGGCCTCTTTTTTTATACTGGCTTTATCAAAAACGATTCTCCCCTCAATAAAGTCTGTTAATTGGTTAAACAAAGCAGTTTCATCACCTTTCTCAACCAATCTCCCATTATGAGTATTAATTATTTCTGCTATTCCTCCTACTCTGGTAGAAAAAACAGGAACCCCCAAAACGAAACTTTCATTAATTACAACCGGCATATTTTCATAATTACTAAAAAGCACTAAGGCATCGGCTTTACTCATTTTTGAAGCCAGCGATTTTCGCTGAAGTAATCCTGTAAACGTCAGATGTTCTCCTGAAATATTTAATTCCTGGGCATATTCTTTCATCTTTTCCAGATCCTCGCCTTCACCCACCAGAGAAAAGTGGAAATCATTTCTCACCTCCGACAAACGGGCAATCACCCGCAATAAACCACTGATGTTTTTTTGCTTATCGGTAAAGCAACTTACATGAATAAATTCTTTTTTGTTACCAGTAAAAGAAATCGGATAATCGTAAAAAAAAGGAGCCACAACATTCCGGATCACACGATATTTATGATGCTTCAAGCCCTGGTTCATCATCGCACGACTCAGATCTTCTGAAACAGTAGTTACCATATACGATTCTTTAACCACCCATTGAGTTAACCATTTGTGTACAGAACCTTTGAATGGAACATTACTTAAATACCTGGTCCAGTGTTCAGTAATAAGATAAGGTGTTTGATACTTCCATTTATAATACAATGCCGCCAGGCCCATCCGGGTTAATACATGCACATGAATAAGTTGAAACTTTCCTCTCCTGCCAACAACTTCTTTTACCCCAAGATTTAGTGCCTTAAAGAACCGGATTAGCTTTGTAAATCTATTTGCAGATTCAGGAATGAAACAATAAACCCTGACAACTAAAACGCCACTCAGATTTCCTGTTTCAACTTCATAGGTATAATTCCCTTTTACTGAAACCGGATGGACATACACCACAGAAACATCAGACCTCAGAGCAACGGCTTCGGCATGCCGCTGAATAAATAATCCCGGCATGGAATCATACCGATTAGGATACCATCGTGCCAAAAAGAGGATGTGCCGTTTACTTTTTTCCAGTAACATCTTATATGATTTCCTTAACAAAATTAATTGCATTTTCAAGACGATCACCACCCAATCCTTTTACTATTCTGTAAGGAAAGTTATTTTCTTTCAATGCTTTTTCATACAGTACAAAAAGTTCATCCCGGTTATCCGGATTTTCTCTCATCGGATCAAACTCCCAGGGCAAATCAGGATAACACAACAAAAACAGGTCATACTTGTGAGTTAAAAACTGGTTTTGAATCCATTCAGAACAGGAACCAAACACAACTTCACTCCAGATTTTTGGCACCAACAGATCTGTATCACAAAATAAAAGAGTCTTTGTTTGCAGAGCTGCTATTTCCTCATTCTTTACCTGACCTTTAGCCATTATCTCTATGTCTTTCAGATCGTAATTCATGCCATGATCCTGAAGATATTCTCTGGCATATTCAGGAACAAATTCAGTTCTGAACCTAATTGCCAGCTGCTCAGCCAGCCATGACTTCCCGGTTGATTCCGGTCCGGTAATAGCAACCCGTTTAAGCATAAACTTCTGCTTCTTCTGCTTTTGCTGCAACTTTATTTTGATGTTCGCGTGCCAGCTTTACCCATTCCATATATCCCATTACAGCCAACACCAAAAACACAAGGTATTGTAAACTGGTAAATACCAAATGTTTATAAAAATAAAGCGGTACAGATACCACATCAGCAACAATCCAGAAGATCCAGTTTTCTACTTTTTTCATTGCCATTTGCCACATACCCACTATAAATACAGCTGTTGTAAAAGTATCGGTATAAGGAACAATTGTTGACCAGTATTGCTTGTCGTCAGCTTTAAAAATATGCAACAGGATTTGAATCACAATAATAGAAACAATCATCACTCCAATACTGATCAGCCAGGTTTTTCTTCCTGACCATGTAACCGGAATTTCCTCTTTATTTTCATCTCTTCTGGACCAGATAATCCAACCATAAACACTGAATATGAAATAGTAGGCATTGATTCCCATGTCGGCATAAAGCTGGGCATTAAAACAAATGTACACATACAACAATACGCTGACAATTCCTGTCGGATAAACCAATATATTGGCTTTTTTAGCATACCACACACTTAACAATCCAAATGCAGCAGCAATAATTTCGATCCAGGAGCTGTCCACAATATTTTGATAGAGCAACTGAAAAAATTCGTGAAAGTTCATCTTTATTCTTTAACTACGTGATTCAAATCTGCATTAATTACTTTCAGTACAAAAACTGAATGAGGAAGCTCAAAACTTTTATATATCTCTTGTGTAATGGCATTCATCACATTAAAATAAGAGCCAAAAACCTGTGTGCTCATTCCATTTGTTTTAACAATTATTCCCTCATGGCTGTTTAACCGATCAATAAATGATTTGATTGGAGGTATAAACTCTTCTTTTAAAGGGTAATAACTTATTTCAACAGATGTATTCATCTCTATAATTTTTAAATTGTTTTCTATCGAACGGCAAAGGTAGTTTATTTTGTTTTTTTACCTTTGTACTAAAGTATTCCAAATGACCAAAACATATCTTACCACAGCAGGCATCTCGGGTTTTTTAACTGTTCTGTTAGGAGCCCTGGGGAGTCATCTTCTGGCAAAAAACCTTGACCCTCAACATTACAATGCCTTTCATATTGCCAATCAATATCAGTTTTTTCACACAATAGCTTTACTGGCACTGGCACACTTGCATCGCATTATCAATGCAACACTCTCCAAAGTTATTTATACACTTTTTGTTGTAGGTATAGTGTTCTTTTCTTTTTCCATTTACCTCACCTCCACAATGGATTATACACATCTGAGTGTTGGGTTTCTTAGTTTTCTGGCTCCTATAGGAGGAACCTCATTTATGTTGGGATGGCTGGTAATTTTGTGGACAGGGATCACTTATAAACCGAAAAAGAAAAGCAGAACACATTAATCTAAGCATGATTCAACAATATGAAATTATATTACCCTGGAAGGGAAAAGGCTTCCACCTGATTGATGACCTTATTTTGGATAATATCAGAGAACTTCCTCAAACAGGTTTACTGAACTTATTTCTCAAACACACTTCTGCAGCGCTGATGCTGAATGAAAATGCAGATCCGGATGTCAGGACTGATTTAACTTCTTTATATGAAAAAGCAGCACCTGAAGGAGCCCCTTTTTACACCCACACACTGGAAGGTCCGGACGATATGCCGGCACATTTTAAAACGGCTATTACAGGAAATTCATTAACTATTCCTATCACAAACGGGCGCTTAAATACAGGAACCTGGCAAGGAATTTATTATTGTGAGTTTCGGTCATTCAGCAGCAAACGAAAACTGGTAATTACCATCTATTCCTGATTTTTATATTCTTCACGCAATACTCTTGTGGTCTCCTCAACAAAACTTATCATCTGAGGATAAAAGGAAAAGAAATGAGCTTCCAGTTCAGAATAATGCTTTAACAACAATTCCACAGAATTGCTCATTCCCGAGCGGAACTGTGTCCTGCGATCCATGCCATAAAATATTCTGTTTAAGTCTTTCAGGTTGGCATAAGAATTCAACCAGTTTTGCGCGATCATGTATGGCAAAACTCTTTTCACCCTTGCCGGTAAAAGCTGAAATTCATTGCCCAAAGTAATATAGACAGCAACAGTAAATTCATCCAACGAAACAGATGAAAACAGATCCCAGTTTCTGGCAAGAAAGTGATCATAAAAAATGTCCATCACAACACCTGAGAACCTGCGTTTGTCAGAATAAATAACACCAACACTTTGCTTAAAAACCGGATGTGAGTCGGTATATTCATCAATTCTCCTGTGCAAGTCAATTCCCATTCGTATTGAAGAAGGAAAATCGAATTTACTTTTCCCTTTAACAGAATCAGCAATCAGATTTCCAACTAAAATCCGGGGATCACCATTAGAAAGGTGGGCATGCGCCAGAAAATTCATCTCTTGATTTTTCACAAAAATAGATTTTATAACCTAGTAATCAAAATGTCAGACTTAATTTTTCAAATCAATTTAAAATCAATATATATTAAAACCAGCCCTCAGTAGTCGGTTCTAAATTGGTAATTTTGCAAACGATTTAGAACAATAAAATCAAGCAAATGGACAAATTACTATTACTTGGAGATGAGGCAGTTGCGTTAGGAGCCATTGATGCCGGACTATCAGGTGTTTATGCCTACCCCGGAACTCCATCCACAGAAATAACCGAATATATTCAGGCTTCAAAAGAAGCAAAGGAAAGACATATTGTTTCTGATTGGTCGGCCAATGAGAAAACAGCTATGGAAACCGCCATTGGAATGTCTTATGCCGGTAAAAAGGCCATGGTTTGCATGAAACACGTTGGTCTTAACGTTGCTGCAGATGCATTTGTCAACTCAGCCATAACAGGAGCTCATGGAGGTTTGGTAGTGGTATCTGCCGACGATCCTTCTATGCATTCCTCGCAAAATGAACAGGATTCACGCTTCTATGGTAAATTCGCTCAGATTCCGGTGCTGGAACCATCCAATCAGCAAGAAGCATATGATTTGACCCGCTATGCTTTTGACCTTTCAGAGAAATATGGAACACCTGTGATGGTTCGGCTGACAACAAGGCTTTCTCACTCACGTGCCGGAGTGGTCAGAAAAGAAACAAAAGCTCAAAACAGAATGAGTTTACCTTCAGACCTGAAGCAATTTATCCTCTTACCTTCCATTGCCAGAAAAAGATACAACGTTTTGTTGGCAAAGCAGGAAGCCTTCTCAGAAGAAGGTATTCAATCGGGGAACAATGTCCTTTATGAAGGTAGTGACAAATCGATGGGTATTATCGCATCAGGAATTGCATATAACTATTTACTTGAGAATTTTCCAGACAGAGACATTCCATATCCCATTTTAAAAATCAGTCAATATCCTGTTTCCAGGAAACTAATCAAGAATTTGTACGATCAGGTTGAGAGCCTTCTTATTCTTGAAGAAGGATATCCAATAATTGAAGAAGGATTACGGGGCACACTTGACGAAGGAAAAACCATTAGAGGGCGCATGGATGAAACTATTTCGTTTGCCGGTGAACTGAACCCGATGAAAGTAAAGAAAGCATTGGGTATGCAAACCAACGAAGGATATACTGTTCCTGAAATTCTCGAGGCACGTCCTCCCCTGCTTTGCGATGGTTGTCCTCACTGGGATTCATTTGGAGCTCTTAACGAAGCGTTAAAAAGCTACTCAGGCGGTAGAGTTCTTTCAGATATTGGCTGTTACACTTTAAGCGCGTTACCTCCTTTAGACTCCATCAATAGTTGTGTTGATATGGGAGCTTCTATTACTATGGCTATTGGTGCTGCTGAAGCCGGTTTGGTTCCTGCTGTTGCAGCCATTGGCGACTCAACTTTTACGCATTCAGGTATGACCGGGTTATTGGATGCCGTTAACAGAAAAGCACCCATTACAGTTTTGCTGATGGATAATGCCACTACAGGTATGACCGGTGGACAGGATTCGTCCGGCTTTGGTAAACTGGAAGATATTATTTTAGGATTGGGGGTTGAAAAAGACCATCTGAAAATAATTACCCCCCTGCGCAGACATCATGATGAGAATGTCGCTGTATTTAAAGAAGAGTTAGCTTACGAAGGAGTTTCAGTTATCATCGCCCGTCGGGAATGCATTCAGACACTGGCCCGAAGAATGAAACTGAAACATGCCAAAAAGGAAGAAACTGTATCATAATTTAAACTTGAAAAAAATGAAAAAGGACATCATATTGGCCGGTGTTGGCGGACAGGGAATTCTTACAATTGCAACAATTATTGGTACAGCTGCTCTTTCTGAAGGATTACAGTTAAAACAAGCAGAAGTGCATGGTATGAGCCAACGTGGCGGAGACGTACAATCTCATTTACGACTCTCATCAAAATCTATTGCATCAGATTTAATTGCAGAAGGTTCTGCAGATATGATTATTTCTGTTGAACCAATGGAATCATTAAGATACTTTAATATGCTGAACACAAAAACCGGATGGCTGGTTTCAAGCATAAATCCTTTTAATAATATAGCAAACTATCCTGATGTTGAACAGATTCTGGCTGAAATATGGAAGCTTCCACGTTATGTTACCATTGATGCTGATAAAATTGCAAAAGATCAAGGAACCGTTAAAGCCGCTAACATTGTTGTACTGGGGGCTGCTGCACCATTTTTAGGGCTTCAATACACCTCACTTGAGGGTGCCATTAAAAAGATATTTGGCAGAAAAGGTGAGTTTCTGGTAAATGTAAATCTAAATGCACTGAAAGCAGGTTACGATTTTGCACAGCAAAAGATGCAAAAATCAACCATCTAATTAGCTTACCTTGTTAAGCATTAAGCATAAAAATCCCGATAGATTATCGGGATTTTTATTTTTTTAAGGAAATACTAAATCATATTCCCATAAATTTGCTCCCTAAAATTCATCACCATAAACATGAAAAAGAATTCCATCAGGCTTCCAATACTACTGATAATTTTATCCATCTTCCTTACTACCTCATGCCAATCCCACAAAAGCAAAGACCCTGTTAAAGAAGGGCCTGTTACAATATCAAAACCCGAACCAAAAATTGAATACGGAGTTAATGTGGATACGCTTACTGTCGTTAAAAACAAAGTAAAGAAAAATGAATTTCTCGCTGACATCTTATTGAAATACGGAGTAAACTACCCCACTATTGACTACCTGGCAAAAAACACAAAAGATGTTTTTGATGTTCGGGATATCAGAAGAGGGCATCAATACGCTGTAATTCTGAACAACGATTCGATTCCAAAGGCATTATATTTCATTTACGAACAAAATCCTGAACAATACATCAAATATCATCTTCTTGATTCTGTTTATGCAATGAGAGAATATCAACCAATTAAGACAGAAGTTGACACGACAGCAGGTATTATTAAAACTTCTTTATGGAATGCTATTCAGGACAATAACGATGATGTAAATCTGGCTATAAAATTATCCGAAATCTATGCCTGGACTATTGACTTTTTTGAACTAAAGCCAAACGACAGTTATCGAGTAATTTACAATCAGAGATTTGTAAATGGAAAATATACCGGGATGGGTAAAATTATAGCCGCCGATTTCATACACGAAGGACAAAATTATTATGCCTTTTATTTTGATCAAAACGGAAAAGGAAACTATTTTGACCAAAACGGAAAAAGCCTGCAAAGAGCCTTTCTAAAAGCGCCACTAAAATATACGCGCATTAGCTCACGTTTTTCTAACAGAAGATGGCAGCCTATTTTAAAAATATACAGGCCACATCATGGGGTTGATTATGCTGCTCCCACGGGCACACCCGTTCATGCTTTAGGTGACGGAGTAATTGTAGCAAGGGGATATCAAAAAGAAGGAGCCGGAAATTATCTAAAAATAAGGCACAACAGCATGTATATGACTCAGTATGCCCACCTAAGCAAATATGCAAAAGGCATGAAGGTAGGAGCGCGTGTAAAACAAGACCAGGTAATTGGTTATGTCGGGATGACTGGTTTAGCTACAGGGCCTCATCTCGACTTCAGAGTATTTAAAAACGGTGTAGCAATTAATCCTCTTACGTTAAAGTCCCCCCCATCAATTCCCATTTCAAAAGAAAACATGCCTGTATTTGACTCATTGGTAAAACAATATATGCCTGTTTTAGATTCTTTGTAGAAATTAAAACAGGCACATAAATGTTAAAAAGAAATATCTAACGAATAATTAGTTTCTTACTTCTGATAATGTCATTTTGTTTAACATTAACAAAATAAATACCTTTATTTAGATTCTTTAAATTCAAGAAATATTGTTTTGAACCGTTTAATTGTACTTTAGGCATATAAACTACCCTTCTACCCAATAGATCGTAAACAGAAACTTCAATATCTGAAGTAGCGGCAGGCAATACAAGATTAACGTAACCATCTGAAGGATTAGGAAATATTTTCATTTCACTATCATCTTTGACCTGACCTACACTCACATCTGTTTTCAACCATTTCCATATTCCTCTCGAAGTTGCACTTTGATTGAATCCACCTGCCCAACCAACTGATCGGTCATAAAACTTCACTGTAGTATACTGAACTGAATCATCCAGTTTTACCCAGGTCTGGCCGTCATCAAGTGAATATGCTGAACCGCATTGTGATAAATCCTGAGATATTCCGGTAGAAATTACCAAACCCGGCTCATCTTTAATAACTGCAATATCAGATTTGAAATATGACCCTGTCGGGTTAACAGTTAACCATGTTTGTCCACCATCAGTTGTTCTTTTCATTTGGAAATTATTGATTGTACCAGTGTTCTGATCATAGGATACATAAGTAACAATTCCCGTATTGTTATCATGAAAGCCCATATTATTGACTTCTAACATTCCAGTTGAAGATACAGTCCAGTGCTGCCCGTTATCTGAAGATTTAAATACACGTCCTTTGTTGGTTCCAAACCAGATCGTGTTCCCATAGGTAGCATACAAACCAACATAACCATATTCTCCAATAAAAGCAATTGGCATATTAGTCGTTGGAACTCTCACCCAAGTGGCACCTCCATTAGCAGTTGTGTATATTTCAAAAAAATTGTTTACCGGATCACCCATGCAGATTCCATTCTTTCCATCCCGGAAATAAACAAAATTGGGGAATGATGACGCATTATTAAAACTTGCAGAAGTTTGCTGAACCCATGTAGTACCTCCGTTTTGTGTTTTAAATACACCCCCATATGTAGTTCCTGTAGTGTTATTATACATTGATATCCATGCTGTATCATAATCTGTTGCCGTTATTGAGGATACCACATATGTAGATGGTGTACCAGAGTATGTACCTGGTGTCCAGGTTTGTCCCCCATCTGATGTTCTTGTAAATTGATGTACTACAGCACTATTTCCTGAACCATCATATGCATTAGCCCATGCAACATTACTATTAACTATTGAAATATAGTTGATTCCTCTACTTGCCTCAGTAAAACCAGTAGCTTGTGGTTCCCATGCGCCAGTAGCCAATGAGTAAACAGTAATAAAATATGTCTTAGTTTCTGTATTTGAATTCGTACCATCAGAAACAGTTAAACTTACTGAGTACACACCCGGAGTATTATAGGTTATATCTGTAGGGTTCTGTAAAGTTGAAGAACCAGGAACTCCTCCGGGAAAAGACCACGTCCACGCGGTTACATTTCCCTTAGATTCATCAGTAAATGAAACTGCACCTCCCTGAGGTACGTATAAAGTATTGGCCTGAAAATCTGCTACAACAGTATGCAATGCTGCACTATCCTGAACAGCTGCAATGGCCTTATATGCATTAATCCTTCCCACACCAATTTTACCAACATAAGACGGATTCTCAGCATCAATATTATCGCAAGTTGCTTTTAAGACAGACTCTAGCTTTTCAGGGGTAAGAGTTGTATCAGCAGAAATCATCAAGCCAGCCAGGCCTGCCACTACCGGACTTGCCATTGAGGTGCCTTGCATATATTGATAGTCAAACCCATTCAAATAAACAGTACTATATAACGAATTCCCAAATGCATTATATCCCCCTGGTGCACTAACATCAACAGTAGTGCCATAGGAAGAGAAACTTGATTTAACATCATCATAGTCCACAGAAGCAACTGATATAACATGTTTATAACCTGCAGGGTATAGTATCTGAGAATTGTTATCATTACCTGCCGCTGCAATCATCGTACACCCTTTATTGTATGCATAATCTATGACATTTTGCCCGGTCTGATAGTATCCTGGTCCCCCCCAAGACATATTGATCACATCTGCACCATGATCAGCAGCCCAAATAATTCCCTGATAGCCGAACGACATTGTACTGCCATCGGTAGTGTCACTAGAAATTTTTACTGCCATCAAACTTACTCCATAACCTATCGAAGCAATACCAATTCCATTATTTGTTGCAGCTCCTGCTAAACCCGATACATGAGTACCATGTGACCACTCAAGGGTCTTAGCTGGCGGGGTAGGATTATTGTCGTTATTTGCCAGATCAGTTGCTGCAACAATTTTTCCCACAAGATCAGGGTGGTTAATATAGATTCCATTATCAAGTATTGCCACTTTAACATTAGCATCTCCTTTTTCCAGATTCCATGCATCTGCTGCCTGAATCAAATCCAAAAACCAGCGATGTGCCGGAGTTGAATTATATTCCGGGTCGTTTGGAGTGAATAGCACATGAAAGAGGGGGGCCTTTTCGGCATATTCAATTTCAGGATTCCTCTTCAAATCTGCAATAATACTATCCACAGCATAAACATTAGAAAAATGCAGCAAATACGTTCTATTTAATTTATCGCTTGTTGCAGAAGCGAAAGGAGCAGATATACCCTGTATTTTGTAAGAAGATTTAAAGCCAGCTGCAATTTGTGAACTTTTAAATGAAGCTGTTGATTTAACCTGAAAATAGACTTCCCCATCTACTGCATTTGGATCAACTTTCTGAGCCAGTAAAACAGAAGTAGAAAATATAGCAAGAATTGTTAGAAGTAGATTTTTAATCATATCATTGGTATTAATTAATATTCATACAAATTTAACAGTTTCATCATAATAATCTGAGAATTAGATAAAAAAAAGAGACTACCCAAAATGAGCAGTCTCTTTTTTAATATTATGAAATATTTCTTACGGAGCTGAAGGAACCCAGTACAATTTTGTTTCCAGCTTATCACCACCAATATCAGAAGCAGCTTTTGTATAGCTTGCGCCATTCAAAGTTTGCTCATTACTTGGGTAAGTATAACGATATGGGAAACCTCCGTTGGTAGTTGCCGGTGAAGGAGGAAGGTTCATAGCTGGATAACCCAATCTTCTCCATTCTGTCCAACCTACATAACCACGTACGTAGAATGAAATCCAAGCCTGTGTACCAATCATTTCCTGCCAGTTAGCCGGATCATAAGCTACTGTAGGCTGTGCCAGATAAGTAGCAGCATCAGCAGCACTTCCACCCCAGAACTCGATAGATGCTGTAACAGCATTATCATAGTGAGTTGCAGCGTCATCAGTGATTAAACTACGAGCAGAAGCTTCAGCCAAATAAAACTGAATTTCCGAGTAAGTCATCAACGGATTAGCAAAGGTTGGATCAGCTACAATAGAAGGTGCAGCATGTGAATATGCCGGATAGGCGTTTGATTCACCATAAGGACCTCCTACATAAGCCCATTTTTCAACATTAGCATCACTTGAAGTATCAACCTGAGTAAAGTATGCACTCATACGTGGGTCATTCAAGCTATTCATCATATCAACAATGGTATTGGCAGCAACAAAGTCAGAACGCCCACTCAATACAAAGTCTTCATATAATGGGTTAGTATTAGGACTTGTTTCCAAATAAGCAAACATTGCATTATCAGCAGATGAAGCTAAAGTGCCTACTTTAGCACTGTTGATAGTAGATGCAACCAATGAACTTTCTGAAGCTACAGGTGAAATCTGAACAGCCATTTTAATCAAAAGGCCATTGGCAAACTTTTTCCACATGGAAACATCTCCAGCATAAATAAGGTCACTTCCATCAAAGCTACCATAGCTGTCATTTAAAGCAGCCAGGTCAGCAGTTGCACGAGTAATCAGATCCTTTTGAATAGTCAAGGCATCATCATACTTCGGGTTCGAATTATTAATATTCAAAGCTTCTGAATAAGGAATATTCCCCCACATGGTAACCATACGGTCCCAGGTATATACAGCAACCAAATCAATAATAGCCCGTTGATTTTTCTGAACTGCTTTATCTTCATCTGTTACAGGGCTTTCCTGAGCAATGATAGAGTCGGCTAATTTCAAATTCATCAATACACTACGATAATAAGTTGACCAGGCATTCTGAGGAACGTTACGGGTGAAAATGTTATAGTTTGATTCATCCGTATAGGTAGTTTCTGTCCAGTACTGAGCCCAGAGTTTAAAATCATTTGTGTTAACATTAACGCTGGCAACCTGGTCAGAAAGACTTTTCTCAGCATAAGAAAACAGCATGCTACCCGGGACTGAAGTAGGATTAATCGGGTCGTGGTTAAACTCTGCTAATTTCTGTTTTGAACAAGAAACAGCTAAAAGTGAAACCATTAATATAAATAGTACTTTTTTCATCTTTATCTCGGTTTAAAATTGAACTTTAACATTGAATCCAATATTACGTACTGTGGGCATTACACCACTCTGCCATCCCTGTGTGTTTCCAGCACCTAAACCGGCTTCAGGATCTGCATAGGGTAAGTTTTTGTGGATAATCCACAGGTTGGATCCAACTACTCCCAATGAAAGTCCCTGAATACCTGTGTTTTTCAAGAGTTTTTTGGGGAATTGGTAAGAGATATGAGCTTCACGCAGTTTTACATAAGAGGCATCATAAACAAAAGCTGCACTTGGATTACGGTACCATCCGTAAGGGCCTGCATAATAGTTTGCATAAACACGGGTTGTATTAACTGAACCATCAGCTTTTACACCTGGAAGAATTACACCACCACCATCAGATAGTTCATTACGAACCGGGTTACCCAGGTCATTTGTACCAGCTGTGTTAGGATACAAACCTGTACCCTGGCCATAGTATTGGTCAAGTGAGAAGACACTACCACCATGTTGGATGTCAATCAAGAAACCGGCTGACCAGCTTTTGTAGGTAAAGCTATTGGTAATACCCATATGCCATAATGGATTGGTGTTACCTAAAACATTATCTGTTGTGCTGGTGTTCAGGTAATAGCCATTTGAACCCACAACTTTTTGACCGTTGAGGTAAACAAAATCATTTCCCTGAATTGTTCCGTAAGGTTGACCTACGCGAGCATTAATCGTAACACCACCCTGGTAGCTATTCAACTGAAGGTTGGTAATAGTATCTGTAGCTGACTGATACAGTTCAATAACTTTATTGCGGTTAGCTGTCCAGTTTACATTGATATTCCAGGTAAAGTCTTTGGTTTTTACAGGAGTTCCGTTTACTGTTAACTCGATACCCTTATTCTGAATGTTACCAGCATTGATATACTTATAAGCATAACCAGTAGTTCTGGAAACAGCAACAGGAAGAATCTGATTATAAGTATTGGTTTTATAAAGAGTTAATGAGAAGTTCAGTCTTCTTTGGAGGAAATTCAGATCCAAACCTGTTTCCCAACTTTTGGTTTTTTCAGGTTTCAAATCAGGATTTCTCTTTGTACTAGGAACTGTATACATGTTTACTGAACCAAAAGGATCAACAAATGAATAAACATCCAATAAACTTGCAAAAGGAGCATCATTACCAACTTCAGCATAGTTTAAACGTACTTTACCAAATGACAACCATGAAGCATCAACCAGATTTGAGAAAACAAAGCTTGATGATACAGAAGGATAGAAATACAACATATTCGATTCAGGAAGTGTTGATGACATATCACTACGTAAAGTAGCTTCTAAATACAACATATTGTCATAACCTAATGAAGCACTTCCATACAAACTGTTAATCCCAACATGTGAATATCCCTGAACTGGAGTTAAAGGTGCAAAAAGTGAATTTGAAAGCGAGTACAATCCGGCAATTTTCAAACCACCGTTAGTTGAAGCAAAGATTGAGCTTGTATATCTTCTTAAAACATTTGTACCTACCATTGCCTGCAAATTCAATTTTTCAGTCAGGTTTTTGGTAAAGTTAGCCATCAAAGTATAGTTCAACTCAGTACGTGAACCGGTATAACGGGTATAACCAGATTGTACATCAGGCAATCCAATACCAAATGCTCCGGAAACACTACCTATAGCTTTACGTTCTTCCTGCATTTGGTTATATGTATCCATGGTCACTCTGGCTGTTACACTTAAGTAATCTGTAGCATCCCATTTAGCCTGAATATTACCCATAAGGTGATCACGTGAGTCTGTTTCATAATTATTGTAACGTTCCCAGTAGAAGTTATTCCAATAAATAGGACTTACATCACCGGCTTCAGGAGAATTCATGTTCCAGGTAACGTTTCTTCCTGTTTGATCGTACAATGATTTCAACTCCTGAACATCAACGTTAACTTCCCACCACTGACGGAAACTGGACAAAATGTTATCGGAGTATCCGGTACTGTTACGTCCTTTAGCATCCTGATGCAGGAAAGTAATATTAGATGAAATGGTAAGGTTATCACGCAATTTGTGATTAACAGCCATGTTTACAGAATTTTTTGTCAACTTACTGTTAGGCATAATACCGGTTTCAGTTGAATTACTGTATGACAAACGGAACGAACCTTTATTTGTAAAACCATCAACAGCAACAGTATTGGTATTAGTTACAGCTGTTTGGAAGAATGTGATTGGTCCGTTTGCAGCAGCAACCCAGGGACGAGCTTGTTTGTAGTAAGGTGATTCAGGAACAAAAGCATCCCATTGATAAACCATTAAATTGGGATCAAATTTCGTACCATAAGAAGCATCTTCAGTAGTAGGAACTACGTAAACATCCTGTCCGTTAGTCCAAGGTAAGGTTTCGTAGTACAAACCTGGGTGATCACTTCCACTGTAGAATGGACCATAACCGGCACCATACTGATTCTGATAAGTTGGGAAAGTACTTTTATCAACTGTTCCAATAGTAACACTAGAAGAAATTGATACGCCTAATGCTTTATTTCCCAAATCTTTATCATCTCTGGCAGTTTTGGTTGTAATGATGATAACACCATTGGCACCACGAGAACCGTAAAGAGCTGTAGCAGCAGCGCCTTTCAAAACGTTTACAGACTCAATATCTGAAGGGTTGATATCGGAAACAACACTACCATAGTCATAACCAGGGTAACCATAACCTTGTGATGATGAGTTAAAAGTACCATTTGAAATCGGCACTCCATCAACAACAAATAATGGTTGGTTGTTTCCGGTAAGAGAGGTTACACCACGAATCAAGATATTCGAGGAACCACCCATGTTACCGCTATTTCTGATAGTTACACCAGAAAAACGACCAGACATTGAATTAATTACGTTAGTAGGTTTTGCAACATCTAACTCAGCACCGCTAACATTCTGCGTAGCGTATCCCAGTGATTTCTTTTCACGGGAAATACCAAGAGCTGTAACAACAACCTCATTAATAGCCATCGCAGATGACTTCATTACGACATTAATGGTATTGGAACTTGCAATAGCAATTTCCTGAGTAGCCATACCGACAAAGGAAAAAACAAGAACATTGCCTTGTTTCAAATCTACATTGAGACTATACTTTCCATTGAAATCGGTAGTAGTACCCACTGTCGTACCTTTTAACTGAACGGTAACACCCGGCAATGGTTTTCCATCATCTGCGCTGGTCACTGTTCCGCTAATTGTTCTTGTCTGTGCAAGGGCAAAATTAAGCCCCGTAAAGATCAAGAACACGAGCAACATTGTAACTTTTCTCATAATGATAATTTTTTAATAAAACTTTGTGGCGTAAAAGTATCAATTTCTCTGGAAATTACATAACAGATGTTAATTTTTTTAAAAAAAACAAAAAAAAAATCCGCATCTCACTGTGTTAAAACAGTTTAATTTTTAACGGTTATAAATAATTAAGATGAAATTTTCACAAAAAATTAAAGAAAATATAAAGCTGAATTAACCTCTGTTAGAAATTTAACAAACTAATTTACTTACAATACTAGTCTATGCAACAGTATAATTCCGTCTAAAACCATCAAAAAAGTCTACTTTTTACAACGTTCTCACTTTAAACAACAACAACCCTAATGCTTGTTGATCTTCCATTATTCATGTCCCATTAAACAAAAAAAGCAGGGAAAAATCCCTGCTTTTTTTTGTTTACACAACAAGTTATTAATAACCTATATTTTGTGTCATGTTTGAATTAGCATCAATTTCATGTTGCGGAATTGGGAAAGCATAGTTATAATCACCATAAAGTACGGTGCCCATAGCCTGATGGATGGGATCAACCAAAGGAATGCCTTGGTGGGTTCTTGCCAAATCATCAAAGCGGAAACCTTCAAAACACAATTCTCTTCTACGTTCCAGCAAAATATCCGATTCCTGAATAGGAGCAACATAAGCATTAGCCAAACGTTTTGCTGTAATCATGTTCAACCAGTCAATAGCTGTAGGATCACTGAGATTGTACAATGCTTCTGCATAGTTCAAAATAACTTCTTCATAACGGATCAAAGGAATATTATAATCCACATTAACATTTGTAGGATACTTTCCGATATTACGAAGGTCATTATTCACATCCCAACCAATCATATTGGCCTGAACACGAACATCATTTGCATCGAAAATACCATAAAGATCATCCAAAACCTGAATATCACCGTAACCGCTATTATCCAGACCCAAACGATAAATATAAGATAAACCATTGATTCCCTGATTGTCTGTTGGGCTTTCGGCCAACTCGAAGATTACATTATAAGCACCTTTTGTTGAGAAAGTAGCGGCATAATCTGCAGGTTCAGCAATTTGATATTCTCCTGAATTAATTACGGCTTCACAGGCTGTCTTTGCAGTTGCCCAGTCACCAAAATATACAGCAACACGTGATTGCAAAGCATAAACGGCATATGTGGTAATGAATTCAGTTGAAGGATCATTTAATGCAGGATCTAAATTAGACAATGCAGATGCCAAATCAGCTTCAACAAAACCTTTAACTTCACTTACTGTATTTCTTGCGGGAAATAGATCTCCTTTAAAATCTTTGATGTAAGGAATACCAACTGTTTCTGCACCATTTACGTGTTCTTCACCAAATAACTTCAATAAATCAAAGTGAGCTAAAGCACGAAGTGCATAAGCCTGGCCAATAACATTTTTTATTTCATCCTGATCACCTATAAGAGCTGCAGGGTCCTGATTAATGATAATATCAACATTAGCAATAACAGCATATATCTGTGCAAAGGTACCTGAAGCATAAGTATCGGTAGAAGTCAGGTTCATGGCACCCACTCGAAGAAAACGACCTGAATTACCATTAGAAAAACAGTTATCGGTTCTCACTTCACCATAAATAATGAAATCTCGACCATAATACTGGTAGGCAGTCATACGGTTATAAGCACCATACAAAATAGCCTGAATATCTTCAAGAGATGTAATGCTGGTTTCTACAGCCTTTTCCTGCTCCAGAGTAGGCTCCAGCGCTTTTTTTCCACATGAAAACAAGCTTCCTGTCAGAACTATAACTAATAAAAGATTTATAATTTTTTTCATGTCCTAGAATTTAAAGTTAACACCAAATACAATAGATTTTACAGGAGGAGTAGTCAGGCGGGTAAAACCATCAGTACGTACTTCCGGGTCATATTTTAACCTTTTATCCTTAACCCAAGTAAACAGGTTAGTCCCTCTAACATATACATTAGCTGATTCCAAACCGATTTTCTTGATATATTTTGCAGGAACGTCGTATCCCAATACAATGTTCTTCAGTCTTAAATAAGTTCCATCATAAAGGAATCTTGTTGACGCACTTGCTGCATCAGGATCGGCATTGGTATAAGTAACACGGGGTACATCAGTAATGTCTCCTGGTTGTTGCCAACGATCCATCAATTCAGATACACCATTGTAATACAATAAACTTAAGTAACCGGCATTGTTGGTATAATATGACCAGTCCTGGAACACTTTGTTACCGCCTGCATAATAGAAGTTTGCATCAAAATAGAATTTGTGAAATTCAAAATGTGTACCAAATCCAAAGGTATGTGTTGGCAATGCTGATCCTCCCTGAAGTGCTTTAGCTGCAGATGAATAACTTGTTGTTGTTTCTCCGTCAGTCCCATTCAAATACCAAAGCGGTTTACCTGTTTCAGGATCAACGCCGGCGTATTTTCTCAGATTCCATGCGCCAATAGGTTGACCAACTTCAGTAATTTGAGTTCCACCAATAATTTTAATTTCATTACCATCAGCATCATATGCCATCTCAGTAACTTCATTTTTATTGGTGTATAAGTTAGCTGAAAGAATCCAGGTAATATTTTTTGATCTAATAACTTCAACATCAATATTAGCCTCAATCCCTTTGTTTGAAACAGCACCTATATTCTGAGCCTGAACTGAAAAACCACTGGTATAACTTAACGGCACATTAAGCAACAAGTCGTAAGTTTTCTTATTATAATAAGATAACGACCCGTTAATTCTATTGTTCCATAACACAAAATCAATACCCATATCAAGAGTATGGTTCTTTTCCCAACTTAAATTAGTATTACCGAAAGTTGCAGGATAAGCAGCTCCATTGTATGCATAATCAGCACTATATCCCAACAAAGCCTGGTAAGGGGTGTAATTCTGAGTTCCATCTGAATAAAGAACACTAGCATTCCCACTTAAACCATAAGAAGCTCTAACTTTTAATAAATTGACAAATTTAACCTGAGACATAAACCCTTCCTGACTGATGTTCCATGCAGCACCCAAAGCCCAGAAAGTACCATACTGTTTACCGGGAGCAAAACGTGATGATCCTTCACGTCTAATGGTGAAATCAGCAATGTATTTACCCAGATAATTATAATTCAACATGGCCATGTAGGAAATATTACTCCAGTCAACCAAAGAAGAATATGCTGATTGATTTGAAAGAGCACTGGCTAGGTTATACAACCCATCTGCCGGAAAGTTTTCACCATAGGCATATAAATAACGATCCTTATTTTTCTGATACTCCATCAACAACTTCGCTCCAAGAGTATGATCGTGATAACGGAATGTATAATCCAGTGAGTTTTGGAATACATAATTAAAGTTTCTGTCGGTTGATTGTTCAACTGAACCATTTTCTGCAGCAGAACCACCATAATGTCTGTTCTGGTAGCTGTAGAAGTTTGCAATATTATAGTCAAAACTAATCAGAGACTTGAATCTCAACTCTTTATAAATACTCCATTCAACGTACGAATTACTCATTATACGAGTCAAATCGTTGTACTGTTTATCTGCCTGTGCAAGATAAAGAGTGTTGTAGATTGATGTTCCCAAACTGGTCAGGTTAAAAGTTCCATCGCTGTTATAAGGATTAGCCCAGGGAGACATAAAATATTTAGTTAACCAGGGGTTAGCAAAATAACCAGATTGTTCCAGGAAAATGTTCTGATATGTATTGGAAATAATATTGCTTGTAGAAAATTTTAGCTTCTTTGAAAGCTGTCTGTTATAATTAAAGGTAGAAGTAATGCGTTTAAAATCTGACCCGATAACTGTAGCTTCGGTTTTATCATATCCCACAGATATATAGAAAGATGAAATCTTATCACCACCTGTTGCTGACAAATTATAACTTTGCAAAGGAGCATTTTTTCTTGCAACTAGATCACCCCAATTGTGGTTAACACCATCCCAATTCTGTAAACTTCCATTATCTAGGTCATAAGTTTGCATAAAATCATAGGCCTGGTCTAATGTGAATCCATATCCGGTACCATAAGAGTTATAGATAGCTTCCAGCAACAAAGTTTTCTTTTGATCACCAGTTAAAGGAACCTCACCTTTTACCGCATTGTTCTGATAACCTGTGTAAGCAGAAAAACTAAAGTTAGTCTTAGTATTGTTCTTACCCTTTTTGGTTGTAATAACAATAACACCATTAGATCCACGTGCTCCATAAGCAGCGGTTGCAGAAGCATCTTTGAGTACAGTAATACTTTCAATATCTTCCGGGCTAATAGCGGCAAGGTCACTCAATGAACTTCTTGCTGAAGAACCTGAGAAGTTGGTATTAACAACAGGAACACCGTCAATAACAAATAAAGGTGCATTTGAAGAGTTAATAGATCCTCTACCACGGATAATAATATCCTGAGTTGCACCAGGAGTACCTGAAGAGGTTGACATAACCAAACCAGGAACTTTACCTTGTAAAACCTGATCAGCAGTTGTAACAGGGACAAGGTTAATATCTGAAGCTTTTACCTGAACTGCAGATCCTGTAATTTCGTTCTTTCCTTTGGTCGTGTATCCCATAACAACAACCTCATTCAATCCACTTACATCAGGATGTAAAGTAACATTTAATTTGGTTTTGTTACCAATCTCTACTTCCAAAGTTTTCATCCCAACGAATGAAAATACGAGTGTCTTGGCATCATTGTTGACCTGTAATGAATAGTTTCCATGCACATCAGTTGTGGTACCATTAGTGGTCCCTTTTACCATAATAGTAACACCCGGCAGCACAGAACCATCCTCAGATGTGGATACAGTTCCAGTAATGGTTCTAACTTGAGCAAGTGCAAAACTTATACTTGCAACAAATAAAACCAAAAATGCAATTGTAAATTTTCTCATAGTGATAATTTTTGGTTAGAATTAATTTACGTGAAAAACACTGGTTTTTCATTATAATGCCAAATGTATAAAAAATGTTTAACAGTTGTTAACATTTTTAATGACTATTTAACATTTATAGCATCTTACTGAAATAAAACAACTTACAGCTAATTTTTTTGCTTTTTTAAGAAAAAAATAAGAATTCAACACAACAGAAGCGGGTAAATTTCTTTTAGCAATACAATATTGAAAAGAAAAACAGATAAAATTGAGCCTTAATAACAGAACCAAGAATTAACGCATTAGACGCAAACTCATTCCATAAAAATAAATGAATAACCCGCTAATAATCATAGGGTAATAAGGGAAAGGAAGATCTGGAACAAACAATTTAGGAATAATCAGCATTACTATTTGTGCTATTGTATACAAGTGAAAACCTATTTTCCGCAGATGCCACATATAAAAAGCACCTGAAAATGCCAATGCAGAAAATAAACCCATCAATAAGAAATAAAGCGGATTGATAGTCAACAAAAAAGAAAGATCCAGTTTTGTTCCCATCCAGTTCATATTTGAATATTGATGCACAAACATTTCCAAATGCTTGTGCAAAACATAAATAGTAATGTAAGAAAGAAAAGACAAGCCACTTCCAAGAAAGGTTAAGCTGCACATTACTTTTAAAAAAATAGGGTTTTCTTGTGGCTGCTTACTGCTTGAATTATCCATACTTTAAGATTATGCCACAAAACTACCAAAAAAATACACCTTAATATATAGGGTGATTCAATTGAGTAAAAAAGTTCTTTTAAAACATTTTAACGAATTGAGCTAAGGATTGGAACCAAATTTGCATTGTAAAGAAAAAAGAAAACTAAATGAATATAAAACTTTACACTTACTTTTTCACCTTATTAATCGGGTTAACTGGCACAAGTGTTTCTGCTCAAGCCAAAACTGAAACTATATTAGATTCATTAGATGGACAAACATCACTTACTATTGGGTTAAAACAAGACCAAAACGCTAATTTTAAGGCTAACAATAAAATCTGGATATCAAATCCTTATCCAAACCCGGTAAAAAACATTGTTAACATGAATTTTACCTTACCAGAGCCTAACCAAACTGCAAAACTCACCATTAGTGATCTGACAGGTAAAACAATAAAAATTCTGAATTTAAATTCATATCAAAAAAAGATCAGTATCGATATAAGTAATTTAAATAGCGGGATGTATTTTCTTTCTCTGTATTATCAGGGAAACCTTATAAAAAGTAAAGCAATTATTTTAGGTGCCAACTAAACATAAAAAAAACCGGTATAACCGGTTTCTTTTATTAAATCTTAAATTTTAATTTCACCTTCTCAACATAGTCCAGCTCTTCCCAGGCAAAGTGTTTTACTTTCTTCAGATAAACTTTCTGTCCGTTCCTTTCTTCCACAAATTTTGTAGTGGCATCTTCATAATACACTTCCTCATCAGAAACCAATACTTCCCGTCCAAAATGGCCATACGAAGCTGTTTTTTCAAAAATCGGGTTTTTTAAGCCAAACCGCTTAACGATAGCAAAAGGCCTCAAGTCAAAAACTTCTTTAACAATTGAAGCAATTTTCCCGTCACTAACAACCTTGCCATTTTCATCATAAACTTTTGCCGTACCATAAGTATTCACATAAACACCAACAGGCTCACTTACTCCAATAGCATAAGCCACCTGAACCAAGACTTTCTCTGCAACCTCAGCTGCAACCAGATTTTTTGCAATATGTCTTGCAGCATAAGCTGCAGAACGATCCACTTTTGAAGCATCTTTTCCAGAAAAAGCACCTCCACCGTGAGCACCATGACCACCATAAGTATCCACAATAATCTTTCTTCCGGTAAGGCCGGTATCACCATGAGGTCCGCCTATGACAAACTTTCCTGTTGGATTCACCAGTAAACGGTAACTTTGGAACAATGACGCACCATATTTTTCTTTTACTTTAGGAATCAAATATTTTTCAATATCCAACCGAATGGTTTCCTGCATTTCTTTCTCACTGTCAAACTCATCATGCTGAGTCGACACAACAATAGTATCAATACGAACCGGCTGATCGTTATCGTCATACTCAAGTGTAACCTGTGATTTTGAATCCGGACGGAGGTAAGTCATTACCTTTCCAGCTTTTCGAATAGCTGCCAACTCAAAAAGTAAGTCATGGGCAAGTTCGGTTGTCAAAGGCATATAGCTTTCTGTTTCAGAAGTAGCATAGCCAAACATCATTCCCTGATCACCTGCACCCTGCTCTTCTTCAGACTGTCTTACAACACCCTGGTTAATATCAGGCGATTGCTCGTGAACAGCTGAAATAACAGCACACGATTTATTGTCAAACTGATATTCGGCATCTGTGTAACCAATCTTCTCAATGGTCTTTCTGGCCACAGTTTGTAAATCAACCCATGCTTTGGTTTTCACTTCACCGGCGATTACAACCAAACCTGTACTTACCAAAGTTTCACAGGCAACTTTTGATTCCGGATCCTGACGCAACATTTCATCTAAAACCGCGTCTGAAATCTGATCTGCTACCTTATCAGGATGGCCTTCGGAGACTGACTCCGATGTAAAAAAATAGGACATTAGTCTATATTTTAAATTTTTAAAGCAAAAAGAATGATGAGAAATGATGATTGGCCGGAAAAAAATTGGTTTAGCAGTTTTTTTACGTGGTTGCAATCAATCAAATCCATCCACAAAGTTCATTGTATTAAGAACAGGGCGCAAAATTACAAAAACTTCTCGAAACTGAAATTAATCCGAAGTAAGTTTCCTGAAAATCTGCTCAAGATTTTGTTCGGATCTCGAAAAGGAAAGAATATTTAGGTTTTTAGAAACCAGATATTGAAAGATCCGTTCCCTCACATCATTACCTTCTTCAGTAGTAATGGTCCAAATATTATCAGATACTGAAAAAACCTCCTGAACAAAGGGTATGCCTTCAAGAACAGATGCTGAAATATTCTCCTTTAGTTCAAGCCTAAACTCATTTTGATTGTTCATCGCTGCTGTAAGCTCTTTCTTATTCTTATCGGCAATAATTTTACCTTTATTAATAATCACAACACGGCCGCAAACAGCTTCAACCTCCTGCATAATATGGGTAGAAAGTAATACCGTTTTGGTTTCACCCAGTGAAGAAATCAGATTCCTGATACCAACCAATTGATTCGGATCCAAACCGGTAGTCGGTTCATCCAGAATCAAAATGTCCGGATCATGAATTAAAGCCTGTGCAATACCTACACGCTGCCGATAACCTTTGGACAACTGCATAATTTTTTTATACCTTACATCTCTCAGACCTGTCATCTCAACAATTTCATCAACTCTATCAGATATTTTCTGGTTCAGATTATAAATCCCCAAAACATAGGACAGGTATTCTTTTACATACATTTCCTGATATAAAGGATTATGCTCTGGTAAATATCCAATCATTCTTCTTGTAAATAAAGAGTCCTGCTGTACATCGATTCCTTTAACTCTCAAACTTCCCTCATCAGGAGGAAGGTATGAAGTTAAAAGTTTCATCAAAGTGGATTTACCTGCTCCATTGGGTCCCAACAATCCGACTACCTCGCCTTTATTTACGGAAAGCGAAACTTTGTCCAGTGCTTTTTCTGAACCGTAAAATTTAGAAACCTCTTTTATTTCGATTACATTCATATATTTCTATCGGTGAACAAAAATAAGATTTCCATCAAAACGAAAACTTCATAAAATCATTGCCCAAAAATTGTAGTCCCATCTTTATCCTCTGAAATAATAAATTCAGAAATTTCCGTTTCTTTTTTGAATGTATATTTGTCCAACGTACGAGCACCTATGTCGTGTTCCAAACATGTTCATATGAAACGTTTATATTTTATTGTATTATCCATTTTATTTACGATCCCGGTTATGGCTCAAAAATACAAGGGAAAAAGTTTAGGTGATTTCAAACACCTGACAAAACAAGACCAGACTTTTATCTTTAAAACCAGTTATGGTACTGCAAAGGTTTCTCTTTTCTCTCCTGATATGATGAAGATATCTGTTTGGGAAGGAAACGAAGAAAAGCTTCCCTCCTACGCGGTAGTGATGTCACCCGAAAAGGTTCATTATAAATTCAAAGAGAATAAGGATAATTTCATCATCTCAACCGACTCTTTAACTCTTGAAATCAGTAAGTTTCCTTTGCGGTTTACTTTTAAGACTCCACAAGGAAAAATTATTAACGAAGATGATGCTTTGGGAGCCTACTGGCTCGACGGAAAAATGTTCACCTTTAAAAAGTTGTTCAATGATGAAAAATTTATTGGTTTAGGTGAAAAAACAGGAAATCTGAACAGAAGAGGAAATGATTATACCAACTGGAATACAGACAATCCGCATTATGAAGACTGGAGTGATCCGCTATATTCAACCATCCCTTTTTACATAGGCATTCAAAACAATTTGCCTTACGGGATTTTTGTTGACAATTCGACCAAAAGCAATTTCAATTTTGGTGCCGGAAACAACCGTTTTGCCTACTTCTCAGTGGACGACCATCAGACAGAATATTACTTCATTTTTCATCATAATGTTCAAGACATCATCAAAAGCTATACAGAATTAACCGGACGAATGTCTATGCCTCCAATCTGGGGACTGGGTTTTCAGCAAAGTCGCTGGAGTTATACTCCTGACAAGGAAGTTATGGAAGTGGTACAAACTTTCCACGATAAAAAAATTCCGCTGGACGTCCTGTATCTTGATATAGGATACATGGATGCTTACAAAGTATTCACTTGGAACCCGGTTGCCTTTTCTCATCCCAAAGAACTCATCAGCAAACTAAAAAACTGGGGCATACATACAGCAGTCATTGTTGACCCGGGTGTAAAAGTTGAGAAAGGATATTCTGTTTATGAAGAGGGGTTAAAATACAACTATTTCATCAAATATCCTGATGGCAGCAACTACACCGGAGAAGTTTGGCCTGGTTGGTGCAACTTTCCGGATTTTACTAACCCCAAAGTAAGAACCTGGTGGGGAACACAGTTTAAAGGATTGGTTGATGACGGAGTTACCGGTTTTTGGAATGACATGAACGAAATTGCCGTCTGGGGAAAAGAAGTTCCCCCCGTCATTCAAATGGACTGGGAAGGCAAAGGAGTAAGCTACCTGAAAGGGAAAAATGTATTTGGAATGCAAATGGCCCGTTCAACTTTTCAGGGTGTAAAAAACTTATTAAATAATAAGCGCCCTCTGGTTCTGACCCGTTCGGGATATGCAGGACTGCAGCGTTACACCGCCATCTGGACCGGCGACAATCAGGCCACTGATGACCACATGTTATTAGGCATTAGGCTGGTCAATAGCTTTGGGCTTTCAGGTGTGGCTTATGCAGGTTATGATGCCGGAGGCTTTGGCGGAAATGCAACACCTGACCTTTACGCACGCTGGGTAAGCATTGCTGCTTTTTCACCTTTCTTTAGGGTACACTCAGCTATCAATACATGCCGTTCAGAACCGTGGTCATATGGTGAAGCAGCAGAAACTGTTGCAACAAGATTTATCAGGTTGAGATATAATTTACTCCCCTACATTTACAGCTCGTTTTATACGGCTCATGAAACCGGACTTCCTGTTCAAAGAAGTCTGAGTATTGAATACACAGCCGACAGCAACATTTATAATCCTGAATTTGATAATCAATATCTTTTTGGGGCCTCGTTATTAATTATTCCCGCCAGGAGCACACAAATGGCACTGAATGCTTATTTTCCCGAAGGAGAATGGTATTCTTTCTATACAGATGAGAAAATCACAGGATCTGAACAAAAATTAGTTCCCAGCCCACTTAATGAACTCCCTGTTTATGTAAAAGCAGGAGCTATTATCCCCATTCAGAAACAGGTAGAAAATACCAGTGAGAATTCAGGTGATACACTTGAGATTCACATCTATAATGGAAATGTAAACAACGAATTTACCTATTACGAAGACGATGGAACAACTTATAATTATGAAAAAGGAGACTTTTACAAAAGAAAGATCAGTTTTAACGGACTAAAAAAAGAACTAACCCTTGATGATCCGGAAGGAAATATGAAAAGTCGCTATAGATATTTAAAATTGGTGTTCCATGGTTTCCCCCAAAAAGACCAAAATAAATTTATAGTCAATCAAAATAAAGTTTCAGTGAACAATGATGGAAAAAAATCATATTTGACACAATATCAACAGGCAGTTCATGACCTTTTTTCCATAACTTTGCCCAATATGTCCCAAAAATTATTCATTACCTGGTAAAAATCATATTATCATGAAAAACAAATTTTTTTCAATAATTTCGCCGGCTATTATTTTTATGCTGCTTCTGGCAGTTCCGGCAGCAGCACAAACACAAAAAAAAGCTGAAATGACAAAGAAAGATCCTGTAATCTCTCAGGTAAAACATCCTGACTGGAGTATTAAGGCCAACATATATGAAGTAAACATCAGACAATATACACCCGAAGGTACTTTTAATGCCTTCGCTAAACATTTACCCGAACTGAAAAAAATGGGCGTCGATATTTTATGGCTTATGCCTGTCAATCCCATTGGAAAGAAAAACAGAAAGGGACCCTTAGGAAGCTATTATTCGGTTCAGAATTATGAAGCTGTGAACCCTGATTTTGGTACAATGGATGATCTGAAAAACCTGGTTAATGAAGCCCATAAATTAGGAATGCGTGTCATCCTGGACTGGGTTGCCAACCACACTTCATGGGACAATCCCTGGGCCAAAGAGCATCCGGATTGGTACAAACACGACAAAAAGGGAAACTTTGTATCTCCTTTTGATTGGACAGATGTTATCCAACTGGATTATGATAATAAAGACCTGAGAGCAGCCATGATTCATGCCATGGATTTCTGGGTAAAAAATGCTGATGTTGATGGTTATCGTTGCGATGTTGCTGGAATGGTCCCTGTAAGTTTCTGGGACGAAGCCCGTGCCAGTCTCGATAAAATCAAACCTGTATTTATGCTGGCTGAAGATGAAGACAATACAGCATTGATGAAGAATGCATTTGACATGAATTATGCATGGAAAATGTTGCATGTAATGAATGATGTAGCCAAAGGCAAACAAACGGCTGCTGATGTATGGAAATATTTTAAATGGAATGATGAACAGTTCGGCCCAGGCGTTTACCGCATGTACTTCACAAGTAACCACGATGAAAATTCATGGAATGGCACAGCTTTTGACAGACTGGGTAAATCATTTGAAATGTTCACAGTTTATGATTACACAGTTCCCGGAATGCCATTGATTTATAATGGTGAAGAAGCCGGTAGCAACAAAGCCTTAAAATTTTTCTCAAAAGATGAAATTGACTGGAGTAAAGATACTTACGTTAATTTCTACACCCAACTTAATCGGCTTAAAAAAGACAACCACGCACTTTGGAATGGGCTGGAAGGTGGGAAATTAATTCCTTTGACAAAGGAAAACAAGGATGTTTTTGCATTCTACCGTAAAAAAAGAAGCAATCAGGTTGTTGTGGTTTTGAATATGAGCGATAAAGAACAAGTGCTCAACTGGAAAAATGTTGACGTAGTTGGACATTACAAGAACTATTTTACAGGAAAAACTACAGAACTTCACGGTGAAGGAAGTTTCAAGTTAGAACCCTGGGGCTATTTGGTTCTTACCAAATAATTTACGTCAAAATATAAATTCAGAAAAACCTCATAGAAATTCTATGAGGTTTTTTATTATTAACAATTGCGTAATAATATTTTTTTTATGATATTTCACTACTCGTGTACTGAATTAAGTATTTTAGTTTAATTTCGTTTACTGAAAGGACTACGCATATTTTTCACTGAGAAAAACAATTTCAATCGGTCTAACGGCCTATTTGAAAACCAGTTGAATTTTGTGTTCCCATTAAACAGATAAAATTTAAACAAAATGAAGAAGCAGGTAACCATCAAAGATATTGCCGAAAAATTGGGGCTTTCGGTATCAACCGTGTCACGTGCTTTAAAAGATCACCCTGACATTAGCTTAAAAACCAGGGAGGCGGTTAAGGAACTGGCAAAACTACTCGGCTACAAGCCCAATCTAATTGCACTAAACCTGAAAAACAGCAGAACCAATACCATCGGTCTTCTGGTTCCTGAAACACAGCATTATTTTTTCTCTACCATCATTAATGGAATAGAAGAAATAGCTTACGAAAACAATTACAACGTAATGGTTTTCCAGTCGAATGAATCGTACATGAGAGAAGTGCTCAACACGCAAACTATTTTATCAAATCGTGTTGACGGTGTACTTGCTTCTTTTTCAAAAGAAACTCAGGATTTCTCACATTTTCAGCAAATTATTGAAAATGAAATCCCACTTGTATTCTTTGATCGCATTGTTAAGTCGCTCCATGCCGATACTGTTGCTGTTGACGATTATCATGGAGCTTATCAGGCCGTTTCTCACTTGCTTGAAAAAGGGTGCCGGAGAATCGCAATTTATTCTGCCCCTCAACACCTGCTTATTGGACAGCACAGACTGCAAGGTTATAAAGACGCGCTGGAAAAATACAATGTTCCTTTTTCTAACGATCTGGTTTACTCATGCGATACTTATGACGACTCGATTAAAATTTCGCGAAGTATCTTCAAAAAGAAAGACAGACCCGATGGGCTCTTTACAGTTAATGATATAACTGCACTTGGGGCAATGAAGATAGCCCGCCAGCAAGGACTTAAAATTCCACACGACCTTAAAGTCGTAGGATTTGAAAATAGCCTCAGTGCTTCTATTTGTGATCCTGAACTAACAACTGTAGATCAATTTGGATTTGAAATGGGACGAAATGCAACTAAACTTCTGCTGAAAAGAATTCGCCAGGAAAGCTTTGAATACACCCCCGAACATTTAATGATCAAGACCCAGTTGATAGAAAGAGGAACAACTGTTTAGCATTTCTTAGTTTATTGAACAACGTTTTCAAACAAAATAAACTCTAAAATCATTAAAAAACCTCCTGATTTCTACTAAATCAGGAGGTTTTTTAATAAGTAAAAGAATTAATGCAATCGTTTTAAACAAGCCTATCAGAAGTAACTCGCTGTAAATGTTAGCACTAATATAATTATTGGTATACAAAACTGTTGTAAAGGATCAAAATATATTGATCTTTACATTGAATTCTTGAGGTTACTTAAGAATTTGGTCGCTCGCAAGCCGGCGATAAAGTTCTGTAACGGTTTGTGGAGAGATAAGCTGTAATTGTCCATTCAAAAAACCCTGATGAAATT
>JAFGXS010000075.1 GCA_016936505.1 Bacteroidales bacterium | reverse complement strand
TCAAAGACATCTGACAAGAAAGAACCCGGCCTCCTTTCGGAAACCGGGTTCTATCGTTATAATGCAATAATCTTATTTCAAATATTTTACCATCCAGTCCACCCAACGTCGGTACACATCGGTAGTCCGAACAATGTCATGGGGGAAATGTGTATCCACAGGATACACATAAAATTCAGTTGTCACTCCGTTATCGCGCAAAGCATGATACATCTGGTAGCTGTTGACAATAGGCACATTGGGATCGCCGGCATCACCCATAATCAAAGTCGGAGCTTTAGCTTTGGCAGCATAGGCAATAGGTGATTGTTCACGCCAGATTTTCCAATATTTTTTCACCCAAGGTGAGCCTCCAAAAAAGTACAAATCGCCTTTTTGGTAATAGGCAATGGTATAGTCCATCACCCAGTCGTTCAGCGCTGCACCCGACATAGCAGCTTTCCATACATCGGGATAGTTGCCGATGAGCCAGGAAGTCATGTATCCGCCATAGGACCATCCGGTTACCCCGATATTACTTTTATCCACAATACCCATAGATTCCACTTTTTTCAGTCCGGCCATCACATCTTCTCCCGGACCTTTTCCTGTGTCACGAAAAATAGCATGCTGGTACTTATCACCCAAATTGGTGCTGCCTCTATAGTTAGGCTGAAAAACCAGAAATCCTTTGGCAGCTAAAAGCTGTGCCAATACTGAAAATTGTAAGGTGGATGCGTATTCAGGTCCGCCATGAATCACCAAAACCAACGGATATTTTTTTCCTTTTTCAAAATTTACCGGATAGGTCAGTACTCCGTCTTCTTTAAACTTGTCTTTAGTCCACTCAACGCTTACTGATTTTGCCAGATTCAGTGAATCAAGGAATTGGTTGTATTGTGTCAATTGTTTGGGTTTGGAAGTGATCGAACTCATATAATACAGTTCGGTTCCCAGTGTTGGTGTAGAAGCAGTAAACAGGAAAGCGCCTGTTTTGCCAACATTCAGTGCACCACTTACATTCAGATCGCCCAAATCCAGTACAGAAGCCTTACCATCGATGGGTTGATTCCAAAGGACAGAACGGGTTCCCAAAAAGCCTTTCAGCAATAAATTCTGATCACCGGGCAACCAGGCAAAATCATCAATGTTCCAGGCCAGCGGTGCAGTTACATCTTCCACCTTATCGCCATTTTTTACATAAACAGCAAAGCCGTTGTTCTGATCACCGTTTCTGGGGCGTTGAAAAGCCAATACATTATTTGCTGAAGAATATTCGGGTACTGATGAACCTTGTAAATCTGTTACAGGATTAATCTTTTTTGTGGACACATTTACCTGTTCCAACACCGAATGCCAGGCATTACCTTCCCAAACATCAGGGTATTTAGTGAACACTATTTCCGTTCCGTCATTATTCCAGGCAATGGTGGACAAACTACCCTGATCGGTTCCCAAACTCCACATACCCTGAGTTAGTTGAGTAGCCTTTCCTCCTTTGGCCGATACAACCCAAAGATGCCAGGGTTGAACCTCTGCCCTTGCCAGGTAATTGTTATCGGTTACCTGAAATGCATCTTCATGATGCTTAATAGCCTCAGGATTTGGAACAGTATCCTGAGCAATAAAAGCAATTTGCTCACCGTCAGGGCTCCAGGCATACCTGTCGATTCCTGTCTTGGAATCTGTCACACACAAAGCATCACCCCCATTCATAGGCATAACAAATACCTGCGAACTTTTTGTTTTGGGATCTTCGGCCAAGAAAGCCAGCTGACTTCCATCCGGTGACCATTTAAGCTGTGAAAGTCCTTTTCTGTCATGGGTCAGAACCCTGCTTTTTCTATTGGCAACATCAATCAAAACAATTTCTCTGTTGTACCTGTCCTTAGCCCAGTCTGCTCTGGAAATCACTACAGCTGTTTGTGTGCCGTCAGGAGAAAGTGCCGGAGAAGAAATCTGAACCATTTTTCTTATGTCCTCCAGTTTAAACACAGAGGATGTGTTTTGTGCCGATACCATTACCGGTATTCCCAGCAAGGAAATCAGAACCAATAAAATACTGATACGTTTCATGGATAATTGCATTTCTGTTAATGAAAAGCAAAAGTAAAAATCATTTGGAACAATTAGACCTCAAGGGCAATATCTTTTACCCTAAGCTGCAATGAAGTATTGCCCTGCCATTCGTTTTCTTCTACATGGTAGCAAACACTGAACGGACTTCCGGCTTTAATGCGATCGTAATACTCACCCATATTAAAACCAATGGCACCCAAAGGATTTCCGGTATGATTCTGATGAACAGCCTCAAACTTCAAATGATTTTGATTGCCGTTTTTTCCCACCAGTTTAGCAAAACCTGTGTCGATCAGGTTTCTCGACATAAATAGCGGGGTCATATTTCCCGGGCCAAAAGGAGCAAACTGTTTCAGAATCCGGTAAAATTTAGCACTGATATCGCTTAGATAAAGCTCTTCATCTATTTCAATTTCAGGAACCAGCATTTCATCAGTTATGTGTTTTTGCGCATAGGTTTCAAGGGCATCCATAAACGGTTCAAGGTTTTCCGGTTTCAGAGCCAGACCGGCCGCATACATATGCCCGCCAAAATGCTCCAGCAGATGACTGCATGAATCCAGTGCATCATAAACATCAAAATCTTTGATTGAACGTGCCGAACCGGTGAGCAATCCTTCCGACTCCGTCAAAACAATTGTGGGTTTATAATAATTCTCCATCAAACGCGAAGCCACAATGCCTATTACACCTTTATGCCAGGTTGAACGGTAAACAACTGTCGTTTTTTTCTTTTGTAACTGCTCATTCTGACGAATGATGTCAATGGCTTCTTCGGTTATCTGCTTATCCAGATCGCGACGGGTAGTGTTCAGTTCATTAATTTCCTGACCCAGTTTATCGGCATAGGGTTCGTTTTTACTGATCAGAAGCTTTACCGAATGTGTCGCCTCCTTAATACGTCCGGCCGCATTAATACGTGGTCCCACAGCAAAAACCAGATCGTTGATCGTGATTTCCCTGTTGAAAAAATGACCGCCTTTTTTTCTTCCCTCATTTTTTTGGAACCCTGCAGCTGTAAGAATGGAAAAAATACCCGGACTGGGCTTACTGTTAATGCTTTTCAATCCGTAATAAGCCAGTATCCTGTTTTCATCTACAATAGGAACAATGTCAGCAGCTATACTGATGGCGACCAGGTCGAGACAGGAATATACTTTGGAGTGATCAATATCAAGTTTTGTGGCCAGTGCCTGCATTAGTTTAAAACCTACTCCGGCACCTGAAAGCTCCTTAAACGGATAATTACAGTCTTCTCGTTTGGGGTCCAGAACCGCTACCGCATCGGGTAATTTTTCGCCCGGACGGTGATGATCGCAAATGATAAAATCTATCCCTTTTTTCGTAGCATACTCTATTTTTTCCACTGCTTTAATACCACAATCCAGCGCAATAATCAGTCGGGCATCGTGTTCGGCAGCCGTATCAATTCCCTGATAAGAAACACCATAACCTTCCTTGTAACGATCAGGAATATAAAATTCAAGCTTTTTGTGGAAGTTCTTCAAAAAAGTATAGGTGAGCGAAACAGCCGTGGTACCATCCACATCGTAATCGCCATAAACCATGATGTTTTCATTATTTTCAACCGCTTTCAGAATACGATCTACCGCTTTGTCCATATCTTTCATTAAAAACGGATCGTGCAGATTGGTAAGTGAAGGCCGAAAAAAGGCTTTGGCTTCATCAAAAGTAGATATTCCACGCTGGGCAAGAAGGTTCGACAGCCGGGGATGGATCCCCAGTGAACCGGATAACGATTCAACCGTCTGGCTGTCAGCCTGTTCTTTTATATTCCAGCGTTTTTTCATGAAACCAAATTGAGTGAATAAAGATACTAAAATCTGATTCTGAAACAGATATTTTACCTACAGGCATCAAAATAAAACCGTAACAGAATGGTTAAAAAGAGATTACAGAAACAGATTAATACAGGAAATCGTTGTAAGGATATCTTACCGCATGAACCGAACTGATGTGATCATACAGTATTTTCCTGAATTCTTCATAGTTTTCTTTGGTATGAGCCGAAAGGAAAACCGCCGGTTGATTTTCCTTTGCCATCCAGGTCGATTTCAGAATGTCCAGCTTCGAAACAGGTGGTTCGGCATCAGCATCTTCAAAAACCTCTTTCATTTGATCAATTTTATTGAACACCATAATGATATCTTTATCACCGGCACCAATTTCTGCCAGTGTTTCATTTACGGTTTCAATTTGTTGTTCAAACTCAGGATGGGAAATGTCAACCACATGAATCAGAATATCCGATTCACGCACTTCGTCCAGTGTCGATTTGAAAGATTCCACCAGTCCGTGAGGTAGTTTTCTGATGAACCCTACCGTATCGGAAAGCAAAAAAGGCAGGTTTTCGATCACCACTTTTCGAACCGTGGTATCCAGTGTAGCAAACAATTTATTTTCAGCAAAAATATCCGACTTACTCAGCAAATTCATCATTGTGGATTTACCCACATTGGTATAACCAACTAATGCCACACGAACCATCTTGCCCCTGTTTTTACGCTGAGTTGACATTTGTTTATCGATTTGCTCCAATTTCTTTTTAAGCAATGAAATTTTATCGCGGATAATCCGTCGGTCGGTTTCAATTTCCGTTTCACCGGGACCCCTCATTCCGATCCCCCCCCGCTGCCTTTCAAGGTGTGTCCACATTCGGGTAAGACGAGGTAAAAGATATTGGTATTGTGCCAGTTCTACCTGAACCTTGGCATGCGCTGTGCGTGCCCTTTTTGCAAAAATATCGAGAATTAGGTTGGTTCGGTCCAGGATTTTACATTCCAGTTCTTTTTCAATATTCCTGAGTTGGGAAGGCCCCAGCTCATCATCAAAAACCACCAGATTAATTTGCTCTGCTTTAATATACTGATATATTTCTTCCAGCTTTCCCTTACCCACGTAGGTCTGTGGATTGGGCACATCCAGTTGCTGCAGAAACTGATCGATAACCACACCACCTGCAGTGTCCACAAGAAACGCCAGTTCATTCAAATATTCCTCAACCTTCTCCCGCGAATCACCCGACTTTATCACGCCAACCAATATGGCTTTTTCGGGTTCAATCACAATATTTTCCTGATGTTCGATCACTGTTTTAAAATTAAAAAGTTCAAAGGTTAAAGGAAGAATACCCTTTAGTAGATTTTCCGGAAACCAATAATTTCACGAATTTCACGCATTGTTTTTTGTGCATTGGCACGTGCTTTTTCAGCACCCCTGTTCATAACTTTCAGAATGTAATCATCATCAGACGACAACTCTTTAATCTTTTCAGTAAAAGGTGCAGTAAAGGCTACGATATCTTCCGCCAGTTGTTTTTTCAAATCACCATAACGAATGGTACATTTATTATACTGATCATCGAAATATTCAACCACTTCAGGGGCAGAGACAACCTTAAGCAAGGTGAACAAATTTTCAATCGGTTCGGGCTTCACCTGATTCATTTCTACAGGGCCACTATCTGTTACGGCCCGCATTACTTTTTTACGAATTACCTTTTCATCATCGTTCAGGAAAATAGCATTGGCTTCTCCTTCCGATTTCCCCATTTTTCCAGAGCCATCCAAACCCGGAATTTTCACCAACGCTTCGCCAAAATTAAATGCTGTAGGCACCGGAAAATATTCCACTCCGTACATATTGTTGAACCTGCGGGCATACGTTCTGGTCATTTCCAGGTTCTGTTCCTGATCTTTTCCCACAGGAACTTTATCTGCTTTTTGAATGATAATATCTGCAGCCATCAATGTGGGATAGGTCAGCAAACCGGCATTCACATTATTCGGTTGCTTACGTGCTTTTTCTTTAAATGTGGTCACACGTTCCAACTCACCCAAATAAGCATTCATGTTCAGAAACAAATACAATTCTGCCGTTTCCGGGATATCACTTTGCAAATAGAGCGTAGCCTTTTCAGGATCAAGCCCGGCTGCCAAATATTCGATAAGTACCTGGCGAACATTCCCCTGTAAATTATCAGGATGAGGATGAGTTGTAAGTGAGTGATAGTCTGCAATGAAAAAATAACATTCATTGGTTTCCTGCATTTTTACAAAATTCTTTACCGCACCAAAATAATTCCCCAGATGCAGGTTTCCTGTAGGCCTGATGCCACTTAAAACAACTTCATTCTTTTTCATTCGTAATAATTTTCAAAGTCAGACTCCTTTTATGGCAGACTGTACGTTATACATTCAAAGGTGCAAAAATAGCAAAAAACATTCTGGCACAAGGGTTCACACACTGCGTTTGTTTATTTATAAAACATGCCAAAAAAAAAACACTGCGAAGACAAACGTCCCCGCAGTGTACCATTAAAAAATTGACAATAATCAGAGTTTCTTTTTAACGAGATAGAAATCGATTTTTTCGTCGTATGTACCTTGCAGGCGTTCGTTTAATCCGTTCAGATCTACCGGAGGAGGAACGATAACGCTGTCGCCTTTTCTCCAGTCGAGAGGCAAAGCCACACCGTTGGCATCAGCTACCTGTAATCCTTCAAGAGCACGCAATATTTCGTCCATGTTTCTGCCTACATTTAAAGGATAGTACATAATGAGTCTGATTTTTTTCTTTGGATCGATAAAGAACACGGCACGAACAGCAGCAGTTGTACTTTCGTTGGGCTGCAACATTCCGTACAGTTTTGATACTTTCATATCAATATCTGCAATAATAGGGAAATCAAAGTAAACACCGGTTTTTTCGCGTACGTTGTTTACCCATCCCAGGTGTGCGTGAATACTGTCGATACTCAAACCCATCAGTTCAGTGTTCAAAGCATCAAATTCGCCTTTGCGTTTGGCAAAGCCACTCATTTCGGTGGTACATACCGGTGTAAAATCAGCCGGGTGAGAGAAAAGCACAACCCATTTGTCTTTGGCAAATTCTGAAAATTTAACTTTACCTTTTGTTGTTACCGCTTCAAAATCGGGAGCGATGTCGCCAATACGTGGCATAAAATTCATTTCTTGTTCCATTGTTTTGTTTGTTTGATTTGTTACTACTAATTAATTGTTATTTCTTGTTAAGGAATGCGCTGTACATCCACACCAGTTTTTCCTGTTCACGAATATAATCACTCATCAGGCTGTTGGTTCCTTCATCGGCGGCTTCACCTGCCATTTCCAAAATCTGACGTTGTTTTTTAATAAAAAACATCAGGCTGGTCAGGATGTGCTCCATATCAGCTTTTCCATCTGCGGTTTCTTCAGCTTCTTTTATTTCTGAAGCCGCAATGTATTTACTGTAACGATACTCGGGAGTGCAACCCAGAGTAAGGATACGTTCGGCAATCTCATCTATTTTTAAAATAAGGTCGTTATAAAGCTCTTCAAATTTGGCATGAAGCTCAAAAAACTTTTCACCTCTTACATTCCAGTGAAAACCCCTTACATTGGAGTAAAACACCTGGTAATTGGCAAGTAATTCGTTGAGGCCTTTGGCCAGTTCTTTTGTTTTCTCTGAATTAAGTCCGATCATTGTTCTGTTATTATTTTTAAGGTTAATAATTCGTTTTTAAAATTAGTGATTTTTTCATTTCACACTGCAAATATAGTGTTGATATAAATATATGTCAAATCAATAATTTTTATCTTTGCATAGATTAAATCTATCAGCCATGATCACACTCATACAGCTCGAATATGTAGTTGCCGTTGACACCTATCGTCATTTTGCCACAGCTGCCGAAAAATGCTTTGTAACCCAGCCCACATTAAGCATGCAGCTTAAAAAACTGGAAGAAGAAATCGGTGTCGTTTTATTCGACAGGAACCGGCAACCGGTTATTCCTACTGCTGCCGGTCTCCGGATTATTGAACAAGCCAGACTGGTGTTGCAGGAAGCCAAAAAAATTAAACTGCTGGCAGATGAAGAACGGTTGCAGATTTCCGGAGAATTACGCATCGGGGTTATTCCCACCATTGCACCGTACCTGTTGCCGTTGTTTGCCGGACAATATAAAAGGAAACATCCGGGAGTTCAATTAAAAGTGGAAGAACTGATCACCGAACAGATAGAGGAAAAGCTTCAAAAAGACATGCTTGATGTGGGCATTGTGGTAACACCGCTGCACAACAAAAGCATTATGGAGCAACCGCTTTTTTATGAAGAAATGATGATCTATTCGAACCTCCAACATCCTTTAGTACATCAGCCGATAATACAAATCAACGATATTGCTTCTCCTGAAATGTGGCTGCTCAGCGACGGACACTGCTTCCGCCACCAGGTGGTGAACCTTTGCGACCTGCACGAATTGAAATCGGAAGAACTCCCCTTTGAATTTGAAAGCGGATCACTGGATACGCTCATCAAAATTATTGATCAGGAAGGAGGGTATACTCTTATTCCCGAACTGATGAGTTACGAACTGGAAGCCACCAAAAAAGAACAAATCAGACAATTCAACAACATTCATCCCTTACGGGAAGTAAGTTTGGTTTTTACCCGACAGTTTGCCAAAACCAAACTTGTTTCCGTGCTGGCCGAACACATTCAGAACAGCCTGCCGCAACACATGCAAAACAAAGACCGGGGAACCGTGGTAGAATGGAGGTAAGTTATGTTCTGTACTATTGAATACGCTATACAGTGTAATCGTTACATATATCACTTGTTGTCAGTAAGATAATTATTTATTATCTTAGTGGAAAAATGATTAAACGAACCCTTTTTCTTGAAAAGAAAGCTTCATTAAGTACGCGACTGGAGCAGCTGATTATTAACACGGACGAAAGAAATGCCAGTGTTCCCATTGAAGACATCGGATTTATTGTAATTGAACACCCCGAAACCTATGTCTCTATCCCGGCACTAAACAAACTGGTCGCCAATAATGCTTCGGTTATCTTTTGTAACGAAAAACACATGCCCTCATCCATGTTGCTAAACCTGGATGGCCACTATTTACAACAGGAGCTTTTTGGTAAACAGATTCAGGCTACCGAACCGCTTAAAAAACAGCTCTGGCAACAAATTATTACCCACAAAATTAAGAACCAGGCTAAACTATTAACCCGGCTAAACAAACCACCCAACCCTCTTTCTCGCTATGCCGGAAAAGTACTGAGTGGTGATTCCGATAACCGGGAAGGTGCTGCAGCAGCCTACTACTGGAAGAACCTTTTTGATTTTGACTTCAGAAGAGAAAGAACCGGTGAATACCCCAACCTTTTTCTGAATTACGGGTACATTATCCTCAGGGCCGCCGTTGCAAGAGCCTTAACCGGAAGCGGGCTCCTCCCTACGCTGGGAATTCATCACCACAACCGCTACAATGCTTATTGCCTCGCCGATGATGTGATGGAGCCTTTCCGTCCCCTGGTAGATGCCAAAGTTGTAGAAATCCAAAAAAAGGATGAAGAAAAGGATCTGACTACCGAAATAAAAATTGAACTACTTAGCGTACTAACCCATACCGTATATTTTAAAACCATTCAAAGTCCGCTAATGGTTGCCCTGCATCAAACCTGCAGTTCACTGCAGCAATGTTTTACCGGCACCCGAAAGAAGATTAACTACCCCGAATTATGGAACTAAACGGATACAGAATTATGTGGCTGTTTGTATTTTTCGATCTCCCCACCGACACAAAAAAACAAAGAAAGAGTGCCGCCCAATTCAGAAAAAACCTGATGAAGGATGGTTTTTTTATGATGCAGTATTCTGTTTATTTACGACATTGCGCCAGTAGCGAAAGTGCTGACGTACACGAAAGAAGAGTAAAAAGCTTTTTACCCCCATCGGGCAAAGTGAGTATCCTTCGTATAACCGACAAACAATACGGCAACATTATGAATTACTGGGGCAAACAAATTGCCCCAAACGAACCCGCCCCCACACAGCTGGAACTGTTTTAAAACCAAAAAATGCCCCAATCCTGTCAATTCTAAACAGAAAAGGAGCATTTAATAATAACGATACTTGTGTTAATAACTTCGATATGAGAAAGAAACAAGCCTGCCCATATCGTTATTCCTAATCTTTAATCAAACCACAAC
>JAFGXS010000074.1 GCA_016936505.1 Bacteroidales bacterium | reverse complement strand
ATCGTTCGACCAAAAACTGTTCAGTGTGGTCTGCGAATTCAGCGTCTTTAAAAGCACTTTCAATTACGCTAAAGACTTCCTTATGGTTATTTTTCGTTTCTTGTCTTATTATCATTTTCAATGTTTTCCTATATGCACCACAACTTCTATTATGTGTACTAAAGGTACCATTTATCCATGGATAGGGTGGCGGTAAAAGTACTTCTAGTTAGATTTAAATTAGTACCCATTAATAAAAGTTCAGGCACCGGGTTAAAATCTTGGTTGGGTAAAGTTAGAAAAAGAATTGGCATAACAGGAAAGAAGGGAGTATAATTATACCGGCTGTGGTTTTGAAAACCCACCCCTGCATCTGCCGATAAATCGGAATAGGGCTCCTGAGAAGGGAATTGGACAGAAAAATCAGAGCAGGCAGCGTTTGAATTTTGCCATTCTAAACGAAGTGAAGAATCTTATTCGGTAGAATAGAGATCCTTCGTTTCACTCAGGAAGACAAACACATGCTGAGGAAGCAAACGAAAGGTATAAATCAGATTATTTTAAAGTTTACTTCGTATCAAAATCAATCATTCGCTGAATGGCCCGTTGGCACACCGGGCAGAATTTGTTGCCTTTGAACGACTTCATCAAACAGTCTTCCATGGGGCGGTAAATGCCTTTGGCTGAGTAGCCGCCTCCTTCAAAAACCCCAACGGTGTTGCGGTATTTCTTGGTATCGGGTGTTGGGATAGGTATTCTCTTTTTCACCAGGTCTTTCCATTTCTTGTCGAAATGCTTAAAGGTAGTGATGTTCGGTTCCCAGGGTTCAATATTCAGGTTATAAAATGTACCGTAGGCTGTGGAATTATCGTAATATTCGTCTGCCAGTCCGGCAAAACCGTGTCCGAATTCATGGATAAGAATTTTAGCTGACGACACATTACTGTTGACCCCCACATTGTAAAAGTTATAAATGGCACCACCGCCGTATTTATTGCTGTTTACCAGGATGTAAATCTGGTCGTAAGGTGCGTTGGCCGCCAGGTCGCGTACGCTTTTGTAATCGGAAGTCATCAGATAGCGTTCGCTGCCAAAGGTATAATAACGGGTGTTGAGTAACGTGTTTTTCCATATATCGTTGGCGGGGATGTCAGTGCCTGATTGTGGCGAAGGGGCCAGCACGCCGCGGAAATTGAATTTGTCTTCGTTTCCGGTATAAGGAGCAAACTTGAAGAAGTCGCGAACAAACTTATCACAATCCTTGATGAACTTACCCATCTGGGCTGCGGTGTAGCCTTCGGGTAAAATCACAATATCCACTCTGTGCGCCGGGTCGCCGGTAACTTTAATATCAAAATCGGGGTAAACCAACCGCCGGTCTTTTTTTATTTCTTTGCTTTCGGGATCAAACACATAAGAAAACTTTTTGATGAGCTCACCGTTCCAGTTCCGGCTGAATAGGTCAATACGTACTTTCTCTTTAGGGTAAGGCATAACCACCGACTCGGGAAAAGTGCGGTTGGTGGTTTTGGCTTCATCCGTGGTTTGCCATTCCCTGAAAAGGGTGGAATAACCTTTCGAATACAGCAGCGAGTCGTTTTTTACGGCATACACTTTCATGTAGTAATTGCCCATGTTAAAGGTATCCACCAGGTTGGTTTGTGAACCGCCCCAGTAGGGTTCTTCAATCAGCTCATCGAAGGTGTAGGATTCGCTGGTGTCGTTGCCACTGTGGTAGTAATCCATGCGCAGCGTTTTATCGATGAAAAATTTGCTGAACTGAGCCTGTACCTGAACCGACAGGCCAATAAGTATAAAAAGGAAAAGTTTTTTCATGATTTTACAAATCAAACATTCAATATTTATGTGAACCCAACCCCTGCATCCTTCCCGGGAGGGGAACATTGGGGTTTAGAGTTATGAACTATATATTTTAACCAAATAATTCGCGTAAGAGGTCTTCTACTTTTCTCACTCCGATAATTTCAATTTTGTATTGTTTTTTGTTGATGCCTTTCAAACTGAGGGAAGAAAGGATAATTTTACTGAACCCCAGCTTTTCGGCTTCCGAAATACGCTGTTCCACATGGCTCACCGCTCTTATTTCGCCTGAAAGTCCCATTTCGGCAGCCAGACAAATATCATTGTCCAGCGGAATATCTTCCGATGATGATAAGATAGCTGCTACAACAGCTAAATCAATAGCAGGATCATCCACTTTAATGCCTCCGGCAATGTTCAGGAAAACATCTTTGGTGCTGAGCCGGAAACCGCTTCTTTTTTCCAGAATGGCCAGCAGCATGTTCAAGCGCCGCAAATCGAAACCGGTGGCTGAGCGCTGTGGTGTTCCGTAGGCAGCGTTGGTTACCAATGCCTGCGTTTCGATAAGTATGGCCCGTTGTCCTTCAACCATAGCAGCAATGGCTACTCCGCTGGAAGTTTCTTCGCGTTGCGATAATAAAATTTCACTGGGATTGCTTACTTCGCGCAAACCTCCCGTCTGCATCTCAAAAATACCCAGTTCAGAGGTGGAACCAAAACGGTTTTTCACCGACCGTAAAATCCGGAAACCATAATGCGGATCACCTTCAAATTGCAAAACTGTGTCCACCATGTGTTCCAGCACTTTTGGCCCTGCCAGTTGCCCTTCTTTAGTAATGTGCCCGATAAGGAAAACCGGCACATGGGTGGTTTTGGCAAACTGCATGAGCTCAGCTGTGGTTTCCCTGATTTGTGAAATACTGCCCGGAGAAGAATCCAGCGTGTCGGTGTACAGCGTTTGAATAGAATCGATAATCAGTACATCGGGAGTGAGCTCTTCAATTTGTTTTAAAATCTCAGTGGTATAGGTTTCGTTGAGAATGTAACACTGTTCGTTCTGAATTTTCAGTCGATCGGCACGCATTTTAATCTGCCGCGGACTTTCTTCTCCTGAAACATACAGCGTTTTCAGCTGTTTCATCTGTAAAGCAATTTGAAGCAGTAAAGTGGATTTCCCGATTCCGGGTTCACCACCAATCAGTATCACCGAACCACGAACCAATCCGCCACCCAGCACACGGTTCAGTTCACCGTTGCGGGTATCAATGCGGTCTTCCTGCTCAGCTGTAATCAAGTGCAAAGGACTGGCTTTCATGTGTGCCTTCTGGGAAAGGGGTTTTGAGTCGTTGCTCCTGGCTACAATTTCCTCAACAAAGGTGTTCCATTCGCCGCACGAAGGGCATTTTCCCAACCATTTTGATGATTGGTGCCCGCAGCTCTGACAGAAAAAGGTGGTTTTTGTTTTTGCCATAATGCACAAAAGTAACCAAATTGTGTTTTTGTTTTCGTTAACACCTCATTCATTTTGTTTTTGCAAAGCTGGATCTTTTATCTTTGTCAACAAGAAAATAATTTTACCTGAACCGAATATTTTGCTCATGAAACCTATTAGACCAATTGTGCTGCTAACAATTATGATATTGTTCTTAATACACCCGGGTATTATTCGCGCACAAAAGCAGGAAAAAGGAGTTGAACTTCCGGGAAAATATAAAAACTACACTTTGTTGCCCAACGGATGGAAACTACGCCCTCCCGGCACAGAGATCCCTATTGGTGAGCTTCCGTTGAATATGGTTGTTACCCGTGATGGAAATTATGCTATTACTTCTAACAGTGGTATGGGCATTAATTCGTTGTCGGTTGTTGATTTAAATACAATGAAGGAGGTGCAACGCCTGGATGTGGACAATACCTGGGTTGGGCTGGCCTTTGGAAGAAATGATAAGGTATTGTATGTGTCAGGTGGAAATGATAACAGGGTGGATGTTTATAATTTTGAAAGCGGGCGATTGCGTCAGAATGTGAGCATAAAAGTCGGCCCCAAGTTTCCGAAGGGCAATATTTCTTTAACAGGACTGGCTTACTGGAAAAAGAAAAACCGTTTGCTGGCTGTATCGCAGAAAAGCAATATGCTTTATGTGATTGACATCGACAAAAGGAAAGTGTTGAACGAAGTGGACATGGGCGGCAAATGTTATGAAGTAGTGATCAACCATGCACAGACTAAGGCCTATGTTTCGCTGTGGGGAAAATCTTCTGTTGCAGAGGTTAACCTTTCAGATCTGAGTATCGGACATGTATTCCACACCGGCGATCATCCCAATCAGATGGTAATCACCAAAGACGACGGAAGACTGTTTGTAGCCAATGCCAACAACAACAGCGTGTCGGTTCTGGATTTGAAAAATAACAGGGTGATGGAAACGCTGGTAACTTCGTTGATTCCGAATGCTCCTTACGGAAGTACGCCCAATGGTATTGCTTTGGCACACAACGACAAACAATTGCTGGTGGCCAATGCCGATAACAATTATCTGGCTGTTTTTGATGTGTCGAAAAAAGAACATGCCCGCAACACGGGATTTATTCCTACGGGTTGGTATCCTACAGCAGTGTGTTATGTTCCGGAGTCCAATCGCATTGTGGTAGCCAATGGAAAAGGGATTTCCTCGCGCGCCAATCCCGATGGCCCCGACCCGATGAAAAAACGTTCTGCAGACTGGATGCAGAATTATACAGGCACTATGTTTATGGGAACCGTATCGGTTATTCCTTTTCCTGATGCCAAAAAGCTGGCCTTGTTGAGCAAGGAAGCTTATGAAAACACGCCTTATGTGCATAAAAAAGAGTTGGCTCAGAACCAACATGTTATTCCTTTACAACATGACGGAAAAACAAGCCCGGTAATCAAGCATGTGTTTTATATTATCCGTGAGAACCGTTCCTACGATCAGGTTTTGGGAGATGTTAAAGAAGGAAATGGTGACCCTTCATTGTGTTTGTTTGGCGAAAAAGTCACCCCGAATGCACATCAGCTGGTGAAGAATTTTACGCTGTACGACAATTTTTATGTGGATGCCGAAGTAAGTGCCGACGGCCACAACTGGTCCACTGCTGCTTATGCAACCGATTATGTGGAGAAACTTTGGCCTGTAAATTACGGTCGCCGCGGTGCCAGTTACGATTTCGAGGGGGGTGTTCCTGCTGCTGCTCCTTCGTCCGGTTATATCTGGACTAATGTGCTGGCGCATGATAAAACCTACAGAAATTACGGTGAGTTCATGAAAATAGGTAAAATTGCCAAAGACGGGTTATATATTCCCAGCAATAAGGATATGTATCCATATACCGACAGGAGATTTCCCGGGTTTGATCTGCACTTTGCAGATCTGAAACGGTATGAAATCTGGAAGCATGATTTTGATAGTTTGATAGCCATTAACAAACTTCCCGATTTAACCATAATGCGGTTGCCCAACGATCATACTATGGGAACAAGGCCGGGAGCATTAACCCCGATAGCCTACGTGGCAAGAAATGATTTTGCTATGGGAAAGATTGTAGAGCATATTTCAAAGAGTAAAATATGGAAAGAAAGCATCATTTTTGTGCTGGAAGATGATGCACAAAACGGACCCGATCATGTGGATGCACACCGTTCGGTTTTGCTGGTGATAGGCCCCAATGTAAAACGAAATTTTGTGGATCACACGTTGTATACCACCTCCGGTGTGTTGAAAACTATTGAACTTATTCTCGGGCTTCCTCCCATGACACAATACGATTTATCGGCCAATCCAATCGTTCATTCTATTACCGACACCGCCAATTACAGCCCTTACGTGGCAGTGCTGCCAACGGTAAACATGATGGAAACCAATCGTAAAGATGCCTATGGTGCCCGTCTCAGTAAGAAACTTAACTTTGCACGGGAAGATGCTATTCCGGATGGGGAGTTTAACAAGATTATCTGGAAATCGGTGAAAGGAAAAAATGCCGTGGTTCCAGCACCGGTACACAGTGCTTTTGTACAGGAGCGTATTTCAAAAGATGATGACGATTAAACTATGAAAAGAAAAGTAATATTCAGCCTGGATGCAGGAGGAACCAATCTGGTTTTTTCAGCTATTGAAAACGGGAAACCTCTTCCCCAGATTCACTCTATACCTACCGGTTCAAAATCGCTTGATGAATTTATCAGTAAACTGGTGAAAGGGTTTTCCGGGTTGCAGGAAAAACTCAATGTACAGCCCTCGGCTATTAGTTTTTGTTTTCCCGGACCTGCCGATTATGAAGCGGGGATCATCGGAAAACTGGAAAACCTTCCGTTTTTTACCGGAGGAACTCCACTGGCTAAAATGCTCGAACATCATTTTCTGGTTCCGGTATTCATTAATAACGATGGTGATCTTTTTGCTTTGGGCGAAGCTCTGGGCGGTTTACTCCCCGAAATTAACAAGCATTCTGAAAAACAATATAAAAACCTGCTGGGGGTAACGCTGGGAACCGGGTTTGGCGGAGGAATTGTGCATAAAGGTTCGTTGTTTTCTGGTGACAATTCTGCCGGTGGCGAAATCAACCGCTCATTCAATTATCTGAACCCTGACCAAAGTGTGGAAGAGGTGCTCAGCATCAGAGGTATTCAGCATATGTATGCAAAAGTTTCCGGACTTGATTTTAGTAAGGTTCCGGAACCCCGCAAAATTTATGAACTGGGAATGAAGCAGGGTGCTGAAGGCGAAAAAGCCCGTGAAGCCTGGCGTCAGTTTGGTGTGGTGCTGGGAGAAATGCTGGCCAATGCAGTAACGCTCACCGATAGTTGTGTGGTTGTTGGCGGCGGTTTGTCGGGTGCTCATCAACTATTTTTGCCTGCTGCAGTGGAACGTATGAACGGAAGTTTTGTAAAAGCTGACGGAAGCAAGCTGGACCGTATGGAAACCAATGCCTATAACTGGGAAGATGAACAGTGCAGAAAGGATTTCCTGAAAGATGATTCTATCCGTTTACAGGTTCCCAATACTAATTTAACCCAGGCTTATTATCCCAAAAAGAAAGTAGCGGTGGGAATCAGTAAACTGGGAACTTCGGAGGCTGTGGCTGTTGGGGCTTACGCTTTTGCAGCAAAAAAATTAGGATTTTAAAGAAACCGATTCCCAGGAAAAAAGGGTGTTATAGCCTTTGTTACTGAAATAGTCTTTCATTTCCTGCTCAGAACCGTGGCGTGTAACCAACACAAAATCGCCGCCCCAGGCACCCAGCGATTTTATGGTACCGGGATATTCACTGAAAAGCAATTCTTTTACTGTTTCTCGGTTCAGTATTTTCGACATCAGTTGCTCGTGTTCATTGAGCAGGTTCTCAAAATCTTTCAGCTCTTTTGTGTGGGTAAGCAAAATTGCAATTTCACTAATTCTTTGAATGGCTTCTTTATTGTAAAATGAGCTTTCGCGAAAATGGCGGACGCTTTCTTCGGTATTTTGTTTCTTTTCCAGGTGCAGGAAATAAATATAGCTGCTGAACACGGGATCAAAATCAATGGGCCTGATTATTGGTTTTTCATCCTGTAACTGATAAAGAACGGGTGTGTTGTTTCTGGCGCAGGCAATATCGTAAGCTGAGCCACCCAGTACATTTCTTTGCAGGACAAACGGATCAATATTTGCCCAGTGGGCCAGATTGGAAACCAGCGTGGAACTGGAACCCCAACCATAATTAGAAGGGAAACCCAGTACGGTAGTTACCTGAAAGCTATCTGAGCCGGTTAAAAAACCTGGCGCCCCCTTTTGACAGGCAAGAAGCAGTCTTTTAAGTTTATTGGCGGTGTGTTTGTCAGAGGTTTCGGTAATGTTTATTTCAGGTAGTTGAAAAACGGCTTCAAACCACAGTCCTTCAGGGCTGTAAGCTTTCCAGTATATTTTTTGGGAATCCTCTGAAAGAGTTTCGACTGTCAGGCTCTGACCTTTGTTAACGGGTATTGCCAGAGCTTTGGCTCCATCCATAACCAAATATTCTCCGGTCAGTAATAATTTGCCGTTAGCATGCCAGGTTTGGGTCATCAGGCATGACGAAGTTTATTGATATAGTCGCCTACCATGGCAAAAGAAACTTTCTTTTCCTTGAAGTAAGCGGTAGCCAGTTCTTTTTCTTCTTCGGTAGCTTTGAAATGGTTCAGAATATTCATCAGGTGCATTTTCATGTGTCCCATCTGAATACCTTTTGTTACCAGTGATTTTACAGCTGAGAAGTTATTGGCCAGCCCCATGGTAGCGGTGATCATCATCAGTTCTTTGGCCGAGGGGTTCCCCAGCATTTCGATGGAATGTTTGGCCAGAGGATGTAATGAAGTAAGTCCGCCAACGGTTCCCAGTGCCATAGGCATTTCAAGGATAAATTTGAATCTGTTGCCGTTGATTTCCACGTGCGAAAGACTCTGGTACTGGCCATTATGTGCCGCATAAGTATGACCGGCAGCTTCTATGGCGCGGAAATCGTTACCGGTAGCTATGGCTACAGCATCTACACCGTTGAAAATTCCTTTGTTGTGGGTGGTAGCCCTGAATGTATCTACTTCTGCAATTTGAACAGCCGTTTTAAACTTTTCTGCAAACTCTTTTCCCGTAAGGCTTTTGTCCACATTGTCCAGTTCGTTGATGTCGCATTCAACCCAGGTTCTTACCAAACATTGCGGTGTGTAATTAGACAAAATAGACATGATGATATTTACCTCTTTTTCTTTCTTCTGGAATAAGCTGTGGCCTGCAAAGAATTCTTTGATGGTTTTGGCGAATTCCTCCAGACAGGAGTTGATGAAATTGGCTCCCATGGAGTCTGCTGTTTCAAAAGTAACCTTCAGTTGGTAGTAGTTTCTTATTTTATGACGTAAATCAATCAGTTCAAAATCGAGAATACCGCCACCGCGCTTTTCCATGTTGGCGGTGATATAGGCAGCGTCTTCACGCATTTGTGCCTTCAGCTCATCAAAAGTACTGAGGAGTTTTTCCTTGTTGCCTTCCCAAAGAAAATGAACCTGGCCCTCTTTTACCGTGTCAACAACTTCAGACTGAAATCCGCCACGATCGAGCCAGAATTTGGCAGCCGATGAAGCAGCAGCAACTACAGAGCTTTCCTCAATAACCATAGGAACCAGATAGGTTTGCCCGTTAATTTTTACATTCGGGGCAACGCCATAAGGAACATAATAGTTGGTGAGTGTGTTTTCGCTGAATTCGTCAAAAACCTTTTGTTTTTCAGAGTCGGCATACCAAAAACTTTTGAGCAACTCAACGGTTTCAATTTGGTTGTCCATGAGTTCAGCTACAATTTTCAGTTTGTCTTCCTTTAATAGCTTGGAAAACCCTTTGATGATGAGATCTCTTTTTCTTGGCATGGTAGTAAAATTGCTACAACATCAATCCGTTTGAATTATACTTAGCGGTTTTTGTACTTTACCTTATAATAACAAATCAGCGACAAAATTAGTATAAAAAAACATAAATAAGTCAGAAGAGGGATGAAAACAGATTTTGAGAATGAAAACGGTGGATTATTTTCCAATAAAAAAGCCGACTGTTTGTCGGCTTTTTTATTTAATATTCGTCTTCATTAAAGAAGAAGTCCTCTTTGGTTGGATACTCGGGCCAGATGTCTTCAATTTTTTCAAAGACTTCTTCCTCATCTTCCAGTTCCTTGAGGTTTTCAATAACCTCATCGGTAACGCCGGTACGCAAACACCACTCAATCAACTCTGACTTGGTTGCGGGCCAGGGAGCATCTTCCAGTTTTGAAGCAAGTTCCAAAGTCCAGTACATATTATTGCAATATTAATTAGGGTTATTAATTTTTGCAAAAGTAAATTTTTTTTAATAGGAAACAAGCAAAAAATAAAAAATATGAAAGCCTTTCAAATCCGTGGTTTCCAGAGCGATTCAGGAGCATCGAAGTCTTTTGTAAACTTGCGTGCCAGAACAAAAAGAAAGTCGGAAAGACGGTTCAGGTACTGAATATTGATGGGAGCCAATGAAAACTCTTCGTTGAGCCTGATGGTGAGTCTTTCGGCACGACGGCACACTGTTCGTGCCACATGGCAATAAGATACAGTGGGATGGCCCCCCGGTAAAACAAAACTGGTCAACTCAGGGAGCTCTTCATTCATGGCATCAATTTCCTTTTCAAGCAAAGTAACATCTTCATCATGAAGTTCGGGCAAAGGATGCATCAGGTTCTCATCCGATTCTTTGGCTAACTGGCTTTCCAGCGTAAAAAGCCGATCCTGTATTTCAATTAAAATTTCTCTGGAGTGGCTGTCGACTTCCTGATCCCGGATCAGACCAATGAAAGAATTGAGTTCGTCAACTGTACCGTAAGCTTCAATTCTGATGTGATATTTTGGAACCCTTTTTCCGCCTATAAGTGCTGTAGTTCCTTTGTCTCCGGTTTTGGTGTATATTTTGAATTCCTCTCCCATTGAGTGCTATTTTAAAGCAGCTATCATATCAGCAGCAGTACGTATATTTTCGTTTTGAAAGTCGTTTTCAATTTTACCGTCGCGCAACCGGACAATTCTGTGGGCGTGTTCAGCAATATCTTCTTCGTGGGTAACAACTATGATGGTGTTCCCCAGTTTGTGGATTTCTTCCATTAGCCCGATAATCTCGACTGAAGTTTTGGAATCCAGGTTTCCGGTAGGCTCATCGGCAAGAATGATGGTGGGTTTGTTCACCAGAGCACGGGCTACAGCAACTCTTTGCCGTTGTCCCCCTGACAGTTCGTTGGGTTTGTGGTGCATTCTGTCTCCCAGCTGAACGCTTTCCAGCGCTTCGGTAGCTCTTTTGATGCGTTCGGTTTTTGACATACCTGCATAAATAAGGGGAAGCATTACGTTTTCGAGTGCTGTGGAGCGGGGCAACAGGTTGAAGGTTTGGAAAATAAATCCGATTTCCTTGTTGCGGACTTCCGCCAATTCATTGTCTGTCATTTTGCTGACATCAATATTGTTTAAGAAATAGCTTCCGCTGGTGGGCGTATCCAAACATCCCAGGGTATTCATCAACGTTGACTTTCCGGAACCGGAAGGCCCCATCATGGCCACAAATTCATTTTTGTTGATGGTTAGACTTACTTCCTGTAAAGCACGTACAATTTCGCTACCAACTTTGTATTGCCGTGAAATTTTTTCCAATCGAATGACTTCGTTGCCCATATTCATAATTATTTACCAAACAAAGGTAAGAATAATGTTTAAAGGAATAGAATACAGGTTCCCAAATAAAAAAGGAATAGCAAGGATGTGCAGGGTGGTTATCAGCAGCCAGATTGAGGCGTTGTTTCCTGAATACTTTTATTTTTTTCTCCTATTGAATCTTTATGATCTTTTTAAACTTGAGCACGTCGGTATTGCCATTAATTATGGTGAGCGCTCCTGTTTTGTCGAAGGTGATCAACCTACCATCGTTTACAAAAAAGAACGTGGAGTTTCTAAAATAATAGATGGGGGTTTTATGGGTTGTTTTGGTTGCAAAAAATAGTTGGTCCCCACTTTTGGTGATTTCTATTCGATTTCCTATTTCTGTGAGTAGGGGACCGTAAACCTGCTGATACCAACCCACATACCGGTCTGTAACTTTTGGGTTCTTTAATGTATAACTAATATAGTCAGGCGTTTGATTTGTATTTCCTAAAACATGGGCAATCGCCAGGTAGGCATCAATGGCATTTTTTCTGAAATTACATGCTGCCCAAGAAAGATTACTCGCGTCATTTATTGTCCTGAAAACCCTTGCCTTGTATTGAGAATTTGTCCGGAAATAACGAATTGCTTCATCACTAAGCGTTCCCTTAAATTCATCTTCATAAATCCAGCTTTTCGTTCTGTATAAATCATCCATGTTTCGATAGACGGTGGTCTGATACCGCTGATTAAGTACATCAATTCGGGTTTTCATTTTTATGTATAAGTAGTTCAATATATCCAGTATTGGGGCATACTTTTGGGGGATCTCTTCTGAATTTTGGGTGAGGTTATTAAAGGCGACAGTGTTTAAGTAGAGGTTATCATAATTAAAAGGGAAAAAAAGTGTTCTGTTATTAATGGTTTTTTTGTAATCGCTATAAGTCAGTTTATTTTTGAGAATCTGATTTTTTACAGAATCCCTCGCTATGAAATTATCAATTGCCCCGTCAGTATTATGGATGTTTACAGCCAGTTCCGACTGAACCGCTTTAAGATTGGCAATAACCTTATTGTTTAGTTTCCGGTTCTCATTCCAGTTGTTGACCTGCAGGGCAATTAAAATACCGATGACCACCAAAAAGATCTCACCAATGGCATAGCGAAGGTATTTGGCGAACCGACTTTCGGCAGCCAGTTTAAACCTTTGTTTTCTGAATATTCTCATCAGCTTCCAGGATATGTGAAGAGGAGATCCATTCTCGTAGAATAGATCATCGCTCTACTTGTTTTTACAATCTGAAGCTAATTTGTTGGGTGTATACAAACGAAGAATCGTCTTTCCTCATGCACCTCAAATATAGACAAAAAATAATAAAACGATAAAAAAGGAACTCTTATTCAATGAAGTATCAAGACCTTTCCCTTTCGTAAAAATACCGAATAGTGATAAAATCAGCGTAAAATAAGAGAAAACGTTCCTCAATGCTGAAGAACAAATAGGGGAAATAAAAGCTTAGCCCTTATTATAAATTTATTGCTACCACCTCTTTAATCTGGGGCAGTACTTTTTTCAATGTGGCTTCCACACCATTTTTCAATGTCATGGTGCTGAAGGCGCATGTGCCGCAGGCTCCTGTTAGTTCAACATTAACCACACAGTCTTCGGTTACTTCCACAAATTTAATATCGCCACCATCGGCCTGTAGATAAGGACGCACTTGTTCAATTACATTGATTACTTTCTGGTTCAGTTCTTGTTTTTCCATATTAACAGTTATTTGTTGCGTGAAAACTGATCTTACAGTTTGTTTACAATGCTGGTAACTTTTTGGGCTATTTGGGCAAATTCTTTGGATACCGGTGAATCATCAATCAACGAAATAGGCATCCCCGAGTCCCCGGTTTGGGTTACCTGTGGGTTGATGGGCAATCTTCCCAGTACTTTTATGTTCAGTTCATTGGCCAGGCTTTCGCTGGCTCCCTGTCCGAAGATGAAATATTTTTTATCCGGATTGTCATCCGGAACAAAATAAGACATGTTTTCTACAATACCAATCAAAGGAATGGTCAGTTTTTCCTGGCGATACATCATGGCTGCACGGCGAACATCGGCTGCAGCTACCTTTTGAGGAGTGGTAACCAAAACAGCACCACGGATGTTATAGTTCTGTGCTAAAGTCAATTGAATATCACCTGTTCCGGGAGGCATATCAATCACCAGATAATCCAGTTCACCCCAGTCAGAATCGCTCATCAACTGATTGAAAGCACTGTTGGCCATAGAGCCACGCCACATCAGTGCCTGTTCAGGTTTTACAAAAAATCCGATGGAAAGAATTTTTACTCCGTAGTTTTCGAGCGGAATGAGTTTGGGTTTGCCGTTCTGTTCTTCTACTTTCGGCTGACCGCCTTCCACGCCAAACATAATCGGAACTGATGGTCCCAAAACGTCAGCATCCAAAATACCAACTTTATAGCCTGCTTTTGACAGTGAAATGGCCAGGTTAGCCGAAACGGTTGATTTTCCAACACCCCCTTTACCTGAAATTACAGCGATAATATTTTTAACTCCTGCCAGCGGACCCGAAGCATCTTCCACCGGTTTTACATCTACGGTTACTTCATTTCCTAAAGCTTCTTTCAGTGTTTTGACCACAGAGTTGTAAATGATTCCAACAGAAGGGTCGTCAAGTTTTTCAAAAACAATGGTTACTTTAATATCGTTTCCTTTGATGGAAATATCCTGAATCATGTTCAGGTTTACAATATTGTCTTTCTTTTTAAAGTAGATAACCTGTTGCAACGCATCCACAACCTGTTGCTTGGTAATTGCCATTATATTCTTATTTAGATTAAATAATAATAATTAAAGTTAATGCTGCAAATTTAGTTATTTCTACAGTTTAGGTATCGATTTCCAACAATTTTTAACCCTGTCTAAATAAAATCAAAATACAATGCTTAAAAAAGAGATGTTTCGCTTTGCTCAACATGACAAACACCCTGAGCCTGTCATCTAAATCCCAAGACCAAAAATTTGCTCCAAATCATATAATGACAACCTAAGATCGTCCCTATCGCTAGGAGGTAACCGACAAGCAATCTTATTATGTAAAAAGACTGGTTTTATGCAGATTGCTTTGTAGCGCCGCCCGCATTCTTCCCAAAGCTCCGCGCAATGACGCATTTTTTATTATTTTATAATCATCAATTATACAATGGCTTAAGAAAAGTTGTCATTGGAATTGGAGTGCAACGTAGAGAAGAATCTCTGTATAGAAACAAATAAGATCCTTCACTACGTTCGGGGTGACAATCAGTTTTGATTTGTATGTCTGAGTGCAACGAAGAGTCCGTTTGTTGATGGTGAATACTGGGTATGAAGTACCTTTCTCCTGTGCAACTCCTACCTAAGGCTATGTTAAATACATAATAAAACCGTAAATAAACCGTAGTTTGTTCAATTTTATACGTATAAAGTACGAATAAACTTCGAACTAACTTCGAATAAACTTCGAAGGAACCCCTGACTTATATCGGAGGCAGACAAGAGGAAGACAGGTTTTGAGCCCCGGAAAAACTGTTATCCTGAATGAGTCGGCCAGAGAGAGGCGAAGAAATGAAGAATCTCTTTTGGATGCTGATCCTTCCCTGCGGTCAGGATGACAAAAACACCGTGAGCTTGTCATTCTGAGTGAAACGAAGAACCTGTTCGTTGAAGGTGAGTATTGAAACACAGATCCTTCACTGCGTTCAGGAGGACAAAATGTTCAGGATGACAAACGCAATCAATACTCGTCCCAGGATTTAATGGGTAAATCTTCAGGTTTGTATTTGGTAATGGCATAAACGAAGGCGCTGGCCAAACGGGCGTTGGTAATGAGCGGCACATTAAAATCAACTGCTGCACGGCGAATGGTGTAATCGTTGTTTAATTCTTCCGAACTCAGGTTCTTGGGTATGTTGATCACCCAGTCAATTTTTTTATTCTTAATCAGGTCGAAAGCGTTGGGTTGACGATCAACATCGGGCCAGTGAACCAAAGTAGTTTCTACATTATTTTTCTTGTAAAACTCATGGGTTCCCTTGGTTGCATAGAGCTTAAATCCGCGTTCGGTTAACATGCGGGCACTTTGGAGTAATTCAGTTTTGGAACGCATGGGACCTGAAGAAATCAGGATGTTCTTTTTCGGGAAAGTATGTCCTACAGAAAGCATGGCTTTCAGGATCGCTTCATAATAATCGTCCCCGATGCAACCCACTTCTCCGGTTGAGGCCATGTCCACACCCAACACCGGATCGGCTTTGCTTAAGCGTGAGAAAGAGAACTGGGGTGCTTTTACCCCGATGTGGTCAATGTCGAACAATGATTTTCCGGGTTTTTCCACTTTCTCACCCAGCATAATACGGAGGGCATAGTCGATGAAATTAGTTTTCAGAACTTTGGATACAAAAGGAAAACTTCGTGAGGCACGCAAATTACATTCAATGACTTTGATTTCATTGTCCTTGGCCAGGAATTGAATGTTGAAGGGTCCGCTGATGTGCAGTTGTTCTGCAATCTGTTTACTGATGCGCTTGATGCGCCGGATGGTTTCTACATACACTTTCTGGGGCGGGAACATCATGGTAGCGTCACCAGAGTGTACTCCGGCAAATTCCACGTGTTCGGAGATGGCATACACAATAATTTCTCCGTCGTCGGCCACGGCATCCATTTCAATTTCCTTTGCCCCTTCGATGAATTTGGAAACCACCACCGGATATTGTTTGGAAACTTCCGTAGCCAGGTTCAGAAAATGTTCCAGCTCACTTTTGTTGGAAACCACATTCATGGCGGCGCCTGACAAAACATACGACGGACGAACCAATACCGGAAAATCTACCTGTTCTGTAAATTCATAAATATCTTCAAGGCTGGTCAGTTCTTTCCATTCGGGCTGATCCACTCCGATTTTATCCAGCATTTCTGAGAATTTGTAACGGTTCTCAGCCTGGTCGATGTAGCGTGGCGGAGTACCTAAAATCGGGACTTCCTGTTTGTGTAAACGCATGGACAGGTTGTTGGGAATTTGTCCGCCGGTAGAAACCACCACACCGTGAGGCATTTCCAATTCAATAATATCCAATGTTCTTTCCAGGGTAAGTTCTTCAAAATACAATCGATCGCACACATCATAGTCGGTGCTGACGGTTTCCGGGTTGTAATTGATCATTACCGAACGAAAGCCTTTCTTTTTGATGGTTTGCAAGGCGTTCACCCCTGACCAGTCAAATTCAACACTGCTACCGATTCGGTAAGCTCCTGAACCCAAAACTATCACCGATTTGTTATCTTTTTCATAGTCCACGTCATGTTGGTCACCGTGGTAAGTCAGATACAGATAATTGGTCTGAGCCGGATATTCTGCTGCCAGCGTGTCGATCTTTTTTACGGACGGTAAAATGTTCTGTGATTTACGAAAATCCCGGACTTCAATAATTTCCTTGTCCGTCGCACCAATGGATTGCTTATCGTAAATCAACCGGGCAATCTGAAAGTCGGAAAACCCTGACTTTTTAACTTCCCACATCAAATCCTCAGAAATTTTTTTTACTTCATTCACTTTTGTGAGTTCCTGTTCCAGTTCGTGAATGCTTTTTAACTTCTCCAGGAACCAGCGGTCGATTTTAGTTTTTTCGTGAACCTGATCCACACTCCAGCCGAGGTTGAACGCTTCGGCAATCATAAAAATGCGGTTCTCTGTAGGATTGTCCAACATGGATTCGTCCCATTTTATTTCTTTATTCGCGGCAAATCCATGCATCCCCACACCAATCATTCGGAGTCCTTTTTGGATGGCTTCCTCAAAGCTTCTGCCAATGGCCATGATTTCTCCAACACTTTTCATGCTGGAGCCTATTTGGTGCGAAACCCCCATAAATTTGTTCAAATCCCAGCGGGGAATCTTCACCACCATATAATCCAGTGCCGGTTCAAAAAATGCAGGAGTAGATTTGGTAACACTGTTTTTCAGTTCATGTAATCCATAGCCCAGACCCAGTTTGGCGGCAACAAATGCCAGCGGGTATCCGGTAGCTTTGGAAGCCAGGGCACTGGAACGCGACAAGCGGGCATTGACTTCAATTACGCGATAATCTTCCGAATTGGGGTCCAATGCATACTGTACATTACATTCACCTACAATGCCCACTGCAGCTGCAATTTTGATGGAAAGCTGCCGCAGTTTGTGGTATTCCCGGTTGGTGAGCGTTTGTGAAGGAGCAACAACAATACTTTCCCCTGTATGGATTCCCAACGGGTCGAAGTTTTCCATATTACAAACTGTCAGGCTATTGTTGTATTGGTCACGAACCACTTCGTATTCCACTTCTTTCCAACCTTTCAGCGATTCTTCAACCAAAACCTGGGTCGAATAGGAAAAAGAATGGTTGACCAGTTTGATGAGCTCTTCTTCGTTTTCACAAAAACCGCTGCCTTGTCCTCCCAGTGTAAAAGCTGCCCGGACAATAATAGGGAAACCAATCTTTTTTGAAGCTTCAACCGCTTCTTCAACAGAAGTACAGGCAAAGGAATATGGCGTTTTAACGTCGATGGAATGAAGACGTCGGGCGAATTTTTCTCGGTCTTCGGTTTCGTCGATGGCGGCTACCGGTGTGCCCAATACCCGGATGTTGTATTTCTCGAAAACTCCTGAATTGTTGAGTTCAATACCGCAATTGAGTGCTGTTTGCCCGCCAAAGGCCAGTAAAATACCCTGCGGTTTTTCCTTTTGAATCACGCGCTCCACAAAAAACGGTGTGACAGGCAGAAAGTAAATTTTGTCGGCAATCCCTTCTGAGGTTTGAACCGTAGCAATATTAGGATTGATGAGGACGGTTTCAATATTTTCTTCTTTCAGCGCTTTGAGTGCCTGTGAACCGCTGTAGTCAAACTCACCGGCTTCGCCTATTTTCAGGGCTCCTGAGCCCAGGACCAGTACTTTTTTAATGTTATCTTTTTTCATGGCAGTTGATTGAGCGGTTAAGATTTTTGTTTTTCAATTTCATTGATAAAGTCAGCGAACAGGAAGGCGGTGTCTGTAGGTCCGCTGGAAGCTTCAGGATGGAACTGTGTGGTAAAAAACGGTTTGTTTTTGTGGCGAATGCCTTCGTTGCTTTTATCGTTCAGGTTGGTGAAGAACACTTCCCAGTCGCCTTTTAAAGTTTTGTCATCTACCGCATAACCATGATTTTGTGAAGTGAGGTAAGCACGGTTGGTGCCTTCCTGCAACACCGGTTGGTTGTGGCTGTGGTGACCGAATTTTAACTTGTAGGTGCTGGCTCCAGATGCCAGAGAAATAAGCTGATGCCCGAGACAAATTCCGAAAATTGGCCGTTCTTCTTTAATGGAAGTCTGTAAATTTTGAATGGTGGGAACACAGGTTTCAGGGTTACCCGGTCCGTTGGAAATAAACAACCCGTCAAAACTTTCGTTGCTGTAATCGTAATCCCACGGCACGCGAATCACCTGTGTGTCGTATTGCAAAAGATATCTTATGATATTGAACTTTACGCCACAGTCTAAAAGCAGAATTTTGTGTTTTCCATTGCCATACACTGTCCGTTCTTTTACACTTACTTTTTCCACCAGATTGGTTTGGTTGGGGTCGAAAAAGGGAATATCATCATCAAAAATGATTTTAGCCAGCATGGAACCTTTCTCACGAATATGTTTGGTAAGTTTTCGGGTATCAATTCCGAACAATCCAGGAACTTTTTCTTCAATCAGCCATTGCGATAAGCTTTTGGTAGCATTCCAGTGACTGTGTTTTTCTGAGTAATCGGAAATAATTAACGCAGTAACGTGAATGTGTTCCGACTCAAAATGCTGTAACATATTGTGCTCGATTTCACTTCCCGGTACACCATAATTTCCGATGGAAGGGTAAGTGAGCACCAGGATTTGGCCTTCATAGGAAGGGTCGGTAAGGCTTTCCGGGTAACCGGTCATGGCAGTATTGAACACAATTTCTCCGGCTACGGAGTGTTCATATCCAAATGAGTAGCCGCTAAATTCCGCACCGTCTTCTAAAATAAGGCGCGCTTTTCGGTATTGATTAAGTTTCATGGCATCGTTAGGTGACAGATATCTGTATGAAAGAAAAGGTGACCTGTCGTTCGTTTGAAATGAATCCTTTTTGGGTTTCAAATATAAAACGAATCTGTTCTCATGATTTTATAAAAAATACTAATATCTATATTTGTTCTAAGTGGTTCATTAACAGTGTTAAAAATCATGGTTTTAATTTGTGAGAAAATTCATCAAACGATTGATAAGAATTCACAGAGTTACAAAGGGACACGGTAACAAAGTGGAATATGAACATCGGAACTGAAATTTTAATGCGGAACCTCACAGCCGGAATATATTTTATCAGCGCAGAAAAACAAACGGTGCGGTTAGTAGTGAGGTATTAAAACAGTTGTCATCCTGAATGAAGCCTGGCGAAATGAAGGATCTATTTTGGAGCAGAGATCCTTCACTACGTTCAGGATGACAGTGAAAATTATTCATTATTCATTCTGATCCGAGTCAACAAACTGACTCAAGAACTTAATAGCCTGCTGCACATTGTCTACTTTAGGGAACACAAGGGTCAGTTTTCCGTTTTTCTCTTTGATTTCACAACAGCGGGTGTCGTTTTTCAACACTTCCAGAATATTGCCGAAGAGTTCGGTTTGATAAAAATCTGAATCTGCAGTTCCTACAAAATAAGCTACCATTTTACCAAATTTCAGGATCAGTTTTTCAATGCCCATTTTGCTTGCCGTCCAACGCAACCGAACTGTATCTATCAGGTCAATGGTTTCTTCAGGAATGGGGCCGAACCGGTCCTCCAATTGTCGGGCAAATTCCGTCAGTTCTTTTTCATTTTTAGCGGCATCCAGTTCTTTATACAAGGTCAGCCTTTCGGCGATATTGCTCACGTAACGGTCGGGAATGAGCAGTTCCCAATCGGTTTCCATCTGGCATTCTTTTACAAATTCTGTTTTTCCTTCTTTTTCTCCGGCAAACAAGTCCTTAAATTCAGTTTCCTTTAGCTCTTCGATGGCTTCATCCAGAATTTTGTGGTACATATCAAAACCGATCTCGGAAATAAATCCGCTTTGTTCGGCACCCAGAATATTCCCGGCACCACGAATGTCGAGGTCGCGCATGGCGATCTGGAAGCCGCTGCCCAGGTCGGAAAATTCGGTCAGTGATTTAAGTCGCTTTTGCGCATCGCCGGGTAACGAAGATAAGGGGGGTGTGAGCAGATAACAAAAGGCCTTTTTGTTGGAACGGCCTACGCGACCACGCAACTGATGCAAGTCGCTCAACCCGAAGTTTTGTGCGTGGTTGATGATGATGGTATTGGCGTTGGAAATATCCAGTCCCGATTCGATGATGTTGGTGGAAAGCAGCACATCGCTCATCCCGTTGATGAAATCCAGCATCACTTTTTCCAGTTTGGGGCCTTCCATTTGTCCGTGGGCTACACCGATGCGTACACCGGGAACAATCTTCAGTAGCATGTCATACACCTGTTCGATGTTTTGCACCCTGTTGTGCACGAAAAAGACCTGGCCTCCGCGCGACACTTCATACCGAATCATATCGCGGATGGTGTCGGTATGGAAAGCCCTTAATTCGGTTTGAACCGGAAAACGGTTGGGTGGCGGCGTGTTGATGATGGACAGGTCGCGGGCGCCCATGAGTGAAAACTGCAGCGTTCTGGGGATCGGTGTTGCCGTCAACGTCAGCGTATCTACATTGGTGCGGGCCTGACGGATTTTTTCTTTGGCGGCAACCCCGAATTTTTGTTCCTCATCCACAATAAACAGTCCCAGGTCTTTAAACTGAACATCTTTACTCAGCAACCGGTGTGTGCCGATGATGATGTCAATGTTACCGGCTTTCAGTTTTTGCAACGCTTCTTTCTGATCCTTGCTGCTTTTAAACCGGTTCAGGTAATCGATGTTCACAGGAAAATCTTTCAACCGGTCGCTGAAGGTTTTATAATGTTGCAGTGCCAGAATGGTAGTGGGAACCAGGACGGCCACCTGTTTGCTGTCGGTAACGGCTTTGAAAGCGGCCCGAATGGCGATTTCCGTTTTCCCGAAACCCACATCGCCACACACCAGCCGGTCCATGGGATGCGGTTGTTCCATGTCTTTTTTGACATCGACTGTGGCTTTCAGCTGATCCGGGGTATCTTCGTAAATGAAACTGGCCTCCAGTTCGTTTTGCAGGTAGGAATCGGGATTGAAAGGAAATCCTTCCTGGGCTTTTCGTTCAGCATATAGCTTGATCAGGTCGCGGGCTATGTCTTTGACTTTCGACTTGGTTTTGTCTTTCAGTCTGTTCCAGGCACCGGTCCCCAGTTTGTTCAGTGCCGGAGCACTGCCGTCACGGCCTACATATTTTGAAATGCGGTGCAGCGAATGGATACTGACATATAACAGATCACTGTTTTTGTAAATCAACCGGACGGCTTCCTGCTTTTTCCCGTTGTTGTCGATCACCTGCAGTCCGTTGAATTGTCCCACTCCATGATCGATGTGGGTTACATAGTCGCCCGGTTTCAGGTCGTATAATTCTTTCAGCGAAAGCGATTCTTTCCTGCCGAAGCCTTCGCGCAACTTGAATTTATGATAGCGTTCAAAAAGCTGATGATCGGTGTAACAAACCAGTTTAATGTCGTTATCCACAAATCCGGCACTGATGCTGGCGTTCACCGGTTGAAAAAGAAGCTCAGGGGCCTTAATTTCGGCTCCGGTATTCATGTCCCTGAAAATGGCATGCAACCGGTCGAACTGTGTTTCGTTGGATGAAAAAATACAAGTGGTATATCCTTCTTCTGCCTTGCGGATTAAATCATCGCGCAACAACTCGAAGTTTTTGTTGAAAGCCGGTTGCGGCGACTGATGAAAAGGAATTTCCGTGGCATCCTTAAAATGAGGAACCGCACCGAATTCCAGTATATTAAAGTGAGACAGTTTTTCCAGAAAAGCATCCCCATTGATGAACAGTTCAGAAGGTTCGGGTAAATCCTGATCCGGAAATACTTTGTAAGTCTGCAGTGCTTTTTCAAATTCACTGACAATGTGCAGGTGAGCGCTGTCCACATCTTCGATCCACCAGTGCATACTCGAAGGTAAATAGTCCAGGAAACTGATGCGTTGTTCCTGCAGTTTCCGGTCCTGGATGTTGGGCAGCAGGGTGATGTGATTCAGGTTTTTCAGCGAACGCTGGCTTTCCGGATCAAAGGTGCGGATGGACTCGATCTGATCGCCGAAAAATTCGATGCGAAACGGATGATCGTTGGAAAAGGAAAACACATCCACAATGCCACCGCGAATGGCAAATTGTCCCGGCTCTGACACAAAATCCACCACATCGAAATGATATTCCAGCAGCAGGTCGGTAAGAAAGTCCAGCGAAACTTCTTCTCCCTGTTTCAGCCGCATGGTGTTTTTGGACAAATATTTCTTTGTGATTACCTTTTCGGAAAGCGCTTCGGGATAGGTTACCACAATGGTTTTCCGGTCATCATTAACAAACCGTTTTAATACTTCCGTCCGGGAAAGTTCGTACGCTTTGTCAAGCACCTTGGATTCGTACGGTCGTTTATAAGTGGTGGGATAAAAAAGGACCTTTTTCTTGTCGTGGTCAGTCTCCGTATCGCCCAGTAAGGTCTCCAGGTCATTGTAAAAATAAGCGGCTCTTTCTTTGTCGGGAAGCACCGTCAGATGCTGTTGTTTTCCTGTTTTTTCGAAGGTCAGGGCCAGGGTCATTGCCACGGATGATCCCACCATTCCTTTCAGCCAGACATGAGCATCCCCCTTTTCGAAAAGACGTTCCAGTTTTTCGAATCCCGGGTGTTGTGCGTTCGATTTTAAAAACTCGTTTGTGTTCACGATATCGGCTGCAAAGATATTCTTTTCCTGATTGTGAAGATACGATTGTTCGTACAGTAACACAATCGGGATTAATTACCCTTGTATCTTTGCAATGGCCGGCATTAGGGAAATAATGAACAAACTATTGTCTATTTGCTAATGACTACCATCTTTGTATATACATTTTTTCCTTTAACACCTTTTAGGTAATACACCCCTCTCCTGTAGCCTCTCACGTTTATTCTAAACTTCCTTGAATTTTGTTTCTGATGATAAACCGTTTTGTTCTGAACATTAGTCAAGGTTACCATGTAGGATTCATCAGCAGGTTGGGTTGTTGTTACAGAAGTCGTATCAACAAATTCAACCGAAATACTTTGACTGGCCGGATTAGGAGAAATGGTTAATGGCTCAATAGGTAACCCCCCTCCATTGCAATTATAGGGGATTAACTTGGTAGCACTTTCTGAACCACAGGTATTACTTGCTGTCACACTGATACTTAAATAATCAAAACAGTAAGTACTTGTTAAAACAGAAATTGAATTTGTTCCCTGTCCACTCATGATCGTACCCCCGTAACTAATAGTCCAGTTGAAAGAATCAGCTCCCGGGGCCGCTGCATCTACTGTGACAAGAGTATTTGGCTCGACCTGAACATAAGGCGACATAATGCCTGGAACAGCTGGCTTTCCTACCCAAATATCTTTTTTTAAGGTATCACTACAAGGACTACAAACAATAGCTTTTACCCAACCCAACCCATTTGAGGAGCTGTTGGCTGCTTTCACAGTATAATAGTCTGTACCCTGACCACTTACATATACCAGATTGTTACTGTGGAGCCAATTAACTGTAGTTCCAGATGGACGACCATTCAAAGTAAAGGTAGAATTTGAATTGCAAACATCAGATGGGCCGTCAATAGGGTAATTTATTGTTATTTGTTTAGTATCATAATTTGAAAAAATTCCACACCGAGAATTATATGCTCTAACAGAAACATTAGTAGTTTGATCAGAATATAATGTAGCGTTAGTTCCTGTTCCCTGGATATTACCATCTGTACAGGACCATTCGTAACTTGTTGCTCCAAAAGCATCAGGAATTGCTATAGTATATCCGTTAGCACTATACAAAAATGATTGAGCATTCAATTGCGGTGTAGCTACTCCAGTTTCCTGAATCGGAGCAACATTAAAGATAGCACTCTCAATTTGATTGAAAGAACTACTATTTACATTGAAATGAGCAATATGATAGGGACCATCATAAAGTCCACCCCAACCCCAATTACAGTGAAAAGCTCCATCACTCCTATAACCATCCACTACCCATGAGTGACCACCATCACTTATGCTACCCCCACTATATAGTAGCGGTCTCCCTAGGTTAAGTTCATTTTTTAACATGTCTTCCCAGGTTCGTAAATGCCATATTCTCCATCTGACATCCGCACTAGAACTAATTCCCCAAAAATTAACAAACCCATCTCTAGCTCTACCTGGTGTGGAACTTGATCCATTAGTATTATAATGTGTAAAACAAGAAGCCCCTGCATGAAAAATAATCAAGGCATTATCATTATCAGGTGAAGTAAGTCCCATATTTTTCCAATCATAATATGTTGATTGAAAAGTAGCATCAGCTCCAATATACCCAATCCCTTCGTATGATACCCCTCCGTTTGGATTAATACGACAAGACCAGTACTTTAAGATTTGTGCCATAGCAACTGCTGTACAACCTGCAGGGCATAATGATGGACAAAAACGCTCATATCCACCATTTTGATTCCATTTAGTTTGAACAAGAGGTCCTATAACATATTCATCATTTAAATTTGTACTATTAGGGCTCAAATAAGCATCCCATTGCTCATTTATTGATGCTGTAGGCACGACACTATATTGACGTAGACTATCAATCCAATACTTATATGACTCTAAAAGATAGTTAAGTCCCGGTGGCATCATCCCTAAATTATAAGAACCGCTTTTACATTGACCTAGTACTGGAGGAGATGATCTGTCGCCAGAAACTATTACAAACCCATTATTGGGATATTCAAAAACATAATACAAAGTATCATTCTGCAAACCGACAGGGACGGCTTGTTCTACTGTTTGGCTGTTGTTACATCTACTTTTTGACTGTAAGTCAAAATAGGAGTTAGTAATAAAAGTAAAAAGAGGATTTTTTTCATGATTTATGGTTAAAGGTTAACAATTTTCTTTCTTAATCATCACTGATCTAAAAGATTGACAAATAGTTCATCTTATTATTTGCCGCAAACTGAATAATATTATTAAATGTGGTTTGAAAGGTATTCAATTAGAATATTAACTCAATTAGCTAGTTGAGTTATATTTATATAATCAAAATAATCTCCTGCCTGCAGAGTTATTTTTAAAACTCTTTGTCTTCCTGTCGAATTCTTATTTAACTTAATAAACAATGTTTTATTATTAAGTTTCTCAATAATGAAACTACTTTCTTTGATTAGATAGCTATCGGCCAATAAATCTATATTTTCATTATCGTAATATCTATAAATTGTATCATTCAGTGATATATTATCTATCCACCAGCTTGTCCCCTTGGTAGTTATTTGTACAGAATCTTCTTCTGAACTAAATTCAATATTTTTTTCAGAAAGTTTAATCTTATCATTCCATTTACCGCAAGAACTAAAGAATACGATTCCCAGAAGAAAAATAGTTATTACTTTTTTCATAATCTTTAAATTTGTTTATTTTAATGTTAAAAAAAAGATTTGCCAAAATCACTTTAACGGATCATCAAAACTAATTTCGGCATTATTTATAGCACATATTTTTGGAACTATTAGTATCATGATATCCGTTTATTAATAAACAATAGAAAGGACATTATCCTCGCTTTGATCCAGAACTCATCTTATATACTTAAGTATAAGTTGATGAAATAAATCATACAACTATGGAGGGTGGTCAAATACGACAATTTTAAAAGTCATTGGGTTTTCAGGTTAAAATGTTGACATAAAGATAATAAAAGTCTGTTGGAAAGTCAAATAAATCTTCCGCTTTTTTGTGAAGCATGGCGGGTATTGGCCTGGATAGGATATTCAAACCCGGCTAAATCTGGCGCTAAGACTTCCGCCGGTTTAAGGGGTGGTCCCGCAAAACCAACCGTAGAAGGGTTTAACAATTTTTAGCAGGCAAACGTTTGTTATCAGGAATTATACCCAAAATAGAAGCCCAAAATTTT
>JAFGXS010000073.1 GCA_016936505.1 Bacteroidales bacterium | reverse complement strand
GTGAAAAAGCAAAACGACTTAAGAAACAAATAGATAGATGAACACTTTAAGTTACAAGACCATTAGCGCCAATAAAGAAACCGCCAATAAAGAGTGGATTTTGATTGATGCAGAAAATCAAGTGTTGGGAAGACTGGCTTCTATTACTGCCAAATTTTTAAGAGGCAAATATAAAACCAACTTCACTCCACATGCCGATACCGGTGATTATGTAATCATCATCAATGCCGACAAAGTAAGATTGACCGGTGACAAATGGGAACAGAAAGAATACATTCGTCATACCGGATATCCGGGCGGACAGCGCGTTACTACTGCCAAAGAACTGATGGCAAAAAACAACACAGCCATAGTAGAAAAAGCCATTAAAGGCATGTTACCCAAAAACAAACTGGGAAGCCAGTTGTTCAGAAACCTTCATGTTTATGCCGGTACAGAGCACAAACACGAAGCACAAAAACCTAAGCAAATTAATTTAAATTCAATCAAATAAGAGATGGAAGTTTTAAATGCACTCGGGAGAAGAAAAACAGCCATTGCCCGCATCTACTTACAAGATGGTGAAGGTAAAATTACTGTAAACGGTAAAGACTACAAAGAGTACTTTACTACAGCAAACCTGCACTACGTGGTTGAACAGGCATTCATGCTTACCGGAACTACCGGAAAATATGATGTTAAAGTAAACCTGAAAAGTGGCGGCATCAACGGACAGGCTGAAGCACTGCGTTTAGCTATTGCCAGAGCTCTGGTAAAAATTGACGCTGAAGCTTACCGTTCGGTTTTGAAAGCCAATGGTCTGTTAAAAAGAGATCCCCGCATGGTTGAACGTAAAAAACCGGGTCAACCCAAAGCTCGTAAAAAATTCCAGTTCTCAAAGCGTTAATCTTTTTCAGAATATACGGAAAGAGTTTAGTATCCAAATTGCCGAAACTTCATTACGAACTATTCGGCAATTGCTTTTAGAGAATGTAAACAAATTAAAAAAACAACTATGTCTAAAGTAAATTTCGAAGAATTACTTGAAGCAGGTGTTCACTTTGGTCACCTGAAACGTAAATGGAATCCTAACATGGCTCCTTACATTTTCATGGAGCAAAACGGCATCCACATCATCGACCTGTACAAAACACAGGTTAAACTGGAAGATGCTGCCAAAGCCATGAAACAAATTGCCAAATCAGGAAGAAAAGTTCTTTTTGTAGCCACCAAAAAACAGGCTAAAGAACTGGTTGCCGAAACCGTGAAAAAGATCAACATGCCATACGTTACCGAACGCTGGCCCGGTGGTATGCTTACCAACTTTGCTACCATCCGCAAAGCCGTTCGTAAAATGAACAGCATCGACAAACTGATGACTACGCCTTCATGGAACAACCTCTCTAAAAGAGAACGTTTACAGGTAAGCCGCGAACGTGCCAAACTGGAAAAGAACCTTGGCAGCATCTCCGATATGAGTCGTTTGCCCGCTGCTTTGTTCATCGTTGACATCAACAAAGAAAAAATTGCTGTAGCTGAAGCAAGGAAATTAAACATCCCTACTTTCGCTATGGTTGATACCAATACCGATCCTAACCTGATTGATTTCCCCATCCCGGCTAACGACGATGCATCAAAATCAATTGCTTTGATTCTAAACACCATTACAGCTGCCGTTGCTGAAGGTCTTGCAGAACGTCAGGCTACACGTGAAAAATCAGTTGCCGACAAAAAATCACAGGATCTTGAAGGTGAAGAAGGTGATGACGAAGAAGAAACAACCAACTTTAAGGTAAAAGCCGATACTCTGAAACAAGCAGAAGAAGACGCTGACCGTGAAGCTGAGAAAAAAGAAGCAGCCAAGAAAAAAGCTAAATTAATTGCTAAAAAACCTGCTGCTGCTCCCAAAAAGAAAACTGAAGAAGACGAGGACTAATCTCTTTTTCATAACAGAATAACAATAGAACCATGAAAATAACTGCTCAACAAGTTAATGAATTAAGAAAAGCCACCGGTGCCGGTATGATGGACTGTAAACAAGCCCTCATGGAATCGGAAGGTGATATGGAAAAAGCCATTGACTACCTGCGTAAAAAAGGACAAAAAGTAGCTGCCAAACGTGCCGACCGCGAAGCCAGTGAAGGTGTTGTTTTAGCCAAGGTAAGCGATGACAAAAAATTTGGAGCTGCCATTATGATCAACTGCGAAACTGACTTTGTTGCCAAAAACGAAGATTTCATCGGCTACGTACAGTCTGTTCTTGATTTGGCTGTTGCCAACAAAGTACAGGATGCTGACGCTTTGAAAGCTGCTGAACTGGATGGCCGCAAAGTGGAAGAAACTTTGGTTGACAAAACCGGTGTGATTGGTGAAAAAATTGAACTCGGCCACTACGAAGTAGTGAATGCTGAAAGCGTTTATTCCTACATCCACCCGGGTAACCGTATTGCTACTATCGCCGGTTTGAACAAAGCTGACGCAGCTTTTGATGTTGCCGGACACGACGTGGTAATGCAGATTGCTGCTATGGCTCCTGTTGCTGTTAACAAAGACAGCGTTCCTCAGGATGTTATCGACCGCGAAATGGAAATCGGTATGGAACAGGCTCGCCAGGAAGGCAAACCTGAAGAAATGCTGGAAAAAATTGCTGCCGGTAAACTGAACAAGTTCTTCAAAGAAAGTACTTTGCTGGAACAGGCTTTCATTAAAGACAGCAAAAAATCTATTGCTCAGTACCTGCACGAATTTGACAAGGAACTGACTGTTACAGATTTCAAAAGATTGGCTTTAGCCTAATCTTATAAAATATTTTTGCAAAAAGGCTGCTTCATTTGAAGTGGCCTTTTTTGTTTTGTATATGACACATTTATTTTCAAAAACTTTTTCTAACTTTTGCGCAAGCAACCCTTCAGAACAGGTCTCACAAGAATAAAGAATATTATGAACCCTTTAGCTTTTTTGGAGGCTGAATTATAATGTTTTATAATAAATTCTTATCTTTGGAAGAAGCTTATCTCAATAAGGAAAACAATTAACAATTATAATCTAGAACCATGAAAAAAAATTACCTTTCAATTAAAAGCAGTGTGCTTTTAGCCTTATTTTTCATTTTTGCCATTCAGGTTTATGCGCAGCAGAACTACAATATTGCCGACTTTGTAAACCCCAATTATCGTTACCATTCGCTGGATTTCACACTAAACTTAAACTCCAGTAATAGTTTAGGGCGTTACGAATCAGACAATTCAGACCTTTTTAAAAGTAACTATTCGAACCTCAACTTAAATCTGAATGCCGCTTATTATCAAATAAAAAATACAGTCCGTTACCAGGGAACGCAATACATCAGCGTTTATACTCAGGGAACTCTTAACAATAACCTAAACGAACTCACTCTTCAAACAGTGTATTACGATGCCCATTCCAAATACAGAAACATTAACCTTCAATTAAACTACTCCTCCTCCAATCGGTTTTATAAGACAAAAAAACAATTTCTGGAAATCATACCTGCGGTGAATCTGAATTTTCAAAACAGCCGGACAATTAACGATATGACCCCGGTTAACTATCCTTTGAATTCGAAAACCATTGGCAATAGCAATTATCTTAATTTCGGCCTGTCTGTTATGCTAGGGGTGGGTCGCATTGAAAACATTGAAAATGCAAGACTTGCACTTTATATTATTAATGATTTGCAGAAAAGAGGCAACATAAAAAAGAACCTGAGTAATGACCAGGTAAAACAACTGGCCGATTTTATTACCATACTAAGAAACAAACGCTTCTTCGACAGCCGCCTCCAAAACATAGCCCAAATTACAGCAGTGGATTCTCTGCTGACCGCTATGGGCATTCGTGAACACGCCAATGCCGGTTATTTTATGATACTGAATGACGACTGGAATTATGCCAATGGTCCGGTTCGCCAGTCAGGTCAACGTTTTGCCTTTGGACTAACACCGGGATATTCATATGATTTATCGAAAAGTACCCGTGAGACTGTTGTAAACCCCTCAAGTCCGGCTACACTGACTACATCAAGCGAAAAAACAGACTTAACCTCCCTTGAATTTTCAGCCTACTATTATATCGAAAAACCAGTAAACTTAACCTGGCAACATTCAACCAGAATAAGAGTGGGCTATCAGCTTAGAAAGCAAGAATATAAGTACCTAACTGATCAGGTTCAGAACTATAAAAACTCGCTAAACTATCCCAATCTGAATTTTGCACTTGAAAGAATTTATGGATATTATCCGAACAGCCGCACCAATTTAATACTTGATCTAAAGTCAGGAGGCTTGTACGTTACAGAAAAACCGGATGGTTCTGTTGATGTGAAAAATAAAGAATTTTCACTTTTTGCTTCTGTATTTTTAAGGGGCAACTATTATTTTTCTCCCCGGCTACGTTTGAATCTGAATGTGGGAGTTAATTATAATTACCAACATTTTGAAAACAACATGGGCACTCCACAGCAAACAGCAGAATATACCCATTTATGGAGTCCCGAACTAAGCCTGAACCTGAGATACAGTATTTTCTGATCCTTGGTAAAACTAACTAACTCCCAAGTAGCCCTGCGGAACACTTGCAAGAGTGAAAGAAACAAACTGCCCTACGGTCCGTAGGGAGATATCTCCCAAGCAAAAGGTTGAAGTCGGGAGACTTCTCAGTCGTTCTTCCTTCGAAGTTATATGATCCAGTGACCTAAAAGTAGAAATAAATAATCTTTCTACCTTTACTTTTTTAATCAGAACATCATGCATCCTAAAGTCAAACTGTTTTTAAGCACAGCCAAAAGGTGGCAAAAGGAAATGGAGCACCTCAGGTTGATAGTTCTGGACTGCTGCGGAATTGAAGAAGAGTTCAAGTGGAAACAACCCTGCTATACGGTTCAGGGCAAAAACGTTGTCATTATTCACGGGTTTAAAGAATATTGTGCCTTACTGTTTTTCAAAGGCGCTTTATTGAAAGACCCGGAAAACATCCTGGTACAACAAACAGAAAACGTGCAGGCTGCAAGACAAATCCGGTTCATCAACATTGACGAGATTCTGAAACAGAAACATATTTTGAAAACATATATATGTGAAGCGGTGGAAGTAGAAAAAGCAGGCTTAAAGGTTCCCATGAAAAAGTCTTCGGATTTTCCCATTCCCGAAGAATTTCAAAACAAAATGGAGGAACTGCCCGGACTGAAAAAGGCTTTTAAAGCTTTAACTCCCGGAAGGCAAAGAGCCTATCTTCACTTTTTTGGTCAGGCCAAGCAATCGAAAACACGTGAAGCCCGAATAGAAAAATATGTGCAGCATATATTCAACGGCAAAGGACTGAATGACTGATGGTTTTTATTCCTGCAAAAGCCTGAAACCACACCTGTTTTAACAATAAAGAAAAACATCAGTATGTTTTAGAAAAAACGTCAGCATGTTTTAGTGAAAACATGAAGGTGTTTTTTTAAAACGTCTTCATGTTTTGGTTGATGCTAAAAAACAACATACACACTCACCCTAACGCCGTAAGGACTTACATAAGGATTGTTGAGATAAGTCAGGCGTTTGATGAAATCCACACGAAAGACCTTGAAAATATTTTCAACCCCCACTCCTGCTTCCATATAAGGAGTATTATTGAGCGCAAAAGTGGTCGGCTTTCCGTAGGCATCCGTAGGAAACAACATCAGTCCCGGAGTAATGTTGGGATTGTTTATATCATCGAGACCGCCAAACAGCGCTTTAAATGTAACCACACCTCTAAATTTCAGGTGTTTGATCAGCGGGATTTGATTAAAGAACCAGCCGTTTAAATGATACTCTCCGAAATAAGCGGCATAATGATCGCTGACAAACTCCAGGAAGTTCATCATATTATAAGAATAGGTCTGGTATGAATAGGTTTGGTTGGCCCTGTGAAGATAAAGTAAAGGATAAGGAATTCTGCTGCCAAAAACCTTGCCAGCTTCCACTTCGTTATCAACATAACCAAAGAAACCCAGGTATATTCTTTTAAAAACAGATGCCGATAATTCGCTGTAATTGTACTGTGAGTTCCATACACCTTTAAATCCCTGAGTATAGGTAAGCTGAAACACCGGATACTTTGTAATAATCATTGAGCGGTGGCTCATACCCTGGTAGTATCTTTCGTTGGGGGCATAACGCAGTTTAAGAGAGGCTTCGCTGGTGGTTAAATGATCCAGCGGGAAATCGGCTGATTGAAATTGCCAGTTACCTCCCGGAGTTTCGTTGCGGTGCATGAGGGTGAAGGTGGTCGAAAAACCGCTTCCCCAATTTCTGTAATGCTGCACTTCATACAACTGATAATACAGCATTTTATCGGCCACCCCGCGTTTAAACGACAAAAAGAAATTATCGTCGTTGATAAACTCCATTTTCATGCCCGGAAATTCAATATCGTTCTGATATTTGAAGAACAAAGTCTGGGTAGGTCGTGCATTGAGTGCTATTTTGTTTAGCGACAAAAGCAAGCTTCCGCCATACTTGTATTTTTGATCTTTAAAGCCATAGGCCACGTTTCCACTAATTTGAATCCGTTTATTGAACTGAGGGCTGGTACGAGCAGAAAGGCGGACACGGTTCCCTTCCACATCGTTAAAACTGTAAAAAGTATTGGTCGGTCCCAGGTCTATTTTCCCGAACCTCCAGTATCCTTCACCCAGCAACATCATCAGGTTAACCGAATGCTTATAAGCCGGAAGGTGCTGAAGGCTATCGGTCATGACATATACATTGTTCTCTTCCTTCTTTAAAGGCACTGTACGGTTTTCTTTCCAGAACACCGAGGACTGATCATCAGCAACAGGCAGTATAATCTTTTTATTGACGCCGGAATAAACAGAGTCTGCGGCTTTCCTGTTCAAAACATAATGGCTGTAATAATCTGAGCTTTTGGTCAGAATACCCATTCCGTTCTTGGTAACGTTCAGGTCAACGGTAAGCTCATCCATCGATGGCATCCAGATTTTATTGTCCACATACTGGTAAGTTTGAACATACCGAAGTCCGCGAACAAAGTTCAGATTAACCTGTTTGGGAATCGACAACTCCACTTTAGCCACGGCATATCGATTGTCTTTGGTGATGTACAAATGTCCGCTAAAAGCCAGATCAACTTTATTTCTCGGTTCAAAAGCCACATTAATGCAGCTGTCGTTGGCTACCTTTACCGTATCAATAATTCTGAACTTGTAAATATTGGGTGCCATAACCGAAATGGGGCTCACAAAAGGGTTGGTAAGCACCAGAATATTATTGTCGTAAATATCAAAATTCTGAATCAACCTGTCCACAGTGGAGTTCACACCCTGTTTATCGAGATAGCCGGGCATACCGCTTACTTTTGTTCCGGTAACATACTCTTTTGTAGCAGCGGGTGATTTTCTGAAATAAACTTCAGAAGCACTTTCCTTAAGAAAGAAAGGCAGAAAAACCTCTCCGTCGAAGCTGGAGGTATCGGCATATTGTGCCAGTCTGAATTTCTGAAACACCTTACTCTGAAGTACTTTATCATCGAGTTTATTCAGCGCCAGTTCCAGTTTATTGTAATGATAGTACTGATAATATTCAAGGCTCGATTTTCTGTTGTTATCCTTATTTTTGATCACATCCCGGATAAGAGCTACTGCCGGATTCCCTTTGTTTCGGTAACGTTCTCTTTTGGCCGATACAGTAACTTCGTTTAAATTAAAGGTCTTGGGTTTTAATGCAAAGTTCAGCACCAGATTTGCTTCCGGCTTAAAAGGCCTGGTTTGTTCCTGATAACCGATCAGCTGTGCCTGTATCTTCCCCTCCGACCACGGTACATCAAGCTTATATTTCCCATCGAAATCGGTAAGCGTTCCTGTCCCTGTTCCTTCCAGTATAATGTTGGCAAAAGGAATGGGCTGTCTGCTGGTTTTGTCCACAACCCTTCCGCTGATGTGCACAATTTTTTGAGCATACAGTTCGGGAGTAAGAAACAAAACCAGAGTTAACAAAAAATAACCTGTAATGTATTTATAGTGTAGCGATCCCGCCATAATTATTTGAAATAATTTTCACTTAAAAAGCTGGCTAAGTAACGGAAATAAACAGGATTAGGTATGAAGTTTAACAAAATTTAATGCATTTTTAAGAATTGAAACTCTTTTGCAAAAACATCTCAGATACCAATACCAAATAATGTTCTCAAAATTTATCGGGTTCACCAATACCAGAAGGTAATTAGTACATTGAATTGCGACGTTGTTTGATCCCCTCGTCCAGAATATAATCGTCGTAATCCATCCGCTTATCAATAATTCCATTGGGGGTGAGTTCAATAATTCTGTTACAAACTGTCTGTATGAACTCATGGTCGTGCGAAGCCATGAGCACACTTCCTTTAAAACGGGTGAGTCCATTATTAAAGGACTGAATCGACTCAAGGTCGAGGTGATTTGTAGGATTATCCAGCATCATAACATTGGCATTGCGCAACATCATTCTGGAAATCATACAACGTACCTTCTCCCCTCCCGACAAAACATTGCTTTTTTTGTAGATCTCTTCACCCGAAAACAACATTTTACCCAAATATCCCCGGATAAACATTTCACTGGTATCATTGGAAAACTGTCCCAGCCAGTCCACCAGCGATTTATCTGTCTGGAAGAATTTTTCATTATCCAAAGGCAGATAGGCGTGGGTAATGGTCTGACCCCATTCATAAGTTCCACTATCGGGTTGGGCATTGCCATTCAGAATTTCAAACAACGCTGTCATTGCACGAGTATCACGCGACAGAAACACGATTTTATCTTCCTTTTCCATGGTAAAGTCAAGGTCCTTGATGAGCAATTTCCCATTGACGCTCACATTCATATTTTCAACTGTCAGGATCTTATTTCCCACTTCGCGTTCAGGAGTAAAAACAATACCCGGGTATTTTCTGGTTGAAGGCTTAATCTCTTCAATATTGAGTTTTTCCAGCATTTTCTTACGGCTGGTTGTTTGTTTCGATTTGGACACATTGGCACTAAAACGGGCAATAAATTCCAGCAGTTCTTTTTTCTTTTCTTCAGCTTTTTTATTTTGATTAGACTGCTGCCTTAATGCCAACTGGCTCGATTCATACCAGAAACTGTAGTTACCTGAGAACAGCTGCGCCTTACCATAATCAATGTCTACGATATGGGTACAAATAGAATCGAGGAAGTGCCTGTCGTGCGAAACCACCAAAACCGTGTTCTCAAAATTTGACAGATAGCTTTCGAGCCAGTCAACCGTTTCAAGATCCAAGTCGTTGGTAGGTTCATCAAGCAGCAGGTTATCAGGATTTCCAAAAAGGGCCTGTGCCAGCAACACTTTTACCTTTTGCTTTCCGCTTAGTTCTTTCATGTATTTGTCATGCAGATCTTCGGTAATTCCCAGCCCGCTCAACAGGCTTGCCGCATCACTTTCGGCATTCCACCCGTCCATATCAGCAAATTTGGCTTCCAGCTCAGCAGCACGCAAACCGTCTTCATCAGAAAAATCAGGTTTGGCATACAGGGCATCTTTTTCATGCATGATATCCCAAAGCTGGGCATGACCCATAATTACCGTTTGTAACACCTGAAATTCATCAAACTCGTAGTGGTTCTGTTTCAGAACCGACAAGCGCTCACCCGGGCCAATGCTTACATTACCACGTGTACTGCTCACTTCGCCATAAAGCATTTTTAAAAAAGTTGACTTTCCGGCGCCGTTTGCCCCGATAATGCCGTAGCAATTTCCCGGGTTAAACTTCATATTCACATCCTGAAACAAAACACGTTTTCCAAACTGTATCGCCAAATCTGATACTGCAATCATGAGCTAAATTTTATAATTATAGGATCAAGCAAAAAAGGCTGCAAAAGTAGTTAATAATTGGCACACTAAAACTCTTCGGCAATACTGAATCTGAATATTTTACATTAAGTTAATAGAATAGCAATAAAAAAGGCGCTCCAAAAATGAAGCACCTTTTTTTGAATAACTACAAAAACACTATTCTAACATTTTCTTAACGATTTGCGAAACCACTTTATTGTCGGCTTTACCCGCCAGTTTTTTGGAAGCCATACCCATTACACGGCCCATATCTTTCATGCCTGAGGCACCTGTTTCTTCGATAACCTGTTTCACTGCCGCCTCAATTTCTTCTTCGGAAAGTTGCTCAGGCAGATATTTTTCAATAATAGCAGACTGAAATTCTTCTTCTTCAGCCAAATCGGCTCTGTTTTGCTGGTGGTACAAAGCAGCAGAATCTTTGCGTTGTTTCACCAGTTTTTGCAATAGTTTCATTTCAACAGATTCAGGAATTTCCGAAGTACTGGTGTCGCCTCCCGAAGTCTTTTCAAGCAACAAAGCAGCTTTAATGGCACGCAAAGCTTCCAGTTTTCTTCTGTCTTTCGCCAGCATGGCTTCTTTTATATCCTGATTGATGATTTGTTCTAATGACATGATATTAGTTTTTGATGATTCTTTATTTAGTGGTTTTTAGCAGGTTTGTATTCGACTCCCGGCTTAATAGTTGTAACATAAGGTCCGTTCCAGTCCTTATCAAAAATACTGATGAGCGTTTTTACAGGGCCTTTTCCGCTGACCAGAACTGCTGCATCTACCGTGTTGTTGAAATAACTCCACTCCCAGTTTCCTGTACCGATAAAAGCACGCTGATCGTCGGCAACGGCATATTTACAATGCTCCACACGGGCATAAGGAATAAAGCCCTCCGGACTTTGTGGCACCGTGCTGAACTTAACTGTAATATTTGGCATTACGGCAAGACTTTTGAGGTATTGCTGTAATGGGTTATGTAGTGACCAGTCGGCAACAATAATTTCGACCTTAACTCCTCTTGCGGCTGCATCACGCAAAGCATTATCCACCTGATACCAGTAGCCTTTCGGTCCGTAATGAATCAAAGCACTCAAAGTCATAACCTGTACCCGCAATGTATTTTGAGCAGAATGGATCATATTCACCAACTCAGGTTGTTCTTCATCAACCCAGGCAGGAATCAGCGATTTCGGACTAAATGCCGGAGATGCTATCACCTGTGAACCGTTTTCATCTTTTAAAACAACCGGATTACCTGAAGTTACAGGAGGAAAACCGGGACGGTCAACAGCATATTTTTTTGCTTTAGGTAAATCGGGATGTGCAGCCAGATGCCAGTCAAAATTAAATACAGCCTCAAAAGTACGGGCAAAACGACGGTTGTCGATTCTTGCTCCTATTTCATGAATCTGTGTCATCGCCCTCCAGTCCCAGTTCTGGCTTCCGACAAAAACTATACTGTCGTCAACAATGAAATATTTGGCATGGAGAACACCTCCTGTTAAACTGTCTACCGGAAGCACTCTTATAGTTAAATTGGGAACATTTTTCAGTCGCTCAATACTGCTTTCACTATTGCGCATAAAGGTACGATCCAACAGAATACGAACTTTAACCCCCGATTCAGATTTAGCGATCAGCTTATCCAAAAGAGGAGCAAGTGCATCGCCGGGTTTGCTGCTGATGTAAAAAGCAGCGATATCAATTTTTTGCTGCGCTCCGCTGATCATTTCCATCCATACTTTCGGGGTGCGGGGAACGCCCGGCTCACCATAAATACTGTGTACAGGAACACTTTCCACAATCTGAAAAGTAGTATCCTGGGTACCTGAAAATGCAACCCCGGTAAAAACTGAAAATATCAGCGTAAGGAAAAATCGTGTAAACCTGTTCATCTTTTCTTCTGTATCTGCTGTTTCAGAAAATTTCTGAAACAACTCCGTTATCCAAAACCTTAAATCAAAACAAATGGGATTAGTCTACATTATCATGCAAGAATGAATTATCAGACTTCAAAAAAGAATTGTTTTTGCTGTCTTCGGAGATGGTATATTTTGAAACCTGAGAATCGTCAGAATAGCTGGGTTCAGAAAGCTGAACATTCTTCCGCATATAAGCCGGTTGTTTTTCCATGTCAGAGAAGCTTCTGTCCTTCATCATACTCAGGGCCTTAAGTTTGTTAATTCGTTCCTGTGCATGAGATTCCACTTCAAAATCAGGCTTCTGAACTAAAGTCTCCTGTTTTATTTCCATCTTTTGAACCGGCTTCGGGTCAGCAGGCTTAATGTGCATGCTTACAGAATCTGATTTATCAAAAGGCAGAACAAAATCATTATCCTGAAACGGGTTTGATGTTTTGCTTTTGGGCTGATCTTCATCAACTGAATCACCCAATGTATAGATTTTTTTGGGTTTGCTATCCGGTTCAGAAACTTTGAAATCAAGTTCATCTATTTCTGGTTTTGCCTCAATACCTTTGGTATATTCATCCTTTGGCTTTTCGTACGAAAGCTTATCATCAAAAGCCAAATGGTGAACCGAAGGTTTGTCTGTTTTTCCAGCTTCTGGCATGTCATCGTACAACGCATTGCGTTTTACTTCTTTCTTCACTTCAGGTTGTTTGGGAGGCTGTGGCAGATTATCCTTTTCGTCAAAACCGGTAGCTATAATAGTAATGCCCAGTTTGTCGCCCATTGATTCATCAATTCCCCTGCCCCAGATTACATTGGCTGTTTCTTCACCACATCTGTCGGCAATATAATCAGTAATCACTGAGATTTCGTCCATGGTAACATCGTTAACCCCGGTTGTAATATAAAGCAAGATATTTTTGGCTCCATGAACATCGTTATCGCTCAACAACGGTGAATGCATTGCTTCTTCAATGGCTTTCAGGGCACGGTCTTCACCTTCGGTAATTGCAGATCCCATAATAGCCTTTCCGCTGTCTTTCATAACAGTTTTAACATCCTCAAAGTCCACATTCACATAGCCGTGAACCGTGATCAGTTCGGCAATACCTTTGGCAGCCGTTGACAGAACATTATCGGCTTCTGAGAACGCATTGCCCAGTCCCAGGTTTGGAAACAATTCACGAAGAATATCATTGTCGATTACCAGTAAAGTATCCACATACTTGCGCATTTCTTCAATTCCCTGACGGGCTTTCAGCATTTTGCGACGACCTTCGAAATGAAAAGGTAATGTAACAATACCTACGGAAAGTAAGCCTCTCTCACGCGCAAACCTTGCAATTACAGGTGCTGCTCCGGTACCTGTTCCTCCACCCATACCGGCGGTGATAAATACCATTTCAGTATCACTGTCGATTACGGCTTCCAGTTTATCCATAGATTCATTGGCTGCTTTTTCGGCAACTTCAGGATTTGAACCAGCACCAAGACCTGATTCGCCGAGCTGAACTTTTACAGGTACAGGACTAGCAGAAAGGGCCTGCATATCGGTATTACAAACCACAAAATCCACTCCTTCGATACCCTGTTTAAACATATAGTTTACAGCATTGCTACCACCACCGCCAACACCAATCACCTTGATAATGGAGGTTTTATGTTTGGGGCTGAAACGGATCATATCGTCCATATGTGTATTATTTTCCTGGTTCATGGCATCATTCATTTTGACAAATTAAAATTACTGGATTGATATTTTTTGATTTACGCTTTTACTAATAGTTATAAACATTTGAAAGTTAATACTAATCATCCTCCTCGGCATCATTTTCGAACCAGTCGCGGATGATTTTTAAAAACCTTCCCGTACCCACATCATTGCGTACGGCTTTAGTCTTTCTTGTTTTTCCTTTACCGCCAGGATCGTTATCATCGGGTTTCAGTTTCAGGTTAGCTTCGAAACGATTAATCCCTTCAATTACAAGGCCAACACCTGTAGCAAACATGGGGCTGGCAACATCAGCTTTGGTTTCTTTGGCCAGATGTTCGTTAGGGTATCCGATACGGGTAGGCATACCTGTTGTGAACTCTGTTAACTGATGAATATGTTTTAACAACGAACCGCCACCGGTGAGCACGATTCCGGCAATCAGCTTCTTTTCGAAACCTGAATTCTTGATTTCGTAGTAAACGTGCTCAATAATTTCTTCCATCCTGGCTTGGATAATTGATGCCAGATTACGCAAAGTAATTTCTTTAGGAGCACGGCCTCTCAAACCCGGAATAGCTACAATTTCATCCTCACGGTTCTCACTGGCCAATGCAGACCCAAACTTTACCTTTAACTCTTCAGCATGGCGACGGATAATAGAACAGCCTTCTTTCACATCCTCGGTAACAATATCACCACCAAAGGGAATTACAGCAGTATGCCTGATGATGTTATCCTGGAAAATGGCAATATCTGTTGTACCGCCACCAATATCTACCAAAACTACCCCGGCTTCCTTTTCCTCATCACTCAACACAGCCTGAGCCGATGCAATGGGCTCAAGAATAAGCTGTGAGTCTTCTAAACCGGCTTTCTTAATACACTTATATATATTTTTTGCAGCTGCAGTTTGCCCGATTATGATATGGAAATTTGCTTCCAGTTTGTTACCCAGCATCCCGACAGGCTGGCGGATTCCGTCTTCATCATCAATAATATAATCCTGGGGGATCACATCAATGATTTCTTCACCGGGAGCCATATTCAACTTATACATATTGTGAATAAGCTGTTCCACTTCCATGGGAGTAATTTCCTCATCAGCATCTTCACGAATCAGGGTTCCTCTGTGCTGAATGCTTTTAATATGTTGCCCTGCAATACCAACGTTAACGTATTTAATTTCCACATTAGACTGCTCGGTAGCCTGAGAAACAGCCATTTTTATAGAGCGAACCGTATCTTCAATGTTGGTAACCACACCTCGTTTAACACCAATTGATTCGGTTTTTCCGTAACCCAAGATCTCAATTTTGCCGTAATCATTTCTACGGCCGACAATACAGGCTATTTTTGTAGTTCCTATGTCGAGTCCGACAATAATTTCATTTTCCATATCCTAATTATTTAGTGCAAACTACCTGATTTGTATACTTCAGATTGATTTCCTTATATTTATTCCAGCCTTCTTTTACCAGCGCCTGCTGATAAAAGGCTTTCAGATTTTCTAATTTATCCGCGATCTGATCCGGCTTTCCAAAACGAATGACCTGATTACCTACTTCAGGAATCAAATCAATTTCTCCCTTGCTGTTTACGAATATCTGACTGATATTGGCTTTCAGAAAAGGATCGGCCGAAATTTGTTTGGCCAGTTGAAAAATACCCGGCAACATGGTTTTATTATAGATTGAATCATTTAGATTTGAACCTATTTTTAATGATGAACTGATAAAACCATTAACCAGCATAACTCTTGCCACGTAATTGTTACTCAAGGGAAACAAACTTCCGTTGTCTCCAACATAACAGTCTTTGTTTGAATTGTTGATAATCCTGAACAACGGCTTTTTTTCCAAAACATTAATCACCAGATTTCCAGAAAGCGTAAAATAGGCATCAGCCGACAGCACATAGGGATTCGAAAGAATAGTTCTTTCAATTCTTCTTGTACTGATGGATTTTACCTGTTTACCTGTAACACTGTCATTGCTGTGAATCAACTTCAATACGGCCGAGTCCATCAAAAAACCTTTGTTTTGATGGTGTTCAATATGAACCGTAACCTTTCCCACTGTTCCGTTACGGAAGCTTAGATAAGTATTTACTGCCAAACCGATTAAAACAGCCGACAGCAGTATTGCGAGTCCTTTTGTCAACCACTTTTTCATGTTTGCAGTATTTGTTCTATATCTTTTACCATTAAGCCAATATCACCGGCCCCCATACTCAATAATACTTCCGGTTTATAAGAACGAAACTTTGCCAGCAGATCGGCTTTACTTACAAGATGTTTTTCAGAAACAGTGATCTGATCGAAGATAATACGGGAAGTTACCCCCGAAACAGGCTGTTCTCTGGCCGGATAAATATCCAGCAAATAAACCTCACCGGCAAGGCTGAGTGCAGCAGCAAAACCATCGGCAAAATCGCGGGTACGGGAATACAGATGCGGTTGGAAAATTACAGTCAGCTTTTTCTCAGGAAACAACATACGCACTGCTTTGATGGTTGCTTTTAATTCTTCGGGATGATGGGCATAGTCATCAATATAAACCGTTTTTTCTGTTCGAACACGAATATCAAAACGACGTTCCACACCAGAAAAACTTTCCAAAGCCTCTTTAATAACAGCAACATCAATTTTCAATTCCAACCCCACGGCAACAGCAGCCAGAGCATTCTCCACATAATGTAAGCCCGGAATCTGCATGTGAATGTTGGTTAAAAGTTCTTTGCCCTGATACACATCAAAAGCAATAAGACCATTTGTGATTCCTATATTTTCAGCCCTGATAAAAGCCTCTTTACCCATTCCGTAAACTACTTTTGGAACAGGTTCATTCCTTAGCCTTATCAATCGTTCCTGAACTATTAACTTTCCTGTATCAGCCAGCTTTCCGGCAAATTGCAGGTAAACCTGCTGCAACTGCTCTTCAGTTTCATAAATATCAAGATGATCGGCATCCATTGAAGTAACAACAGCAAGGTTGGGTTCAAGCCTCAAAAGAGAACGGTCGAACTCATCGGCTTCAACCACCAAAAATTCAGGTCTGTCATCTGTCCAGAAATTACCTTTCAGATTTTTACTGATTCCTCCGACAAAAGCCAACAAAGGCATCTTTGCCATTTTCAGCAAATGACTGATCATTGCCGTCACACTGGTTTTACCATGACTTCCGGCCACAGCTATGGTAAACATCTGTCTGCTGAGTTCGCCCAACACTTCAGCCCGTTTCATCAGTGCGAAGCCATGTGCTTTAAAATATTGTAATTCCTGATTTGAAGCCGGAATTGCAGGCGTGTAAATTACACGCTGAACACCTTCTGGAATAAGCTTAATATCTTCAACATAATGAATTTTCATCCCTTCAGCTTGAAGCTGAAGGGTTAACGGAGCAGGGGTCAGGTCATAACCATAAATAATATAACCCTGACGTTTGAAATAGCGTGCCAGGGCACTCATTCCGATGCCTCCGATTCCCAGAAAATACAATATGTCAGCTTTAGGTTTCAATTTTATTTACCGATCAGTTTGATTACTTCGTCAACTATTTTGTCAGTGGCATTGCCGTGCGAAAACTGCTGAATGTTTTCACACATACGCTTGCCTATGCTTTCATCTTTCATAAAACGGACTACTGTATCCGTTAGTTTTTCTTCTACTTCTTTTTCAGGAATCAGCAGAGCCGCGTTTTTTTCGGCCAGAGCCTGTGCATTGTGCGTTTGATGATCTTCAGCAGCTGATGGTAACGGCACAAAAATCGCAGGTTTGTTAACTTCAACAATTTCTGCTATAGCTATAGCTCCGGCCCTGGAAACTATAAGGTTAGCCGCAGCATACGCTTTATCCATTTCCTGAATAAAATCTTTTATCTTAACCCTGTTTCTGTATTTACTGTTCACTGTCGACTTCCGTGCCAAAGCTACCGAGGGCTTTCCTGTTTGCCAGAGGATCTGAATACCTGATGCCAGCAGTTTTTCCATTTGAGTGGCAATGGCAATATTCATATTCATAGCACCCTGGCTCCCGCCAACAATTAATAATGTAAACCTGTCCTTTTCCAGTTCAAAAAATTTACGCGCATCCTCTTTTGGAGTTTTCATTTCCCTTATCATCTTTCGAACCGGACTTCCTGTCAAAACAATTTTTTCTTTCGGAAAGTATATATCCATTCCTTCGTATGCAGTACAAATCTTACTAACAGTTTTTCCCAACCATTTATTAGTCATACCGGGATAAGAGTTTTGTTCCAGAATCAACGTTGGAACACTTTTAGATGAAGCGGCTTTCAACAACGGCCCGCTGGCATATCCACCGGTTCCTATGACAACATCGGGCTGAAAACTTTTTACAATCTTTCGTGCTTTCAACAGGCTGCTCATCAATTTAAAAGGAACTAAAAGATTTTTAAAAGTCAGACTTCGCTGAATGCCGCTGATCCACAGCCCTACAATATCAAATCCTGCCAAAGGAACCTTTTCCATTTCCATTCGGCCTTTGGCACCCACAAACAGAATATCCACATCCGATTTGAGCCTATCTCTCAATCCGTTTGCAATAGCAATGGCCGGAAAAATATGTCCCCCGGTTCCTCCACCGCTTACCAGAACTTTATATTTCTTATTCTTCGACATCTGCCAATACTCTTAATTCATTTCCTTCACTTTCTTGCATCTCATCACCCGATTCCACATCACGGCTCACACTAAGCAAAATACCCAGCGACAAGCTGGTAAACAATACTGATGTTCCTCCCATACTAACCAGCGGCAAGGGCTGTCCGGTTACCGGCAACAAGTGCACGGCAACAGCCATGTTGATTAATGCCTGAAACACCAGACTGAAACTCAGTCCTATGGCTACAAACACCCCGAAATTTCTTGGAACTTTGGTAACAATTCTTACCGCCCGGAACAATAAAATGAGGTACAAAAGTACAACAACTGTTCCACCTACGAGCCCATATTCCTCAACAATTATGGCAAAAATAAAATCTGAATACGGGTGAGGAAGGAAGTTACGCTGTGTACTTTTTCCGGGCATCTTACCAAACAAACCACCCGTTGCCACTGCAATTTTCGACTGCTCAACCTGATAGCTGTCCTGAGTTTCTCCGCCTTTTTTTGAAAAGCTTTCGATTCTGGATTTCCAGGTATCCAAACGCCACTGCTTTCCCTCGGGCATCATAAACAAAATACCCAATGTCATTCCGGCCAGCATAATTGTAATTGCAACAACCGAAACTATATAGGTAATCTTTACCCTTCCGATAAAAATTAACACCATACTGGTAGTGAACAATAAAGCAGCTGTAGAAAGGTTAGCCGGAAGAATTAAGCCACAAACCAAAAAAACGGGTAAAATAAGATACATCAGTACTTTATTGAAGTCTTCCAGTTCCTGATTTTTCTTGGTAAGCATTCGCGCCAGATAAACCACAAGGGTAAGCTTGGCAAGGTCGGAAGTTTCAAAACTCAGGTGGAAAGGCAACGGTAAAGCCCGTCTTGCATCGTTCAGGTTCAAACCGAAAAGAAGAGTAAGCAAAAGCAGAGGAACGGCTATATAGAAAAGAATCTGGAAAATTCTGGAATAAAAGGTATATCGAACAAGGTGAGCCAGGTACATGAGCAACAACCCGAACAGAAGAAAGATTCCGTGACGGATCATATAGTGCATTGTATTACCCCCCTGATATTTATAAGCCAGTGTTCCTGTGGAGCTGTATACTGCCAGAAAAGAAAGAATGGTTAGTATAAAAACCACTGCCCAAATGACTTTATCCCCTTTAATATTTGCCAAAATCCTGTTCATCCGTTCCCTTTTTATGGTTCCGAGAAACTATAACTCGTTTACAGCTTTTTTAAACTGATCTCCTCTATCCTCAAAATTCTCAAACAAATCGAAGCTGGCACAAGCCGGAGACAAAAGCACAATATCTCCTTTGTCGGCCAGATAGTATGAAGTATCAACCGCTTCTTTTGCCGATTCTGTATCAATAATTGTATTCACAATACCTTCAAAAGCTTTGTGAATGTTTGCGTTATCAAGCCCCAGACAAACTATGGCTTTCACTTTTTCTTTCACCAGCGGCTTCAGACTTTCGTAATCGTTGCCTTTATCCACACCACCAACAATCCATACGGTGGGCTTATCAACATATTCCAGGGCATACCATGTTGAATTAACATTGGTGGCCTTTGAATCATTAATAAAACTAATGCCGTGTATGCTTGCAACATACTCAAGACGGTGAGAAATGTTCTGAAAATCAGACAAACTTTGCTTAATCGTTTCGTTTCTGATTTCCATTAAATGTGCAGCAACTCCGGCAGCCATTGAATTGGTTTTGTTGTGCTTTCCCTGTAAGGCTAATTGTTCGAGTGTCATATAAAATTTATTTTTACCGTTGTCAAATACTATTTTTTCTTCTGTTTCATAAGCTCCCGTTCTTTGCGTTATATCTCCAATGGGAACCGGTTGAGCTTTTATTTTCCTTTTTTTCATTTCCTTTCTGATCACGGGGTCATCGGCCCAGAAAATGAAATAATCATCTGAGGTTTGATTTTGAAGTATCCTGAATTTTGAATCCACATAATTCTGAAAGTTGTAATTGTAACGATCCAGATGATCAGGAGTAATGTTGAGCAGAATGGCTATATCCACCTTAAAACCGAAACAGCCATCCAGCTGAAAGCTGCTTAATTCCAACACATACACATCAAACTTCCGAAAGGCTACCTGCCGGGCAAAACTCTTTCCCACATTGCCAGCCAGCCCTACTTTCAATCCTGCCTTTTTCAGAATGTGGTATATCAGCAGCGTGGTGGTGGTTTTTCCGTTGCTACCCGTAATCCCGATAATTTTTGCTTTGGTATATCTGGCGGCAAATTCAATCTCTGAAATCACCGGAATACTTTTCGAACGAAGCAAAGTGATTAAAGGAACCGTTTCCGGAATCCCCGGGCTTTTCACTACTTCAGAGGCTGAAAGAATGTGTTCTTCCGTGTGTTTTCCTTCTTCAAAATCAATCTCATATTTTCTAAGAACGTGTCTGTATTTTTTTTCAATCTTTCCTTTATCCGAAACAAAAACACTAAAGCCTTTCACTTTGGCCAGTATCGCTGCCCCAACTCCGCTTTCGCCGGCTCCCAGAACAACGATATTGTATTTTTGTTTCATAATTCTTCATCTATCTTACTTTCAGTGTAATCACCGTTAAAACTGCCAGAGCAATACCCACAATCAGAAACCGGACAACAATTTTCGGTTCAGAATAGCCTTTCTTCTGATAATGGTGATGCAAAGGCGACATCAAAAAAATTCGTTTGCCAACACCTGTTTTCCGCCTGGTATATTTAAAATAACCCACCTGTAACATCACCGAAAGACTTTCTGCCAGAAAGATTCCGCACAACAACGGAATCAGCAATTCTTTACGAATAATAATGGCGAACACAGCAATGATTCCACCGATTGCCAGGCTACCCGTATCGCCCATAAATACCTGTGCCGGATAAGTGTTAAACCACATAAATCCAACAGTGGCTCCCACAAAAGCACTGATGAAAACTGAAAGTTCACCCACATTAGGCAAATACATTATGTTGAGGTAATCGGCAAAGATGATGTTACCCGATACCCAAGCCAAAATACCCAGTGTAGCTCCTATGATGGCCGATGTTCCTGCCGCAAGTCCATCCATTCCATCTGTCAGGTTGGCACCATTGGAGACTCCTGTTATAATTAAAATCACAATGGGGATAAATACCAGAAAGGCCCACTTTTTATATCCTTCACCAAGCCAGCTCAGCAGTACTGAATAATCGAATTCATTGTTTTTCAAAAAAGGGATAGTCGTTTTCATTGTCCGGGAATCCTTCATGGTATAAGTTGCTGCCGGCCCGGATTCACTCATTACATTGTACACTACATTCGTTGGTTCAGTCACTTTCTCCCGAATCACCACATTCTTATTGAAATACATTACAAGTCCGACTACCAAACCAAGTATTATCTGGCCTATAATTTTGTATTTACCTCTTAATCCGGCTTTATCTTTTTTGAACACTTTGATGTAATCATCTATAAAACCGATTCCTCCAAGCCAAACGGTTGTGAACAACATCAGTAAAATGTAAATATTGTTGAGACGGGCAAATAATAAAGAAGGAATAAGAACCGACGAAAGAATAATTAGCCCCCCCATAGTCGGAGTTCCCTGTTTCTCCATCTGACCTTCCAGTCCAAGATCACGCACCGTTTCGCCCACCTGTTTACGGTTCAAAAAACGAATCCATCGTCCCCCGAAGACCATACCAATGAGCAAGGAGGTGATAAGTGCCAGTGCAGCCCGAAATGAAAGGTACTGAAACAGTCCGGAACCGGGCAGAGAATAAGTGTCGTGCAGATATTTGAATAAATGATACAGCATAGCTTATAGTTGTTCCAATAGTTCCTTTAAAATTTGTTTGTCGTCAAAAGGGTACTTCACCCCTTTTATTTCCTGATATTTTTCATGTCCTTTTCCGGCAACCAGAATTACATCACCTTTTTGTGCCAGGCTCACAGCCGTTTTAATTGCTTCTTTTCTGTTGCTGATCACCAGTGTTTTTCTTTTCTGAACCGGATCCAAACCGGCTTCCATATCTTTAAGAATTTGTTCCGGATCTTCGCTCCGAGGATTGTCTGAAGTGAGAATAACACGATTACTGTAGGTTGCAGAAACAGCAGCCATCAAAGGGCGTTTTCCCTTATCTCGGTCACCACCGGCACCTACAACAGTAATTACCTGTTCCTGACCTGTTCTTACATCCTGTATAGTTTCCAATACATTTTTCAATGCATCGGGAGTATGAGCATAATCCACAATTCCGGTAATTCCGGCATTTGACCGGATCACATCAAAACGACCTTCCGCTCCATGCAAAGCACTAATAGCCGAGAGCACGACCTCTTCGTTTTGTCCCAGTAAAATAGCCGTACCATAAATGGCCAACAGATTAGAAGCATTGAACGAACCAACCAGCAGAGAGTACAACTCCTGATTGCCCAAACGCATTTTCAATCCTTCCAATTCATTTTCCAAAAGCATTCCTTTAAAATAAGCCGGAGTTCTCAGCGCAAACCTGTATTGATTAGCTTTTGTGTTCTGAAGCATAACATTCGCGTTCTTATCATCAGCATTCACAAAAGCAAAAGCCGCTTCAGGCAATTGATCGAACAAGAGTTTTTTAGCCCTGATATACTCTTGAAAGGTTTTGTGATAATCGAGATGATCGCGGGTAATATTGGTAAATACAGCTCCGGCAAATTCAATTCCGGCAGTTCTTTCCTGAACCAACGCATGTGAACTTACTTCCATAAAAGCATACTCACAGCCAGCATCAACCATTTCGCTGAGCAGCTTTTGAATACTTAGCGCATCGGGAGTGGTATGCGTTGATGGAATTTCTTTTTCATTTATTTTGTTCACAATTGTAGAAAGCAAACCTGCTTTATAACCCAGTTGCATAAACAATTTGTACAACAACGTGGCAATAGTTGTTTTTCCGTTGGTGCCCGTAATTCCCACCAACTTTAATTGTTTGGAGGGATAATTATAAAAAGCTGACGCTACCAGACCCAAAGCCCGTGCAGAGTTTTCAACCAGAATCCAGGTTACCTGTTCAGAGGCACTTTCAGGAATTTTTTCACAAACAACAGCTACCGAACCTTTACCTACAGCCATCTCGATAAAGTCATGCCCGTCAACATGCAATCCGCCAATAGCCACAAAAAGATAGTTTGCATTTACTTCGCGCGAATCAAAAGCAATTCCATCAATCTGAACAGCAGCATCTCCCCTCAGTTGAACGACCTTAATGTCCTTTACTATTTTATTTAAACCAATGGCCATATCAATAAGTTGATAGTTTGATGTTTATATCTGCACCTCTCTGAATTCTGGTACCCGGCCTTAACGACTGCGAATACACAGAGCCTTTACCGCTCATTGTTACATTCAAACCCATGTTTTCCAACAGATAAACAGCATCTTTTGCTTTCATTCCTCTAACATTGGGAACCAGATTCTGTTGAAAATCTTTGGGTTCAAACTCGACTTTATTGTTAGTTTCCTGTGTGGTTGCCCACTTTTCTTTCTTCTGTAAATAGTCCTGACCGGGGAGGTCGAGATCGGTATAGATTGTTTTTAAATCAGGATACCATACCGGATACTTTGTTTCAGGAACCTGTCTGATTGCGGGTAACGTGTCTTTATCTGTAGTTAAACTCAATGAAGTTGCATATACTTTACGGGCAATTTCCTCAAACACAGGAGCGGCAACAGATGAGCCATAATATCCGTGCTGTGGTTTATTTACAACCACAATACATGAATATTGAGGATTATCGGCCGGGAAATATCCCACGAATGAAGCATTGTATTCGGGAATATATTTTCCATCCTTCGATATTTTTGCGGTTCCTGTTTTTCCAGCTATACCAAAATGATCGTTTTTCAGATTTTGAGCTGTGCCATTTTCCACAACGCCCCTTAATAGTTCTTTTACCAGTTTAATGGTGTGTGGTGAAGCCATGCGGGGATTAATCACTTCAACAGGAAACTTTTTTATAACAGTTCCTCCTTCAGTTATTTCAGACACAAACCTGGGTTTTACTTCAACACCATTATTGGCTACACCATTATAGAAAGTCAGCAGTTGCAAAGGAGTTAATTCCAGACTATACCCCACCGACATCCAGGGAAGTGAAGTTAAATACCAGTTTTTATCTGTTGGATTTTTAATGTACGGTTGCGCCTCTCCGGGAATATTTAATCCCAGTTTCTGATCCAGCTTTAATTTATAAAGATGATCAGTAAATTTGGAAGGATCATCCTTATATATATTGTAAATAACTCTTGAAATACCCACATTTGAAGAATGCTCGAAAGCAGCAGCTACAGTAATGTTTCCGTTTGCAATGGTATGCGCATCGCGCAGCGTTCTTCCGTAATACACCACATAACCATGATTTACATCTACCGAATCCGTGATCTTAACTTTATGATCCTCCAACGCAGCAATCATAGAGGCAAGCTTAAAAGTTGAACCCGGTTCATACTTTTCTCCGATTGCCATATTGTATGACTCGTCGTATTTTCCTGTTTTCGGATTTAGTGATAAATTGGCAATTGCTCTGATGTCTCCCGTTTTCACCGACATTAAAACAGCACAACCCATCTGCGCCTCATGTTTTACCAGTTGTTTGCGCAATGCCTCTTCAGCCACATCCTGAAGGTTCACATCAATAGTTGTAACAACATCTTTTCCATTTTGAGGCTGGGTTTCATTTGCACTGTGAACCGGAAGCCATGCTCCATGATTGATTCTTCTCCGGATTTGCTTTCCGTTAACACCCGATAGTTGTTTTGCATACGCTCCCTCCAAACCAACATACAAATCTTCTTTAGGTAGTGTATATCCGATGGTACGGGCGGCTAAAAGACCGAAAGGTAATTCGCGGCGGGTTTGCTGAAAAGTAATCAGACCTCCGCTGTTTTTGCCTTTTCGTAAAATAGGAAAGGTTCTGATCTGCTTCAGTTGTTCGTAACTTACATGGCGTCTGATCAACAAAAAGCGATTGCCTTGTTTTCGGGCACGGACAAGCATTCGTTCGTATTCCTGCTGTGTACGATCGCCAAACAATTGCGATAAACGATAAGCCAGTGAATCGACCTTTGAATTAAAAAGTTCGTTGGAGATATACTCATTGGCCACATCCATGCGCACTTCAAAAACAGGCACCGAAGTAGCCAGCAAATCTCCTTCATCAGAAAGGATATTGCCCCGGTCCGCCTTGAGATCAAAAACTCTGATTTCCTGCTGTTGTGCTTTTTTAGCCAATTCGGGGCCTTCTTTAATCTGTATGTAAACCATTTTTACGACAATAGCCAGCCCAAAAAGGAGCATCAACAGATACACCAGATACACACGCCACAATATGTCCTTTTTAGAGTCCACTAAACTATTTTTTATTGATTTTAATAATCCTTACAGGCTCTTTATTTTCTTTGATTCCCATGTTTTCCAGCTTTTTAGCCAGTTGTGATTGTTTACTGATGTTCAACAAATTTGATTTAACAGAAATGTACTCGTACCTCAATTCCATCAATTCCTTTTGCAACGAACTAATCTTCCTCACCTTTTTCTCAAGAGCAAAATCATTTGCTATGTATATAAAAGCCAACAGTGCCAGAAAGATCAGGTAAGGAAACAAACTGAAGGTTTTCTTCTTTTCCAGAACCGTTCCTGCCAATACATCCTGTGTAGCACGTCCAATGGCCGACCCACCCAGGTGTATCTCCTTCTTTTCTTTCTTTTTCTTTTTTTCAGGTTTAAACTGATTCGACTTCATACCTCACTATATTTTTTCAGCGATACGCAATTTTGCCGATCGCGCACGGCTGTTTCCTTCAATTTCCTGCTCATCAGGAACGATGGCTTTATTTACTACCGATTTCAAATCCACCAGATTGTTTCCGAAAAAATCCTTTTTCAACTTCCCTTCAAAGTTTCCTGTCTTTATGAAATTTTTTACCAATCTGTCTTCCAGCGAATGGTAAGAAATCACAACAAGTCTGCCACCCGGCTTCAAAACCTGCGATGCTTGTTCGAGAAACTCACGCAACACTTCCAGCTCATCATTCACTTCAATACGAATTGCCTGAAAAAGCATAGCCAGCAACTTGTTCTTTTTAACTATAGGAACGCATTTTTCAACAGCTTCGACCAGTTGAAACGTGGTTTTAAAAGGTTCAACTTCACGCTGGGTACAAATCACAGATGCCATGCAGCGACTGTTGTTGATTTCTCCGTACAGTTTAAAAATCCTGTTCAGTTCCTCTTCCGAATAAGTGTTCACAACATCAGCAGCTGTTTTAGACTGATTCTGCTGCATACGCATATCCAGCGGACCATCAAATCTTATAGAAAAACCCCTTGATCCCTCATCAAACTGATAAGAACTTACTCCCAGATCCGCCAAAATTCCATCTACCTGAACAGCATCATAAAGCCTGAGATAATTTTTCAAATAGCGAAAGTTCTGCTGAACAAAAATCAGACGGTCATCATCAGGCTTATTAGCAAACGCATCAGCATCCTGATCAAAAACAATTAATTTTCCATCAGGTCCCAATCTGTTTAAAATCTCGCGAGAATGCCCACCACCACCAAACGTAGCGTCCACATAAACGCCGTCAGGACGAAGGTTTAAACCATCCACACTTTTCTTTAACAATACAGGAATGTGATACATTTTATCAATCAGTTTCGAACTCACCCATTACTTCTTCTGCCAGACTTGCAAAATCATCCGGGTTATAATCCACTGCACTTTCATACGCTTCTTTATCCCAGATTTCAATTCTGTTTACAACTGATGTGAGCACGATCTGTTTTGATATTCCACCATAGTTCAGGAGGTCCTTTGGAAGTAAAAGCCTGCCATTACCATC
>JAFGXS010000012.1 GCA_016936505.1 Bacteroidales bacterium | reverse complement strand
TCAAAATGAGCTGTATATTTTAGATTAAGTCGAAAACGAACGAGCTGTGTGGAAATAATGGAATCGCAGACTAAGTATTTCAATTGCGGTTTATTACAGAAACCGTTACATCTCGCAAACGGGAACCATTGTTTTTGTTGATTTAAAACGACAAAATCTCTGATTGAAGTCGAACCACGAATTAAGGAGAACCGTCAGCTCTTGGCTTACAAAAAAGAAAACACAGAATTAACCAACTGATAAACAGACATGTATTAACATTGATGATAGGTGCCATTTTATACGATAATGTTTCCTGCACAACCCAGCTCCTAGATAATTCCAAAGCCAAGGGCAATAGAAACAAGTATCAACATCGCAGCTACAACCAACTGAACAAAGCGAAGGGTAATCTTTTTCAGTAACCTGTTGCCGGTAAATGCTCCGATAATGGCGGCCAAAGTGGCCGAAACAAGCAAAAGGATGTTTTCATGGAGTCCTGACTCTGTAAATCGGGATGCATAAACCGTAAGCCGGGTAAAATCGACCAGGCAGGCAATTACAACACCTGTAGCAATGTAGGCTTCTTTGCTTAAGCCGCTTTTTATTAAAAAGGCGCTTCGAATGGCCCCCTGTATCCCGGTCAATCCACCGAAAAAACCACTCAGGATACCTCCTGTTACCAATTGGTTCTTCCCCGTCTTTATTTTTCCTTGGAACGATGTAATTTCGAGGATTGAAAAACAGAGAAGCAAAACTGCAATGAGCAGCTTGACCGGTGTAATCTCAAATTCTCTCCCCCAAAGCTCATACCTTGCAATAACCGGAAGGACGGTTATTTTCAAAAGCAACCAGGCACCGACAAATGAGGACAGGATGGCAGGGAGTCCAAATCTTAGCAAAACTGCTTTATCTGTCTTACTCCCAACTAATGCTATTTTGAACAGGTTATTGCTGAAATGAACTACCCCCGTAAGGGCAATCGCAATATCGACCGGAAAAAAGACAGCAAAAACAGGCATTAGGATGGTTCCCAGCCCAAACCCTGAAAAAAATGTCAGGATGGCTGTTAAAAAAGTTACAAGCGATATGATAAAAATCTCCACGATTTTAAACCTTTAGCCTGATGGACTACTATTCTTTTTCCAGGTTATTTTCCCCAAAACAAGTATATCCTTTGTTTGGAAAATAAACATCAAAAGTGGTTTCAAGTTTATCCGTAGACGTTTTTTTTATAGTCCATCGGGCACTTCCCCCCGAAACAAAATTTTCAATCAATTCGGTTTCAAACACCAGTAAGGAATCATTTGAGAGAATCATTCAACAGGTATTGATTGAAATAACCCTCGATATTGAACTGTCAGTAGACCAATACCTTTCGGCTTTGATCGTAGCTGATAAAACCTTCATCAATATGCAGTTCCCCTTCCGGCTTCTTGTCGGTAGGTCCAACCTGGATTCGTTCCGCACTTTAATATATTGTCCGCCCATCTCAAGCCGGAAGCTGGATTCAATCACTGACTTTTCATTTCCAAACCCATTACCAGATCCAGATCAATCACCTAACAGGAAATTAATCTTGTCAAACGGACTGTACTGTCCAGTACTTTGAATTGCGAAAAAACCCAATCCAAGGAATAATAGGACTACTTTTCTCATTTCAATGTCGTTTTTGATTTCAAATTTATTGCTTTTTGCAAACCGGAACAGTTATTTGTGTTCCTTATCGAAATGTAACAAAAACCGACATAAGAACTTTTTATTCTGTTCTTTTGGTTTCAATTTGGATAATACTGGCTTAAGGAATCGACATCTCTTTTTGATGAATCGGACGACAATAGTATTTCGAGAAATATCAATAGTTATCCAGACGATTATCCATCTCGACTATCATAAACGACCAAAAAATAAGGAGGCAATGCCTCCCTATCTTCACAATTCAATCTGGGTTTCAACCTCCTTGATTTTTTCATCCAATGTGGATTTGATTTCATCCATCACTGTTGAGACAACCTGGGTATTGGAAGTCTTGAACTCCTTACCGGAAGCATCCCGAAGGAATACCGTTGCTCCCATTCCATCAGAACCTAACGAGAAAGTTTGAAGGTTGTGATACGTATCGGTCAGCTTGCGCCACTTTTCAATGAGCATGCTCAAATCTTTCACCTTTTGGATACGTTTCTCCAACGATGGAACTTCAGAGGCCGCTTTCTCTTCTTTTTTTCGAGTTCCAAAGAAGTTTTTGCTTGTTCGTTACTTTCAACATCAATCTTTTTAGCTGTATTAGTCATAGTCATTTGCCACTGCCTTTCGATGTTGTAATCCAAATTTATTGAGACATTTTTTACACATTTTCAATGAATTATCATTCTCAACACTTTGACTTCGGGCAATACTGAGCCAGAAGGTTTTTCTCTCTTGGCAAAGTCTTACCGGATTCGACACCCGGCAAGACTTTAGAGAAACCTTCGGTATAAAACATCGCCGTTGGTTATCCCTCTTGGCTTATTTCTTTATCTATAAAAACATCCTTCTATCAGCAAAACTGGAGTTGTTTCCAGGCTGCATTGCCTTGTTTCATTTCTTATAGAGTTGTGAGCCGTAGCCTGCAGAAAGCAGATGCTATAATTTAGTACTGCACGGCAGCAGAAGCGGTCTCACATTAGATGTTTTTATAGATAATTTATTGTACAACTGAACATTCATATGGTTTATTATTTACGAGAACAAAACGAACCCGATTCAACAGTTTTCTGGCAATTCGGATGATTGCCTTGTTTGCATCCATTCGTTTACAATATTCATGAAAACTCTTATTTAACGACAAATCCCTTCTTGCTGCAATCCACGCACACTCAACAATCGTACTTCTAATGAAATTATTCCCTCTGCGGGTAAGCTTACCAGTAATATCCTTTTCTCCACTGGAATTTGTAGACGGGATTAAGCCTATAAAACTGCATAGCTTATCGAAATTTGAGAATCTGGTTATTGTTTCTATTTCTGTCAGTAAAATCATTGCCGTTAAAAGTCCAATCCCCGGTATAGTCCTTAACAACTTAGCCTTGGTTACATAAGTCTCACTTTCCGACATTGACCTGATCTTTCTGTTCGCTTGCAAAATAGTTGCCCGCAAATCTTCACTTGTACTGATTAAAAGATTGAGTGATTCACTCGCGCTATCTTCCGATAGGTCAATGCTCTTCAGCCAAGTCATAAACCGCTTTGACCAATGAGTGCTTTTACTTTTAAATTGCTCCGGTATTTCAATGCCCCTGAAGTGCAGAAAAGTTTTTATTCGGTTCTTATTGCGACTTAAATCTTTTACCAAAAGACTTCTTGCCCTTATAAGGTTCCTATCTTCAAGGGTTTTGGATGAAGGGACATAAATTCCTTTTAAATGGCCACTACGTAAAGATTGTGCAATTTTTTTACTGTCCCTCTGGTCGGTTTTGTTGACCCTTTCTTTATCCGTTGTCGGGATATCTGCCGGATTAACTACGATTGAGTCAATTCCCAATGCAACAAGCCTGTTATGTATCCAATATCCACAAAAGCCAGCTTCATACGCAGAATGATAATTCGCATTTGGAAAATTCCGCACAAGAAACTGATGTAAGATTTCAGGACTGGGATCCTGGGAGAACGTCTTTACTGTAAGTCTTTCGGTCACAACTGTTACCTTCCAACTTTTTAAATGTACGTCAATGCCAACATAGATGTGCCGACCTTTGAAATCAATTTTGTTACTTTGTTTCTGCATAAGTTTGGATCTTTAAAGTTGATAATCCGGTAATTATATAACGAGCAAATTTTCAAACTTATGCTTCACTTTACAAACATAGGGCCTGCGGACTTTTATTGGCTACTGGCACGCCGGTTAAAATTTCGGCGTACCCGGCATTGAGCCGCGATGGATTAGGGCAAGAGTCCCGAGCAATCGGGATTTATATACTCTTGCCCGTTCCATCGGGCGATGAATAAATTTGCGGGAATTTTAACAGGAGTGTTTTGAATGATGAATGATGAATGATGATTAAAAAGGGGGCGAATACCGCTCTGCCCGGAGGAATGGCGGGTAAGGTGAAAAACGAATAGAGGATGAATCCTCCCGGTTGAGCGCCCGTTGATGGAGAAAAAAAGACCCGGAGAGGGCCTTGGAGTGGTTGTGTTTGTTTTAAGCGAGAATATTGCCTCATCCGGCAGCTGCCGTGTAGTATCAGCGCCTGTGTCCTTTCACATTTCAACGTAAAGGATGTTATCTCGAAACAGATGTAGGACGTAATTATATTTACCTGAGATGATTAATCTCTCCAGAGGTGGTCAAATTGTACTTCAGCGGCATTGAATCGTTCTGGATCCCAGTCTTCCCCGACTCAAACTCTCATTTCGTCGTGTTCCTCATGTTCGGGATCAGCTAAGACAGTCAGTTTTATTCATATATAAATATAGACAACCACCCGTGTTCGATTTATAATCTACCTATTCAATAGCACGGCTGACAATTCGGATTCCTGTCTTCAGGTATTCAACTTCCTGTTGTTTTTGAGCCAAACGCTTTTCATTAATGGCATAACCTTTCACCAAATACTCCCTCAACCGTTGAGTTGCCCATTGGCGGAACTGAACACCTCTCACTGAATTCACACGATAACCAACAGAGATAATTGCATCGAGATTGTAGAATTTTATCGTTCGGCGAACCATTCGTTTACCTTCTTTCTGAACAACCGAGGAATCCTCGGTTATTGATCGTTCCTGAAGTTCACCTGATTCGTAAATATTCCTCAAATGCAACCCAATGGTATCGGTATCTTTTTCATACAATTCTCCCATTTGCTTTTGAGATAACCAAACAGTATCATCTTCGAACCTGACCAGAACTTCGGATTGGTCATCAGCCGTTTTATAAATCTCTATTTTGCTGTCCATATTGCAAACTTATATGAACTTACCTGAATTTCCAGAATGAAGTCCTTTAAAATTTCTACCCACTCTTTTCCTCACCGGTAAAACGCCTTTGATAGCCTTAAGGCCTCTTTCCTCTCCCGTTCCGTTTTTTTTCTCTGCGTCTCTTCAGTTTGTGTTTCTCGTCGTCATCTTTCTGCCGGTATTGATACAGCAAAGCGTTCAGTAATTCCCGTTTAAAACCCTCGGGTAACCGAAGCGTCCGGTTCAGGCTTTCCCTCTGTTCTCCACCCAGCTTGTTACCCATATAAAATCTCGGCCTCTCCTCAAAATCACTCATCCTGACCGGATGCCGGATGGGACTTCCGTTTTCATCGGTCACAAAAACCAGATGCCCCCTCCCCGCTTTTCTGATCTCCACCTGAAATAACCCCAGCGCCTGATCATACATTTCTTTAGAAGCGATCTGCTCCATCCGGTTGAGCTGCCCAAACAGGCTTTCCAGGTTTTGCTTTAGGTTTTTGCTGGAGCCGGAGAAGCGATAGTTCAATTTTTCCTGAGTATCATCTTTGGTGAGCTGGTATTTCTGCTCCAGGGATTTAATGAATTTCTGTGTCTTTTCTCTTTCATAGTTATCCTTGATCTTCTTTCCGGTCTCGCAGTCAATGCGGGTGGACACGATATGAAAATGCACCCGTTCCAAATCGGCATGTTTATAGACAAAGTATGGTTGGTTTCCGTATCCCAGGTGGTTCATCAGGTTATCGATCTCTGTTTTGATACCGGTATCACCAAGCCGGACCAAATCGCCAACCGTCGGATTAACGGATAGATGTAATCCTGGTTTTTTAACCCGGGTGTTACGCGCTTCAATCTCCTGAAAAATCCGGTACCGGTCGTTCTTGTCACCCAGAAAAGGATTCAGTACCGGCATATTTCGGCTGTGGTAAAAGCTGGCTTTATGCCGTTCCACCTTCCGTTCGTTGTAAAACAACGCGTTTTTCGTGCTGCAGGCCTGATGTATCTTGATAACCATGGTATCCCGGTTTATTGCTTGAGAAAGGAATCAGTGCAGGTATTTTTGCAGGAAAATCAAGCAGTTTTTCATCATATCAAAAGCTTGTCTCAACAGCTGCCGGTCGTTGTCATCTACCCGGTAACCGGCAAAGGAGTTCATGCGCCTGGAAAGCTGGTTCAGGTTCACCCCGATCTTGTTCAGCTCATAATCCAGGCGTTTCAACTGATTGTTGGTATTCTCATCCAACGAAATCACCTTTCTTTCTGATTGCTTAAAAATCCGCGACCGGATGTAATCACTCGTGCAGCCGTACTTTCCCC
>JAFGXS010000072.1 GCA_016936505.1 Bacteroidales bacterium | reverse complement strand
GAAGGATTCGATTTCGTTCGTATGAAACCTGACAGCATTACCAGCACAAGTGGAACGATGGAAGGTGTATCGATAAATGTTTTATCTGAACCTGGAGTTGCCTATGCGATTTACGTATCTATGTCGGACTTGCAGGATACAAAGCTAAAGTCGGGTGAATTTGGTTTCAAATTGCCATCGGGGAATTATAAAGCAATCTGGCTGAATCCGGTAACAGGAAAGGTTGATAAGGAGGAGTTCTTCACTCACTCGGGGGGTGAAAAAAAATTGGATTCACCAGCATTTAACCCAGACATTGTCCTGAAAATAACACAAACAGAAGACAACTAAAATCATTTTTAATCTAAAATTATGTACATAGTTGGAAATTATGCTCTGGCAGTCTTTTTTACCGTAATAACCATGGTTTGTTGGGGTTCGTGGCCAAATACACAAGTACTTGTGAAAGGCTGGCGTTTTGAACTCTATTACTGGGATTATGTGATAGGGATTCTAATGGTTTCACTTCTTATGGCTTTTACGCTTGGAAGTTTTGGCTCAGAAGGGCGTGATTTTATTACCGATCTTCAACAAGCCAACCTGAAATATATCCTTTTTGCTTCGTTTGGAGGTTTTATCTGGAGCACCGGAACATTACTAATTGTTGCCGGAATAGCAATTGCAGGAATGTCGGTTGCATTTCCAATTGGAGGAGGAATTGGATGGATATTTGGAATTATTACCAGTTATTTGGTCCGCCCGGAGGGTAACCCGCTTTATTTGTTTATCGGAACGGCATTTATTTTTGGAGCAATAATTGTCAATATGATGTCATATCGACAAATGACAAAAGCCAATAAAAAGGCACCTCTAAAAGGAATCGTAATTTCTGTTTTAGCCGGAATTTGCCTTGCTTTCTTTTACAGTTTTGTTGCCCGATCACTGGATACCGATTTTACTTTGGCAAACTCAGGTAAGCTAACTGCCTATTCCGCCGTTGTGTTTTTTTCTGTAGGTGCATTGGTTAGTGCAATAGTTTTTAACCCCTTTTTTATGAGAAGACCGGTACAAGGCCAACCAGTGGGCTTAAAAGATTATTTGAAAGGTACCTTTCGGGAACATTCTGCGGGTATTTTAGGTGGACTCATTTTTGGTCTGGGAAATTCATTAAGTTTTATGGCAGCAAATGTTGCAAGTCCTGCAATCTCATATGCTTTAAGTAACGGTGCGGTCATTGTAGCAGCTCTGTGGGGGATTTTTTATTGGAAAGAATTTAAAAGCGCTCCCAAAGGTACTAACCTGATGTTGGTATTTATGTTTGTTTTTTACCTGATAGGCTTAACACTTATAGTATTTGCCAAGTTCTGATTGCATTTTATTCACAAAAAGAAATGATTGCTGAAGTTAAAATCCACTTTTTAATTCGAACCGACTGGGTTTAACAAAAGCGCTATCAATGCGAAAGGTATAGAATTTCAAAGCGTATTATTTAACGTTTTGGTAACCACTAATAAAAAGTAAATTAAAAATAAGATAATGGAAAAATCAATAGCACAGCAGATATACAAAAAAATGTATGCCATCCGGGTGTTCGAGGAAAAGGTGGAAGTTCTTTTTGCAAAAGGGGAACTTCCTGGTTTTGTTCATCTGTACATTGGGCAGGAAGCATGCGCAGTTGGCGTATGTGCCAACCTTAGTCCAGAAGATTACATCACCAGTACTCATCGCGGTCATGGTCATTGTATCGCCAAAGGAGGCAGACTGGATCGGATGATGGCCGAACTGTTTGCCAAAAAAACCGGCTATAACCATGGGAAGGGTGGTTCCATGCATCTTGCCGCAAGCGAGATCGGAATCTTAGGTGCAAATGGGGTTACAGCGGGAGGAGTTCCCGTTGCGGTTGGGGCAGCATTATCATCAAAAATACAAAACCAGGGACGTGTAGCGGTAGCATTTATGGGTGATGGCTCTACCAACCAGGGGACTTTTCATGAATCAGTCAACCTTGCTGCTGCATTTAAACTCCCGGTGGTTTTTGCAGTTGAGAATAACCAATTTGGGGTTGGAACCAGGTTTTGCACCATTAGCAATGAACCGGATATCGCCAAGAGAGCTGCAGGATACAATATTCCAGGGGTTATCGTTGACGGGATGGACGTAGTTGCCGTTTATCAGGAAGCAAAAAAAGCCATTGAATATGCAAAAGCCGGAAACGGGCCAACCATTCTGGAAATGAAAACATGGAGATACCGGATGCACTTCCAGGGAGAACCAGCCACTTACCGTAATGACATCGAAGAAACAGAATGGATAAAAAAAGACCCGCTTGAAATTGCAAAAACTAAACTAAAATCGATGGGACTTTTGGATAATGCAATGATAGTGGATATTGAAGAGAGTGTTCAGAAAAAACTTGACGAAGCGGTGGAATTTGCGCGTAACAGTCCGGACCCAATGCCTGAGGATGCACTCACCGATTTATTTGCTTGAATTTTAAACAGAGAAAACATGAGAAAAATATCATATTCTGAAGCGATAGCTGAAGCGCAGTTACAGGAAATGCAGCGTGACGAGAAAGTAATACTAATGGGGCTGGTACAAAAAGATCCGTACGGTTCCGCTTTTGGTCAGACCAAAGGCATATCATCGGTAATTGGGGAGGACAGGATATTTGATATGCCGATTTCAGAACAAGGATATGTGGGAGCGGCTCTGGGGGCAGCGATTACTGGAATGAGACCAGTTGTAGAACTTCAGTTTCAGGATTTTATCACTATCGCCATGGACCAGATTGTGCAACAAGCTGCAAACATGAGATACATGTTCGGAGGGCAGATCAAAATTCCTCTTGTACTCAGGGCGCCAACTGGAGCTTACCTGGCAGCAGCAGCTCAGCATTCCCATATGCTTGAATCCTGGTTTGCACACATTCCCGGGTTAAAAGTAGTTCTTCCTTCCGATGCGGCTGATGCCAAAGGCTTGTTAGCTTCAGCAATCAGGGAAGACAACTTCGTGCTTTATTTTGAGCACAAAAAACTGTACGATAAAAAAATGGATGTTCCCAAAGAACCGTATACCATACCTATTGGCAAAGCAGCTATTAAACGGGTGGGTAAAGATATTACTATTGTTGCCTGGTCATTTATGGTTTCCAAAGCCATTGAAGCCAGTCAGATTCTCGAGAAACAAGGTATCTCATGTGAAGTAATCGATCTACGTACGGTCTCTCCACTTGATGAAGAAGCAATCCTGAAATCGGTGGCAAAAACAAATCGGCTACTGGTTGTTCAGGAAGGTTACTGGAATAGCAGTGTTGCCACTTCTGTTTCCGCCCTGGTAGCAGAAAAGGGGTTTGATTACCTCGATGCGCCGATTACGTTGATTACTGCTAAAGAAGTTCCCATTCCTTTTGCTCCGGTTTTGGAAAATTATGTATTGCCTCAAACAAATAATATTGTTGAAACAGCACAAAAAATTCTTAATAAAATATAAAAAAACAATCATGGCACAGATAATTACAATACCGAAGCTGGGCCTTACAATGGAAAGGGGCATTGTTACTGAATGGCATGTAAAAGAAGGTGATTTTGTTTCTAAAGGTGACCCGCTTTTTACGTTGGAAACAGATAAAATTACTGATGATGTTGAATCGCCTGAAGATGCTTATGTAATAGCAATCCTGGCTGAAGAAGGGCAGGATTGTGATGTGTATGCTCCGGTTTGTGTTTTGGGGGAAATGGGCGAGAAATATGAATT
>JAFGXS010000071.1 GCA_016936505.1 Bacteroidales bacterium | reverse complement strand
GTTTGCCTCCTGCACCTGCCACCATGGGCTGGCGCCCGGCTTGCCGAAAGAGGAAGAGGAATGCCTTATGACCGGCCTTGCGGAGTTTCAGGAACTGAGGGATGGCCTGCGAAGATAAAGGTGGTTCAGGAAGTGCATGAGTGGTGGCTGAGATTAGGGGATGATATGGAACACTGATGAAAGCGGATTGACTGATTTATTTGGAAGTGTTGTTGCTAGTTTATCGGGAAAAGTGCAATGTATAGTTCGACGGGAGCGATAAAAAAAGGATCAAATCGGTCAAAGAGAATGGTTCCGGCTCCCCTGTCGTTGAGGAATAACAATCCTGATAATATGCTTGGGTTGGTTAAGAATCCAATATAAACAAAATACCTGAACTATCTTTTTTTATAATTGATTATTAATAAAATCCAATTTAATCATTTAAAACTAAGGAGCCCAATATTGATCAAATTCAGAACCCCAATAATCATACTTCTTCTGCTAAAAATGTTCACCTCCACAACTTAATTTTTTTATTCAAGCCGCCAACAGGAATATCTATTTCATAGAAACCTGCCCCCAACGCTGAAAGTTTTCCCGTATTTATCTTTGGAGTAAAGTGGTCACAGAAAACAACCACCGGCCCAGATTCATCTAGAATTAATTCGAGATAGCTCTTCGTACACTTTTTAATTTGGAAAGTACAACCGCCCAGATATTTATCCGATCGGCCTATTACGGCCCAGCCATTGTTAACGGGTGCCACATTGAAGATTTTTCCCTTCATTCGGTCGATACTAAAATTATAATCAACATCTAACCGACAACCCGTTTTCATTTGCTGGTCATAAACCACCAAACCCTCTTGAGGCAGACTCCACAAGCCTTTAAACGGTTGTTCTTTGGCCGCAGCAAACTTATAGTCATTGGCACTCAAAATGCCCTGCACACTCTCTTTGGCTGTAAAATTAAATGCCGCAATGGCACATGAACCGTGACGTGTGGGTGCAATTACCCGGTAACATCCATCCTCTGCGCCTTGAAACAACGACTCACTTAAAGGCACTGCGGGAGCAAGCGCACGAATAATTTTGCCATCATTAAAAATAAGAGGTTTGACTATCTGATCATTAAAATGCTCTGGCTTATCTGAAATATAAACAGGCCCTCCTGACACTGCCCTTGCGATGGTTAGGTATTGTGCTGTTTTTTCATTACTGGTGTGATACATATCTAAATCGCCAAAGAGAATATCGCCCCACCACATGTTATTGGCATATGCCTGAATGGTACGAGCCATGTTGTCGTTATCGAGTTTGATGTCAACACTGGCACGGCTGATTACACTATTCTTGGTATTAAAAACATTGACATTGCATTGTGAAATGCAGTTAAGCAAAGGCATCTTGTTTGATTGGCAAATTGCTTCAAGTGCCTGGTTATTCTGGTGAGCACTATTGACAGCATTGCCGGTACCCGAGTACATCCAAAAATTGTAAGTTTGAAAATCGACCTTCATAAAATCGAACCCGCCTTGCAAGGTATTGTTGACCATTTCAGAATAAAACTTTTCAGACGAGGCCATGTCAGGTTTTACAATCATCGAATATTCGGTAAACCCTTCTTTGGTTGAATTATTAAAGCGATTAACTGTTTTGGCCATCAGGTTATCTTTCAGGTCGGTCATGGTATGTTCGGGGCTTACCCCTCCCATTCCGCCACTCATGTTGCGCCAAATTCCCATCCATTTCACGCCGGTTTCTTGCTTTAATGAGGTGATGGGCTTCCAACCATTGGGAAACTTTTTATTTACTCCAAAACTAAGCAACTGTCGTTTTGCTCCTTCAAAGGGAACTTTTTCATCCAAATACCCATCGTCGACAATCACCCAACGCACAGGTACTTTACTTTGCTTCATGTTTTTAATACAGTCAGACACAACGCTTTCAGTAATACTCCCCTCGAATGCTTCCCACGTACACCAACCCAGGTATTCGAACACTTCAGGATATTGTTTATTTGAACGAAACTGGATATTATTTTGACAGAATTCAGAATTAACGGCCAATTCCCAGCATTGATGCGTGGCAGTATAAGGGTCGGCTCCAAAAGCCCAACAAAATAACGGCGCTTTTCCGGTATATGTATCGGTACCAAACGTACTAATTCTCAGCAACGGATTTCCCTGATAAACCACTATATGCGACATCACACTATCAGAAACAAGTGGCAACATGGCCAAATACCCTCCATCCTTGAGCTTCATAAGAAGGTAATATCCTAATTGAAATGCATTGGTAAAATTGCAATTCGAATTGGAAATGGAATCGTATTTTTGAATGTCAATTTCTTTAAAATTTTTGAATGGCTTAGGCATGGTGGCATAGCCATCAACCCAGCCACATATATTTGATTTGTTGATAACCCCTTTCTCAAACTCAGGAAAAGCAAGTTTATAACTGCGCACCAGTCCATTTACGGGGGTGACGCTATTAATATTGTCGTAAAGCAAACCTGATTTCCCAAGTTTTAAAAGATCGATTTGTGAACCTGGAGTTAATTTTTGAGACTGACTTGAAAGGCTAATCATCAAGATTGATGTAGCTAATACTATTTTTTTCATTTTCATCTAAATTTGCTGCAATAAAAATTCTAGATTCTGCCTTATAAACTAGACTGGCCTCTCAACTGACAAATTACTTACTTATTCAACGCGACAAGACTAACAAATTGGGTTATTTAATTAAATATCAATACCCGCAGGCTTTTTGCACTTAACAGATTGCAAACTCTGATTAATTTCAAAAAACCTGCGAACAAAGAATCAATTTGAGCCTTTTAATTTGTTTTATTAGGCATTGCCTGCATTGTTAATTCAAGGGTGGAGCCATTTAAAACATCTGAATGAGTGAAGAATGGTTTTTCTAGTTTTTCCCCATTTAGTTTAATCAAACCGACATACTTGTTAACCGGAGTGTTGCCATGAACAATTACGGTAAACTTTTTCCCATTTTCTAGATTGATTTCAACTTTATTGAAAATTGGACGTCCGATAGAATAATAAGGATCACCAGGACATAAAGAATAAAATCCCATTGCATTCAGCACATACCAGGCCGACATTTGTCCACAATCCTCATTACCAGACAATCCATTAGGATCGTTAAAATAGAGCTCCTTCATGATTTTATCAGTCAATTCTTGTGTTTTCCATGGTTGACCAACAAAATTATACATATGGCTAATATGATGGCTAGGTTCATTTCCATGAGCATACTGCCCAATCATACCGGTAATATCACTCGAAACGTCATCTCCAACCAAATTTGAATCTGTAGTAAAAAGAGTATCCAATTTTGCAATAAACATTTCTTTACCACCAACTAGATTAATCAAACCCTCGACATCATGAGGCACGAACCATGACCATTGGAAAGCATTTCCCTCAGTATAGTCATCCTTACGGTGACGCACAAAACGGGGATCAAATGGCTCCCTCCAATTGCCATCTTTGCATTTCCCTCTCATAAAACCTGTTTGAGAGTCGTAATATTTAACATATCTTTTTGATCGCTCCATATACTTCTGGCAATCATCAGATTTACCCAATTCCTTTGCCATTTGTGCAATACACCAATCATTATATGCATATTCAAGAGCCTTAGAAACAGCTTCATCTTCCAAATCACATGGGATATATCCCAATTCTGCATTGTATTGTTTTCCTTGGGGCATCAGCTTTTTCTTTACGGCTTCTGAAGGGAAAAGAATTCCATCTGTTCGATATTCAGAAGCTTCCACAATTGCCTTATAAGCTTTATCCACATCAAAGCCACGAATTCCTTTCAAATATGCATCCACAATAACCGGCACGGCATGATAGCCAATCATACAACCGGTATAGTTTCCTACCAGCTCCCACATGGGCAATGTACCACCCTCATCGTATTTAGTCAATAGCGTGTTAATAAAATCTGCGTTTTGTTGAGGACTGATGATAGCCTTTAAAGGATGTAAAGCCCGAAAAGTATCCCACAAGGAAAACACAGTGTAAACAACCTTATCAGATTGATAGATATGCTTATCCATTCCACGGTACCGACCATCTACGTCGCTAAACGTGTAAGGACTGATAGCTGTATGGTACAAGGAGGAATAAAAAATAGTTTTCTCGTCATCGGTTCCTCCAGAAACTTGAATTTTACTCAATTCATCATTCCACACAGCTTTAGCTGATTCTCGAATGCTATTAAAATCCCAGCCAGTATTTTCTAATGTCAGATTGTTTCGAGCACCATCATAATCGACAGCTGAAATACCCACTTTTACTAACACTGTGCCTCCATCATTATTGTTAAATCTTAACACAGCTTTTACCTTTTTTCCTCCCACTAGAGATGAATCGGACAATAACTTATCATTTTCATATAACTCACAGCTAAATGGGTGATCAAATTTTGCATAGAAATACACATATTGATCTTTTGCCCATCCTGAAGAACGCTTAAGCCCTTGAATTTCGGTATTACTGATTATCTTGAATTCATGCTCAGGGCGGCTATCCGGATAAATATTATGGGAAAGATCGATGATAATTCCTGATTGATCAGCCGCAGGATAAGTGTAGCGATGGAATCCGGTCCGTGTGGTAGCTGTTAGTTCAGCCTTAATTCCATAATCCAAAAGATCGACGCAATAATAACCAGGTTCGGCAATTTCACTTTCATGCTTAAACCGGGAACGGTACCCTAAAGAGGGATCACTTACATCACCTGGATCAAGCTTAGGTTGACCAGTGAAGGGCATAAAAAGCACATCACCCAAATCACTAATCCCGGTACCACTCAGATGAGTGTGACTAAATCCAATAATTGAACTATCGGAATAATGATAGCCTCCACAGGCATCCCATCCAAGAGTTCGCGTATCAGGGCTCAATTGCACCATTCCATGCGGGAGCGTTGCGCCAGGGAAAGTATGCCCATGTCCACCTGTTCCAATAAAAGTGTTGACGTATTCAACTGGATCGGTAATCATTCTGTCGTCACCTACCCCTTTTGAGCAGCTTCCATAAATCAAAGCGCTACAGGCAAATAATATTAATCTCTGCATCATAAATTTGAATTATTTATTTAAATTAATTTTTTCATTTTCATAATTGGGTTGCTTATCCTGAAAAAGAATCTCTTTTCGAAGCATTCTACCTGCCTGCCCACTTAACCACAAATACAAGTCAGAGGGTAATCCCTCATTACCAACAAACACACTTTCTCCAACTGGTGGCACGTCTTCAATTTTAAAGATAGCGGTTCCTTCATCAATTTCATCGAACATTGCAATGTAGAGCATTTTGCATCCCAGTTCGATGGATTTAGATATTTGATCCCAGAAAAATTTACCTCCATTTCGAGGAATCATATTGGAAGGAGAATTAGGATTCATATTGTGCCAAGTAAATCCTGGAAAAACAACAGGTAAATAATCCAAGTCATAACCCTGACACCATGCTTGATCTTTGGCCAAGAGAGAATGGTATTTTGGATATGAATTTTGGTTGAACCGACCAACTAACCAAGGTTGAACAACATCGGCTTGTTTAATAATCTGATGCAACTTGGGGTTTTTGTCAGTATCCACACCAAGCTCACGCCAATGAGTAGGCACACCTAATAACATAGAGCATCCACCATAAACCGGATCATTTTTAAAGAAATTAATCAGCCGTTCACATTCAGAATATCCATACAAACGGCCATCGCCAAATCCAATTCCCCAAATAGCAACTAACGGTTTATTGCGATGGTAGAGATAATGATTATCCTTTCGACTCGTTAATTTTTGATTTTCTACTAAGTTCTTCCAATCCTCAATAACCAAATCAACTTCATGGGGTTTCATACCCGACAAATCATACATTACGCAAAGAGCTCGATCGGTCTTTTCTGCAGCCTCTACAGCATTTCTTAATACAGTATTGGTATGGTTCAAACCAACAGCTGTTCGTATGGAGGCCACAAAACGCTGCATAAAAACTCCATCTATACCGTAATCCTGCATCCATTGAAAATGCAAATCGGTTGTGCTTTTGTCGAAGGAACTGAATGTGTATGCCGGACTGTCATCGACTAAGCAGAAAGCTGTTTTGTATTTGACGGCATATTCAGTCATATCAGGCCACATATCGATGGTGCATTTACCGGGTTTGAATTCGCCATTTTTGGAATAATGATTCCATCCTCGATTTGCTCCATCTTCTGGTGCGTTAAACCAACCTTGATATCCAGTCATCACCAGTCCTTGCAACGTCATAAAACGACTTTCAGGTGCATGTAAAGGCTTTGCAGAAAGAAAAAAGGAAAAGAAAAAATGAAAAAGAAAAACCGAGAAAAAGCTGACTAAAATAGAGATACGCATACAATCATATTTAATTTAAAATTATTAGTTGAACAAAAACGCATGGAGAATCAAGATTCTGATCATTAAATCCAAAATGTAATTTCTATTCACCATAAGCCAGGTTTAAGTAGCTTGAAATGGTTTAACTCTGTTGAAATTTTAAAATTCATTGTTTTCACTCAGCAAAGCTTTCATTTCTAGACAAACAGACAAATAGGCAGGATCATTAGCCAAATTATAATATTCCATCGGATCGGAATTTTGATCATACAACTCAATACCCTTATGGCGTTCATCCCATTCTGTATAGCGCCATTTTTTGTTTTTAACTGTTCTTCCCAACATTTTCCCTCTTCCAACAACAGCTCTAACCTCTCGGCGAAACGGTTCTTCAGGATTTCCCAAAATTTTGGCGAAGCTTTTTCCATCGAGGTATTCTGGCACCTGATTAAGATGGCACAAGTCAGCCAGGGTAGGGTAAATATCAATAAATTCGATCATGCCATCAGTACTTGTCCCCTCCGACACAAAACCGTTACCGGCCATGATAAAAGGCGCACGTGTTCCCCTTTCATAAACAGTCACTTTATTCCACCAATTATGCTCTCCTAAGTGATATCCATGATCCCCCATAAAAACGATAATGGTATTATCCAACTGGCCTGATTCTTCGAGGGCTTTTAATACTTTTCCCACCTGTGCATCCATAAAGGTGGCGCAAGCATAGTAGGATCGTAGAAATTCACGTTTATCTTGTTCGGTAAAATGATTAAAAACCGATGATTCATTAGGGAGAGTATGCTTGCAAGGGGATTCCCATCCCTGTGGAACCAACGGAGGCTCGCATTTATCCAGAGGATACAAATCGAAATACGATTTGGGAGCCACAAAAGGATCATGAGGTTTTGAAAGGCCCAGAGCAAGAAAAAATGGTTTCTTATGCACTTTTTTAATAATCTCAACAGCTTTTTGAGCATGTTGACCATCCTCTTGATCCAAATCGCTTCCTTCAGCGGCACGCCAATAACACCAGGAAAGGGATCCGTTGCTCATGTTGCGCCATAAGCCTTGCTTTCCAAGATCGGTCTCGCTAAACTTATAAACTTCATTAAATGCCTTCTGATCAATAAATCCTTCATCATTTCTATGAAAAACCTTCCCGATACTATAAGTATCGTAACCATTAATTTTAAAAAGATAAGGCAAGGTCACCTTTTCACCCAATTTATTTAATAAGGGTGTGGCATTATCCAGCACATTAATGGTTTCTGGTCTCAGCCCAGTTAGAAAGGAGCTTCTACTTGGGCCACTAACTGCATAATTACAATACGCATTATTGAACTTAACCCCAGAACCTGCCAATCGATCGATGTTTGGTGTTTTTACCACAGGATGACCATAGCATCCAAGAGTAGTATTCAAATCATCAACAACAATAAACAACACATTTTTTTGATTATCCAAACTATCTTCAGTTCCCGAGGGAGACATACATCCCGTTAAAAAAAATGTACCAAGCCATTTCCAATTCTTAATCATGCTGCAGTTAAGGTTTTATTAACAAATTAGCTTTATATTTTTGTAGAAATTATATTTTTAAAAAACTCCAAAAGAATTTTCCCCTACAAATAAAAGCCCTGCAGCATAAAAAAAACTTAATAAAATCTTAACGATATTAATAATCAATAATTGAATCAAAACCAGAGAAAGATATAAAGCATCGAATCACCCATTATATCCCTGATAATAAGAATCAAAATAACGCCATCACAATAAAAAAAAGTTTCTGAAATAAGACTTAACCTCCCAAATGGGAAGACGCAATAAAACAACCGAAGAAGGATCAAATCCTCCTCAGAAAGTTATTAGCAAGCTTTAAAAACCTAAGATTAAACACTGCTTCTACTAACAGTCTCGTTAAATGAGTAGCTATACTCCTCTCCATAGAGAAGCATATACTCCTTAATAAAGGAGTCATAGGTTTTTTTCGCCAATCCATGTTGGCCGAGCAAACATTGAGCCTTACATTTCATTATTAAGGCCTCTTCATTCACCACATCAAAACTAAAGATACAATTGGCAATATCAATATTCACTTCAGGATTATTTTCGGCATGCTTTTGCACATAAGCAACCAAGGTTTCGACAATCCTATCAGATACTAATGCCTTAAAATCATCCAGCCATACATACTCAACATTCTGAAGAAAAGCTCCCCTTTTCAAAATCTCAATCAGCTTCTCAATTTTTGCCAGATTAAGATCTATTTTTGACTCCGTCAATTTTAGAAAATCTAGATAATCACTCTTTAGACAAGACTCGTTGAATATTACTTTCCAATAACCGGCTTTCCTTGACAGTTCTACATCCCCAATTTCAGAAAGCAATGTCCTAAGCTTAGCAAAATTTACAGCTATATTATTCTTAGCGCTTTTCTCAGTTTTATCGGGCCACAATATTTCACATACTTTATCGGATGAAATACCTCGATTATTTTTATATGTAAATAACCAAACTAACAAAAACAATTCTTTCAACAGAGGAGTAAATCCACTAGTGACATCCCGTTTCTCACTACTAAAGATCTGAAATCCTCCAAATAAACTTACATTATAAAAAGCATCAATAAGTTCTACTTCCATTACATCACCACAAGATTCAATCTCGCCATTATCAATAGACACACTCACATCTTCAACTACGGGCAGAACAGAATCTTCATAATTTTTCAGGGATCCTTTCACTACGGATTTAATTTTATAACGATAAATCATAAAATAGACTACAGATCCCAAAAGAACAAAAAGCAAAGATGACAAAATCCAATTAAAAGCGGCTGTTTCCACATCTTCTCCTGCCGATGAGTCCAACGCAAACGGAGGATAATTAATTGAAAAAATTTCCACTTGGGTGATATCATCTTGATTCAAATATGTTGTTATGGCATAGAGTTTACTCTGTATTTCAGAATAATAAAGATCGGCATAGGAATTAATATCAAAAAAAGAATAGGGAACTTCTGACCCAACAATTTCAATATCGGGCGAGTCTAGTTCACCCCTCAGAAGCTTTAATGAGCCATTGGTATTCGCTTTATTGAACGCAAGTGCATAAAACTGGCGAGTCTTAGCATCAATATAGAGAGAATTAGCCACACACATATCAGGAATTAAGTGTCTGACATCATGCCTTTTGTCAAAACAACTATCTTTCAAACAAAAAGTCAACAATTCATAACTACTGCGAGGATTAATCATCTGGTTTCCAGATTCACTTCCATAACCGCCAAAAATAAAAATGGTGTCATTTAATGAACCCAAACCGGCCATATATCTGGGGGAATAAACACCTGCATCGATATTCAAAACTCGGTAGTTCTTATCTTTTAGATTGATTGATTGAATTAAATTCTTGTATGTATGCCGCCCATATCCTCCAAAAACCAATAGCGTATTAGTCTCAGAACAATATACTTTATTATGATGAAGAAAAGTAGTGGCATAGTTTCGAATTGAAGATTCCCCAATCCATTCCCCTGTTTTAACATTAATTTCAGAAACCTGTTTTACATCAATATCATACAAAAAAATACAATTTTTCTTTTGGTCAAACACTGCTTGACAGCCTTTCATTTCGATGACTGGTCTATTTTTGTATTCTATCACTTTAACAGCATTATCACCTAAGCTGACAATTTTCAGTTGTTGCTCACCTATAAAGAATAGTCTATCATTCTTTCGATCCGTTGCAACCACAACCCCTCCCTTTTCTTGATCGTTAAATAATTTGCGCCACTCAGAATGCATACTTTTCAACCAGCAAGGATTTCTTACCAAAGCCTTCTGTCGCTCAATTTGATCAAAGACTTCACATCCATTCAACTCATCAAGAGGCCAAAAATACTTTTCATGTCCATTATTGAAAAGGCGAACATCTTTTATGCTCATGGATGGAACATCGGTGGTGCAGAAACCGTCAATTTTAGATGCTCCAAAAGTGATGCGATAAGAATTAGTCTTAATTAATGGCAACTGCTCTACTACATAGAAGGTATCCGGCGTATATAAAATAAATTTTTGGGCATCGACCAAAAGCTTAAGTCTAATGTCAATCCATTCAGAAACAAGGTTATCTTCTATGGGGATATTAATTGCCGCATCGTTGTTCCCATGGACAATGTATAGGTAAAATTGTCCATTCTCAAAAGAGTTTAATATATCTATATTAAAATTGTTCTTATCTACAATACGCAAAACATAGCCGTATGTTCTTTGAATCGAAGGTCTGATCATCAACTTAAAACCAAGCTCTAAATCACCTTCCATTTGAAAAGGTTCTTCAGGCGAGAGATTAAACTCCGTTCTCGCATCAAGACCTTCTTCTTGACCATTAAAACCAAGACCATAATATTGAGCTTCAACATCAACAAAAACAGCTATCAACAAAAAAACATTGAACAGAAATAAAAACATCCCTTTCCGCATAACAGATCTTTTTTCAAGAATATTCCCAACAAATAATTAAACATACAAAAACACAGGCTGTTTTAACAAAAAAACACATTGGCAATTTTAGTCAAATATAGTAAAATTCTGTTTTCAACCTTTTGTGGTATGTTTTTATAAATTTGAACTTCTACATCAGTACTAATTACTGGAAAATAATAGTTTTACAACCACTCAACAGGAAATGATCAAAATCACAAAGACATTCAAGCTGTTAGAAAAGTCACCCAAGGGAAGTTTTGGGGAGTACAATAGTAGAAATATGCCATTTTTAAATTCTAAGTCGATCATCAGAATTCATGCAAAAAACTGCCTGAATGTATATCCAAGCAGCTTTCATATGATACATTTACATTCTGCACTATTTTACAACTAATTTCAACACCGTCTTTCGTTCTCCTTGCTTAACAAGTACAAAATAAATACCGGGTTTAAAGTTTTCGCAATTCAGGGGTACGCTACCTTGACCATTCACGGAGGCAACCTTCATACCGGCTAAGGAATAGATATCAATGGTAGCAAACCCTTTTTCATGAATATTGAGAATAGCCCTTCCATCTTTTACTGGATTTGGGATAATAGAAATATTTGTCTCATCCTTCAACTCTAAGACCTCAGTAGTAAAAGAATTATTCAATATTGTTGCTCCATATTCAAAAGCCCCACAATCAATTTTGCCATCATCCGACAACCGCTTCATATCACGCTGATCAACGGATTCGCTAACTGCTAACAATAAATTCTTTTCGGAAAAGTTTACTGGCAAAGCATCCGATGCATAGGTCACATGTCCATCAGAATTTAGGGGTTCTAGGTCAAGAGGAGCCACACTTGCAGCAGAAGAATAATAGATTGAAGAACAACCACTTGTAGGTGCTGACACATTATATTCAGTAGTCACGTTACCATCAAATTTGGTTCTACCAATTTGGGCTGTTGACTTTGCACCTCCTGCAACCATGCCTATCATGCTATATCTTACATCAACATTTGTCGCCCCTGAACCACCTGCAAGATCAGAGCGTTCTGTATTTGAACTACTTGCTCCATTAACTCCGTTATTATACAATATACAGTTATTTATTGCTACTGCTGCAATATTGGTTGTAGTTGACCCATTAACCCTGACTGCACCGTTCCCATTTGAAGAACACTTATTATTAGTGATTGTCAAATTTGTTAATGACGCATTAAGCTTACCAAAATTTAGATTCCCAGGAGTAATTGAGATAGCCCCTCCCTTTGTTCCAGAATTGCCATAACAAGTTGAATTATTAAAATTTAACGAAACCATTTTTGTCGTTGTACTACTTGAAGAAACAAACAAAGCTCCACCTTCTCCAGCTGAGGTATTCGAGTGAAACAACGACTGAGTAATCAAAAAATTTGAGTCAAAATTTACTGCAAGCAAGCAAATAGCGCCACCATTGGTGTCTGTATAATTCTCTTTAAAATTACATTGTATAATGCTTATATTACAACCATCGGCATAAACGGCTCCTCCATGACCTGGTGCAGTATTTTTTTCAAAAGTACATTTTTTCATCATCACAGCACCGACAGTTTGAGAAGTTCCTGACACACAAGATATGGCACCACCAGCATCTCCGGCACCAGTACTATTCCCATTTTGAAACATCAGTTGTTCCAAATTTAATTGGCCACCACCATTCCAGACAAAAAATTTGCCTGTTGTGAGCCCATCAAAACCGGCATTGGCATCTTCACCAATAATGGAAATTGATTTATCCATGGCAATGGCACTACCGGGATGCGATACCATACCTGCCACACTAATCACATCATTGTTTTCAGCTAATGCATACGCTGCCCCTAATGTGGCCAGTGGCGTCGCATGGGTCAACCCGTTATTGGTATCATTACCTGTAGAACTTAAATAGATTGTTTTTGCGCTTAACTGCAAACCAACAGCCATCGTCAATAGACAAATAAATAGAGTAACAGTTTTTTTCATACTAATGATTTTAAGGTTAAAAGATTCTGTTAAAGTAATCACATGCCATAAAATTTTCATTAAAAAACAATTAAATTCATTAATCAAAGACAACAAGACCCGCTAAAAACCGCTAAAATGCAAAGGCAACATTCAATTAAATCTAAGAATGTAAAAATCATTAAGCTTGAGAATTTCCAGCAAACAGGCACCTTAATGAATATCACATTAAGGACATTAAGGAAATTTTAATGTTTTATTATCCCCGGAAACATAAATTCACATAAAAAAGAAAATCTCATGAAAAAGAAATACCTACTCATCGTCATACTTTGTTATTTCCTGCCATTAGCCAATGCATCAGACGTAAAAATCATATTCAACAAACCTATAGAGGCGCAAAACATCACACTCGTTAAGTTTACCGACCCTGCATCTGAGGGTTTTACAGAAGAAGCTGTCCGGGACAATCTACATTGCCTATATGTCCCCAACGGCAAATATGCTTATTTTCAGGTGAATGATCAGATTATTCCCTCCAGTGAGAAAAACTTAATTTTAGAGCTAACATTTTTCGATGATGGAAATGGTTACTTTTATTTTCAATACAACGCCATATCAGGCAATTACCAGAAAATAACGATTAATAAATCTAACACCAATACCTGGATCTCCTTAAAAGTTGCTATTCGAGATGCATCGTTTAAAAATGCCCAAAACAACAAAGCTGATTTTCGAATTTCGGCAGGCTGTTACGTACGTCAAATAACCCTATCAAAAGGAGAGCTTATCCCCGGAGAAGAAGCAGTACCAATAACAAAAGGAAGTACCTATTCGGAATTTAGGGGAAAATCAGTGGCAGGTTATCAGTCCTGGTTCAGGGCCAGTCATGAAAACACAGGTTGGGTACACTGGCCTAAAGGCGGTCAGACACGTCCATCAGCAGGCCAAGCATCGTTTGAAATATATCCCCATATGGATGATTACAATGAAACAGAGCGGTTCACAACAGGTTTTGCAAATTTTGGAAATGGGGAAGCCGCGACCCTCTTCAATTCACCTGATGTAATAGAGGTTCATTTTGACTGGATGAAAACGCATGGCATAGATGGCATCGCCCTTCAACGTTTCATAGGTGATACGCCCTATCCAATCCTTTATTCTGACAAGTCAATCCCTGTAAAAGTCAAAAAGGCGGCAGAAAACAATAAGAAAATCTTCTACATCTGCTATGACATGTCTTCAGGAAAGGATGAATCGGCCTGGGTGGAGAGCATCAAATTCGATTGGGTGTACAACATAGAACAAACCATGGCTCTTACGTCATCGCCAGCTTATGCGACAGTGGACAACAGACCGGTTGTAGAGATATGGGGACCCGGATTTACCACAAGAGTTGGAAATGCAGATAAAACCATAGAACTGATCGATTTTTTGAAAAGCAGGGGATGCTATGTCATTGGTGGCGTGCCTACCGGTTGGAGAGAAGAGGAACGAGATTCAAAGCCAGGCTTCCTAAATGCCTACAAAAAGTATGACATGGTTTCACCATGGACCCCCGGCCGATACCGAGACATCAATGAAATAAACACCCATGCCAGCAATTATTGGAAACCGGATCAAGCCTTTTGCAATGCCAACCAAATAGATTACTTCCCAGTCCTCTTCCCCGGCTTTGCCTGGTCGACCTGGCATACAGGACTACCCAACCAAATCCCCCGGATAAAAGGTGAATTCTTATGGCAACAGGCTCTCCAAATTAAACAAGCAGGTATCAAACAGATGTACTTTGCCATGTTTGATGAGTATGACGAAGGAACAGCTCTCATGAAAGGAGCAACAGATTGGAGCGACATTCCTACCGACCAATATTTTCTCACCTATAGTGCGGATGGGATGTGGCTGTCGGCCGATTTCTACCTGCGGCTATCAGGCGCAGCAACTTCGATGATTAAGAGTAACAGTGTACCCACCCCATCAGTTCCCATACCTTACTCGGAAGGCCCAGTCTATTATCGTAATAGTTTCGAACAACGCAACCACAGTTACCAGGAGAAAGAAAATGGCGCTTTTGTCACAGGAACCTTCAATTTAGACCCGTGCTTCAACAATCCAAAAATAATAAGTAGAACGAATATCAACAACGCATCCTGCACCATTGAGAACAATCCCTCTGAAGCGAAATCAGGATTGCACCATATAAACTTCTCTGGAGAAGTCATATCGAATACAGAAGCGCAATACTGCTACAAAATTGCTGATGTGAAAATACCTGTAGCAGAAAACTTGCAAATTTCATTCTGGAAAAAGAGCATTACCCAACTGGGACGATATGCCAATGTGGATTTGGTTTTCAAATCCGGGAAAAGACTTAGCCAACTTTCATCATATCAAACCAATATGGGCACCTCCATAAATCCAGCAAGTGGAATGGGAAATACAAAGGGAGAATGGGAAAACGTTAGATGCTTGATAGGGAAAGGAGAGCTTCTGGGTGACGAAATATCTGAAATTGCAATCAAATACGACAAGCCTGCTAATAATGAAAGCATAAAAGTTTTATTTGATGACTTTATCATTGCAACCAACCTCCCGGAATATGACCCAAACACGGGAATTCGAGACTACATCACTGGCACAAAGATCCGAGCTTCGAAAAAAACCATCTATTTCGACGGATTTGAATTAAACTCAAAAATCCAGATAATGAACTTATGTGGTCAAATTATCCATTCAGGTCCGCTAATGGCAAACCAGATATCATTTTCTGCCCCCGATGGCATTTACCTTATTACGGTCACAAACAGAAAAGAAGCCTACTGTCAAAAAATCAAACTCTAAGCAAAAAAACATTCGCGAGGAAGAATAATTTCAACAGAAGTATTAAAACGAAAATAATGGGATATTCAAAAACCAAATATCTGATAGCCTTCTTATTGAAAGGCTTGACACTTTCAACAACTGCTCAGCAAATTAGGACACCAAACATTCTGCTCATCATGACAGACCAACACAGCTGGGATGCAGTGGGGTATGCCGGTAATAAAGCCATTAAAACACCCAACCTGGATCGCTTGGCCAGCGAAGGGGTCAACTTCAGTCAGGCCATAACTGCCTGTCCTGTAAGTGCACCAGCCCGAACATCAATTATGACGGGACGACTAACAGAATCGACAACCATCAGGCGCAACAGTGATGTAGAAAAGGGTATTTGCAACTATCCAACTTTTGATGAAATCCTTACTAAAAGTGGCTACAAATCAGAATATTGGGGCAAATTTCACGCACCAGAACGTATGGCAAGGATTTATCAAAATCCGCCTGTTGAAGGGATGCGTGGCACTGAACCAATTGTTGATTGGGAACCAATTTATGTAAGATATCTACAGAAGAATATAAAAAAAAGAGCTTTGAATAAGGGCGAACTTTACGAAACATCATTTTACGGAGGCACTATCCCCTACAAACCTGATCCGATTGATGACTTGTATGAACAAGCCACTGCTGGCAATATTCCGGTAGACATGGGGTTAAAAACGATCAGTCAGGCCACTGTCCATGGAAAACTTGATTTACCCAAAGAACATACCATAACAGCAGTGCAAGGAAGGCAAACAATAGAGGCACTTGAACGATTAAAAGATGATCAATTCATTCTCACTGCGTCCTTCCACTGTCCCCATGTGCCAATCACCCCTTCGGAACCATATGCATCCTTATACAAAGCAAAAGAAATGGAGACCCCTTTATCTATCACAGATAAAAGAGAAAACTCTCCATATCAACCGGGTAAAATCCTCAGACCTTATAATGACAAGGAGAAAGTGCAATACATGGTTGCAAATTACTATGCCTTTGTGACTGAAGTAGATGTTTGGGTAGGCAAGATATTGAATAAACTGGATGACCTGGGACTAAGAGAGAATACATTGGTTGTTTTTGTTTCAGACCATGGCGAAATGTTGGGGGCACACGGGATGAGAGGAAAATTCAATTTTTATGAGGAATCGGTTCGGGTACCATTTATCATGCGGTACCCCGGACACATCACGGCAGGGAAAAAACTTTCTAACCCTGTCTCAATACTCAACATATTTCCAACGATCTTGGATTATGTTGGCATAAACAATATTCCTTCCGATGGCTATTCTCTGAAAGAGTTGATAGAAGGGAAAGGTGGCGCCAAATACGATTTCGCGGTATCGGAATGGAATTGGATGGACGAAAATGTTCCTTCCATAATGATACGCACAAATGAATGGAAGTTAATGACTACTCACCGCGAGGGAGGTAAAAATATTGAAGCACTATTTGATTTAAAGAATGATCCTCACGAACTAAACAATCTTCTGGGCTCAAATCCAGAAAGATTTAAATACCAATCAAAAGCCGAAGAGCTACGAACAAAGTTGGTTGAATATCTCTTAGATGTTAAATCACCTCTCAAAGAGGGTGTTGCTGCAAGAGAATTGGTTCGTCAAAAACAAGCACCAAAGTAACAGCAAAAAAGAACTTTCTTTTGGCAGGAATAGAATCACAAAAACATTCAATTTTTTAGAAATATGGACAATCAATCATCACGCCGTAATTTCCTCAAGCAAATTTCAATGGTGACAGCCACGACAGCCTTAGCTCCATTTGCTATCAATCCACTAATGGCAAATAATCCAAAGACCAGGAAAATTGCTCCATCGGATAAAGTCAACTTAGCATGCATTGGAATAGGCAATCGGGCCGGTGAAGTCATAAAAGAACTATATCGTACAGGACATTGCAACATCGTTGCCCTTTGTGATACAGACCTTGGAGCCAAACATACCGAAGAAATCATGAATTTATTTCCTAAAGTACCACAATATCATGATTTCAGGACCATGCTTGACAAAATGGGGAAAGATATAGATGCTGTATGTGTAGGCACACCTGATTTCAGCCACTTTCCTGCCACAATGCTAGCCATGTCGATGGGTAAGCATGTGTATGTAGAAAAACCGATGGCACACACATTCCGTGAAGTAGAATTAATGATGGCTGGAGCAAAGAGATACGGTGTCGTCACTCAAATGGGTAATCAAGGACACTCAGAGGCCAACTACTTTCAGTTTAAAGCCTGGAAAGAAGCAGGGATCATTAAGGATGTGACGGCAATAACAGCACACATGAACAACCCACGACGTTGGCATAAATTTGATTCCAACATGAAGAGCATGCCTGGAGCCGAAGCTGTTCCTACCACCTTGGATTGGGATACGTGGTTGGGACCCGAGCAATACCGGGACTACAACAAAGATTACATCAATGGTCAATGGCGTTGCTGGTACGACTATGGCATGGGTGCACTTGGCGACTGGGGCGCACACATACTTGACACATCCCACGAATTCCTCGAACTGGGTTTGCCCACTGAAATCAACATGTTATACACGAATGGACACAACAAGTTTTTCTTTCCCTATTCGTCAACCATTGAGTTTAAATTTCCGTCACGAAAAAATATGCCACCATGCGTTATCACCTGGTATGACGGGATAGATAACCTACCCCAGTTACCTGCCGGATACGGAAATGTAGAACTTGACCCCAATATTCCAGCACCAAGCAATGGCAATATTGTACCAAGCAAACTCAATCCCGGAAAAATTATTTATAGCAAGGAACTGCTTTTCAAAGGCGGCAGTCATGGGAGTATCTTGAGCATTATTCCTGAAGAAAAAGCACTTGCCATGAAACCGCAGCTACCAGAAGTACCGGCTAGCCCATCCAATCATTTTACCAATTTCCTCTTAGCTTGCAAGGGACAGGAAAAAACACGCTCTCCTTTTGAAATTGCTGGCCCATTAAGTCAGGTGTTTTGTCTGGGCGTCATTGCCCAGCAATTGAATGCCAAGCTAACGTTCGATCCCGTGAATAAAATATTCACTAACAACCAGTTGGCCAACACACTTTTAACTGGGGCAAAACCCCGAGAAGAGTGGAAAACGTTTTACAAGCTTTAAAATCGGAAGTTTGGAGGGGCAAAGTTCACCGAGTACTAAATATTTGAAAAGCTCAACATGTATTCATATTGGCGCGCTCCAAATCATAACTAAAACCAAACATTTAAAGCTAGGATAATTAATTAGCATGAATAGGAAAGATTTTATAAAATCAATAGGACTAATTGGAAGTGGCCTATTAATGGCTAGTAGCCCTTGGTTAAACGTTTTTTCGGAGGAAAAGAAAACGGTGGGTTACCGAGCCAGAATAGGCATCATTGGCACAGGCTCCAGGGGACAACTTCTAATGAAATTTTTGGCGAAGAACCCAAAGGTAGAAATCGTTGCCATTTGTGACATTTATCAACCTTCAATAGACAAAGCCCTTCGAATTGTTCCTGGTACAAGAATATACAAGGATTATCGCTCCCTATTGGAAAATAAGAATGTGGATGCCGTGGTGATAGCCACCCCACTCGACCAACATTATCCAATGGTGATGGATGCCTTCGAGGTTGGCAAACATGTTTTTTGTGAAAAATCAATTGCTTATTGTATGGAAGATACTTTTCGTGTGTACCAAAAGTATCTAAATGCAAACCGGGTATTTTTTGTGGGCCAACAACGGCTTTTTGATCCTAGCTATATCAAGGCGATGGAAATGGTACACAACGGTACATTAGGATCAATCAGCGCATTACGAATGTATTGGCACAGAAACAACGATTGGCGAAGACCCATCGACAAGCCTGAACTTGACGAACAAATCAACTGGCGTCTATACAATGCCCACTCAAAAGGGATTATGACGGAATTGGCTTGCCACCAGTTACAAATAGGCACATGGGCTAGACGGCAAATCCCGAACAAAGTGTTGGGACACGGTGCTATTACTTTCTGGAAGGAGAACCGAGAGGTATATGACAACGCAAGCTTAATATATATTTACGATGATGGTGTGAAAATGAATTACGACTCTGTTCTGTCCAATAAATTTTACGGGTTAGAAGAGCAAATATTGTGTTCGAATGGAACCCTAGAGCTAGAGAAAAACAAGCTATACTATGAAGAGATAGAACCAGCCCCTGCCTTTCTTCAGATGATAAACGAGGCTGAAAACAAGTTGTTTGACGCCTTACCTTTTGCGGGAACAAGTTGGGTTCCTGAAACCGCTAATGAAAATAAAGGCCATCACATACTAGATGCAAAATCTAACGGTGACGGAACTTCTCTAATGCTTTACGCATTTGCGGAATCGGTCATTACAGGGACGCAACCCTCGTTAATTGCAGAGGAAGGATACTATGCCACACAACTGAGCCTTTTGGGTCATCAGGCCATGGAGGAAGGAAAAACTTTAATTTTTCCCGACGAATACAAAATCAACTATCTCAATCACAAACTAGCTTTTCATTAAGCCAAAGGAGAATGAACTTTCAACATTGACATTCAACATGAAAGATATAACCATCACAGCCAAACAAATTAAGCACGAATTTAAAACACTCTTGCTTTGTTTCACTTTAAGCTTCTTTGCAAATATTGGAGCAATCATCCATTATGATTCTCCATTTATCGAAACACTCACTTCGTTACCGTATGTGCTTTGGTTTACCATACTATTATATTTCTTATGGGGTCTAGCTCGTTCGGTAAAATGGGGTATATTAAAATCAATACACAAGGTAATACATTAATTAACATGCACTACCTGCAGAAAATAGTCACCCCGCAAAACATGTTATTTTATGCATGGTTCTCGGCCATGCACACCAGGATAGATATTTTGATCTCAACAATTAATACGGACGAAGATCATTACTCGATTGTTCAACGAGTGGAGGCAGAAATCAAGAGGGTGGAGGCATTTGCCAATCGTTTTGATGAAAAGAGTGAACTTGCAAGATTAAACCAGATGGCCTTTGCTAAAGAATTCAACACATCGCCAGAACTATTTCAAATCATCAGTGAATGCATCGAGTATAAAGAGGTTACTCTAGGTCTTTTTGACATCACGTTGAATCACAAGAACAGCTATAAATCGAGCATGAACAATCTATTTTTAGATTATGAGAAACAATCGATCCGCTTTTTCACACCCGATATTAAGTTGGATCTATCGGGATTTATCAAAGGGCATGTGCTCCGAGCCGTAAAGCAGATACTAACGTCAGAGGGCATTCTTAATGCGGTAATCAACATGGGAAATAGTTCGATTCTTTCCTTGGGCAACCACCCACAGGGAAATGGATGGAAAATAACCCGATGTGAAGAACCATTAAAAGAGGCCTGTGTCCTCCAAGAGCAATGCCTCACCACATCTGGCAACAATAAACAAACTCGATGGCCTATCCGGAACCCGTTAACGGGAGAGATTGTCAGACCCTGTCGACCGGTATCGGTACTAACCAACGATCCTGGCTTGGGAGAGGTGCTATCAACAGCCTTGTATGTGGCCAACAAAACAGAGAAGGAGCAGATCCTCTCAAAAACCCAAGGCACCTTGTTGAATTTTTAAATTTTATAATAACGTGAATTAAACCAATACAATGAAAAGATGAAAACAAAAAATCTACTGACCATCATCTGTCTGGCTGCAAGCTTGAACTCATTTTCGCAAGAAAAATGGGTAAATCTGTTTAACGGAAAAAACCTGAAAGGATGGAAGGTATTGAATGGGGACGCCGAGTATTTCGTTCAGGATGGAGCCATTGTCGGCACATCAAAGTTAAACACCCCCAATACATTCTTATCCACTGAAAAACATTTTGACGATTTCATTCTGGAATTGGAATTCAGAGTTGAGGAGGGCTTAAATTCTGGCATCCAGTTTCGAAGTAATAGTATCAAAGAATATAAAAATGGCCGCGTCCATGGTTATCAATACGAAATCGACCCCTCACCAAGGGGCTGGAGTGGTGGCATATACGATGAAGGGCGTCGGGGATGGATTTATCCGATGGATAAAAACCCTGAAGCAAAAACAGCGTTTAAAGCGAACGATTGGAACAAAGTCCGAATTGAAGCCATCGGGACAAACTTGCGCACTTGGCTAAATGGCACCCCAGTTGCAAACGTGCTGGACAATCAAACATCCAGTGGATTTATTGGTTTACAGGTACATAATATTCAAAAACCAGAACAAGTAGGGAAGACTGTCCAATGGAAAAACATACGCATTTGCACCGAAAATGCCCAAGCCTTCAGAACACCTGACAAACATGAAATTTATCAGGCGAATTGCATTGACAATACACTTTCGGCCGAAGAAGCAAAAGATGGCTGGAAACTACTTTGGGATGGTAAAACAACCGAGGGCTGGAGAGGAGCAAAATCAAGTTCATTCCCAAAGGAGGGATGGCTAATTGAAAAGGGTTTACTAAAGGTATTAAGCTCAAATGGCGGTGAATCATCCAACGGTGGGGATATCGTGACCATAAAAAAATACAAGAACTTCGAGCTAACGGTTGATTTCATGTTTACAGAAGGTGCAAACAGCGGCATCAAATATTTTGTGGACACAGAATTAAACAAAGGTGACGGGTCATCCATTGGATGCGAATTTCAAATACTCGACGACGACATACACCCTGATGCAAAACTAGGCGTAAAGGGGAACCGTACATTAGGTTCGTTATACGACCTGATTCCTGCACCAGAGAACAAAAAGGTTCGCAAAAACGGTGAATTCAACAATGCCAGGATCGTGGTTACTGGTTCAAAAGTACAGCACTATTTAAACAACGTGTTAATGGTTGAGTACGAGCGTAATTCGCAAATGTGGCAAGCATTGGTGAACTACAGCAAATATGCAAAATGGCCTAATTTTGGAAATCCTGAAGAAGGCAATATTCTATTACAGGATCACGGCAATGAAGTCTGGTTTAAGAATATAAAAATCAAAGAGTTGTAAACAAAGGAAACAACACAAAGACCCGATCACAAACTTTCATTAAAACGTCATCGTCTCTTTGTGTTGTTTTTTCATAAGGCTATAGAAAATATGAAAATCCCAATTGGTCTTCAACTCTATTCATTACGAGAACAATTAGCATTCAAATTTGAAGAAACGTTTAAAACCATATCCAATGCAGGCTTTATGGGGATTGAACTGGCTGGCTTGCATAATCAAACACCTCGGAAGTGGAAACAATTGCTCAATAGATTTGATCTTCACGCTATAGCTATGCATTGCGATGTATTGACTCCCGAAGGATTAAAGCGCTCATTGGAAGCAGCTGAAATTATAGATTGCGAACATCTAGTTTGCCCTTGGAGCCCCCCGGAAACATTTAGGAATGAAAAACCGATACGCCTCCTGGCGGAAGAACTTAACAATGCCAACGAACAAATTACAGCCCAAGGTCGATCGTTGCATTACCACAACCACAATTTCGAGCTTAACTTAATAAAGGGACAATATGGGTTAGATATTTTGATCGCGAATCTTGTCCAATCTGTCAACATTGAACTTGATGCCTACTGGGTAAGTGTTCATGGAGAAGATCCCTTGGCATTGATAAATTCTTTGGATAAGCGCATAAAGATGATGCACGTAAAAGATGGATTAATTTCACCTCCCTTTCCAAACACTGCAATAGGTGACGGATTAATGAATTACCCACAGATCATCGCCTCATCGCCTTCATCGGTAAATTGGTTGTTTATAGAGATAGAAGAATGCAAAACGGATATTCCCGAGGCATTAAATCGTAGCGTGAAATATCTACATGACTTAAACATCGAACAATATAAAAAACAAGAACATGAATAAAAGGCTTTTGCACATAGCTTTGATTACATTCTTCACGTCATTATCTATTCAGCATGTTGCCCATGCCCAAAAGATTGTCTATCCTTGGCGGGCAACCACTGCAATTGTAAAAGCTGGAGATGCATTTGAAATTTGGTTTGTGTCTGATAGCTGCCAAAAAGTAAGTTCCATTCTTCTAAAAGGACCATACCAAATAGTGAAGCCTATATATACCTTAGAAAACGGTAATTGGATTTATGATGCTATTTCGGAAAAAACTTTCAACACAAGGATTAAGGTAACCGTTCCAGACAATGCGCCTGCAGACCGCTACGACATAGTACTACAAACAACAACGAGTGAATCTCCAATTATATCATACGCGGGGGTAAAGGTAATAAAGGATTACAAAAATAGTTATTATGTGATGCATTTTTCAGATATGCATACATTTTCCAAAGGCTCCAATCATTCATTAAGGCGACTATCAACAATTGTGGATATTGCCAACATCCTCAACCCAGAATTAGTTTTCAACACTGGCGACAATCTCATCCGACCGGATGACAATAGAATGGACCAGCTATTTTCCGGAAATCCAGAATTATCAACAAAAGGGTTAAGCGGGCTGATTGCAGCAACGTTTTCTGTTGTTGGGAACCATGACATGGAGCATGAATATCAATCTCAAAAGGGCATTTACAAAGAGAAAGCAGCCAGTTGGAACTATTGGTGGGGCTTACAAGCATACAATTTTAAATACGGAAACGGCCGTTTTATGGTGATAAATAATGCTTGGGACTCAATCGTATCTAACCAACATATCACCGGTGCCAAAGAATGGCTTCAGAATGAAGCTCCTGGAAACTTCAGGCTTGTGGCCTCACACATAAAAAACAAAGATCTAAATGAACTGGACAGCATCGCCAACCCCAATCTAATTTTGGTTGGTCACCACCACCACATTGGAACTCAGAATCCATTTTACCTTCGCAATAGACCCACCCAATACATAGCCAGTTCCGTTAGTGAATACACAAAATTCAATTTGTATAAGATTAGCAACGAAACTGGTTTGTTTACCCCCATAGGAAGCAGCCACGGACAGATAGAATACATGGATAATACTCAAGACGGCTCATCCGAAATGAAACACCTCCCAAAACTCAGCCTCTTATTTTTAAAGGAAAATGATGGAACAAGCGATTGCAACACGGCCATATTGGTCAACAACTTTGATTTTCCAATTGAGAATGCCCGCGTTCGTTTTATTATGCCCAAAGGAAGTAAATATGCTGTCACCCAAGGAAGCATAGAGCAATCGTTTGAAGGCACTTCTGTACAAGTTGTTGATGTATCGGTCTATTTAAAACCCAACTGCACAATAGAAATGCACATCAAAAGGGATTTCCATTAATAAAATCGTTGCCTTTAAAATTAATTCCTGAATCTGTAATCAATAAAAAAATGAAAAGAAATAAAAGCCGAATGAAGGCATATATCATCTTATGTATGGGTCTGTACTTTCACACACAGATGATCATATCGCAGAGAAAAGAGAAACAAATGGAAGTTATCGACTCACTTACAACTCAAAAGATCGACATTACCACCCCCACTCTCTTCCTAGTCCCATATTCTCACCTTGATGACATCTGGAGATGGTCGTACCCACAAGTTATTAGAGACTTTTTAAAACAAACGTTAGATGATAATTTCAATGCATTCCGCGAATACCCAAACTATGTGTTTAATTGGTCCGGAGCAAGTCGATACCAAATGATCAAAGAGTATTATCCCGACCGCTATGAAGAATTAAAAAAATGGATCGAAGCAGAGAGATGGTACCCCTGTGGTAGTTCTTGGGTAGAAAACGATGTCCTTATCCCTTCGTCAGAATCAGTTATTCGACAAATACTAATGGGCACCCAATATTTCCGAAAGGAATTTGGCAAAGAGAGCCGTGAATTTATGCTTCCAGATTGCTTTGGTTTCCCCCATTCATTACCATCAATACTCAATCATTGTGGAATAAGAGGCTTTTCAACACAAAAATTAACATGGGAATCGGCCAATGGTATTCCTTTCAATATTGGCAAATGGGTTGGCCCAGATGGTGAATCTGTTGTTGCAGCTTTAAATGCAGGTGACTATTCAGCTCCTCATAAACGCCCATACAATACTGATAAAAAAACACTGGCTCGTTTAGAAGAAAACAGAAAAACGAGTGGCCTTCCAATCGATTATTTTTATGTGGGTGGTGGCGATAATAACAACGCAGACAGAGGAGGAGCAGTTCAAAAAATATCTATCGATTCGCAGACCAAAACCAATGTTTCCAGAGGTTTAATCAATGTTATCAATGGCAAAGCAGATTTGATGTTCAATGCCATTCCCGAGGTACAAAAGGACAAATTACCTTCGTGGAATAAGGATTTATTACTGATTAAACATTCCACAGGAGTTCTATCGTCACAAGCCTATTCAAAAAAGCTGAACCGTGCCGCTGAAATTTTGGCTGATGCCAGCGAACGCGCGGCTGTTACTGCCCATCTTTTAAATGGTGCAAACTATCCTATTGCAACCCTCAATCATGCATGGGGATTGATTCTTCGCAACCAGTTTCACGACAATTTACCCGGCACAAGCATTCCAAAAGCATATGAGCACTCGTGGAACGATGGCATCATTGCACTCAATGAATTCAACAGTGTACTGCAAGATGCCATTGGCTCAATTGCTCAATTACTTAACACCGATACACCCGGAGTTCCCATCATAGTTTTCAACCAACTTTCTATTGCGCGTAAAGATAATGTTGAGGCTTTAATTCCCACTGAGATAAATACTGATGGACCAATTGCCGTATTCGATTCATCTGGCAAAGAAGTGCCTTCACAGATTGTGGTTGGTTTCGATAACAAAAGACGCATATTGTTCCAGACAGATCTTCCACCGATTGGGGCTGCCGTATATTCCATTCGCCAGACCAAATCCCGAATCATTGGCAATGAATTGATTGTCCGCAATAACTACATGGAAAACAACAATTATAAAGTTTCAATTAATGAAAACGGAGACATATCCAGCATAATAGATAAAAACTTAAATAAAGAATTACTGAATAGCCCAATACAACTTGAATTAGGTGAAAACTTCCCTGAAATAAAACCGGCCTGGCGTATTTACTGGAAAGATATTATAAAACCTGCAAGAAGCATAGTGGCCAACCCAATTTCTATAAAAACACTTGAAGATGGCCCTTTACGCGTTGCCATTGAAGTGGTTCGAGAGAATGAAGGTTCATTAATCAAACAAAGGATCAGGTTGGCTGCAGGAAATGATGGCAGTCGAGTGGAGGTGGACAATCAAGTTGACTGGAGAAGCAGAGGGACTTTATTGAAGGCCGCATTTCATCTTTCAGCCCATTCACCAGAAGCAACTTACAACCTTGGGTTGGGAACCATTAATCGGGGTAATCGAAATGAAAAACAATATGAAGTTCCTCATCATGGCTGGCTTGAATTGACTGATCGCACAGATGATTTTGGGATATCCATATTATCCGGGGCAAAATATGGCAGCGATAAAGTTGATGACAACACCATTCGACTGACACTAATTCATTGTCCTGATACTAAAGACAGCCAACAGGAGGTTTTGGACGATGGAACCATGAGTGAAATGAGATGGCAAGACTGGGGGCGCCATCAATTTAAATATGCACTGACTAGTCACAAAGGAGATTGGCGCGAGGGGCAATCGCATTGGGAGGCCATGCGTTTCGATCAACGTCCGGTTGCATTTATTGTACCCCGGCGCCAACGAAGCAACAGATCACTATCACTAATGAGCATCAGCACTCCTCAGATTAACATTCAAGCTGTCAAGATGGCCGAAGATGGTTCAGGCATTGTTGTTAGACTTCAAGAATTACATGGCAAACCGTGTAAAGGATGCAAGATTAAAGCGGCATCACCGATTTTAACCGCAGAAGAAGTAGATGGGACTGAACGCCCCCTTGGAGTTCGATTAAAAACAGGGAAAGGGGAACTATGCATTAATTTCACTCCCTATGAATTAAAAACCTTATTGATTAAACTGACGACCTCCAAGGCTGTGACAGAAACAACAACTCCATTAAAATTAAACTACGACACAGATATTTTCAGCTATAATTCAAGTAGAGAAGACGGTTATAAAGATCGCACACCCCGATCAGAAGGGCATAGAGGCTCAATGGATGGCAAAGGCGCAACCTATCCATCAGAAATGATTAGCGATGAGGTAACAACAGGCAATGTAACTTTTTCAATTGGACCTCGAAAAGAAGGTGAGTACAATTCATTGGCATGCCAAGGACAAACCCTTGAACTACCGAAAGGCACAACCGTATTACATATACTGGCCGCATCGGATGTTGACACCGATGTTGTATTCAAAAGTGGTGATCAGGAATTTCCATTGACCATAGGGGGATGGACGGGTTACATGGGTTCGTGGGATAATCGAGAATTCTATGGCAAAGTGGCAGAATTATCATATTCCCTACGCAACGACTTAAAGACTATTCATCCGGCATTTATCCGCCATCAGCGCATTGCATGGTGCGCATCGCATCATCACCTCCCCGTTGGGGATGCTCTTTACGAGTATTGTTATCTTTTTTCATATCGCATAGAAATCCCAAAGGGTGCGAACCAAATAACGCTTCCTAATTCCAGATTCGTTCGAATTATTGCGATGAGTGTAGGTGATGAAGGTAATGCAATACCACTTCAATCACCATTTGAAGACTTATTTCGTGATGAAGCGTTTATAAAACGATTTAGTTCTCTTCCCAATTGGCATCAGAAGACACATACACCATTTGCCTGCCAATAATCACCAAGATCTAATGGGTATTTAATCTAGGGTTACACTAAAGAATATTAATGATTTCATAAGATAAAATTTATGCCGAATACTCGTACAAAATTCATTCAGACACTGACACTTTTCCTGCCCGGCATTTTTCTGGTAGGTTCAAATATCGGCACAGGAAGTGTAACTACCATGGCAGCGGCTGGAGCCAATTATGGCATGTCATTGCTGTGGACTATTCTGATTTCATGCCTTGCAACCGCCTTCTTGATTTCGATTTATGGAAAGTTTACCTTAGTAACAGGCGAAACAGCACTTCAGGCTTTTCGTAAGCATATTCATCCCACAGTGGGTATTTTCTTCATTGTTGCACTAACAGCTGCTGTATCCGGAAGTGTGATGGGTGTGATGGGAATCATATCGGACATAAGCTATGAATGGTCAAAAGGGTTTATAGATGGAGGAATTGATGCCATCTATTTTGCCATGTTCTACATTACGATCGTATATATCATTTTCTGGGGAGGAAAAACAAAGATATTCCAACGAGCTTTGGCTGCAACAGTTTCATTTATGGGGGTTTGTTTTATCATCAACTTTTTCATAATGATGCCTCCTCCATATGAAATTGTAAAAGGACTTCTGCCCAGTGTACCAGATATTCCGGCTGATGCCGACAAAAACCCATATCTGGTTATTGCCGGAATGGTTGGAACAACTGTTTTTTCGGGAATGTTTATACTCAGAACAACCTTGGTAAAAGAAGCGGGCTGGACCATAGTTGACTTTAATCATCAAAGAAAAGATGCAATTATTTCTGCTTCTCTTATGTTCCTGATAAGTGCCGCTATAATGGCAGCAGCAGCTGGCACAATTTATACTGATCCTAATACTTTGGGATTAGAAAATGCTGTTCAAATGATCACTCTTCTGGAGCCTCTGGCCGGATCAGTTGCTGTTGCAATATTTGCCCTTGGAATAATTGCAGCAGGGATTGGCTGTATGCTTCCCAATCTTTTAATGCTTCCATGGTTATTGTGCGACTACAATAATCAGGAACGTGATATGAAACAGCCAAAATATAGGATGATGGTCGTGCTGATTGGTTTATTAGGACTTGTTGTTCCAATCTTCAATGCACGCCCAATACTCGTCATGATCATTTCTCAGGCATTAAGTTCTGTTCTCCTTCCGTTAACTACAGCTAGCATACTTTATCTTGCTAATAGAAAGTCCATAATGAAGGAACACACAAATAAGCTGGTTGCTAATATCATTCTTTTTGTCATTCTGCTTTTCTCTCTATTTAACTCTTATACCGGATTAAGTGGCATTGGTGTTAATATTGACAAACTTATAAATCCACGCGTGGAAGAAACATTGACTGTGCCAAATGCTTCTTTAGAGACTCATTCAATCAAATTCTAAATCGGAGAAATTGCTTAGTGGTTAGCACATGAGTGTAGCAGTTTTTTGCAAATAAACAAATCACAGTAAAATGAACATACCGAAAATATTTTTCCTTTCCCCCAATAGAGTTTGGAGAACCTACCTAGGTGGCATGAAGCTAGACCAGATGGAAGGTTCCGAATATCCTAAGGATAGTCACTACCCTGAAGACTGGATAGGCTCAACAACACGCGCAGTGAATAAGGGGCGCGAGCATCTTTCTGAGGAAGGTTTATCGAAAATAATGGTGGATGAAAAAACAATTACCCTCAAAATGCTCTGTGAACAACAGCCTGAATCGGTACTTGGAGCAAAACATTTTAAGCAGTACGGCGCAAACACCCAGTTTCTGCTTAAATTCCTAGACTCATCAATACGGTTGCATATACAATGCCACCCAACAATTCCATTTGCACAGAAATATCTCAACAGCAACTGCGGAAAAACAGAGGCGTATATTATTTTGAGCATTCGTGACGAGGTGGCGAATCCCTATATTTATCTAGGTTTTCAGCATCCGCCCACCAAAGATGATTTCAAGCGGATGATTGAAGGGCAGGATGAGGATAAACTATTATCCTGCTTCGAAAAGATTCCGATCAAGCCGGGAGATGTATTCATGGTGCCTGGAGGAATGCCACATGCTATTGGAGAAGGGGTTTTCATGATTGAGATTATGGAACCAACAGATTTTGCTGTGCGAATCGAATTTGAGCGAGGGGGCTATTTATTGCCTGAGGAATCCCGGTTCATGAACCGGGGCATCGATTTCGCGATTTCCATGTTTTCATTTCAGGCAACCCCAATTGAGGCCATTAGGAAAAACTTTTTTATTAAACCCCAAGTGCTTGAAGAACAAAAATATAGTATTGAGTACGCCTTGATAGATTCAAAAAAAACCACATGCTTCAGGGTGAATCGGATCAGGGTTAATGGGAGGTTCACCAAGATCTCGGATTCCTTTTACATTGGTGTGGTTATAAAAGGAACAGGAATGGTCAAGATTGAAAATGAATCATATGAACTAAAAGAATGGTCAAGATTCTTCATACCCTACCAAACAAAAAGCGTTGAATTCTCATCGGAAAGAGAGATGGAAATAATTGTTACAGCTCCACCTGAATAGGGACTTAAGGTTTTCAAATACAGTCTTCCTGAGACAAAATAACGAAATCATCCAAACCAAGGACAAAGACTAAATCACTAATCGCAATAATATATTAATAAAATAGTGTTATTTATGACAACAAGAGGTATACTAATTATTTTAGTGCTTATAAGCACAAAAATAATTACCATGGCGCAGGATCGTGCAGATAATCCGATAATTCGCCATATTTATACAGCAGATCCATCTGCACATGTATGGAAAGATGGCAGGCTATATATCTATCCATCCCATGATATTGATCCTCCAAAAGGGTGTGACAGAATGGACAGATATCATGTTTTTTCAACAAAAGATATGGTCAAATGGAAAGACCATGGTGAGATTTTAAGCGCAGAACAAATATCCTGGGGAAGAGCAGAAGGTGGTTTTATGTGGGCACCAGATTGCGCTTACAAAAATAAAACCTACTATTTTTATTTCCCTCATCCTAGCGGATCAAACTGGAATAATACATGGAAGATTGGCGTTGCAACAAGCAAAAAACCCGCAAGCGATTTTAAAGAGGTAGGATATATCAAAGGAGTCGGTGGCTTTGCAATGATTGATCCATGTGTATTCATTGATGACGATGGACAAGCATACCTTTTTTATGGTGGTGGTAGAAAATGTCAGGGAGGGAAATTGAAAGATAATATGTTGGAAATTGATGGCGAAATGAAAGATATGGGTGGACTGGAGGATTTTCATGAAGCAGCTTGGGTATTCAAACGAAAGGGAATATATTACCTTGTATATTCTGATCTCAAAAAGAAGGCTAATCAATTACGTTATGCTTCAAGCACAACTCCATTGGGGCCATGGAAATACAAAGGGATTCTCCTTGAAAGTACTAATTGCGATACAAGTCACGGTTCTGTAGTTGAATATAAAGGTCAATGGTATCTTTTTTATCATAATAGTGCAATTTCAGGAAGAGGAAACTTACGCTCTGTTTGTTTTGATAAGATCACTTTCAATGAAGATGGGACAATGAATACTGTTATTCAGACGGGTTAAAAATACGAAGAGAATTAACATCAAAAAGAGCAATAGCATAATGAGCAGAATAAATTCTTTAACGATTTGTTGTTTATTGCCGACCAAAGACCCCTTAAAACTTTAAACATATGTTTCTACGAGAATTAAGAAGAAAAGCAATCATCGGCCTAGTCATGATGGTTATTTCTGCAGGAACTGCAATAGCGCAAAAGAAAATTCAAAACGCCCCCTGGTTTTTCATACAGCTTTCCGACCCACAGTTTGGGATGTTTGATTGTAATGATAGTTTTGAAAAAGAAACTATTTTATATGAAAAGGCCGTATCGAAAATAAATAATTTAAAGCCAGATTTTGTGATCATTACAGGTGACTTTATCCATGATCAAAATTCTATTTTGCAGATAAATGAATTCAAACGGATAACTGCAAAAATAAACTCAAATATTCCAATTTATTACTCGCCCGGGAATCATGATATCGGTCAATTTCCAGATAAGGCAAGCCTAAAGAAATATAAAAGAAATTTTGGTGGTGATAAGTTCTCATTTAAACACAAAGGATCATCGTTTATTGGTTTCAACACTAGTTTAATCAAAGCCCAATTAGAACTTCTCGAACAAAAGCAATATAAGTGGCTAACAAAAAAACTTAGAAAAAACCTTAAAGCACAACACATTATCATGTTTTGCCATTATCCATTCTTTAACAAAACGGTTGATGAACCAACAGCCTACACCAACATTGATCTGGATTCGCGCAAAAAGTACCTCGAATTATTTAGTACCAGAAAGGTTGACGTTGTTTTTTCCGGTCATTATCACGACAATAGTATATCAAGCTATGGAAAAATGCAATTGGTAACAACAAGCGCTTTGGGAAAACCCTTGGGAAAAGCGCCGTCAGGAATACGAATCGTTAAGGTATATAGCGACAGAATTGAACATGAGTATTTTGGTTTGGATCAACTGCCGGAATCAGTCAATTTCAAATAATAGCAATATTAAAACAACACGTCAGCAGAACTAAAATTACAAATCAAGCCAAAATTGATATGAAAAAAATATGCCAGTATTTTTGCAATTGCAACATTAATAAGACTAGTTCTTGTCATATCTATATTAAGAAACGCGACTCCCCGAGACGCAATATTTTTATTATATTGACAGATGGTTTGGGCTTCACTTTTTATTGTCTGCTAAGGGAATAGCTCATATAAATAGGATCTGAAATCCTTTGCGGAAATTTTTCAGCAATGGCATTAAATCCTCTGCTCTTCGGGATTGCAATAAATGTCTAATGGAGCAAAGGAGCAATTATATTTGAGAGGAATGTTCCTTCAATGCATGCCCAAAGGTACATTCTGACCGACACCCCAAATATTGAGTAATTGCGGCTTCTATAAGGGAGATATCGACAATCTGTCCCTTACCTACCATTTCCATGCTGCTTTATCATTCACCTTCCTGAAATTCGGTAAATGCATTCATCAACGAGTCTATCTTATCATAAAGATCAATAATATGATCATTTAATTTAGACATGCTTTTTTTCTGAAGTGACTTTAGTGAATAATCCTTCTCTTTTTCACAATGATGGGATTAGATACTCAAGGGTTTATGGATAATCAAGGGAGGTAACTTGAATTTGATAAAAAAATCTTGTACTGTATATAAATTAATAAAGCCCACTACAAAAGCGAATTACACTTAAATTCAATTAACAAAATTACGAATATTAATTTTTTTATTGATTTATTAACATTGCATTAATCCTCTAACGATATAATTGATTCAGAATAAATTTAAAAAAATCTAATTATGGAAAAAATGAAAATTTTTCTTCTACTTCTACTGACTCCGATGATTCTCTATTCGCAAAATAGAGCAATATCTGGAAGGATATTAGACTCATCAGGGGAAAGGGTTCCCGGTGCTACAGTATTGGTAAAAGGAACAACGACTGGAACCATTTCTGATGTGAATGGTGACTTTAGCATCAATGTACCGGAAGGTAAAGGCACCACACTGATTTTTAGTTTTATTGGGTTCATTCCTCAGGAAATAGAGATTGGGAGTAAAAGTAACATTAATGTTTTCTTATCACCGGACAATATAGGACTTGAGGAAGTTGTTGCAGTAGGTTACGGAACGCAAAAAAAAGCAACAGTAACCGGTTCAGTAGCATCCATCAGGAATGAAGAGCTAATCAAAACTAAGACAGAAAATGTCGTCAATATGCTAACAGGTAAGCTACCGGGTGTCCGAGTTGTACAAAAGAGCAGTGCACCGGGCGCATACGATTCAAACATTGACATTCGTGGCATGGGCGCCCCACTTTTTGTGATTGATGGGATCACCCGCGACCAGGCCTATTTTGCCAGAATGGATCCCCAAGAAATCGAGAGCATTTCCGTATTAAAAGACGGCTCAGCAGCTATCTATGGTTTGCGTGCTGCCAACGGGGTAATTCTGATAACTACAAAAAACGGTATATCGAACGCAGGGAAGGTTGAATTTTCATATACTGGTAATTATTCAATACAACAGGCTCTTTATGTCCCGGAAGGGGTAGGTGCGTTAGATCACATGAACTTAAGTAACGAGAATACATTCCAAAACTTCGAAAAAAACTATTTAGTGCGTCAAAATCCGGTATTCACCGAGTCGGATATGCAGCCTTACATCGATGGAAAACCATCATACAACTGGATGGATGCAGCCTTTGATAAGAACACACCGCAACAACAACATAACTTCACTGTAAATGGCGGAAGTGATAAGTTGCGATATTTCATGAATCTAGGATACGCAACCCAAGTAGGTAATTACAAAGGGGGCGGTTATAATTCCGAGCGTTGGAACTTTCGCTCAACGGTAGATGCACAGCTAACCAAAAATTTGGGCACAAAAGTAACGATTGGAGCAATTTTGGACAAAACAAATCGGCCAAGCTCAACAGATTGGTCTACTATGAAAACAGCATGGCTCATGCGTCCTGATGCACCTTTTTATGCCAACGACAATCCTGATTATTTAAATGGGGATGCATCAACTTTGTATGTAGGAAGAAATATTCTAGCAGAAATAGATCCGTCAATTAGTGGCACAAAAAAAACAAACAACCGCCGACTAAACGGGACATTTCAACTCAATTACAACATACCATATATCAATGGGCTATCAATAAAGGGCTTATACGACTATGCGATGGAACTTCCAGAGAGATCCATCTTCAGAAAGAGTTACAATCTATTCAATTATAATCCAGGCACAGAAATTTATACTCCGGTTGCTAAAAACTCGCCTTCAAGCATCGAAAGAGATGCCAATTTTAATTTCGATACCGATTTGCAGCTCGGCATACATTACAGTACTAATTTCAAGGAACATGATGTAAAAAGCTTTTTGATCTTCGAAGAAGCATACAGTAAATGGGACTATTTCAGAGCATTCCGCGAATTAATGATTGACTCGGAATACTTGTTTGCAGGCGAAGCTCTGAATCAAGAAGGTACAGGTGGAACGCCTGGTGATCGCACCAGCCAATCATTTATTGGTTCATTGACATATGCTTACAGCGGAAAATATTTGGTGGATTTCAGGTTTCGTTACGATGGTTCCTCTCGCTTTCCGAAAGATAAACGTTGGGGATTCTTTCCGTCTGTATCAGCAGGATGGCGCATAAGCGACGAAAGTTTCATGCAAGAAATTCTTCCTATAATCAGTAATTTAAAATTACGTGCATCATACGGGGAAATGGGTGACGATAGCTCAGCGGCCAACTACCCCCCAGTTTTAGGGTACGGATTAACCAATAGAATTGGATGGATGTTTGGCGACGCATTATGCGGAGGACTTCAACCCCAAGCCATTCCAAACCCAAACCTCACTTGGTATGAAATCAAAATGTACAATATAGGATTGGATTTTGGTGTATTTCAAAACAAACTAAGCGGATCCTTTGAACTATTCAGGCGCGATAGAACAGGATTATTGGCAACCAGTAATGCAATTGTTCCTGGCACTGTTGGCGCTAACTTACCGCAGACAAACCTGAACGCAGACCGTAATTTCGGTTGGGAGTTAACGCTTACCTGGAGTGACCAGATCAAAAATTTTGAGTACTATATAAATCCATTAATTTCTTCAACCAGAAGTATGCGTACCGATTGGCTCGAAACATTAGCCAATAACCAGTATGACAACTGGCGCAACCGTACCAGTGGTCGATACAATAACATCTGGTGGGGGAATGAATCTGAACACATGTTTACAAGCCTTGAAGAAATCAGAAACTATAAACTCCCAATGGGACAAGGATCTACACCAGGTGATTGGATTCTTAATGACTGGAACGAAGATGGTGTCATTAATTCTGCTGATGAACATCCGATTGCAACTACAGGTTTGCCCCTCTTCAACTATGGTTTTAATCTAGGCTGCTCGTGGAAAAATTTTGATTTGACCGCAAATTTTCAGGGATCTTATGGCGTATATGTTGAATATGGTGAAGTATTAATCTCTCCATTGTCGTTTAATGGAAATAATTCATTGGCGTACTTTTTGAACAGATGGCGTCCGGCCGACCCCAATGCCGACTATTTTAGCACAACAACAGAATGGATACCAGGATATTATCCGGTAACTGGCCACGATGGCCGACGGACTGGGACTAACCTCGTGCAAAATGCCTCATATATGCGTTTAAAAACGTTGGAACTGGGTTACACATTGCCAAAGAACTTATTTTCGAAAGGCGGGATAGAGGATTTAAGAATTTATTTAAGTGGGTATAACCTACTGACTTTTACAGGATTGAAGGATGTAGATCCCGAGCGCCCAGGAGCTCAAGGGGGCGCATCAACCAATACGGTAGACGTTTATAATTACCCGGTTAACAGAACCTTTACAGTTGGCGCAAGCATTAAATTCTAAAAAATGAGAATCATGAAAATAAAACTTATAATATTATCATTGATATTTGGGTTTACTGTTTCTTCATGCCATGAGCTGGAGTTGGAACCCAAGGGCATACTGGGCGAACCTGAACTATTTGGAACCGCGTTTGGTGTACAGAAGTATTTTGTTCAATCATACATGAATCTACCAATTGAGGACTTCATTTATTACGCAAATAAAGGCTATATGCCAGGCAATAACAATTCATGGCAGGCATATAAAAACAGCCTTGCCAGCATGAGTGGCGAAATCTACGGATGGAACGTAAATATATTTGAAGCAGGCGTTGGCTACTGGCCATACGACGATATACGTATCATAAACATATTTATCAATAACTTTCCAAATTACAAAAGCAAGTACGACGATGCTACATACAATTCTTTAATGGGGGAGGCTCGTTTTTTGCGTGCGTTCTTTTATCAGGGAATGGCGAAACGTTACGGAGGTGTGCCAATTATTACCGAGGTACAGGATCCTGTAACAACCTCGGCTGAAGACCTGCAGATCCCACGGGCATCAGAGTATGATACCTGGAAATTCATCTATGAGGATTTGAAATTCGCCATGGAAAACATGAGTGCGAAAAGCACTGCGGGACGTGCAAACAAATACGTAGCTGCTGCTTTAATGTCGCGCTCGATGCTTTATGCGGGAAGAATTGCCAAATACACCCAGTACTTGGGTTTTGAATCAGAATCAGCCATGCAGGGCGGTTTTGTGGGCATAGATCCGTCAAAAGCAAATGAATTTTTTCAGTATGCTTACGATGCAGGTTTATGCATCGAAAATGGGCCTTACGCGTTATACGTTAAGAATTATCCCGACAAAGCTACCAACTTCGCGAACCTCTTCTTGGACAAAACTTCAGCAGAGACCATTTTTTCCAAAGGGTACGACGGATTAATTTTTGGACACTGCTACGATGCATTAATGAGCCCTAACCCAGATTTCTCTTCATTTGTAGGAGCTGAAGGTGGTCCGGTTTTACAACACATGCAGTTATATGACTTCCCAGCCCTTACAGATGAACAAGGCAAGCCTGTACGTTTTGCCAAACGCAGCGACATAAAAAATGAGATGGAGCCACGCTTACTGGGAACCTGCTATTTTGACGGGGACGAGCTTCGAGGAAAAAAATTTGATATCCAAAGAGGTATTTATGTTGAATTTGAAGGAACGGCAGCTGATGCACAAAGTGGAAGTAACGCTGCTTCAATCAATTCTACAGCAAACCGTAAACTGGGAAAAAAAGGCGACAAATACAATGGCGTACTTATCACAGGTAACCACGGAATGTTTGAAAACAAGGGAGGTGAGAACAATGCTTTCATGGGTGCTTTTATTCGCAAATATATAGACGTGAACTTACCGACAGAAATGGTTAGAGTGAACAAATCGACCACATCCTGGATTGTTTTTCGCCTTGGAGAAATTTATTTGAATACAGCAGAAGCAGCTTACGAACTTGGTAAAAGGTCGGAAGCTTTTGATTATGTCGAAGCGATTCGTGAGCGCGCCGGGTGCAAGATCATACGTCCGGATATTGATCAGGCCACAAGTAGCAACTATGGTTACCCAATTGAGGCAAGCCTCCAGTTCATCCGCGACGAACGTGGTCGTGAACTATATTGTGAAAACCATTACTGGTGGGACCTCAAAACCTGGAGAATTACCGATCAAGTTCTCAACAACCGGTATTTAAGAGCCCTAGCTTGCTATTATATTTTTGATGAAGGCAAGTACATCTACCTTGATGAGGTTAATCGGGACAACCGCACAAAGACGGCTCCAAAACGATCAGCTTACGAGAGAATTCCGCAGGGGGAAATCAATAAAAATCCCAAGCTATTACCCCAAAATCCACTTTATTAAAAATAAAAATATAAAAGAAAATATATGAAAAACATATTGCATTTGCTAACTGTGGTTTTATTGTTATCATTCTATGGGTGTCAGAAAATCGATAACTGGGAAGAACCAGGCGCCCGGATTTATGGAAATATTATCGATAAATATACCGGGACTAACCTATTGATGGATCAAAACGACTGGCAAATTCGAATAATTGACAGAACTTGGGAACAAAATAACCCTGGGGCTGTTGCCCAATTTCAATCGCTGGCCGTGATGAGAGATGGTGTGTATAACAATTCCAAACTTTTTCCTGGAACGTATGACATGCTTCCCTATGATGGACCTTTCTGGCCTGTTGATACGGTAAAGGGAGTAATTCTGGAGAAAAAAACCCAGCAGGATTTCATGGTAACCCCATATCTTCAGCTTTCCAATTTTAAGGCTACCCTAAATGGGACTAACCTGACTCTTGAATGCAACGTAAAAGCTCCTGTTGTATCAAGTCTTCCCAATATCTACGAAGTGAAGGGTTTCTTAAGCCTGACAACTTTCTGCGGTAACTCCAACTATATTAATATAGCTGAATACAATAACCTAAGGAAGAGTATTAACAAGCCATGGGCAGACGAAGTTGGTGCTACAGACAACAAAAACTATTCATTGGGCCCATTTCCGGTAAAATCAGGCTATACTTATTATGTGCGTATGGGGGCTAACGTAAATGCCTTAAGCCGCAGGTATAATTATACTGAAATTCTAAAAGTAGTTGTACCATAATCTTAGCAAACAAAATATCCCGCAAATTTCATGTGGGATATTTTATTTTTCAAAAACATTAATGAGAAGTAATTGCTCCAATGAAGTTGAAAAAAACAACAGAAAACCAGATTGAAAAAATCTAGAAAAAAAGAGGCTGGCCAATAAATCGGACAGCCTCTTTGTCTTTAGAATTCATTGCAATAAAATTGATCCTAAATGACCGATTTAATGCATGTTATTAATTCTTCAGCAGCCCCTAATTAGCATCCTCAACCTTGTAAAGACGTTCAATACGGGCATCGGTCATTGCCCTCAACTCACTGAGCGACAAATTCATATTATTTTCCTTCATCAGTTTAAAAAGTTGAATTTTCAGATCCTCAATTATTGTCTTGTATTCTTGTTCTTCAATTAAGTTTTTCATTTCATGTGGATCATTTTCTAAGTCATACAATTCCCATACATCCATACTGTAATAGAAATGTATAAGCTTATATCGACTGGTACGAATGCCATAATGAGGTTGAACATGGTGCCAATAGGGGAATTCATAATAATGGTAATAAACCGCTTCCCTAAAATCGCCATCTGCAAGATTATTCAATATAGGTAAAAAACTCTTACCCTGAACATCTGCTGGGATTTTTGTCTCTGCCAAGTCCAACAATGTTGGAGCAAAATCAATATTAAGAAGTAAATCATCATTAACCTGACCAGCCTTAATTTTTGCCGGATAACGAATTAACAAGGGCATATGCATGGACTCCTCATACATAAAGCGTTTATCAAACCAACCATGCTCCCCAACATAAAATCCTTGATCGGAAGTGTAAATGACAATAGTATTTTCAGCCAATCCACTCTTATCCAAATAGTCCAACACTTCCCCAATAGCATCATCAGCAGCCTTGACACAACGTAAATAATCTTTTGCATAACGTTGAAATTTCCAATCTTTGCGTTGTTCGTCGGACATTGTTGAGTCGGGTGTCCAAAACTCCCCATCTTCATTCCCAAAAGAATTCCACGCACTCAATTCATCTTTTGTCAAATTTTTTGGTGGTTGAATTTTAAGATTCTTACGATTCAAATGACCATCAATTCGCATCCAAGCATCCTTAGCTGCTGGGCGTCCACTATAATCATCATCAAAAGTAGCTGGGTGAGGAATTGTGACGTCAGCCAAATAATTCTCATAACCAGGACCAGGCTCCCACGGGCGGTGTGGAGCCTTAAACTGATACATAAGCATAAATGGCTTATCTTTATCTCGTTGAGTTTTCAACCAGTTAAGAGCACCTTCTTTTATCACATTGGTAGAATATTTACCTTTCTCTTCAACTATTAATCCGCCACTTGTTTCAAAAACCGGGTCAAAATAGGAACCTTGTCCTTCTTTATTAAACAAAACCTTGTAAAAATCAAAACCGGTAGGTGAGGTTCCCAAATGCCATTTACCAATTAAAGCAGTTTGATAACCATTTTCTTGCAAAAGTTTAGGAAACGTTTGCTGTGATCCATCGAAATCGCCGCCCCCTTCATTTTTATAAAACCCATTTACATGGGCAAATTTTCCTGTTAGTATTGCTGCTCTTGAAGGGCCACTAATGCTATTAGTACAGAACATATTATTAAAACGAATTCCTTCATTGGCAATCCTGTCTATGTTTGGTGTTGGTGCGACCTTTGCTAGAAATCCATTATAGGCACTTATAGCAGAGAGTGCGTGATCATCAGTCATAATAAAAAGTATATTGGGCCTAGTATCACTTTTTTGTACACACCCTAAAAGGGAGACAAAAGCAAACAACGTAGGTGCAATTTTTTGAGTTTTCATAACAATATATTTAAAAACGTAAAAAACAAAACTTAGCAATAGCTCTATATTTTCAACTCGTGATGAAGAAATGCAGGGAGCACTACCCTCCACCTAAACCTCCATCTATTTGCAAAAAAGCTTGTAGCACAGTTTATTTCAGCTACAAAACATGGATTTAATCATTTATTGCGACGCCATACAAATTATTATCGATCACTCTATAAACAGAAAGCAAACAATACAGCAGGCATAGTCAGCAGACAAATAATTGATTATAGAACTAACATATGTCACTAACGAAGTTACATTTTACCAGGCCATCATCTATATACATAGAAAAGACTCCTCAGGCAAGTTGCATCCACGATTAGAGGAGTGGTCGACTATTGACCCCTGAGAAATGCTTCGATTGGTTTTTCTCCAACCATTCAAGTAAATAGCCCTTTAATTCATTGGCTTTGGAGAGGTGCTTTTGTTTGTCAGGATTCTTTCCCAAAAGATTATTCATTTCATAGGGATCTTCATTCAGGTTATAGAGGGCGTTCAACACCTTAGACTCCTTAGAGTAAGGAATCAACAGCTTCCAGCCATCCTTCACAATCATATAATTTGGGGAGACATCGCCCCGGTAATTCCACTCAGTTACCACATACTTACCGTAATCGTCATCGGTTCCCTCAATCAGCCCTCTCAAGCTTTTACCATCAGAGGGATATTGCCCGGCTTCCAGATAATCGAGGATGGTAGCAAATATATCCACATGAGACACATACCCCTCTACAAATGTGTTGGTTTGAATGGCACCCGGAGATTTGATCATCAAAGGAATGTGTGATGATTCTTCATAAAAGACATTCTTTTCTCTTAATCCATGGGCTCCAAGCATTTCACCATGGTCACTGGTAAACACCACTAGTGTATTGTCGCTCAGCCCCAATTCATCAAGTTTTTGTAAAATACGCCCAACCCAATCATCAATTTCAGTTATCAACCCATAGTAATTGGATATCATGTACTGAATTTTTTCTGCATCAGCATATTCAGGATGCGAAAGCCGTCCATTTGCATTTCGATATGGAGAATTATCCATCTCGTCAATTATACTCTCAGGCACTGGCATGTCACTGGGTAGATACATGCTGTAATAGGGCTCCGGAGCAATTAAAGGCGAATGAGGGAAATGGAATGAGCAAGTAATACTAAAAGTCGTATCCTTCAAACGCTCGAGGGCTTCCAGTGTCTCTTTAGCTTGAAAGGCAGTAAAGCTATGCTCTGCCGGAACCAGCAACTTTCCATGAAAATCAGGCTGAACAGCCTTTTTATAGGCTTGCTCCACATCCTGATAATTTTGTCCATAAAACTTGTCCAAGGGATCGGGCACATAGGGTCTTTGTGTAAAACTATCATACAGCTCTCCTGCATCCAATGGAGCTTTAGGGAAATGGTGGTTGATGTAATCGATATAAACATGGTTTTGCCCACCATGACCAAACACAGACATCCCATCTAAAGATTCTTGTTTAGGATTTCTGTAAATTTCGGCATGAGAGCTGAGACTATGCCATTTACCATAGTACTCACAACGGTACCCTTGATCAGTCAAAATCTCATCAAAAGTGGGCATTGCCATCACCTTCTCGTCGTTGTAATAGTAGGTTTTACTATTGGTATTCACCCCTGTTCTTTCAACAGTACATCCAGTCAAGATCGAAGACCTAGCAGGCCCAGACACAGCACAGGCCGAATAAGCATTCTTAAAAAACGCACCTTCACGAGCCAAACGATCAAGATTTGGGGTTTTTAAGACCTTATTTCCAGCCATTCCCATAGCAATGTACTGTTGCTGATCAGTCATTATGAATAAAAGGTTCTTCTTTTTTGGAGCCTTAACAGTTGCAGACGCAACTGCTGAGAGTCCAAACAAAACCAAACCACTAGAAGCCAATACATTAACCAAACAGTTATTATTTTTTCCCATAAAAATCCTATTTTGATTTTTCAAGTATTCTAACCTCAGCATCCTGTTTCCGAGCATTTTCTTTTTCCCAAGCCATGTAACTCTCTATCAAAGTTTGATTAAAAGGATCCCGCATCAATTCCAATGCAGGATGCTTCGTTGAAACCATCCAATCAACCAATATTTGACGCATGTTTTCCACCCTCGTTTTAAATTCTGCATCATCGGCCAAATTTATGTAGGAGTTTGGATCCTGACGAATGTTGTAAAGCTCTTCCTTTACACGATACTTGTGAAAATCACTACGTTTTTTTACCGACTCCAGGGAATCGGCTGCAGCCCAAATAGCTTTTAAAGATGGACTATTGGTATAATCGGCATTATGAACCTCTTTTACACCGTTCGCCCAAGGGTTGTATATGTACACCCAATCTCGCATATGCACAGTAAATTCAGGGAACATATTATCTTGACGCAAATTACGATAATAATACCCAACAGTATATTCCCGGGAATCCTGCTCTTCTCCTTTAACTAATGGCAGGAAAGAGCGTCCAGCCATGTAATCAGGACTCTTAAGGCCAATCATTTCAATTAATGTAGGTGCCAAATCCACCACACTAACGACATTGCCCACATCTCTTGAACCTGCCTTTATCCATTTAGGGTACCGTAAGATTAAAGGCACATGAAGGCTTGTATGGTAACAATTCAATTTGGAAAAGGGCATAGATATACCGTGGTCTGAAAGAAAAACTACAATTGTATTATCATAAATCCCTTTTTGCTTCAATACATCGAGTACACACCCCACCCCATCATCACATCTTCTAACTGAGGAGTAGTATTCTGCCATTTCCTGCTTGATTTCTGGCAAATCGGGCAAAAAACCGGGGACTCTCACCTCATCGGTTTTGAAAACTTTGGAGGGCTTGCTTAGGCGACCTTTATCACGGTATTCTGCGTAATTTTTGCTATTGTTTTGTGATTCAGAATTATAGAACGGCCGATGAGGATCGTTAAAATTCATCATAATAAACCAAGGCTTATCCCCAGCCCGTTGAATAATTTCTTTAACGGCGTTAGTATTTGCTGGAATGTCACGCCCCATTGCAGTCTCCTTTTCCGTTACCGCGACATCCCATTCGTAAAAATCCTGTTGCTTATTGATGTTGGCGATCAAATATCCTTCCTCTTTCAGGATATCCGGCAATGCAGGTCCAACCCTTTCCAATTCAGTAAAACAACGGGTCATAGTTTGATGGCTATGACAACCCGACAACATAACCTGCCGACAAGGTGTAGACAAGGATATAGAAACAAAGGCATTATCAAACCGAATACCTTCCTGAGCCAACTTATCAATATTCGGAGTGGTTTCAGCAACATCACATCCGTAAATGCCAACCGAATTCCAGTTCATATCATCGGCTGTGATCAACAAAATATTTGGCCGTTTTTCTTTTGATTGTCCCTTTAAGCAAGAAGCCACAAGCATTGTTGCAAAAAAGACGGTACTAGTTTTTTTATAAAAATCGTTCATCATATACATAAATACATGTTTTTAGATTACTGACTTAAGTGTTTTTTCACCGTAAAACCAATGAGGCTTTAAATTTTTCATAAGCCTTAATCATTTCATCCACTTTCGCAGGCATCGTATGGGACAAATCATGTGACTCAGTTTTATCATTTACTAAATCAAACAATTGAATCTTGTTGACTGATTCACCAGGCACAACGCCCGGATACTGATCAGGTGTGGCCTGCTCAAACGGAGCAATAATTGTTTCGCCATCGGGTCGACGGGGATCCACCCAATCAGATGGTAAGCGTTTATATCTGGGACGATCCATAAATAGCTTATACCGTCCCATCCGGACTGACATGATCCGTTTATCAATCAAGCTGAACACAGGAGGATGTTCTTTTTGCTCACCTCTTAAAATATTGGTGATATCAATCCCGTCCAATTGATTCAAGGCATTTGGATTGGCACCGGTCAAATTCAAAAGTGTCGGGAAAATATCAGGAGACCAGCAGGGGACGTCAATGGTTACCGGGTTGAATGCTTTAGGATACCTCAAGATGAATGGCACACGAACACCTCCCTCCCAGGAGGTTGCTTTCATTCCTTTCAATCCACCTGTACTTCCACCAAACCAAGGTCCATTATCGGACATAAAGATAACAATGGTATTGTCCAGAATACCCAATTCATCAAGTGTGCTGACTATTTCCCCCACCGACCAATCCAGTTCTCGGATAACATCGCCATACAAATCATCTTTCGTTTCCGGAGTATAAAAACGGTTAGATACTGCCAAAGGCTTGTGCGGCATTGGGTGGCAAAGATGAAGAAAAAACGGTTTTTCTTTATTCCTGGTGATAAAATCAATTGCCTTCTCGGTATAGCGTACTGTGAGCGAGTTTTGGTCAATGGGATATTCAACTGTATCCCTGTTTTCAATGTGTTGAACAGGTCGCATATCGTTAGAATACAAAATGCCATAATACTCATCGAATCCATGATTTACTGGAAAGAATTCCTCCTTATGCCCTAGATGCCATTTCCCTATTAATTTGGTGGTATATCCAGCATTTTGGAGTACTTCGCCTAAGGTGATCTCATCCTGACTGATTCCCACATCATCAATCCCTGCATCTGGAGTTGGATTATTAGTCAATCCATGACGTAGCGGAAAACGACCGGTCAGTAGGGTTGCCCTGGATGGTGCACTATAAGGTGTCGGACAATAAAAATCACTACATCTAACACCTTCTTCTGCAAGTTTGTCGATATTTGGAGTTATATATTTTTCCTGTCCAAAACAACTAATATCTCCATAACCAAGATCATCGGTTAGAATAATTAAAACATTAGGTTTTTGAGGCTCTGAGCGATTAGCAAGCTTGCAAGAAAATGCTAAAGAGCCCAGCATCACTATACTAAAAAGTCTCCCATAACCAATTGTGGAATCAATGGTTGACAACTGTTTCATTTTCATAATATTTTATCAAATCAATAATATTACTTTATTTTGTTTCAATCCAAGAAGGGAGGATTGCCTCCTTACCCCAATTCCGATTTGGTAACTCATCAAGAATTAACTCGAGAGTTACCCCCGCCATAATCTGCTCATGTGTAATAAAGGGACTAAATATTTCCTTACCATCGATGAATGCCTTCTGGATGTATTTATTCTTCTTGCTTGCACCTTTGGCAATGACCTTGAATTCTTTTCCATTTTGAAGGCGTATCGCCACCTCTTCGAATATTGGACTTGTAATAGTATAATAGGGCCGGCCTGGCTCAACAGGGTATAACCCCATAGAAGAAAACACCACAAAGGCAGTCATACCTCCACCATCCTCATCTCCCGGAATACCAAAAACATTATCCTTAAACCAAACATCGAGCAGAAAACGGGTTCTTTGTTGCGTCTTCCATGGCGTCCCGAAATAATTGTAAAGATAGGGGATGTGAAAAGAAGGTTCGTTACCCATGCTAAACTGCCCTACCATACCCGTAGAATTGGAACCATCAACGTAAAACAATGACTTCTGAGTCCCCAATGGCTCTCTGAACAATTGATCCAGCCTGGTTGAAGCAGAGTCTTTTCCGCCCAGCAAAGCTGTCAATCCCGCGATATCGTGCTGCACATCCCAAGCGTAGGTCCAACCATTGTTTTCATCGTAATATTCCCGGTAACCCAAACCACCTGATAGTTTCGGATCAATTTTCAACCAATTGCCATCCTTGTCTTTCGGAATGAATAGTTTTGATTGGTTGTGCCATAAGTTTTGGTAATCCTTGGCTCTTGGGGCAAATTGCTTGACGTCGTCATTCTTACCCAATTCTTTGGCCAATTCGGACAACGCCCAAAAATCATAGCTTATTCCAAGGGTAACGGGTACGGGTTGTCGTTTCTCAAATTTATCCATCATTGGCTCAGTCTCTTTTTCGCCAATGGCTAAAGATGGGAAATAACCATGTTGATGAAAGAAATCATCAATAGGACGCTTGCTTACTCCTTGGCGCCATGGGATAAAAGTTCCTTCAGTCAGATTTTTTTTAATGCCTTCATAAGCCTTTTCAATATCATAATCCCTAAACCCTTTGCGGTACCCATCGATGAAAATAGCAGAGGAGTGATAAGAATTCATACACATATGATTACCATGCACCTGAGGAAAGGTAGGCATCCATCCACTTTGTTCATACATCAAGGTATATGAGTTGAGCATATCGTTCTCAGCCTTCGGATCCAGGATCGTTCTCAATGGATGATGAGCCCTGTAACTATCCCAAATCCAATCATCCACAAAAAATGAACGTTCATCTTGGTGCACTTTGCCATCATATCCGCTGAAATACCTTCCATACTCATTGATATCAATCATTCTTTCGTATGTACGATAAAGAGAAGTATAGAATGTCCGTTTTTGCGCAACAGTGCCTCCAACCACTTGGATTTGCGAAACTTTTTCCTCCCAGGCATTCTGTCCCTTAATCATCAAAGCATCAAAAGAAATTCCTTCTAATTCTTTTTCAAAGTTATCTTTTGCTTGGTTCTCATCAATGTAGGATATGGCATATTGGAGAAACAAAGTTTTGGAAGCATTATTAGGGATACTTAGGACAACGCGGTTTCCATCTTTATTCATACGGATATCTTCTATCAGTTTGCCTTCAATATCCCTAATTTCAGCATAAACGTAGGAATACATGGTTCTGGTAGTTGGTTCAGTTCCTCGAGTGGTGTATTTATAAGCATCTTTTAATGTCCAATTTCCTTCGGTGAGAGTACTTTTCAATTCATTCGTACCGCTGATCAACAGATGACGATCCTCAACACTATTAAATTCAAGTTTATAAATAGCTGCTTTACTACCTGGGGTAAAACTCAACCGAATACCTTCATCAATCAAATAGGTGGAATAAAGCCAAGGATGAAACACTTCAAGGTCATGATCAATTGCCATCTTTTGCTTCCACGAATCGGTTGTTACCTTACCTTGAATGATTTTCATCTGGTAAACACCATTAGCTCTATGTGTCATAACTTGGAAAGGGAAGGCTTCCACTTGGTCAGATAAATAATCAGTTTTGATCGGAAACATCCGCAACATTTGATTGGGCAAATGAATGGTTGGGTAGGTTGGCTTGAGAAACTGAGCCACATTTCCAATAGTCGGATCGATGTATTGAGAATTGTTTTGTGGCATCGCAAACCGGTTTTGTTTGCAACTAAAAAGTGACAAACCAATTATAAGAATTAACCATTGACTTTTCATTACAATTTTAAGCATTGACATCATTTCTTCTAAATTTAAGTCACTATTTCAGAACATTTACTGCTGTTCCGATAGCGACAGGATACATTAATCTATCTTTTTTTAAGGTTTAGCAGCACGCCTAGCTTCATTCCAATGATCTGTTCTAAAGGATGATGCGGGCAGCAAGTTTGTATCATAAAGGGATCCAACGATCCAATTAGACCATGCATACCTAACAGCGACAGGAAGAGGAACACTTTCACTTTTTACGAGCACCTTTTTTCGATCAATCATGGTTGCCACTGCAGGATAAAATACTTTGTCGTCGCCAGCAATCTCAAACCCGCTTAGCCCGTCGTAAGCAAAAAGCCCGGTTTCAGCATGTTTAAAATTGAGCAAAATACCACCATCATGTATTTCATGAGAATCGTAAACAGGCCCGGCACAATCGATCGCATTGAATCCATAAGTTTGATGGAGCGCATTAAACAATAATCGATCGGCTACTTCCTTCTTTTTTGGGGGATGGATATTATTGGCATCCCCAAGATCCATTGTGACAGCGATGCCGGAATTAAGAATTAGATCCAGACTTTTCAGCTGAGCCTCGCGAATAAAAGCCGAATTTTCAGCGGACTCAAACACCTCATTATTGCCATATAAAAAAGGGGCAATCTGAACGTAAAAAAACGGGAATTCACCAATTCCCCAATGATTACGCCAATCCTGAACCATTGAAGGAAAAAACTTTAAATAATTATCAGGATCCAAACGGTTGGATTCCCCCTGATACCACAAGGCTCCTTTAATCACATAAGGTACAATTGGGTGTATCATCGAATTAAATAAAGCAGTTGGAATATGATTGGTTCTACTTTTCAAATCCACACCATCAAGGTTAATGGGCTGATAGGAACTCAACATGTCATTGCTCATCCAAGCCTCAACAATACTGCCGCCCCAAGATGCATGTATGATCCCTACTGGTACATCCAAAACTTCCTGCAACTGTTGGCCAAAGAAATAGCCAACAGCACTAAAATTCACAACACTGCTGGGCGTGGCAGGTTGCCAGGCCACATATTGCTCTAAATCGTCTTTGGGATTCTTTGAGGCAGCTTTTTTTACGGTAAATAATCGCAATTGCGAATTATTAGACTGCATAGTTGCCAGTAGCGCACCAAATGTAGGTTGACCAGTATGCCCACTCATAGCTTGTTCCATATTCGACTGCCCGGAACAGAGCCATACTTCACCAAACAACACATTTTCTAAAGTAATTTTTGATGTCTTACTTTTAATTTGAATCGTTTGAGCATCCTTGCTATTTGTAGTTATGACCTGAACTTTCCAAACCCCATTGTAGTTGGCCTCCACGTTCAATTTTTGTTTGAGCCATGAAGTTTCAATAGATATCTTTTCATGCGCCTCAGCCCATCCCCATAAATTAACCGTTGCATTGCGTTGCAAAACCATATTTGAGGAGACTATCGCCGGCAGTCGGACTTCTGCTTTGAGTTGTAACTGAACAATCACACTAAAAAATAGTGCAAAGAAAGTGATCGCGAAAGTTCTCATTGATTCTGATTTAAAACGTTAGTGTGGTTGAAAAAAACATCCAATGGCTCCCAAACCATATTCCAGATCATAACACTCGAACCATATACGAATATGGATGGAAGCGATTGAATGTCAATTGGAATTAATGTGCCAATTCGACAATCATGTTCATTAGCAATTTTCCCATAATCGGATCTGTCGAACCTTTTTCGGTGCACATTTCCGAAATTATAACGTTTCCATTCTCTCGAATTTGAATGATTGGGAAGCCTTTCATCGTGATCATTTCTGAACGCCGATCATCAACTCGTGCATAGCGATGCTGACACCCCGAAGCCAAACATTCGACAGCAGAGGTTTCAACCACTTGAATTAGCCCTTGGTTAACCAATGGGATCTCACGCCTGTTATTATTGAAATATCTTAAATCCATGTAATCAATGCCATTGAACACCCCTGACTCAGGAATGTCAATATTTGCTGTTTCCAATGCATTTGCCAAATAATTAGAGACATAGCCAGGAAAAATTTGCATCAAGTGTTTGCCTGCATTTAGCAATAACAACTTCTTACCTTGTTTCAAGCAATCTGAAAGTATTGTCAATTCATTATCAGACAACTTTTTCTTACTGTCTAATCCAGACACGACATAGATACCTGCTTTTTGCCCAAGTGCTTTGGTCAAATCATTTTCTTTCCTATATGCAATGCCCATAAAATCGAAAACCGGGGCTGTCACATTATTTAAATCGACCAGCATAATGGCGGACTGATTGGTCACTTCAGATTGCAACCACTCTTTTTTTGCAAGTATTAAATTGTAATCATTCCGGCTAATTTCCTTACCATCCTGAGTTAAGTACAATTGCAACTTTCCATTAATTTGCTCACCATCAAAGTTCTCAGGCAGTTGAATTTGTGGGCTCAACCAATGCCGCGAAGAGTGGGCGATTTGAGCCAACTGGTATGTTCCACTCGAAATGACACGATTATCGGCATAGGTAATTTCCCATTTTAAAAGGGTTGGTTCCAATGCCTGGCCGTTTGTTTGATCGTTGACAATGCAAAAACGAACCGGCAACTGTGTTCCTGCATAAAAATGACGACCAAACAATTCCGCACTAACCAATACCGGATTTAAGGAATTTTTCATGCGGTAATAGGTTGGATAAGGTTCTACACGTTGAGCATCGTACACATTTCGAAACCAGGTTAAACTTGAAAAATTGTGTAATCCAGCCATCTTTTCGTGAGTGCGACGAATAGTTTCTGCCAGTTCAGAGGATAAAAAGGCATTGTTTTGAAGACTGTACTTGGGGTTGCCAAACGGATATCCTTGATTACCTACGTGCGTTTGAATATTTTGATGCTGCCACAGGTAATTACGGGTATGGTGACCTGTTTCAGTATTTGGATAACCTGTTGACCACTCTTGACTAATTAAAGGTCGTCCGGCTGTTTTTCTTTTTTGAAAAGGTGTTTCAGTAAAATTATTAAAGATTGATCCTTTATACCATCCATCGTAGTTGTGACCATCATCAATGTCGCCATCATCAAACCTACTAAAAAATGTACTATCAACTTTATTTACCACCTGTTGACGTGTATAACCCGAATCGAAGCATATTGGACGGGTAGGGTCAACTTGTCGCATATCTTTAACCACATCCGACACGATGCCCATCTTTTTTTCTAGAATCTTAGGCTCTTCTTCATGATGAGTAAAATTCATTTCATTGTTAATGGTCCAATAAAATAACGATGGGTGGTTACGGTATCGTTTTAACAACGACAACCATTCATCTTTCCAAATTTCAATAAGCTTTTGATCAGGAATTGATTTCTCACCAGCCCCAATCATCAACCATGGCCATGTGCCTTCAAAGCTTACTCCAACTCCTTTTTTATCGGCTGCATCGAGCCAAACTTTATTGTATGGAATTGTATGACTTCGGGTGACAGCAATATTGGCGTTATGATAAAGATCGAACGTTTTTTCGGCCAATGCTTTGTCGTTAATTCCCAAGGCATGTGGAGTGTGATTAGCACCCCTTAGCCAATAACGAATGCCATTAAGGTAAAAGTAGTCGCCCTTTGTTTCGAAGGTCCTAAAACCAGAGGTGATGGTAATTTCATCGAGTATGGTTGAACTTTTTGGTGCATGCAATGAAAATTGAAAGTCATACAAATTGGGCGATTCTGGCGACCAAAGTTTAGGCTTTATCCCATCAATGCGATAGGTTACCACTTTCACTTCACCCGGAGCTAACACCTGCTTTTCACTCAAAGTTCTGTTTAACAATAAAGCATCATCCGTTTTGTCATAAATTCCAGTGGAGATTTGAAACACCGACTTTTTAGTGCTATAATTTTTCACGGTTAGTTCATAAGCCGCAAAATCAAGTCCCGGTTTGATATATACATCTTCGATTTTAACAGGATTGGTGATTTCCAAACGCACAGGTTGCCAAATACCTGATGGGTTTTCGCGATAGAAGCCGTGAGGCACATCCTTTAACATTTGGTTGGTGACTTCGACAGTGACAGCGATGGTGGCAATTTCATTCGCATTGCCAATATTTTCGACATAATCACGCATTACTTTTACGGCAATCAAATTCTTTCCGGGATGCAAATTTTTAGTCACATCCACATTAATTTGACGGAACATGCCCACATTTGTGGTTACCTTTTGTCCATTGACATACACTTCTGCAACTTTCGAAATGGCATCAAACGTTAATTGAAGCTGCTTTCCAACAATTGATTCATCTAACTCTACCCACTGACGATACCAACCTACATTGGTTTTTTCATAATCAAACGTGTAATTGGCGCACCTATCAGTTTCGCGTTGAAAATATGTATCTGAAATCCCTTTAGGGAATTTCTCTTTCATAAATGTTTCACCATAGTTCCAAATACGTGAAGGATTCCAAAAATTAGGCACATCCATCAAATGCCAATTGTCATCACTTTTATTGACTGAAAAAGCCAGTGAATCGTTCACAATTTCATAACCTGGTTTAAATAACCAGATCCCATCGAGCGACACGCTTGTACGTACAGGTTGCACGTTAGCCACTTTTACAGGTTTATATTGAGCTCGTTCGATAATTCTTTTTTGCTCTTTTTCGGATGGACTTAAGTGATAGTCGTACTCCGAAAATTCGATGCCATCCAAATAATTCTCAGGCAGTTGTTCAACCTTTAAGTTTCTGAATTCATTTTTTATCCAACTTCCACCCAAAGTGATGCAACCAGATGGACGCAAATGGGCATCGGTATCAATTACATCAAGGCGAGGAGTGTTTTCGCCATTAAGAAAAATTCGAAAGCGATTTTTACAAACCTCCACAGCAACTTGATACCATTCGCCACATTGTGGATTAAAATTCAGATTCCGTACTCCTAAGAAGGCATCATCGCCCATCAGTCCCATACGGCCAATTTCGATATCATCTTGCAAACCGCCCTTTATTCCAACCACATACCGTTCGTTACGGTTTTTTTCGCGGAAACCAAACCAAATTTGAACTTGCTCCTCAAACTCTGGGACGCGAGCTTCAAATGAAAACCTATAGTTCAACCAATCGTCACTTCCAATACTTGCATAAGCATCACGATTCTCTAGAACATTGTCTTTGACATTACAAACCCCTCTGCCGACTTTTTCAAACCCGCCATCAACAAGCCATTGGGTTTTATTCATTAATTGAGCAGATACACCAGGCAAGGCAAAGAAGCATATCAAAAACAAAAACCATCTTATACTTTTCTTAATCATTTTCAATTTTTTAAGGCATTCCCCAAAACTATCAGTAAAACTTACCTCCAAACAACAATCAACCGACGAAATAGAGTCAAAAAAATAATTATAAAGAAAAAGAAGAGGTTGTCCAAACAACTTGAAGTCATATTCCAGACAACCTCTTCCTCAATACAAACCAAAACTACTTTCAACTAGAAAAGCTTAAGATCCATGTGAGCAACGGATCATATAAGCAAAAAATCATGGAAGCACTACATCATGGGCAACATGAACTGTTTTAATGTCGGTGTAGTTATATTTTTTATAGGCATCCTTGCAACTAACCCCAGCACGAACATAATAGGTTGTTCCAACATATTTTACAGCCCGGCTCGTAATCAACTCAATGGTTGTACCCTCTTGAGTGTTTGTGATTGTCCAAGGGGCTGCCACCAATTGATTGTCATAATTGTTACTTCCACAATATTTGGTTCTTGCGATGAACAATTGACAATTGTTCAAATCAGGCATAGCTACATCATCCTTTGCATTACGTGTAAAACGTATCGCCGCACGTATATATGCATTTTCATCCAAATAAGGCTCGGTAACCCATTCCACATTTAAATATGGTGTAACAATAAAGTCCATGGTTGCGCGTCCTTTGATGGTCACCAGTTCGCCCTCTTCATCATATGGATAAAAAGCTCCTTCGATGGGAGTTATGCGGTATTCACCGGCAAAAAGCTTGTCATTCATATAAGTGCCGTCTTGCTTCACATTTAGGTAAGTTGGAATGATGGCAACAGTAGTGTCGCCTTTGGCCCAACTCAGTTCCTCCAGTTTAAGACGCATATCAGCACCTCCCTGCAAGGTTTGCACACGATTCCCATTATGATCAAGAATTTGCCCCGAAAGCGCAGCATTTGGCCCATCATAATTATCTAATTCACAAGAAGAGAAGGAAAGCAACGTGAGCAACAAAAGATATATTAAACTAATATTTTTCATGGTCATAAAATTAATGTTGATTGTTCTGTACCAGTAGGGGATTAACTTTTAATTCAGCCCCAGGTATTGCTTGGTAATAATACTTGGTTTGGAAGGTCAAAGAGTTGTTTCCTTTCTCAGATACCCGCACATCATAAATATACTGTCCATCAGGATTTCCAGCCGGATTGACTGTAGCTCCTTTAGCAAACAGGAAGGGATTGATCATGCGCCGTCGGTAACTGTTTATTTGGGTATCAAATGTGAACCACCTGATAAGATCCCAGTATATTTTGTGCTCGAAAGCCAACTCCTTATACCGCTCAACCCGAATCAACTGAAGTCCTCTATTGGGTGCTTGAACAAAACCACCCGGACCACCACCTCTAATATTAGCCTCTACAGTTGAAAGATCGGCCGGTGAAGAAAGTAAGGTGGCACCAGCGCGGCTGCGAACCATATTCATCATTTCAAAGGCATCGGTTTGCATATCCACACCCTGATAGGTATTAACCCCATTCTGCGCCAGCTCTAATGCTGCCTCTGCCCGGTTTAACAGCACCTCCGCATAACGAATATCAATCCATGTTTGGAACGAGGAGTGCAATTTGGTTTCGGCCACCGACAAGGACATGCTCAACCATTTTCGACCATGAAGTCCTGTGATGGTGTTATTGGTGGATAATTTGGGACCATCCATGCCTATTTTATTCAATTTCAACCCAGACGATGTCACATAAGGTGTTTGAGTATTGACATTTTCGGTAGTGCTCACAACATTGGCATTAAACCAGCCGCCATAAGCTGAGGTTGAAAAATAGTCGTCCTTGACAAATTTTTGAATCGGTGTTGACGGGTCAATATTCTCTTTAATAATCCCCCTTCGGATATCCAGCTCGACTCCTTTGTATGTATGCCCGGGCAATAAGATGGATCCTTTTAGTCGTGGTTCGGCATTACGGAACAACCCGTCAGCGCCATCAAAGACCAAATAATTACCTGAAGCATCGGTTGGGGTAAGCTTACCAGTAGCCGGATCAATAGGTAACCCATCGAACAACTCCACCCAGTCTGCAGTTGGATTATAACGATCGCCATAAGTAGTGGTCATACGAGGAGGACAATAAATGGCATCAAAACTGTGCACATAGTTAAGGAAATCATATTGGCGAATAAAAATGCTTTCTTTCGAAACATCAGCCTTTTCAAATACCTCAGCAAAATTTTCAGCCTTATCACTATTTCCCTGATATAATTCGTATTCACCTTCCCCTACCAATTTAGCTGCATCCCATGCTTGTTGAAAATAACCATTGGCACTCTCTGCCGGAAGCCCGCATAACAGCACATCATTTACTACATAATTATAGGTCTGACCATAGCGAGCATAGGAACCGGCAAATAAAGCCACTCTCGATTTAAAAGCCGCTGCCACATATTTATTGGCACGCCCCTTGACACTCTTTGTGGGCATGCTAGTAATGGCATCATCGAGATCTCGAAGGATAAAATCAAAGCATTCCTGATGACTACTCCGAGCGACCCACAATGAACTCTCATCGCCTTCTAATGTTTGAGGTTCTTCAATGATGGGCACTCCTCCGTAACACTTCACCAAGTGGAAATAGGTATATGCTCTTATAAATTTAGCCTCTGCAATCCATTCATCGGCTTTTTCCATCTGATCCACATAGGCCGGTAGATTCTTAATGAGGTGGTTGGCATTACGGATAATCTGATAACCTTCTTTCCAATAACCATCAGTAACGTGATAAATCCCAGTATTGCTACGGTTTCCTGTTTCACCGGTACTTACTTGATCCCAAACACCACTGTTCCAACTAAAGAAACCATCATAATTTCCGCCTTTGGTACGATTAAAGTCCTCCATGGGCAATTTTGAGTACAAGCCGGCCATATAAGCTTCAATACCGCCTTCATTGTAAATAGCTTCATCGGTAACAATGTTTGGTGGCATGATATCCATATCCTGACATGCTGGGCAGAACCACAGCAAAACCAAACCAATTAAATAAAAAGTATTTTTCATTTTTTACACTATTTATCTGTTTAAAATGAGATTTTAGCTCCAACATTAACGGTCTTGTTCAGTGGATACATATAGCCATATAAATCATCGGGCTTTTCTGGATCAACCCCTTCAACTCCACTAAATGTCAACAGATTATATCCATTAACAAAAAACCGAACATTGTCCACTTTCATTCTCCTAAGCATGCTTTTAGGCAAGGTATAACCCAGTTCAATGTTTTTCAATCTCACATAAGTTCCCCGCTGAATGGCATATTGAGAATCATCTTCAGATGTTGTTGCCCCATAAGAGTATTCTCCTGACACCCATTCATTGTTAGGATCGAAAGGATCCATTGTTGGATCAACCGGATGCCAGCGATCCATAAACATTTCCAACGCATTGCCATCCCACAGCAGGGGTTGCCTTAATGCAGAAGACATGACGACATACGACATAGCAGCTCCCTGAAAAAGCATCGACAAATCAAACCCCTTATATTCAGCAGAAAAGTTGAGACCAAAATTAACTAATGGAATTTCCTTATTGGCAATTGGATGCTTATCATTATCATCGATAACACCATCATTATTCCAATCCTTGTACTTGTAATCACCTGGCAAAGTAGCATTGGACGTGAATACATTAGAGTTGGCAATATCATCATAGGAGATATAACGTCCACCATCACCATAACCAAACCAGATATTTTTATAACGGTCGTTTTGATTGCTCCTCCAGTTCTGGTAAGAATTCCCAAAGGGTGCTTGCTCTCGGTAAAGATTCTTTGGTCTGGTTATTGAAAATTGTCCTGATACATTGTATCGAAACTCATTGATCTTAGAGCGATGCCTTAGCTCCACCTCAAAACCATTGGTAAAATCGCTGTTGATATTTTCTTGTGGCATCTGTGTCCCAACAGTACCAGGTAATGAAACAAGTCGATTGGCCAGCAATCCCTCTCGCTCCCGTTCGAAGTAATCCATGGTGAATCCTAACTTTCCATTCCACAAATCACCATCAACACCAACATTCAGTGTCCTAACCGTAAACCAAGTTATATAAGGATTGGCAGCGGCTCTAAATCCCAATGAATTGGTAAAGACACCATCAAAAACGTAACCTGTGGGATATTGACCCTGCTTATACCCCGAGGCAGGATAATCATATCCAGAGAGGAACTGGTAAGCAAGTGCACCATCATCGCCCATTTCACCATAAGAAGCCCTAAGTTTTAAGTTCTGAATAAAGCTAAAATTATTTTTAATAAAGCCCTCCTCGGATAGACGCCATCCTATAGATCCACCAGGGAAAAATCCCCATTGGTTATCTTTCTCAAATTTAGAAGAACCATCGTACCTAAAACTGAATTCCATCAAATATTTCCCTCTAAAATCATAATTCAGCTTACCCACAAAACCATTAGAGGCATATTCGAAAATTCCATCTGGATTGGCTGTTCCAAGTTGGTTCAATGCATTACCTGCAAAAAGATAAGGAAAATCTAGAGAAAACTCCCTTTTTGCATGGATATTATCACCTGTAGAGTGAGCTGCTTCAAATAGCACCAAGGCATCCAAATTATGATTTTCAGCAATTACCTTTTTGTAATTTAGAGACATCTGGTATAAGATCTTCTCATTAATCCCGTAATAACGATCCAGCGAAGTTGGAGCATTTTTCTTTACTTCTGAATAAGAGTCTGTTGCGGAATCATAATTATACTCACTATACATTCTATTGTAAGTACTGTTATCACTCATTCGTGCATCGTAACTGAACAAGCCTTTTGCAGCCAGCCCTTTAACACCAGGGATATCATAAGATAGTTCCATGGTGGATTGAAAAATTTTGTTTTTCTGCTCTTTATATCCAGAAATGGAAGCATCGGTCATCGCCAAGGGATTGTCAATATCAGCACTAGGTTTCTGCAAATAATCAGAATTCCCATTAGCATAAACCGGTTCATTGGGAACTGAGCGCCAAAGGGTTTTGAATACTTGCCAAGAATCAGCCTCTGCGCCTTCTCGGTTATCCATTATTCCATTCAGTTTTAATGAAAAGGTTAATCGATCGGTGACTTTTGCTTCTATATTAGACCGCAAATTAAAACGGCTATAATTCAGATCATTACTTTTCCAAAAGCCTCCTTGATCGGAATAACCTAAATTCACAAAATAAGTTACTCTTTCTGAACCACCTGTCATATTTAAATTGTGTTGCTGTTGGGGGGCATAATTTCGCATAACAGCATCATACCAATCGGTACTGGTCAAAGTTCCGTTTCTATACTTCTCGAACTCTTCCTCTGAGTAGGTCAACACAGGGTTGTTTAGGCTTCGCATAGACTTTTCATTCATCAAGGTCATGCGATCAATGGCACCAACCGGTTTTAAAATTTCAGCAGGATACTGTACACCATAATACATTGAATAACTCAACTTTGGTGCACCCTTATCTCCTTTTTTTGTGGTTATCAATACGACACCATTGGCAGCTCTAACTCCATAAACAGCAGCAGATGCATCTTTCAACACCGAAATACTTTCCACTTCATTCGGATCCATACGTACAAAATCTGTTCGAGGCACCCCATCTATCACAACAAGTGGCGAACCAAAGCCACGAATATCGAACTGATTGGAGAAATCCCCCGGCTCAGAAGTTTTTTGAACCACACGTACCCCAGGCAACCGACCCGTCAGCATATTTTGCACATTCTGACCTTTAGTTGCTATTAGTTCTTCACTCTTTATTGATGAAATGGCGCCGGTTAAAGTAGCTTTCTTCTGTGTCCCATACCCTACCGCAACCACTTCATTAAGCCCAATTGCTTCAGCATTTAGGGCTACATTGATTTGACTATTGCTGCCAATTTTAATCTCCCGGCTCTCATACCCAATAAACCGAAAAACCAATGTTTGGTTTTCTGCATCAGAAATCTTAATCTGATAGACCCCTTCCATATTCGTGATGGCTCCATTTGTTGTGCCCTTTACAATCACATTAACCCCAGGAAGGATTTCTCCTTTTTCATCCACAACTGTTCCACTTATTAATCGCTCTTGGGCTACAAGTGTCAACGGTATCAGAAACAGGAATAACAAAAGTTTAAATTTTCTCATAACGATTTAAATTTGGATAAACATTTTTTCACACCATTTTGATTCTTCATCTTTTCTTTTTGATTAATCATAGACTCATATTTACGTTGATTGTTTTCATGGAATCAAATGTATCGTTCAATGCTTAAAAAAGCATTAATGCACGCTTAAAAACATTAATTAACGATTCACCCCAGGTAGAACAAGCCCCTATTTAGCTGATTTACTACTCAATAAAGAATCACTTTTTTTTCAGAACATGCAGATCTTTGTTTGTGTACAAACCCGCTAAATGATTTTCACCAATCGAAGGTCAGAAGGATGTCTATAAAATCGATGGTAAAATCAGTCATTGGATCACAATACAAGGAAGGCGAATTTAATGAATCGCTATAATTTCCTGACGTTTTAAGACTATCCTAATAAATCACCCAAACACAGACCAGACCTTAACGGGAAATCTTCAACAGATGCATTTACGGAACGCGTTCATAAACCATTATCTTTATTTGAAGCATTCCACAATTGCATAAAATAATCATCAAAGCTTTAATAAAGAAGAGTTACATACTGGTCATAAACTTTACTGATTCGGTCTTTCTACCTCCCTTAATGGTGAGGACATACAGAGCATTACGATCAAGTGAACTAACATCAATCAATAGTTGGGGAAGGTATGTATAGCGCTTCATAAAAACGCTTTTCCCAGTGACATCAAATATACTGACCTCGATTTCTCCAGGAAAATCATGCTCATCCCACAGAAGATGCAACCATTTACCACTAACCGGATTGGGATAGACTACTAATTTATTATTGGAGGATGCAACTTCGCAATTATCCATGTCTGTTGCAACTATATCCAAAATCCGAATGGCATCAATTCTCGATTTCACGTCACCTGTCTTTTTACTATAAAGACGAAACCAATCAATTGACTGTATATTAGGGGAACCAATTATAGCTGCATCGCTAAAAGGCAAATTGACAAGGTTCCATCCTGTTTGAAGTCCGGACAATTTCCATGAGTATTCATTCACATCGGCCTTTCCCCCACTTCCTAGCTCAACCTGGTTATTACTGGATAAAACAGAAGGATCGGAGACATAATACCAGAATTGAAGCACACCATTTTCAGCATCCACTTTCGAATTAAAAGAGGTTGCGAATGCTTTTTTATATTCATCGGTTGTGCTGCCTTCAAATTCCAAACAAGACAAACCTTGCTTTTGCTCCACTCCATTTAGTGTCAACGTTTGGGAAGAATTCCACCCAGTCAGTCCATCGCAATCATCCAAATAGAGAACAGGAGTTCCAATGACGATCTGCTTTGCCGTTTTGGAGCCAAACCATTCTTCTCCTTCCTGGATCATTTGCCATTCATAATTGTATATCCCATCGACAATGGGAACCTGCATGTTAAATGTAAAGGTTTTTGATGAACCGGGAGGAATTATTTCGTTTTCATCTAATTCAACCTGAAATATCCCCCATTGCAGATTAAGCGTCTCCGATAGGCGGGCCAGTTTATAACGCCCTGTTTTCGACCAGGAGCTGGTGCCGGAATTTTTCATCGTTACCTGAACCGTTACAGTTTCGCCAGGTTGGGACTCCGGTAAGCTCAAGGAGACAAAGGATGCATTATTACCTGTTGGCCTTCCCCCATTCAACAGATCTCTTTGGGATACACTGTAATAGTGAATGGAATTCTTTTTTACCAACCATTCCAAAATGGAAGCTCTTAATTCCTCGGCCTTAGCTAGGTAATTGGCTCGGTTCGGATTAGAGCCCAGGAGATTATTCATCTCATGAGGGTCGGTATTCAAATCATACAAGGCATTTATCACCGTTGACTGAATGGTTTGTGGAATCATGAGTTTCCACCCGTCTTTCACGATCATCAGATTAGGAGTATTGGGCCTGTCCCATTCCGTCACCACATATTGTCCGTGTACTGCATCCGTCCCCTGAATCATGCCACGCAGACTTACCCCATCTGATTCTTGACCGGGAATTTGTAAATAATCAAGAATAGTTGGAAACAAATCAACCAAAGAAACATAACCACAGACCGTTGTTTCAGATTCTATTTCATTCGGCAAGCTGATAAATAAAGGAATGTGAGCCGACTCCTCATAAAACACATTTTTCTCACGCATCCCGTGAGCCCCTAACATTTCACCATGATCACTGGTGAAAATAATCATGGTATTATCAGTTATCCCCAATTCATCCAGCTTATTTAAAATTTTACCAACCCAGTCATCAATCTCGGTAATAATGCCGTAATAGTCAGAGATCATGTACTTTATTTTATTGGGATCTGCATACTCGGTTCGAGAAGTTCTGCTATTGGAAGTCCGGTAGGGTGAATTGGTCATATCATCGTTGATGCTTACGGGCGGTTGCATTTGTTCGACAGGATACATTCCAAAATAGGGCTCTGGTACAACCATTGGAGAATGAGGGAAATGAAAAGAGCATGTGAGACTGAATGTTTTATCCTTCAATCGCTCCAAAGCATCAAGAGCTTGCCTGGCTTGAAAGGCAGTCATTGTATGCTCCCTTTCCAATAAGAGTTTTCCATGTTGATCTGGTTGAGAATGTTTTAAACCAGCTTGCATCAGCTCTTGATATGTCATTCCAAAATATCGATCCAAAGGAGATGCAACATAAGGATACTTGGAAATGCCCTCAACAAACTGACCGGACTGAGGCTCGGGTATATTTCCCAATTGGCTCAGGTAATCCCGGAAAAAATAACTTTGTCCTTCAGCACCAAATGCAGAGGCACCACTTTGGCTGGCTCTCGTTGGATTTTGATACACATCCGCATGTGAAGTCAAGGCGTGCCATTTCCCATAGTACTCGCAATGGTATCCGTTTTGAGCCAAAATTTCATCAAACGTTGGCATTTCCATAACGGGGGTATCATGATAATCATATGTTTGAGCGTTTGAATTAACCCCTGTCGATTCCACCCGACACCCTGTAAGCATGCACGATCGCGCAGGACCACTAACTGCACAAGGTGAATAAGCATTTTTAAAGTATGCCCCTCTTTGTGCCAAACGATCCAAATTAGGTGTTTTTATAACAGAGTTTCCGGTAATACTCAAGGCATCGTACCGCATTTGATCGGTGATGATAAACAAAAGGTTTTTCTTAGTTTGAGCTTCGGCACTATAGAAAAATATTGAACTTGTCATCCCCAAAATGAATGGGAGCAAACGTTGACAACTGTTTTTCAGATTTTCATTATTCATATCAGAGACAGATTAAAAACATCATAAAGAAGGAAAGCACTAACCCACACCCAATTTAACCTTGGAACAACCCAATTCGTTCAATCTTTCAATCCATTTGATTGACAGCTCAACCGGAACAGTTTCCAGACTAACCAAGGTTTCCTCTATGCCAATACCGAGGCGTTTACTATTGCCCATTCTATGATAGGGTAATAGCTCAATACCCTTTAAGTTTGGAAATTTTCGATCGATCGCAAGAATTCCTTCAAAATGCTGATCGGTATCGTTGATCCCAGGAATTACCGGACAACGAAGTATAATGGATACTTCTTGAGAATGGGCAATTTCTAGATTATTGAGGATTACCTCATTTGACACACCAGTATATTTAAGATACTCAGCAGAACCTGTCATTTTATAATCAAAAAGCAACACATCAATATAAGGCAACATTTCAATGAACCTCAAGGATGAAACAAAACCGGAGGTTTCGACGCACGTATTAACGCCCACTAACTTGCAGCGTTTAAGAAGCTCCAGAGTAAAAGGTAGATTCCATAATGGTTCTCCTCCGCTTATGGTTATTCCCCCACCGGAATTAAGGTAAAAATCGTAATCAGCCAAAACTTCCTGCATGACTTCATCAACCGTCATCCATTTACCAACAATCTTCAACGCCGATGAAGGGCAGGCATTTACACATTTTCCGCAAAGCAAGCACTGCGAGAAGTCGATCGCATGGATTCCATCAGTCAGTTGGTGTACCCGATTCACACAAACATCTTCACACTTACCACAAAACGTGCATTTTTCTATATGGAAAGACAACTGACGATTACCGTCAGTTGCTTCCGGATTATGGCACCACAAACAATTAAGGGGGCATCCTTTTAGAAAGACGGTTGTCCTGATTCCAGGTCCATCGTATAAGGATGACCGCTGAATGTCAAAAATGATTGCTTTTTCAGTTATTTTCACAAAACTCATCAATTAATAAGTTACCCGACTGAGGATTTCCATTTGAACGTCTCTGGGCAGATCAATATACCGCGCACTAAACCCTCCAATGCGAACAAACATATCCTGATATTTTTCAGGCTCGACCAACGCCTTTTCCAAATCACCCCGGTTGATCACGGTGATCATTGCCTGTGCCCCACCCTTCTTAAAATAGGTGTTAAGCAAAGCATTTAACTTGTCTCGTTCACAGGCAAAAACATCCTTCCCAAAGCGCAGGTTCTGGACAGCTCCAGCGTGTATATCAGGACTCGGTTTGACCAATGAATTGAGAAGTGCTGTAATACCATTTTTGTCATTGCCCCCGGCAGGCGTGTTGCCGTTGGCCATCTCACGACCAGCTTTACGCCCGTCAGGAGTTGCACCAACCCACCGTCCAAGTATGGTATTTTGCTTATTGTTAATGAGCACATTCAGGTACCAATCCAAATTGGTACGCTCCCGCTGGTCGCGCATGGTGTTACACATAAAATCATGTAATTCAACCATGATATTATCCGCATAAGCATCATCATTACCGTATTTGGGAGACTCTTTCAACAGTTTGTACTCCTTTTCATACCCGTTGAAATTATTATTCAGGGCCTCGATAAGCTGATCTGCTGAAATCAGTTTATCATCAAAAACCATTTTCTTAATCGCGGTGAGACTATCGGCAGCATTCACACTTCCAAATGATTCCAACGATCCGCCTAAATAACGTATCCCACCTGAAAAAATACCCTTTCCACGCGCAATACAATCATCGTATAGCATGCTCAGATAAAGGTAAGGGGCCTGTTTCCCGGATTCCACATATTCCAGTTCTTCATGATCGGCAAGTATCTCTATGAAGAATGCCAGCTGTTTTTTGAACGCAGCAAAAAATTCATCAAACGTTTTAAAATCCCGCAGATGCCCGGTTGGCAATCCCAAACGTTTACCTGTAATCGGATCAATGCCATCCCGCAAGGTCACATCCAGGGCTTTTAAAACATTCAGCGATCCACTTGGAGTCCCAAAACCCATGTGATCAAGCACAATCTCGCCACAACCCAAAGGCATGTATTGTTCGGCATCCTCTATTGGTACATCATGTGCCTGAGCTACAGAAGGAATTAACACATCGTCGTTGTACAGCAAGGGGAAAGTATGCCCTTCACCTATCAAATCGAGTGATTTTTCGAAAAGCAAAGGATTCATTCCTTCGTAAAACCTCAGTGTTGTTTGTGGAAGAATCGCTTTTCCATACGTCTTAATGGTGTTAAGCACCAACAACGCAAAACGATCTGCATTTGCCTCGTTTCGGCGGCCTCTTCCTCCAATAATAACTCGACCATCCACATCCCGAAAAAGATCATTGATCAGTTTCCAATAGGAATGCATCAACGACAAAGCCTCTTCTTCGGTAATCACATAATTATCTATGTCGTGTACATAAAAATCTCCCAAATAGACATCCACACGACCCAATTCAAGTGACCCACACATTAAGGTATAAAGCCACGATAATTGCAGTGCTTCGTAAAAAGATTCGGGTTTTGAGATGGTATTTTTCTTTAAAACTTCAGCTAATTGGAGCAGCTCTTTTACCCTTTGAGGATTTGAAGCCGCTTTTGCCTTTTCAATGGCCTGCTTTTCGTAATACTTACACGAGTCAATGAATACATCCAAGGCTATCAACATTCCTTCGAATAATTGATAATCCCCTCCCGATGCTTTGACCACATTCATTTTTTCGGTTATTTCTTCAATTAAGCCCGGAATACCCAGCCTCAGAAGCTTTTCATAATCAAGGAAAACACCAGCCATTCGATATATTGGATTGGCGATGAGTGGCTTGAAATTATAAGGTAAGGACACGATCTCATCCCTAAAAAGAACGGGAATCATCTTATCTGTAAAAGCAGATTCCACTTTGGCTTTTGAAGTTTCTTTTTTCCAAAAATGGAGCATCTCATGTACAGCATCCCTTTGTTCAACAGGAATATTGCCTCGCTCAATAGCTTCGATAATTTTTAGTTCATGACAGAAGTAACCAAAAGCAGCACCTCCAGGAGCATTGTGCGGACTAAATCCTACCCAGCCCCAAAAAGTGCGTCCCGCCAAGCGGTCGTTTTCCTGTATTTCAGAAAGCACAGCTGGAAACTGAGCCTTATGGCACCTAGCTTCTCGAATGGCAATGTGTTCATTTATATTCTTTCGATAAGTCTCTGTGAAGTTCAACTCCATCGAAAAATTATCTATTTTTTGCATACTAATTCAAAATTAATAATACTGTTTAATCTTTCAATTTCAATAATTTCACCATCTTATTTTTAAATGAGGTGTTCTCCATAAAACCAGTAAACTGTTCAGCTCCTGGCCCAAAAGCAAAAACAGGCACCAACACCCCTGAGTGGTCTTTGGTACTAAAATCTCCGTTGACCACCTCTTTTAACATGTCGCCTGATGGCAAAGTAAGGCCGCCAGTCTCGTGGTCAGCAGTTACGATCACTAGTGTATTCTTGTTCTGTTCAGCAAAATCGAGCACTTTTCCAATTGTATTATCCAGATCGAGCACTTCTCTTATAATTTGAGAAGCATCATTGTTATGGGAAGCCCAATCAATTTGAGAGCCCTCAATCATCAGAAAAAAGCCATTTTTATTGTTGTCCAAAATATCAAGGGCGGCAATAGAAGCTGTAGGGAGCATATCTCCTCTTTCTGGTATGGGAGGATTGTGTCCATCATATAAGAGGCCGGCTAATTTTCCAGATTTGACTTTTTGAACTTCATCCAACGTAAAAGCCACATTATAGTTATTATTACTCAATTCAACGATCAAATCACGGTTATCGGTTCTATTTCTGAAATTTTTGCGTCCGCCACCAATAAAAACATCTACGCAAGATTTTAAATAATCAGCAGCGATCTCTTGGGTCATCTTCCGACTCACTTGATGAGCAATAAACGATGCCGGGGTGGCATGAGTCACATCGCAAGTAACCACAACACCTGTTGACAGTCCGTTCCGTGAAGCCACTTCGAGTATGGATTGGGCAACAAGGGAGTCGGGGGTCATCCCTATCATACCATTTTTAGTTTTTACGCCACAGGCCAAAGCAGTCCCACCAGCGCCTGAGTCCGTAGTAAAATTATTGGCAGAATAGGTTTTCGAAAAGCCAATATTTTTAAAACGCTCCATTTGCAAATGATTGGCATTGGTCACCATGCCAGCATAAATATGTGCCAGCCCCATTCCATCGCCAATAATAAATACTATATTTTTGGGTTTCTGTTGTGCAAACACAGCTGAAGTGGCAATTACAAAAAACGCCACCATTTTTATTATTCTCATATCCTTATAAAATTTTCGTTAATCAGGAAGGATAATTACATAAATTCCAACCTAAAACTACTTTATTGGCAAAACACACAATTATTACAATACAAACTTCAATACCCCAGCGGTTGTTTTTGCTACATAGATCCCGGCAGTTAACCCATCAAGACTAATAGCGGATTCTTTGGAGCAAATGATTCGTAAACCTGCAAGACTATAAACTTCAACATCCAAGTTAGTTGGATTCAACAACTCTCGACCTACTCTTTTTAGGAGCGCCGCAGGAACCACATCTTGGATGGCCGTTGCATTGGATGCGATAACCCAATCACAGGACTGCTTGATGACTTTTAAAGCCTCGGAAGTTAAATATGGATTTGCATTAAAATTGAATCCTGCCATTACTGCTCTATTGGTCAACGTTGCGATGTTCATCGAGGTTCCTCTCTCAAAGGCAATAATCTGCGGAATCGGTTCTGTAAGAGTATAATCATTACCTGTTCCAATGGTAACAGTAGTAATTACAGTTGCCCCTGAAGGTAACGATGGAAAATTCACCCACTGCAGGGCGAATGGAGCAACATTGGTATTAGGATCGATTGGTTGTTCTTCAACAAAAGTGGGATTTGATGTCACTCCCCGAAGAATAGGATGTGTTTCTGCAACAGAGGCAACTGACCGATCATTTGTATTGGCATAATCGGTTCCTGTAAGGCTTGTATTAAGCCAGGCCAATGAATTGGAATGAGATCGGGCACAAAAAGTCTTTAACGCAACAAAAGGCAAAGGAGCATTCCTGAATGCCTTCCAAACGGCATCAGTTGATCCATTCGTTTCACTAATCACAGCCAGATCATAAACCCCAAATGGCACAGTGCCATTAGCGACAGAAACGATAACTTCGTAACCATTGGCATTCAAATAATCAATAATCACCTGATCAGCTGCTTCATCAACTTTTACAATAAATACACATTTTTTTGTTGCAAATGATGAGCTTGAAAAAAAAACACACAAAACCAAACTAATAATAAATATATTTTTCATAATTTAAGAATTAATTATATACAGTCAAATCCTTTCATTAGACAATCATTACAATGCATTGTTATATCAACAAAACAATCACAGCTCTAAACCAGGAATATGCATCTAAGGAACACAACTAACAATGTAATAATATACTGAATTACACTATTTATTCCCACGCATTCTCTTTAACATACGCAATAATTTCGTCTATATTCGCATAAACGATGCCCGTATAGGTATCAGCAGCACCATAGTAGATAGCCAGACGTCCAGTTGCGCCATCGGCAATCACCCCTGTTGGAAAAACAACATTACCGACATAACCGGCTGTTTCGTAATCTTTTTCGGGTGTCATAAGCGGGAATTTACACCGATAAAGCACTTTTGAAGGTTCTGCAATATCCAATATGGCAGCCCCCATACTGTAAACAAAACTATCGCAAGTATCAGTCACCCCGTGATAAAGCAACAACCAACCTTCGGTGGTTTCAATTGGGATTGGACCCGGGCCAATTTTAACACGTTCCCATTTTAGGGGTCCACGAGTAAAGACAATACGGTGTTTTCCCCAATAAGTCAAATCGGGACTTTCACTGTAAAAAATATCACCGTAATTGACTGCCATCCCCAAACCCATCGGACGGCTGAGCATGGCAAATTTCCCCCCAATCTTCTTGGGAAACAACACCCCATTCCGATTATATGGTAAAAACGCATTTTCGAGTTGGTGGAAAGTTTTGAAATCGGTTGTCCAGGCCTGTCCAATAGTAGCACCATAATATGCATTGCACCAAGTGATGTAATACTTGTCTTCAATTTTACTCAGTCGAGGGTCGTAAGCCACTGTAATTTGACCCAATGCCGGGTCGGCAGAGATAAAACTGATTGGTTCTTCTTCAATTGTCCAATTTATACCATCGGGACTTGAGCCCAGATGCAAATTAGGATCCATTGACAGCGAATCAACCCTGAACACACCAATAAACCCATCACCCCAAGGCACAACGCAACTATTGAATACGCTTCGAGCCTTCGGCATCGGATGCAAATTGATAATCGGATTGGTACTGTGTCGCCAAACAATTTCTTTACAATTTTCAGGTTTAGGCTCCCAAGGCATATTAGGAACCGCTTCTGCTATCAATGCCGTTTTAGCTAGAGCAGTATTTTTGTTCTCCATCAGTAATGATTTTATATTATTATGTTTAAATAAAGTCTTCATAGATTAACTCCCTAGGCTCACGATAAAGATCAACAAAGCCACCACACTTAATACTGCAACGCAGGAAACCAATATTCCAAGCCAATCAACCAAATTCCACTTACGGAATTCCCAATTCGAAGCAGGGAAAATTTTCAAATGGTCAAATCGATTGGGACATGCGCGAGTAAGTTCCATCTCTCGTACATCATCGTCGTGAGACCCGACTACTGGCGTAAGCATTTTGCCATAAAACTGATCTAACTCTTCTCGTTTCTGAGGCTTTGTACATAATGACACCAACATTAAAATGACAAATGGGAAGATAATGCGGAAAATGAAGGTTAAAGTTTCGTTCAAAGAATAAGAATTATTGGATAAATCCCATCCCAGCCAATCCAACGCGAATAGCTCGACCTTCAAATACCCTTTCCCTATAACTTGCCCGCCAGTGATATCCAAACCTTCGCTCCAGAAAATTGATTTTTTAGGGAGCAGTACATTTTTCTCGAACTTATCCCCCATACCAAAGGTCACAGGACGTTGTCCTTCAGACTTACCAATAGCATTCAACCTATCCCAGGAATCAATGGCCTCATTGCGTTGTCGAACATCCATCTCACGAGCCGTATAAGTTCGAGCGACAGGAATAGCCTGAGTTGTTTTGGCTAGGTATTCGGAGTTTCGTATCCCAGGAAGCATCGGCGCACCAAAAGGCAGAACGACCGTGGCAATAAACATGACCACCATGGATGTCCATGCCCCAGCTGAATTGGATCGCCTCCAAAGCATCCCAAGCCAAAAAGCGGCTGCCAGGATGCAATTGAACATCATGGTCATTTTAAACAGTTCAAACAGCCCACTGCACTGCGTGGCGATGTAAGCTGAAAACAACATATACAACGCGCTAAAAACTCGTCCAACCCATATATAATGGTTTTCGGAGCAATTGGGACGAAATGGGCGGTACAAATTATTGGTGATCAAAGCGGCAGCTGTCAGCATAAACGTTGAAGCTGAAGACATCAAGGCTGCAATAAGGCAGGCAATCATCAATCCCACCAAACCCATATTCAGAGGGCCAAGCAAATCGCGTGTGGCATGTCCCCAAACATAATCAGGGTCAGAGATTGAATTACCGTAGAGCACAACCGTCAGCAATGCCACCAACCCCCACATGACACTAGTATAGCGCTTTAGCAACATGCCAGAAACAAATCCATAGCGAGCAGTATAATCGTCTTTAGCGGAGCCGCAAGCGGTCATTTGATTGGCTTGAACCGCTGTTGTGATGACAATCATAACAGAAAACCCTAGGATCCAAAACCACGAAAATTCAATTAAGTTAGGCGACCCCCAGACCTCCATGAAAGATGCCGGCAAGACATTGTGCATAGACTGGAAGGCACCAAGGAATCCATCACTACCGAATTGCAGGTTGATTTTTTGCATTGCAAAAGGGATAAGCATAATGGAGAGGATAATTATGAATATCCCCTGCACCAGATCAACCATAAATGCCGCTGTAAGCCCTCCTTTACTTGCATACAGGAAAGAAATAACTGCGACAACAAAAATGAGCCAATTTTCGTTAAAATAAGAATACTCTTTTCGAGGATTGAGCAGCTGCAACTCGTCCAAACGTGCTTTCTGCAAATCGTCAAGCAACACATAATCGAATGATTCCAAATTCTCGAGTTCGACGGCTTTATTATATTCTACCCGTTCTGATGCATTCAATTCGGACACAGGTTTTGTGGCCACAGCCAAAACTGTTTTTGACATTGCCAAAAACCCAATGGCTGCAATCAACACAAAGAAAATTGATTGACAAGCTGCGTAAAAGGCCGCCATGCGTTTGGAGCAGTAACGTTCTTCAAAAAAATCACCCAAGGTAAGCAACCGAAGCCGCCTGTACCAAATTGACGTCATCCAGAATACAGGCAAGTTGATCAATCCACCAGCCAACATCGCCCATATACCAGAGGCCCCATTGGTATTAACCATGGTTGATGTGGTTGTCACATTTTCCACCGATGTCGCCTGGCCGAAAGCCGCAAAGGTTTGGATAAGCTTTCCAAAACGTCTGCCACCCATGAAGTAATCCTCTCGATTTTTTATTTTTCTGGCGGCACGCATGGCGATGAAAATAATCAATACGAAATAGAAAAGTATAATTACTATATCAAGGATGGTTAGTCCCCAGAAAGAATTGCTATTCATTACTTTAAAATTGCTAATATGAAAAAACAACAGGCTTTATAATTTTATACTTAAAGAACCCAATCACCCTGCACTAAAAGCATCACTGCGGACCATATATTTCACCATTACCCAACACACCATCATTCAAAATGGACGGAGTTTGGAGAAGTTATTTAAGAAAAGTGAGGACCTGGATCGAGCTATTTGTGCTGAACCATTAATTTGCGCACAACCCAAGACTTACCGGATCCTATCAAAACAAAATATACGGCATCGGTCAACTTACCGGAAACGTCAAGTATTTCATGCGAAGAGTTTGAGATCTTTTTTTGAAAAACAGTTTGTCCCAATAAATTTCTAATCACGACAAAAACTTCATCTTCAGACCCATTCAGATGAATATTTAATTTCCCATCCTGATAGGGATTCGGGTAAACAGACACATTTTTTTCCGAAGAATCCATACTATTTATCCCTGTCGAACCTCCAATGTTTAATTCATCAAAATTTCCACCACTAGATCCTATCGCTGTAAGGGTAATAGTATTGGTTCCTGCATTTAGTAACTGTTCAGTGGTGTATTCCATCCACGTTTGAAAGCTTCCGGTCACAGGAAAAGAGATAGAAGGAATTCGGACTTCATCATTAACTGCCAACTGAAGTGGACGATTCCCGGCTGCTAATGCATACCTGAACCTCAAAGGATAAGTACCTCCCGACGGAACATATACTCTCCATTTAATATAGTCACCTGAAGAATTGGTGTAATCAAGAAAACCGGAACCGTTATATCCAGATTGATCGGCAGCTAGCACCGGCCCACTATATTCAGCATCCTCAGCCTGGTAGTTGGTGTAATTTGGAAGAACTGTCACTTCCGAAACAGCAGTCATTCCGCCATCTTCCAAAGTGGCCATAATAATCGCTTCCCCTTCTGCTACTGCCGTGACCAGCCCATCCGCATTAACGCGAGCCACATTTTCATTGCTTGTTGACCAGATTAGTGCTTGATTAGTTGCATTCGCAGGGACGACTGTAGCTGTAAATGGTCGACTAACAAAAAGATTGAGTTTTGCACTGGCGGGTGATAGTGTTACTTCTTCTACATGAATAGTACAGCTTCCCTCCGGCACACTACATCCACAATAACCTGGCTCATCCTTATCGGGATCATCGGGACACAAATCGGGCTTTATCCCTGCTTTGATTTCCACGGTTGTCGTACTGTTTGCCTCCAGATCAAGCCTCACATCTACTATGTGGTAATCAGGTCCATCAAACTCCTGATTAATGATGCCTTTTGTAATGTAATAGGGCATTCCCTTGGGCATAACAAAGCGTATCCTGGCACGGGAAATTGTAAAGTCAAATTTATTGACAATAGTGCCAGAATTATTAGAATTACTGCCATTATTTTCCACACCATAGGTTAACGTCAGCTTGCTTGAATTGTAATCTTTGGCCGTTTCTAAGGCCTGAAGTGCACCGTTTGTTGTACTTACCGGAACATAAGTTCCATTTTTTGCATCTACTTCATACAAATTAAAAGGTGCTTTTGCGTTGCCGTCTCTACACGTTCTTGTTGTATAAACGATGGCCTTATTATCAACGGCATAAGGACTGTAAGTGACGCTATGCACATGTCCACAGAGGATTAAATCCAAAGGAGTTCCCACACTACTAAAGGGATTGTAAAATGGCGGAATAGACTCCTGAGGCACATGGCAAAATCCGACTCTAAAATTTCCAGCTCCGGCTTTTGTCAACCAAGCTAATGCTTCATCGGTCTGATGAGAGAAATTGGGTGTACCTTTCGAATCGGGAAACCATGCATTATTAACGCCAACAAAACGAGCCTCACCATAATTAAACCCATAGGATTGAAGTCCGTAATATGTATTCCAATAAGTGGCGGGGGTTTTCATGTCTGGTTCCAATTGATAGTTTTTTTGAGGCGTATCATGGTTTCCCGGCACCATAAATACCGGCGCATAGGCATTGTTCAACCCTTTCACCGGAATAGATCCATTAAGCAAAAAACCATTCATATAATCATCAATTCGTTGTGCGGTAACGGCCATATTATTGGTGTTGGGATAATGTCCATCTCCGGTCTCAACAAGAATTTCGGGATCAATAATATTGGCAATATCAATAATGGTCGAAATCTCACGTAGGATGACATTAGGCGTATCATAAGTTCCTTGCCACCTATGCGCATCTGAAATATGCATAATATAGTAACTGTCTTTATATTCCTTGATCACCTTTACTGATGCTAAAGAAATCTCATCGCCAGTTGATGTTTTCAAAACAAGATCATAACGATCTGCAGGTGTATCTAGCGACACTGTCACCGTTATTTTTTGGTTGTAGGTATTACCCGACCATTGATCGTAAACCCAGGTATTAATTTCTGTACTGGTAATAGTGGCATTTACAGCATTATAAGGCCCTTTCAATATAATAGAGTTAACCGCTTGACCGGCACTAGCATTGAACCATACTTCAAACGTTTCGCCACTTTTGACAATGGCTGTTGTTGAACGCCAGGGATACACAATATTTCCAGCAAGCAAACTCACCGAAGAATAGATTAACAGAAATAGAATTGTAACTGATTTTTTCATGATTTGGCTATTGTAATTCTAATTCACTTTTCTTGATTTTCAATACTATAATTGAGATTCTTGTTGTAGACGGAAATCAAAAATCCCAAAAAACCAAGACGGATACCATTACAATATCCGCCTTAGGTGTTTTGGCCTAAACTATCTCACAATCAATTTTTTAACAACTCTGGACTCATTCGATTCAATGGCAACAAGATAAACGGATTCATCCAATCTACCGGTCAGATTCAGTTTAGCCTGCCCGGTATTCAGTACTGTTTCCTCATGCACCAATTGACCTGCGAGACTGAATATTTTAACCTGAACATGGTCTGCATTTTCAAATCCATTTAGATCTATATACAAAGTACCCTGATGATAGGGATTGGGATAGATGTTGACAGTTTTTACTTCCTCAATCAAATCCGATTCATCAATACCATTCGCTATTTGAGCGCCTTTTAATAATGAGGAATTGACTAGTTGCATGCCATCAATCCTGGTTGTGATGGAAGCTGATTTACTGTGGTAAATCCTGAACCAATCTATCGCACTCAAATTGGGCGTTCCAATGACATTCGCATCACTGATATTCAAGGTTACTTCGTTCCATCCATTGGTTAAACCGGTCAATAGGCTCCAGCTGTACTCGTTCACATCAGGACCTCCACTGCTTGAAATCTCAACTTGGCCACCATTACTCAATTTGGACACATCAGAAACATAATACCAAAATGTCAGAACACCGTTGGCAGCTGTTACTCCTGAATTATAAGCCGGAGAGAAAACTTTTTTAAATTCATCGGTACCACTTCCTATCATTTGAACACAACCGGTTCCCTGCATCAAACTCGATGTGTTTAACGTCAGGGTGTTTGAACCATTGGTACTCCATCCGGTCAAAACTTCACATTCATCTAAATAGCTTCCAAGTGGCGTAACAACGAGTTCGTCAATATTGCCACCATTGCTCCCGATACTGGTCAGTTTGATGGTGTTTGCACCGGCGTTCAACGACTGTGTTGTAGAAACTGTTTGCCAGGTTGTCCAATCACCAGTAGCCGGGAAATCCAATGACGTTACTTTTACTACCCCATTCACCTTCAATTCCAATGGACGACCACCGTTTGGCAGAGCATATCTGAAAGTTAATTCACAACTTCCGGCTGATGCCCGGTTCACCGTCCATTGAATATAATCGTTTGCATTATTTTGAAAGTCAATAAAGCCGTCACCATGGTAGCCTGTTTGATTATTAGAAAACACGGCACCGCTATAACTGGCGTCTTCAGCCTGCAATGTCTGAATCCCAGTTGAACTATCATTCACTCGTTTAAAATAATTAATATCTGGTGATCCGGATACAATTGTTAATCGTACCGTATGTAAACTGTTACTACCGGTGGTGTAGTTGCCCGCATCAATAGTCGACCAAGCACCATTTGTGGAAGGTAGACTTATTGTACCTAATGTAGTCCCATCAACAGAGAACTTTATTGATGACGCAGCAGTTGATTTATATCTCAATTGAAACTTTGTATTTGATAAAAGAGGTAACTCTTTCCATTCCATCCATTCGTTCGGTCCGGTAGCTGTAACATACCATCCTCCATTTGTATCAGAACATTTAAGGATATCTAAATTACCTCCACGTCGATAAGCACCACCACTATTTCCGGTTGTTAAATCAGATAATGCATCGCAGGCTTCAGCTTGAATTTTTAAAGTACTTGGATAAGGATCGGCTGTATATCGTCGTAACACATTGAGTCGTTCATTTGGGTAATCATAATATTGAACATCACCACTTCGCCATAAAGCTGCTGCTTCTGCTGCATCGGTAAATCCCTCCACTAAAGTACTCCGAGCACCTGCACCTACCGTCGCATCTAAACCAGCTATTAACCGCCTTTCATTCCCGGTGGGATACCCCATCTTAGGATCCATAAAAGGCTCATGGCCTGGATAGCCAAAACCCGGGCATAAAGCACCGAATTTCTGACCATTCCACCATGTTCCATCAGCTTTTTTCCAAAGGGAATAAGAAATTTGTGATGCTGATGTAAACCATCCGTGCACTCCATCTGCGTGTGCCGTTGTAATGGTATTATCGTTATCGAGCCAACTCTTCTCAATGATTAAGTAAGGAGTAAAACCAAAATCAGCCTGACATCTGGTTTTGATATGAGTCAGGATTCGCGAAAGATTGCCTTGCAAATTTGTCATCCACGAAGGCTTCGCCCCCCAAAACCAAATAACCATTCGGCCGTCAATCTTGTATCTTTTTGCGTCAGGTATTGCTTGAATAGTAGGCTTGATATTATAATCGTAGATGTATTGCCAATTTGTCGTAACTGAACAATCAAACTTTGGATTATCTGTTGAATATACGGCGCCTCCCGATTCATTCCAATTTTTTGCACCAGTCCATGAATTAGGACAGTCGTCGAAAATACACAACTTAAAGGTAGCACCAGTCAGGTTCATGGCATCGACCAATTTACTAATATGGTTTGGGTTGCCATTTCCTCGATCAGGTGCATCAGGTGTAGTACCTCTGGCAAGCAGAGCAACAAAATCAATTCCGGAGTATTCAATCTCTTCAGCCATATTCTCCCACCATTCAGTAGTCACCGACCAGTGAGTATTGTCATCGGGAAGACCCTTTTTAGCCAAGGACTTGTTGTATGCATAAGAATCGCCGCCATAAATCTCATTATAATGCCAGCAAAAAGTGGCTCCTAAGTCCTGCGATTTAGCTAAAGTTCCAGCTAAAAAGAGACTTAAAACGACCGTTGTAATTCCAACATAGACTTTTTTCATTTTTCATTTATTAGGATTTAAACATAAAATTTACTTACATGCTCGCTTTTTCTATTTTTTTTGTAAAAACATAATGAAGTGGCAATAATTAAAATAGCTATTTAAGGGTAACCAACTACTTAACAATTAGCTTTCTCACAACAGATGATCCGCTTGATTCAATTGAAATAATGTAAATTGACTCATTCAAAACACCCGACAAATTCAAATCTGCATGTGAGTTGTCATTTAACAATTCCTCATAAACAGTTCGCCCCATAAGATTAATAATCTTGAGCCTAATATGACTCAAATTTTCAAATCCAATCAGATCGATAGATAATCTGCCTTGATGATAGGGATTGGGATAGATGTTGACCGACTGAACCTTTTCATTTTCCAAATCGTGAAAACCGGTACTGGCTTGTTTATAGACAACGGTCAATTCATCGATATTACCGCCATTACTCCCCTTGGTAGATAGTTTAATCTTATTTTTACCGGCATTTAACACTTGGCTTGTAGTCACACTTCCCCATGTGGCCCAATCTCCTGTCCCAGGAAAATCAAGAGAGGCCACTTTCACTTCCCCATTTACCTTCAATTCGAGCGGCCTGCCACCATTTGGAAGAGCATACCTAAAGGAAAAACTATAAACGCCAGCATTTGCTACATCAACGTTCCATTCTATATAATCTCCGATGGAATTAACAAAATCAATAAATCCAGTTCCATGATAACCATCCTGGTTCGTATTTACAATTGCTCCCTCATAAACGGCATCTTCTGCCTGGAGTATTAAAGTCTCGGCTGTTGAAGCAATAACCGAGATGATAGACTCATCTGTTTTGCCGCCATCTTGGGTTGTTGCAGTAATAACAGCAGACCCCTCTGCGAATGCAGTCACCAAACCATTTTCACTCACCTTTGCCACCAGAGGGTTGGATGTTGACCAGTACACTGTCCTATTGGAAGCCTCGATGGGCAAAACTTGTGCAGACAATTGAATAGCCCCTCCCACAGGGATTGTTCCCAAAGCGGGAGTAACGTCTACTCCAGTAACGGCAAATGTGCCATTCACTACCCTTGTGAAATAGTTGAGGCTTGGCGCCCCAGACACAACTGTCAAACGCACAGTATGCAAACCGTTAGTTGCCGCTCTATACTCCCCTGCATCAATAGTTGACCAAGCTCCATTGGTAGAAGGCAGATTTATGGTTGACAAATCGATGCCATCCACAGAGAATTTAATTGAACTCAGAGTTGTGGATTTATATCTCAACAAGAATTTTGTATTGACCAACAGAGGCAGTTCTTTCCATTCCATCCATTCGCCAGACTGAGTACTTGTGACATACCATCCTCCATAAATATCGTCGCATTTGAGAACATCAAGATCCCCACTATAAAGAAATGCACCACCGCTGTTGCCTGATGTCAAATCATGATATTGGTCGCAGGCCTCCACCTCCATCTTTAAAATGCTTGGATAAGGATCTTTGGAATAATGCCGCAATGCGTTTAACCTCTGATTGGGATAGTTGTAATATTCACCATCGTTGCTCCGCCATAAGGCAGCGTTTTCGGCTGCATCAGTAAACCCCTCCACCAATGTTGTCCTAGCACCTGCACCTACTGTATTTTCCAAACCTGTTTTAAGCCTCAAACTATTGTCCGAGGTTCCCATAGCCGGATCTATATAATCGGGTCGATCTGAAGTGCGAATTCCAGGGCAGAGTGCACCAAATTTTCTCCCATTCCATGAGGTAAGCGTATATGAAACGCCGCCCGCAGAACTAAACCATCCATGCACACCATCTGCATGAGTGGTGGTAATGGTATTATCGTTATCAAGCCAACTCTTCTCAATAATTAAGTAAGGGGTAAAGCCAAAATCTGCCTGACATCTTGTTTTGATATGAGTCAGGATTCTCGAAAGATTGCCTTGCAAGTTCGTCATCCAGGAAGGCTTCGCCCCCCAAAACCAAATTACCATCCGACCATCAATCTTGTACCTTTTTGCGTCAGGAATTGCCTCGATCGTAGGCTTGATATTATAATCATAGATATATTGCCAGTTTGCCGTAACGGAACAATCAAATTTTGGATTATCGGTTGAATATACGGCACCTCCCGATTCATTCCAGTTTTTTGCTCCTGTCCATGAATTAGGGCAGTCGTCGAAAATACACAACTTAAAGGTAGCACCAGTCAGATTCATGGCATTTACCAATTTAGTAATATGTTTCGGGTTGCCATTTCCTCGATCTGGCGCATCAGGTGTTGTCCCCCTGGAAAGTAGGGCAACAAAATCAATTCCGGAAAATTCGATTTCCTCAGCCATATTCTCCCACCACTCGGTAGTTACCGACCAGTGGGTGCCATCGGGAAGCTTTTGTTTGGCTATTGATTGATTGGCCGGATAGGAGTGGCCTCCATATATTTCATTATAGTGCCAACAAAAAGTAGCACCAACATCCTGCGATTTGGCTAAAGATTCAGCTAAAAAAAAGCACAAAACCACAATTGTAATTCTAATATCGATAGTTTTCATCTCTTAAAAGTTAAATTAACACAACTCGATTTTATTGGTAAAAATCAATTTAAAAAGCAGTGCTAACAATAGTCATTTTGTCTTTATCTAATCCACAACCAGCTTTTTTACAATCCTAAATCCTTTTGATTCAATTACGACAAAATAGATGGATTCAGATAATATGCCATTTAGATCCAGAGTTACATCAACGCTATTTAATAATTCGGAATAAACCGCTTGCCCCATAAGATCTACAATCTTCAATTTCACATCCTTAACATAGTCAAAACCCAACAGCCCCAATGAAAATCTACCCTGACGACATGGATTGGGATAAATTACAACTGACTTACTAACTTTATCAGATTTCAGATTTTGTCCTGTTGTGATTCCAACAACGCCAACACCCAACTCATCAAAATTACCTCCACTTGAACCAATTGCCTTAAGGGTTACAGTATTAAAGCCTTCATTCAAAGCCTGGCTTGTTCGGTAATATCCCCATGATGACCAGCTGCCGGTTGCAGGGAAATCAACGGATGGAACTTTTATTTCACCATTTATCGATAGCTGTAAAGGCCTGCTGCCAGACAGCAGTGCATATCTGAACGATAATGAGTAGGTACCTGTGGTACCCACATTAACCCTCCAGGTTACATAATCGTTTGTACTATTTACAAAATCAAGAAATCCTGTACCATTATACCCTGCCTGATCAGTCTTAACGACTGGTCCGCTAAAAACGGCATCCTCGGCCTGTAAAGTCAAAAAATCAGGAATAACCGTAATTTCTGAAGTGGACGTAATACCGGTATCTTCGCTTGTTGCTGTAATGGTAACAACGCCTCCACCAACAGCTCTTACGAGACCTCTTGAGTCGACTGTTGCTATCGATTCATTACTTGAAGACCACTGAACAGAGGGATTTGTCGCATCAGAAGGTTCCACTGTGCAGGTCAACTGAATGGAAGCCTGTACATTCAAATTCGCCATAGAGGGAGAAACAGTTATGGCCGTAACGCTGATGGGATTACAAACGCCTTCCGGTACGCCACAGCCACATTCTCCCGGAGCAATTTTTGAGGGATCATCCGGGCATAAATCTTCCACATTCGATGGAGCAATATTTACAACTGTAGTGCTGTTCGCTTCCAGATCCAGACGAACATCTACAACATGAACTGAAGTTCCATCAAAGGACTGTTCAATAGCACCGTTAAACGCAGCATACATTGATCCTAAAGGCATTATGAAACGCACTCTGGCCCCGGAAATGGGAAAATTAAACTTATTAATAATGGTAGCGGCATTTTCATAAGTACTCCCATCATTAGGGTGCGTATAGGTAAGAGTTAGATTTGAAACCCATGAAGTCCGGTCATTTTGGTCACCACTGGCCAAAACCTCCACTACGCCATTCGTTCCCGATAGGGTGGTATATGTACCTGTAATGTTATTAACCTGAAACAGATTAAATTCAAAATGATCTCTGATAGAACCTGCTATGTAAGCAACCGAGGCACTGCCATCATTAAATGGATAAGGATTATCGGTTCTAACATGGTGTTTATCTCCCGCCAATACAAGACTTAAAGGTTGGCTGGCATCAATGAACTCATGCATTTTATCGTAACAATGCCCTGCCGACAAGAAAAAATTGCCACCTGCGCCCGCCCCTTTCAGCCAAGTTACCGCATTATCGGTTTGGTATTGGTGTTCTTTTCCACTGCTAATGGAAGTGTCCCAGGCATTATTCAAAAGCATAAAGCGTCCATTACCATATCTAAAGCTGGAGTTTTGCAAGCCCCAATAATCATTAAAAAAGTTGGAATTTTCCTGAACGGTCGCTTGTGGCCAATCATTTGCCGTATAGGCATCATGGTCACCAGGCACTAAAAAAGTGGCAGATGTAGCTTTAGCCATTCCTTTAATACCTTCACTTTCAATTCCCAAAAAATAGTGTTCTTCTCTTTCCGGATGATTCCGGACATTGTACATGTTATCACCTGTTTCGATAATTAATTGGCAATCCATGATATTAGCCATTTCTATCATGGTGGACTTTCGAGCTAACAGGGTAATGGGATCATAACCGCTTTGATAGATGTGGCCATCTGACATATGCATGATGTAATATTGATCCTTAAAAGTCCTGACAACTTTAACGCCCCCGTAAGATGTCACATCTCCACTTGAAGTCCGCAATACCAAATCATACCGATCAGTCGGTGCTTCTGATGGTACGGTTACTGTTATGAGGGTATTATACCGGTTTTTCGACAACGGATCGTATTCCCAGTCACCCATTACAACAGATTTCGTGCAGGCTATCGTATTGTAAGATCCCCTTAATTCAACTGAATTAACCGTTTGACCAGCATCGGCATTAAACCAAACATCAAAACTATCTCCGCTTTTAACGATGGCCGTTGTAGACCGCCAGGGATATACAATATTTCCAGACCAACTAGCAGTAGGAATACTTAACACGACTAAAAGAGTATAAAAAGACATTATTTTACTCATAATATCAGATATTTAATTGTATCCATTTTCGATTTTAAGTTTTTCATCAGAAGCTAGCCAATTTCGTTTAACTTAGAAGAACAGCTCAATAACCCAGGCAATCATAACAGGAACCCCAATTATGAATCTTGAATAAAAGTATGATTGCGGGCTTAAAAAAGAATTAACAAGAAATTAAAAATATTAACACAAACAAGGTGATTCAGGCGAAACACATGTTCAGTGTGCGTTGTAGGTATTTTTAAAAAAACAAAAAGGCCGAAAAACTTAGAGAATTTAATGTCAGTACACAAATAACCACAATATGAATATGCGTCCTTCAAATACATTTTACCATCAAAAAGCGACCTCATCGGCCGCTTTTTTAATTCAGTTTTGTAGCATGACGGGCAGTCCTTCGGACTTCTCGATCCAGGTGAGGATCTAGTGGGTCGAAATGGTTATTTTAGTTTTTGATGATGGGTTTTAACCTGCTTTGATTTGACTTTTTTTGGTTTAATTTTGTTGTAGATAGTTGAAACATTTTTCCAGTACCACCTTTATCTATTGGTAGCTCATGAAATTGATTGAACAGATAAAACAGGGTGAAAGCAAGCGGCTTGAGCTAAAAGAGACGTTGCCCAAGAATGATGCCATCGCAAAAACGGTGATTGCCTTTTCCAATACCAGTGGCGGAAAACTAATTGTTGGGGTGAATGACAACCTTGAAATTGTTGGGATTGATGGCGGCAAAGTGTTTGATATGCAGGACAAGATTGCATCCATCATTGCCGATAACTGTTCTCCCATCATCATGCCTGAGATTTACAGTGTCAATATAGAAGGAAAATTGATTTTGGTGATTGAAGTGGTGCGAGGAAATATGAAACCTTATTTTCTAAAAGGCCAAGGCAAAAGTGATGGGACATACATCCGCATTGGAGCAACCAATAGAACAGCCGATATTAACACCATTGCGGAACTGGAGCGCCAAAAACGGCACGTCAGTTTCGATGAAGAGATCTGTTACGATTTCACAATCGAGCAACTTGATATTTCTCCCTTAAGACAACGTTTCGAAAGTACAGGAAAGCCTTTGAATCATAATAAACTGGCAAATCTCAAATTGGTGAAATCTGAAAATGGCAAATCTTATCCCACCAATGCCTTGATGATTTTACTGGGACTATTTCCTCATTGCACAATCAAATGTGCAAGGTTTAAAGGAACCACCATGTCGGTTTTTACCGATAAAAAAGAGTACGGTGGTGATATTTTCTCGATGTTGGAAAATACTCAAAGCTTTGTTTTGAACCATATCAACCTAAAAGGTGAAATAAAAGGGCTTTACCGTACTGACACCTATGAGATTCCTGTTCCAGCATTGCGCGAGGCGTTGATCAATGCCATTGTACACCGCGACTACGTAAACCAGGGGCGTGATGTTAAGGTGGGTATATATGATGATGTTGTAAATATTGTCTCTCCTGGAGGTTTGCCCCACAGCATCACCATGGAAGACGTTTTCAATGGGCGTAGCGAAGCGCGTAACCGGGTTATTGCTCGTGTGTTCAAAGAACTGGGACTGATTGAGCAATGGGGCAGTGGCATTAATCGGATTATGACGGATTGCCAGGAGTATGGGTTGCCAATACCCAAAATAGCGGAACAGAATGATTTCTTCGATGTGGAAATCATTCGACCGCGGATAATTTCCGATAATAATTTGGCTGATACAACAGGAAATATGTCGGAAAAATCGATGGACGCGACCGATTATGACCGATTGCGACCGATTACGACCGATTACGACCGATTAGGTATTGAAGAAAAACGAATTCTTTTATATTTGCTTGACCATGAAAAAATATCTCGAAAAGAGGCTGTTGAACTTTTAGCTATAGGGGAGACCAAAACAAAAGGGATCTTCAATGCTATGCTTGATAAAAAACTAATTGTAAGAGAGGGTCAAGGGAGAAGCACTTTTTATCAGCTAAAGAGCATAAGCCAACGTTAAGGGGGCATAGCACCCAACAAAACAATTAAAAAGCGACCTCATCGGCCGCTTTTTTGGTTTAGTAGTGGAGCATGACGGGCAGGGCTTCGGACTTCTCGATCCAGGTGAGGATCTTGCGGGCCGAAGGTACCCGGCGGCAGAGGCGTTTCTCGTTGTTGAGGCTCACCAACAGTTTATGGAGCGAGACGGCACTGCGGCGGTTCAGCTCCCGGACAGTGTCGACGCCAGCCGATTCGAGCAGCTCGGCGTGCTGTGTTCCTATAGAGCTGATGCGCATGAGGTCGGCTCGATTGGCAAGCTTGAGCAGATGGTCGGTGGAGATGGCGACCAGTCCGGCCAGGCGGGATCGATTCTCCGGTGTGCGACATTCCAACAGAAGGGATTTTGTGTCGGCAATGCCGTGTTCCCGGAAGCGGGCTCCGAGTACGGGCCCCACTCCGGAAAGCTGTTCG
>JAFGXS010000070.1 GCA_016936505.1 Bacteroidales bacterium | reverse complement strand
TACATCGAAAATTATCAGCATAAAGTAGAGAAACTAGGACTCAATTTTGTGTTCCTGATCAGCCCCCAAACGGAAACGGAACGCATCAGATTACTGGATGACACCAGCAGCGGATTTCTGTATGTGGTTTCTTCGGCATCCACCACAGGAAAGAATCTGAATGTACAGGATGCAGAGCAGCATTATTTTGAACGCATACAGAAGATGAACCTGAAAAACCCGTTGCTCATCGGCTTTGGAATTTCCAACAAAGAAAGCTACGAAAAAGCTTGTCAGTATGCTTCGGGAGCCATCATCGGCAGCGCCTTTATCAGGGCTTTGGAACAAGGTTCCGACCTGAAGAAAAACATCAGTCAATTTATTCAATCCATTCGATCATGATTATACAACTCAAAAAAGAGATAAGTCCCGAACAGAAAGTCGCTATTATGGACAAGCTGGCGCAACTGAATATTGACGCCAAATCGGTCAAAACACAGGTAAGAGAATACATTGTGGGGATCGCCAAACGGGATTTTGACCTGCGCTGTGTGGGCAGCATGGAAGGCATTGCCGACATTCATCGCGTTAGCGAACAATACAAAATGGTTTCCGGAAAGTGGAAGTTAAATCCCACCATTATTGATCTGGGCGACGGCGTAAAAATAGGCGACGGTGGTTTGGCCATCATGGCTGGTCCCTGCGCCATAGAAAATGAAGCACAGATAGAAAGCTCGGTAGCCCATTTGCTGAAAAACAACATCCGTATCATGCGGGGCGGTGTGTTCAAACCGCGTAGTTCGCCGTATTCGTTCCGCGGACTGGGAATTGACGGATTAAAGTTGTTTTACAAACACTGTTCAGCCAATGGTATCAAAGTCATTACGGAAGTGATGCAGGTATCGCAGGTGGAAGAAATGGTGGATTACGTGGATATTTTCCAGGTGGGAGCCCGCAACTCCCAGAACTTTAACCTGCTGGAAGTACTGGGACAGGTAGACAAACCGGTGATGATCAAACGGGGAATCTCCGGAACCATTGATGAACTGTTGTATTCAGCCGAATATGTTTTCTCAGGCGGTAATGAAAAGATTATGCTGTGCGAACGCGGTATCCGTACTTTTGAGCGCAGCACCCGAAATACCCTGGATTTGAGTGCGGTTCCTCTTTTGAAAGAGAAGAGTCATTTACCTGTGATTGTCGATCCCTCTCACGGAGTAGGTATTCGCAAGCATGTGCCCCCCATGGCACTGGCAGGAGTGATGAGCGGAGCCGACGGGGTCATCATGGAAATCCATGAAACCCCCGAAAAGGCCTTCTCCGACGGCATGCAAAGTCTGTATTATCCGCAGGCCGAAAAGCTATACGGACAACTGAGGCAAACCAAAGAGCTGGTAAATAGTTTTTGAAACAGATCTCTTTATTGGATTAACGGTTTCCGGCTAGCAGTCCTGATTTATCAGGATGGCTTATGAGCCCGTATTGTGTTTAGTTTTTTTATTCAGATTTGTCGCCCCAGCCAGTAATATCAAATTTGAACTGTGACTTATGTTTTGGGTTTATCATTATATTATCTCCATAAGAATTTTTAACTACTGCTTCAGTTTTCCAGTCCCCTTTCGTAAATTTCAATTCAACAGGTGATTTAACTTTTAATTTAATTACTCTTGTATAATCTGATTCCTTATTCATTTTGATTTTGTCCGGATTCCAGTTTCCAAGAGGCTTTTGGTTACCGGTTACATAAACAGTATCTTTTTTATTGGGTACCTTAACTTTGATTTCGATATTATAGGTTTCTTTTGAAAACTGTGTTTTTGTCGTGTCCAGATAACTAAAATATCTTTTTAAACCATATGTTAAACTTGGTGCAAAAGTCGACCAATGTGTTTCATTAGGGAATTTTCTGATTACATAATGAAGTGTTTTCAGATTTTTCGAAGTATCCAAAAAAGAATAGACTTTATTTCTTGCTGGTAACCATTGCTGCCAATAACCTATACCTTCGTTAGCATTACTCAAATACAAAAAAGTACTCTTCAGTTGATTATAGTTAAAGTGAATCATTTCTTTGGCTAGCCTGTCATTATCGTATGCAAAATTGGGAGAAATGGCAAAATAAGCATTAAATAATCCCGAGTCTTTTATCATGGAATAGAGAATAAATGATGCGCCTAAAGAATGTCCGACAGCAACTCTTTGTATACCCACCCTATAATGATTCTCAATATAAGGAATAACTTCGTTTTTAACATATTTCAAAAAATTAGAAGCATTGCCGGAATATTTCCCAAATCTTTTCTTAGCACTTTCTGTCTTTAAAATCGGGAGAAAATCATTATTTCTAGAATAATCATATTTTTCTATATATGGAGATGTGATTCCAATAACTATGTAATTCTTTTTAGCATTTGACAAAAAACTGATTGCAGAATGTGTAAAATCAAAGAATTCACGTTCTTGTGCATCAAACACATAAATCACATCGTAATTTTGAAATATTTTTTGTTTATAATCCTGAGGTGTAAATACCAATATCTCACGCGTTTGATTTAATTCTTTCGAATGAATTTTAACAGTTTCAACTTTTGCTATTTCTTGTCCAAAAGCCAGATTCGCTGAAGACAAAAAAATAATGACTATAAATATATGTTTCATGTTTACTTGGTATTTATAAAATTACACCTAACTAGTTTATATGTGTACAAAAACTAACATATATTTCCAATAGGGGTGTGTTATGTGCACCTTTTGTACTTCTATGGCGCAAGCATCCGCTTGTACCCTAACATTTGTCGTTGCACTGAAATCTTTACGGAATGCCGTTATGTAACTGTCTGCTGACAAAAAGCGTGCTGTGGCGGGTAAAGGTTTCAAAATCTAAGTTTTTGGCTTGCTAAGTTATAAAAATTCAGATTGGCTCCCTGACAAAAAGTGGAGCATGGGGAAAACGATCAACCATTTTTCTACCTGTATCCTCAGAAACAACAATAAAAACCTGTTTCCATCCGTAATTGTTCAGAAGCAAGCCCCTGTAAGCCGGAAGCAGGCCCTTGTAAGTCGGAAGCAAGCCCCTGTAAGTCGGAAGCAAGCCATTGTAAGTCCGAAGCAAGCCTCTGTAAGTTGGAAGCAATGCCTTGTAAGTGTGAAGCAGGCCTCTGTAAGTTGGAAGCAATACCCTGCAAGTCGGAAGCAGGCCCTTGTAAGTTGGAAGCAAGCCTTTTTTGAGTTCATAAAGTGAGCTAAAGTTCATAGAGTGCGCTAGAGTTTATAGAGTTCATAGAGTTTCTTCAAATAACTTTAGGCATTATAGGCATTATAGGCACTTATACACGGTGGCAGACAGCGTGAAGGATTTTGTCACCCTGAACAAAGTGAAGGATCTCGTTGTTGAGATTCTTCTCTTCGCTCCGC
>JAFGXS010000069.1 GCA_016936505.1 Bacteroidales bacterium | reverse complement strand
ATAGTTTGTTTGTCTTTTTAGAATCAATTTCAAGGCAAAGATAGGGGGGATGGCCCGCCCGGGAAAGCAAAAATCGGTGAGCAGCAGGGAGCTGTCGGTAAAACTTAGAATAGTGAGAGGAAACGCGTTCCGGTTAGGTGTGAAAAACGAGATTGAATAGTGGTTACAAGTTACACTTAAAGGATATTTTATCATGGGAGATATGACGACATCCTTTTTACTGTATAGATAACGCCATGATGACCTTCAAAATCAAACGCTTTATAATAATCCATACCTATTTTTTGCAACACTCTAACGGATGCCACATTAGCTGTCATTGCTCTTCCAACTATTTCATCTAATTTAAGGGTATTAAGCCCATAATCTATAAAGGCTTTGGATGTTTCAGTAGCATAACCCATATTCCAATATTTCCTGTAGAAACGAAAGCCAATATCATACTCTTTGGATTCTTGCGAGTACTTGAGTCCACACCATCCCAAGAACGCCTCATTTTCCTTGTTGATTACCGCCCACCTTCCCACTCCGTATTTTTCATATTGATCGTATTGTTCTAAAAACTCTTTTGCTGCTGCTACAGTTTCAAAAGGGTCATCCCCGGTATATTTTAACACTTCCGGGTCCATATTCAACAAATAAAAATGTTCGGCATCATTGGGCGTAAGCGGCCTTATTTTAGTGCGTTCTGTTTCTAAGATGTGCATGTCTGTTTTCATTATTCTATGAACCCCAATTGCTTAGCAACTGTTTTTCTATCAAAAACCTGCGTATGACCACTGATTAAATCATTTGTATAATGATAGATGGACATACCCCTTGTTTTTATTTTCTTTTGTGTTGGAGGAAATTCTCCTATTTTCCCAAGATTGGTCCCGGTTAATATCCAGGTTATGGCCACATGATTTTCATCCTCGATGGCAGATGTTATTTCAAAATTCATATCCGGAAAGGAATCAAATGAGAATTTTAGTCTTTTCCTAAATTCATTGTGATTCAGTGTCTTTCCTTCCCAGGGATCTTCATCGTCAAGATGAACTGTATATTGTGGATGTACATATTTTTCCACCTTTTCAAACTTCTTTTTGTTCCAGATTTCTTCAATAAATTCTCGCAAATTATTTTCTTTATTCATTTTACTATTGGTCTGAATATTTTGAATCAATGCTTTTTTGAAGATGTTTGTTTTCGTTTAAATGCTGCTGTTCTCTTTATTTGTTCTTCAAGATTCCATTCAAAGTTGAACAGGATAGGGTTAACCCTAAAATGGCAAAGAATATAAATTTCATCAATCGTACTGTTTAAGTTTATTCAATGTTAGTTTTGAGCAGTCGTTTGACTTGTTTTTCAAACTCTTCTTCTCTGTTGTAATTATACTTCTTCGATGTTTCAATGGCTTTCCTGTAGATAGAAACTGCAGCCTCAATATTTTTATTCATTTCGTAAGTATTGGCCAAATAGTTCATTAATCCCACATCAAAGGGATAAGCCTCTACACTTCTTTTCAATACGGTGATGGCTTCTGAATACCTCTTTTCTTCCCGCAGTCCGGAAGCCAGACCTACATAAAATTCAGCGGATTGTTTCGCCGATTTCCCGTACTTAGACATAATATAGTTCTCGTGTTCAAGGAACTTTTTATCGCTGTAGTTTTCAAATAAACTCCTGGGGGACTGCATATCTGAAAAGATAAATTTCAACCCGTAGTAGTTCGACAATAAAACGGAAGACATATGTCCCTCGCCTTCCATCTCTTTCCTTTCAAACCGAAGGTTTTTAGGTTGATTTTCTGAAAGCACATCTGTAAAATTCTTCAGCTCCTTCCGCATTCCGTATTCGGTTCCCGATTCATAGGTGCCAATACCAAAGAATATTGTTTTCTTTAAATCAGGATGAGTTTTGAAGAACGGTTTGGCTTTTTTTGTCAATTCCTCTCCGTTCCACCACATGGCAGGACTCATGATGATAAAAGCGTTAAACAAATCGGGTTTTTCCATGAGGGTGGAAGCCGCAAATAATCCACCTAAAGAATGTCCTTCCAAAACACGAAAAGCATTTGTCCTGTAGTTTGAATCCACATAAGGAATGAGCTCATTTTGAATGAACTCCAGGAATTTTTTCCCGCCTCCGCTTCCGGGGTTGTTTTTGCTGGTTGTAAAGGTAAAGTCCCTCAACCGGTTTGTACTTTTAATGCCGACAACAATCATGGGAGGAGTACTGCCGGTTCTGGTTAAAACTTCCAATGTTCCTATAACATGCCAGATGTTTTGCAGTCCATCGGTTAAGTACAACACAGGGTAACTGGCTTTGGAGGTGTCATAGCCCTTTGGCAGGGAAATGATGATGGGGCGCTGTTCATTTAATATGACTGATTTTATTGTTTGCTGTGTTCCAATGGATAATGCCTTATTGTCCTTATTGGTTTTGGGCTTATCGTTATTAATATTGCAGCCAAAAAGAAATGTGAGGATAATTATTCCTGATACGATTTGTTTCTTCATGATTTTATAGTAATAAGCTAATTCATTTGTTTAACCCCATTATCCATAATAGCAAGGATATTTTCCTGTTTTGCTATTATGTTTAGCGATGAAGCAAAAGTAAGGGCAGTGTTCTGCATAAAGGTTCGGGATTATAAAGCCGAACCAAAAAGTCGAAAGTGGCCTGCTGTGCGACACTTTTATGCGTGTTTTTTTCTACTGTGCTTTTGAGTAACTGATTAATTCATTTGTATAAATACCATAGCCATCATCATTCACATGCTTGATGTAGGTTTTTAATGCCGGGGCATAATACCACGTATCAGACATTTTCCCTTTATAGCCTCTCGAATTGGTTACCATTCCCTTGTACTCTATTTTGTAAGCCATGAATTTTCCTGCTGGAACTGTTACGCCTTCATAGGAAACGACTTCAACGTCCTGACTGGTTTTTCCTTTGGTGCCTTCATTGTTTTCCCATTCGGATTCAAATTTCCATTTTTTTCCAACAAATAGGGGCCAGTCACGAAAGGGAGTACTGCTCGGTTTTTGGTCCAGAATTTTAGTAATTTGAACGGTGTCATTACCATCCCAAAAACCTAATGTTCCATGATCGTCGACTACTTCTTTAAAATCTTTGCCTTGCGCACGAACCTCACCGTTAACCGAACGGCTCCATTTCCAAACCCATTTTTCTCCAACTTTATAATCTTTTAAAGTGGGTTTGTTCGTTGTTGAAGTGGTACAACCAGTGACTATTAAAATTGTAGTCAAAAGGAATAATACTTTTTTCATCATAGTGATAATCGTTTATTTTTTCTCTTTAAGTCTTTCTATTTTTTCTTTATAGGACTTATCTCCACTTATTTCAAAAGCCTTGGTTTCATTTATAATTGCATTAGCAAAGTCGCCTTGTTTTTCATAGTATTCGGCCATAGAATCATAAGCATTTGCACTTTGAGGATAATACCCGATTTCAAGTTCAAAGTACATTTTCGCCTTTTTAGGATGTTGCCTGTCCATATTCATATAACCCAACATATTTAAAAGTTCTTCAGGATAAGGTGGTACAAAATATCCAAAATGTTCCTTAAGCTTCTTTGCTCTGTGCTTTATTATGCTCAAAAGCTCTTCTTTTGGTGTGTCAAATGAGTTTATTTTATCAGTATGCTCCATTTGATACCATTTAAAAAGTGAGACCAAACCGTCCTTTATAGATGGATAAGGAATGGTGCCATGTATATCTTTAGGGTAAAACTTCCAATCAAAAGTCAATCCGTCTTTAGCATTTTGTTTTACCAATCTTGAAAAGGCAATATTCGAACGGGCAAACAAAGTGAAATCTGTTGTGTCCTGCATTACATTGTCTATCGTTATTTGCGAGTTCTGCATGTCCAGTTGCCCGCTTAATGACATAAACAGAGCTTTATTCTTATAGTGATGAGTTGCAAGTATTCCTCGTGCCTCTTTCAACAGTTTCTGGTTATCCCAGTCAAGGCTTGGGTCTATGGCAATGTAATTGGAAAATACATCCGGATGTTTCAGTAACATGTATATCGTAAACAAACCTCCATACGAATGACCAATTAGTGTTCTGTAGTGGGTAACAGGATATTTGTTTTCAACATAGGGTATGAGTTCGTTTTCTATAAACTTATAGAAATGAGTAGCCTCTCCATTTTTTTCTTTAAATGGCATACCGTATTTGGTTGTTATTTTGGATGTCGTTAAATCTCTTGTCCTGTTTTTATGATTGGAAATTCCTACAATGACCATCTCAGGAGTAAAGCCTCCACTATAATAACTTTGTACATCACAAACAGTAGGAAGGAAAACTTCACCATCTAAAACATAAACTACGGGATATTCTTTCTTGTTATCAGGATTGTAGTCGGCAGGCAATTGCACATAAATCCTTCTTGTCTCGTTTAGTATGTTGGAATGGAGACTATCCAAAACACCTACTTTTTGTAAAAAATGTTGCTTTTGATTTGCCTGTGCTTTTACAAATTGTTGAAAGAAAATAATGAGCCCTATTGTCAATACTATTTTTAATCCTTTAGTCATTTTATCGTTTTTAATTATTCTTATTTTTTATAATTGAATCGTATCAAATTAAATCGTTAAAATAATACAATTGACAAAAGGTCATTTTTACACCTACTGCTTTTCAGTAACAGACCAATCAATATTAAACCGTGCTTTCAGATAAGGTTTCAAAGGACCTAATCCGATATTAGCCCTGCGTTTGTCCACATTCTGAGGTTCCTTAATGGGATAAGGTACACGTGCCCTGTGATCGAATTTGACTTGTGTGCCATATAACTGTTCCTTACCGTCCTCTACCAGTAAACGGTCGCACATTTTAGCATACCGAAGCGGCTGAGCCTGTCCGTTTTTAAAGGCTTTTTCCAGCATAGGGAAATATTTTGCCCGGAGCTGATGACTGGCATGATTGATAATAAGCGCAGCACCGGCAGCGGCGTACTCGGTCACTTCCGATGTTGTGGGCCATCCGTATTGATCCAGAAGTTGTATCAGTTGCTTTTCATTTTCTTTTTTGTTTTTTTCTTCCATAGCAAGCACCGGAAAGATAGCAGGGGTACTAAAATACCCTCCATTTTTCATGTACTTCCTGCGTTCAATATTTCCTGCATACATCATCCCCTGGTCTTTGATGATCATCCGGAACAATTGCCGGGCAAACGGTTTGTTTTTGATGGGGCCGTTTTTGGCTTCGTATTTTTTGAACTGATTGTCTTCAACCTTTTTCCACCTCGAATCGTCAATGACACTTAAAAAGTCGGGGTTATATAATACTTTAAGCGATGAATCGTTTTGTAAGGCAATATTCAGGAAAAAGAAGGTGGTATCCCGCATGGGAGAGGTCCACAAAAGTGCTGTTGTTGAAGCTATTTTATTCGCTACATCTGAGGAAGGGTGCTGCGTCATGGCCTGAGCATACTTCATTAAAGCAGGCATCAAAAGCCCTTCCTTTTTTAAACTATCGCCTTTACTTATATCGCCTTGAGCGAAGGTAACCTGAAAAAAGACAAGTGTCAGTGTTAATGTGATAATTCTTTTCATATTAATTTGGATTTTAAATTTGTCGCAATAATATTTAGTTTTAGTTATGAAACATTTAAAAGTCGATGAACTGCCGGTTTAGGAACGGATACAACCTCCATAAAAAGAAGGTTCCGTCAGTTGAGGTTCTTTATTTTTCCCGTTGCCCAATTATGAACCGGTTTTATTTTTAGTGATTGATGATAATAGTATTGGGCCGAATCAATCTCACCATTTTTACTGAAAGCTTCTGCCAGATTATTATAAACTGACCATGATCCCGGATGGGTTTCCACGTTTAGTGCAAACAATTTTTTGGCTTCCGGTATCCTTCCGCTATTCAGGTAGGCATATCCTTTGTCCATGAGAAACTTTTGATCAAAGGGCCGGTAACCGGGGTCCTGTTTTTTTCTTTCCCTGTACGTATCAATGGCCGCATCTACTCCTTGCTGAATGATGAGCTGGTGAAACTCATTAAATCTGATGCAATCTGCTACATGCCACAAGTCATAGGCACTGAACAATTCATTGGAATTCCCGCAGTGAACAATGATGATCTCTTTATCAGGAATAACATAAATGGCTTGTCCCAGATTGCCATTGGCAAAATACTGATAGCTGGAATCGCTGTTGGTGTATCCCCACCACTGGTAAGCATAATAAGTTCTGGAACTGCCGTTTCCAAACCATGTGGGGTAATATTTTCTGGGTATAGATTTGTGTTCTCTTACCGAAGCCTGAACCCAATTTGGCGAGATAATTTGTGTGCCGTTCCAATTCCCCTGATGTACATACAACCGGCCAAAACGGGCAAAGTCAAGGGCTCTGGCAATCAGTCTGCTCGGCATATACTCAAACCCTGACTCTTTACTGTCGATGGAGAATAGTGCATCATATTCCATTACTTCAGACCACAGTTTCTCCTGTAAATATTGGGAAACCGTTTGATGGGTTGCCCGTTCAATAATCAGTCCAAGGTAACTCGTGTTGTAATTACAATACTGAAATGATTGACCGGGTGCTCTGGCAATAGTCACTTTCTCGAGCAATAGTTTTCTCACATTGGGGTGATAATAACCCACCGCTTCATCGTGCCAGGGAAGGTGGATATGGGTACCCGGAAAATAACCTTCGTAATAGTGGAGTCCCGACCGCATTTCAAGCAGGTTCTTAATCGTGATTCTTTCAAAGCGGGGATCGCGATGTTTTAGTTCAGGAATGTATTTTGTCATCGGGTCATTCACACTTTGAATCAAACCATCCTCTATGGCTGCACCTATTAAAAAGGAGATAAAGGATTTGGCCATGGACTGGGAATGAAAATAAGATTCCCGTGTAAAACCATTAAAATACTTTTCATAAAGAATAGTATCTTTACGGATGAACAGCAGGGCAGTGGTTTGTGATTTCTTTGCCCACTCATCAAGGCTTTTGCATCCCGATTGCAGTACGCGGTCATGAAATAATGATTCAACATAGGCGGTATCCGGATTGTTTTTGAACTGAAACGTATCTTTTCCCGCATGGATGGTTCTGTTTTCAAAATACTGATAATCATAAACGTCAGCCGTATTCATCGTGATCAGGCGGTAAACATACACCGGGGAGTATTTCACTGACAGGATTACCAGAGATAATAAAACAAGGATTACAGGAATAAATAAAAGTATTTTTAATGTTCTGTTCATTTTAACAATGTATCTGCTTTTAAACCCGCTTTTTCTTTATTATTCACCATCATTTTCAGCATCAACAAGGATAACCACATTCCCTTTTTTGTGGCCACCGGAAATATATGCGTGTGCTTTGCCCACCTTTTCAAGGGGGAACTGCCTGTCCAGGACAATCTTAAGTTTCCCGGCATTAAAAATCTCCACCAGTTCTGATAACATATGCTTTAATTCAGCACCGGGTTTTAATCCCGTGGCATCAAATTTTGCTTTCTTTCCATCCACCAGCGAGGTGAAGAGCATCTGAACGATTAATGAAGGTTTCAGTACAGGGGAAAGATAGAGGCCGTCTTTCACAAGAAGATGTTTTACCTGGCTGAAGGAGCTTTTGCCCACCGTATCGAACATGATGTCGTACGGCTTCGATAATTTTGTGTAGTCTTCATTTTGATAATCTACGACCGTATCAGCCCCCAGCGATTTTATCCATCCCATGTTTGTTTTGCTGCAAATGCCCGTTACTTCGGCCCCAAAATGTTTTGCCAGTTGAACGGCTGCTGTTCCTAAACTCCCTGAAGCACCGTTAATCAAAACCCGTTGGCCGGGTTTCACCTTACCTAATTGTATCAAAAAATTCAACGAGGTCAGGGGTCCGTCGCAAAAGGTAGCGGCTTCGGAATGCGACAGGGTATTCGGCTTCGGAAGCACGACTCCGTTTTCGGGTACAGCAACAAATTCAGCGTTGGTACCAAAGCCAAGGGTGGTTTCACCAAAAACCTCATCACCGATTTGAAAAGACTTCACCTGTTGTCCTACAGCAACAACGTCACCTGAAAAACCGGTTCCCGGAATGGCATGCTTGGGTTTCCGCAACCCCATAAACAATCGGTTATACCAGGGACGGCCTGATAACATCAGGGTGTCGGCAGTAGTGGCGACGCTGGCTTTGACCTTCACCAACACCTCGTTTTCCTTGATTTGTGGTATGGGAACCTTTTTCAGTTGTAAGACCTCGTGATTTCCATAGCCTGATGCCCAAATGGCTTTCATTGTAGTATCGCCCATAGCAACATTTTATAAATGATTTCGGGAGCAAAACTACGGCTCGTCCACGGGTTTGCCGTTCGGAAAAACTACAAAGAGGTTCAGATTTATAAATGCGAACGCTTTTTCAGGATTTTAGAAACTCCTGCGGAGTGATACCCATTTCCTTTTTAAAAAAGGTGTTAAACACGGTCTTGGAGTTAAATCCGCTTTCGTAAGCCAGTCCAATGATAGAGATATTTGAGTTTTCGGGGTCTTTGGCCAGCAGTTTAAAATGTTCCAGACGGTAGCGGTTGATGAACTCATTAAATTTTACCTCCAGGTGATCATTCAGCAGGCTGGAAAGCCGGTTGGGATGAATTTCCACCATATTCGCCAGGTTACGCAGAGATATCGAAGGATTTAAATACGGTTTTTCTTTTGCTACAAACGCCAACACTTTTTCAGATAAGGTTTCGGCAGTTTTTTTATCCAGCAAGGATTTTTTTGGATCTGCTTTTTCATCCGAATCGTTGATGTGCCCGTACATTTTTCTTTGAAACACCGAATATCTTTCATCGTTCACCAACCCATTCACGAGCGGATCTGAATAGCTTATCAGCAAAACGGAAGATTTCCCTTTCAAGGATCGGTCCAGTAATGCAAAGGCTTTATCTGGTTTATTCAAATTGGCATAGGCCAGAAAAAGATAGGAATGAGCCTGAAAGGCCGTGGGGTTTTCAGCTTCCTCTTCCAGTTTTTTCAAAGAACGGGCAGCATTTTCCTGATCTCCTTTTAAAATATAAATCAGGCAAAGAACGCCCAGCTTTTCCTGAGGGATGATTAAATCCCCGGAGGTATTTTCAATTTCACGAAGCAGCTCATCATACTTTTGCTGCAGCAAAAAAGAATAAAAAGAAACCATCATAGCCGGCAGGTTTTTAGGGTTTTTAGCCAAAAGATCCTTAAAAATTGTAATGGCTTTATCGAATTCTTTATTCCGGTAATGGTAATAGGCTTTGTAAAAAAGTGTTTCCTGGTTGAGCGGGTCGATGCCCAGGGCAAATTGCAGGTGATGGTGGGCTTTTTTCATCTCACCGGAAAGCATGTATAAAAAAGCGATGTATTGTTGGGCTTCCGGATAGCTGGGCTTGAGTTGCAGCGACTGCAGTATATGAGCGAAAGCATCCTGATAATTGCAGTCCGTAAAAAAGGACAGATTGGCCAGCAGGTAATGAACACCGGCATTTTTCGGGTTCAGGGTATAGGCCTTATGGGTGTAAGTGACAGAATTTTTCCACGCTTCAGCGGGATTCATAAACTGTGTGGTGGCCATAAAACTGTACGCATCGGCCAGCCCCACATAACCATCCACAAATGCAGGGTCTAAATCAATGGCTTGTTGGTATAATTCAATGGAAATCTTTACATCTTCAGGATTCCATTTATTGAAATGATATCTGGCTTTTAAAAACAGATTATAGGCTTTGAGGTTCTTGGTTTTGTTTTCGATGAGATGGTCCCTGATTTCCATATGTCCCAACTGCTCCCGGAGCTTATCCGCGATAATCAGGCTGATTTCATCCTGTAGTTCAAGAATGTCTTCCAGTTTCCGATCCCACTTTTCCGACCAGAAATGGATGTCTCCTTCTACCTGGATTAACTGGGCTGAAATCCTGACCTTATCGGCCACCACCCGGACACTCCCCTCCAGAATAACCTCGGCCTTTAACTGGTGGGCAATGGTATGAATTGGAATCTGCTTGTCTTTGAAATAAAACGACGAAGTTCTGGAAATGACCCTTAACTGTTCCACCTTCGACAGGGCATTGATGATTTCTTCAGTAATGCCATCGCTAAAATACTCGTATTCGTTGTTTTGACTAATATTTACAAAGGGTAGTACGGCTATGGTTTTATGTTCTGTGAAATCACTCATTCTGGACTCATTCTGATTAGTAACTGTTTGTAGATGAAAAGCAGTGAATTAAAAATTACTGATTTACAATGAACACAAAAATAGTTAAGAAATCATACGGCTGAACTGTGAATAGTGATTTGGTATTGAAGGTGACCAGGGGAGAAGCTTACAGGGTGACAAGGGACAGGGTAAAGGGTTTTGTTGTCATTCCGAATCCATAAGGAAGGATCGGGAGTTAGCGTGTGGAATCTCCCCATGCTGAGACGGGGAGTGGATCATGAGTATAATTTAACCTCCAACGGCTAATGGCTAAGTACCTGGAGCTTTTCTCATTGTTGATTCTCCCTATGCTCTGAGCTCTTGGCTCTTCGCTAAAATAGTGGAGCTTGATTCATCCATTGGATGTTGGAAACCGGATTAAAGACTAAGCTGTTTCTTCTGCTTTTTCTCGAGGCAGCGAAGATTCCGGATTGGAATTTGACGGAGGCGAAGGTGCGTGCTTTCATGACTTTATTTTTTT
>JAFGXS010000068.1 GCA_016936505.1 Bacteroidales bacterium | reverse complement strand
TAGCAGCATGAATTCTGGTAAAACCTTATTCTATTTCACAAGAAATAAAGAGTAAACAAAACCGGTGAGTGCAACGAGCCAGGTTTTTGTTTTGAACCTCCCCCTTCGGGATCAACGCAGTTAATCCTCTTTTGAATATCGATTAGTGATTTAAGGTTCAGGAAATTAATCCTGGGAATGAATTAAATTTTTCATTAACTTTATGGACGATAACAACATGGAACACCGTGTTTCTTGTCAGCCCACAATAAAACCAAATTTCTAATTAAAAAATCAAGAAAATGGAAATCATTAACCTGCCCCGATTACGGGTAAACCAATTGCAAACCCTTTGCGAAAACAGCCTGAAAATTTGCGAACCTATTGTTGAAATTGCTTCGGCAACTGAAAAAGTAAAAGCAGCAAGCGATGCTTTTGCCACAGGAATGTTGAAGGACAAAGCTTTTTCAGGTAAAAAAGAACTCGACCTGTTGCGCGATGAATTACTTTCGGGTTTAATTAAATCGGTGCATGCCGAACAACAATTCCCTCATGAAGATGCTGCAGCTAAGGCTGTGGTCAACTCACTGGTGCAAGCTGTGAATAAGTATGGCACAAAGATTAAGCGCCTGCCGTTTGATGAGGAAACTGCTGCCATTGACAATCTTTTGGCCGATCTTGCCACCATCGATTTTCTTCCGCTGAACGGAAGCGGGCTTTCCCGATGGATTGAGCCGTTGAAAACCGCAAACAATGAGTTTAAAACTGCTGTTCAGGAATACGTTTCCGACCTGGCTGAAGTTTCGCAAACAGAAGCGGCCTATATTCTTGCGCCTGCATTAATCGATGCACTGGAAGGAATGTACACGCTTTTGTATGCTAACCTTAAAATCAATCCTACCGACCAGTTAAACACTGCTTATGCAGAGTTGGAACAACTGGTTAACTCGTACCGTTAGAACCTTAATTTGAGTAAAACATTTGTGTTTTGGCTTATGGAGAGGTTGCATGACTATGAAACAAGAATGTTTCGCCTTCTTGCAGTGTTGCAAGACCATGAAACACGAATGTTTCACCCTCTTGCAGCTTTGATAGAGCATGAAACACAAATGTTTTACCTTCTTGCAAGGTTACGGGAACCTAAAACACAATTGTTCCTGGCAAACTAACGCTTTTCTTGTATAAATTTATGATACTGTTCCGCAAAGTTGAAAACTTTGAATATTTCTGCTCACCAGTTAGAAACTGGCGTGAGCGAGGGGACAGGGTTTATAAACCATATCCCTACAAAGCTAAAAGGCTTATTAAACGTTATCCTATAGGAAAGATTGTAAAGGTTTATTGTAACCCCCTTAACAATAATCAAGCTATACTTGAACCCGGAATAAAAATAGATTCACTACTAAATCTATTAATAGTAGGTATTCTTATATTAGTCATTAAGTTCTCTTTAATTTAATATAAGAACTTAAAAAACAGTTAATAATCCCAAGTCACATTCGTAGTTTTATACATTTCTTCCCCTAAATTTCCATCAAAATTAAATGACTGGAAACGCCATTTATTATTAGGTTTATATAAGAGAAAAACAAATCTTAATGGTTGCCTATCATATTTCACTAAATAACTATAAACAACATAACATGTTCCAAGTTTGGCTTTTTTAATTAACTCATACCCATAATAATTTCCTAGTTGGCCAACTACGTTCTGAAGTTGGTTTGTAATAGTATCTGAAATACCTGAACTTGCAGATATCCATATGTTATCTTTATAGATATATTCTAGAGCTTGTTTAACCCCTTTTTGTTCATAAGTTTTAAAAAAACTGACTACAAGTGAACTGTCATTATTTGTTTGCCCAAAAGAATAATAAGTAGGCAACATAAATATTACTACTAACAATAATTTTTTATACATAAACATAATTCTTTTATTTTTTATTATTTACTTCATATACTTTATTATTTATTTTTTCTTTCTGATTTCCAATTAATGCATTTCCAACAATATTTACTAAATCTGTAACAAAATGCAGCATCTTATTATGATTAATTTCAACATTTACTTTACCAGGACCAGCACCTACAGTAAGTTTTGTACTTTCTCCATCAGATGAAAGAGTATTATCTCCCTTACCTAATGAATATTCATTTGGGGTCTTACCATTTGAAGTGTATAACGAATTATTAACTGACACCTCTTTTCCACTTGTTTTTAATCCGGCTTCTATATTTCCAACTGAATATTCTGGATTCTCTAGTCCATTTGCAATTAACTCTACTGAACCTTTTGCTGCATTTACTTTTTCTACAACTTCAATTTTCCCACCTTTAAATACTGCCTCTCCAACCAATAATTGCCCTTCACCTTTAATACTTTCACCAGTTGCAGTTGCAGACACAACGCCTACATAACCTTTCAATTTAAGCTCAGTATTTCCTTTTTTATACCCAAGTTCACCACCAAACAATTTCCCCTGTAAAGAACCTGAAATACTAATCGGGGCACCTGAATAGTATAGTTTAAGTCTTCGTTTTTTATCTTGAACTTCATCTGCACCACCAGGTCTTTTACCATCCTTATCTATAAAAAAAATAGGATTATTTAGTGCATAGTTATATGGGACCCAACCAAAAAATTCTTCGCAAGCTGGGTCAATCACAAACCACCTCCCCACTGCCGGGGGAGCACTCCTTTAATTATAACTTTGTTAAGTAGTAGGCCTTGCCCTTCTTATTAATTCTAAATTTAGCATCTGATTTACTTACTTTAAATTTTTTTAAGTCAGTTTCAAAAATAGTTCCTACAGGTGGTTCACTTGGTTTAGTATACCATTCTTTTTGATAAACTATCTTCCCCTTATTTAAAAATATAACTCTATCACCGATATCTGTAAATCCTTTTAGTTCAAATCCTAAATCGTTGTTTATATCCTCTAAAGAACATGCACCGGAATAAAAGCACATCGTATCCCATTCAAAATCCATTAAATTAGCAAAATCTAAAGTGCAATTTGTGTTTCCTTTACATTCTTCCCATTTACTAGAAACAATGCTGTCAAAATCGGTTCTTTTAGAACAGCCTGTCATTAAAAGGCATATGCCTAAAAATAAAATTAAATTTTTCATATTATTTAGTTGTTCCCCATATTTGCTGCAATTCTTCTAAATGTTTTTTAGCTTTGGCATCTACCTGTTTTTGTTCTGCCGCTGTACGCCCATTTTCATTTAGCCCTTTAAAAATATCCTTCAGTTGATTGTACTTTTCAGATGACAACTTGGTCTTTGATACAACCCAATTTCCTTCTTTATCTTTCGATGCAGTATAAAGCCCATTTTCTTTAAATTCATCAAGAACTAAGTTGGCTAACTCATTCATGCTTGCTCCTTCGTTAGCTTCTCCAATACTCCTCCCTATTACATTATTGAGCAAGTCAACAGTTTGGTCCGCTTCATCAAGATTTGTAAAACTTCTATTAGATAAATCTGCAAAAGCATTTTCTTCGTGAGCATTTCCTGCTTGAGCTGCAACGCTCCTGCCAAATTCAGAAGTAATAGTTGCCTGCCATAATCCATGCCTGAAGGCTCCATTTTCGCTTCCTTTATCTTCTTGACTTCTCTTTGAACCGTATAAGACTTCGCCCCTTGTTGCATTAGTAGAAATATTAGTAGCTCCACGTGTAACACCAAAACCAATTCTGATTGATGCAACTGGATGTCTCAATCCAAAACCAATATACCTTGAATTAATGCTTGCTGAATAATAACCAGGACCAGGCGGGTCGCCGGGTGCCAGTCCGTCTATATCAATTAATCTGATAGGATTATTTATAGCGTAAGTGTAGGGTGAAACCGGCATGTATTTCTCCGCTAGTGGGTCAGGCACAAACCATCTCCCCACTGCCGGGTCATAGAACCTCGCCCCGTAGTCATACATGTTGAGCGCATTCGTACCTACGGCATCATCCTGGAGTTCTTTACCGTTGTATTTAAACTTGTGTTCACTGCCGTTATGGGCATCGTTATACCCATAGTGTTTCAATCCAAAGGGATAGTAGTTGTTTTCTTCTACTACCTCAGTGGAGGATGTGATTGTTCCGCTGCCATCATAGTCAGAGTAGGACAAGCGGATATTTCCCAAGTGGTCTTTGTACTGATACACGTAACGGAAGGAAGTGCCATCCGGTTCCACATAACCTTCAGGCTGATTTATGAAGGTAAGGGCATTGTTCGTGTAAACAAAGCCATTGGCGTAGTCGGTTGTCGTAATTGTTGATCCGTTGGTTACCACTTTTCTTAGTTTTGTGCCTTGGGCGTTGTAAATTTAATTAATTTTTTGTTGGTTCCAAATTATGATTGCTGGTAGGTTACATATCTCCAATCAATTATTTAAACAGATAAAAATTTGTTATAAATTCACCCCCATCAAAAAAAAAACCAAATGAACAGATTTTTATCATCATTTGCTGTGTTGTTGCTTTTCTTTTTTGCACCATCCGGCAGCTTTGCGCAAACACCCAACTACAACCCTTATAAAGCTTTTGATCCGTTGTTTAGTTTCCAGCCCGCCACCGTTTACCGCAGTGCCGATGGACAACCCGGACCAGGGTACTGGACCAATCAAACAGACTATGCGATCCATGCCCGTCTGGATACTTTGCAGAAAAGCATCACGGCTGATGAAGTGATCACATACACCAACAACAGTCCCAACAACCTGTCGTATTTATGGGTGTTGCTTCCTCAGAACCGGTTTGCAAGGGATTCGCGAAGTACGGCAACCGCAGGCCAAACCTTCAATGAAAAAAGATTTAACGGCGGATTTACTATTCATTCAGTTTGGATTAGCCGGGAAGGTAAATACGTCCCCGCAAATTACCTGATCAACGATACCCGCATGCAGATTCGACTCCCTAATAGCTTGACAGCCAAAGGCGGGAGCATTAAAATTAAGATCAGTTATTCAATGGTTATTCCTCCCAATCATTACGGACGATCGGGTTGGATGAATACGAAGAACGGAACAATATTTGAAGTAGCCCAGTGGTTTCCCCGTATGGCAGTTTACGACGATATAGTAGGATGGAATGTACTGCCTTTCCTGGGAGCCGGTGAATTTTATCTGGATTACGGAAATTATGATGTCACACTGAATGTACCGGGTAATCAGATTGTAGCCGCATCAGGCCAACTGGAGAATCCGGATAAGGTACTGGATAAAGAAACACTCAAGCGATTTCATAAAGCTTCGGAAAGCAGTCAAACCGTGATGATCCGCTCGCTTCAGGAAGTGACGAATGGGCAGGGCACCAAAAATGAAAAAAGGCTGACCTGGCATTTCACCATGAAAAACAGCCGCGATTTCACCTGGGCCAGTTCCAAAGCCTTTATCTGGGATGGTGCCAAAGCAACACTTCCTGACCATAAATCAACACTATCTATGGCTTTTTATCCCGAAGAAAGCATGGGTAAAGATGCCTGGAACCGCGCCACTGAATTCCTGCAACACAGCATAGAGTTATTTTCAAAAAAATGGTTTGTATACCCCTACCCGACTGCCTCCACCGTTGGTGGCCCTGTAGGCGGTATGGAATATCCTGGTATTGTATTCTGTCACTGGAAAGCCACAGGCAATAGTTTGTGGATGGTTATTAACCATGAAATAGGACACGATTGGTTCCCCATGATCGTGGGATCCAACGAACGAAAATTTGCCTGGATGGACGAAGGACTGAACACCTTCATCGATATTTACGCCACCGACGAATTCAATCATGGTGAGTTTGCTCCCAAATCGGACCATGAATACAACCCAAAAGGAGGAAGTGCTGCACGAAACATTGTCCCCCTTATGGAAGATTCTTCAGCCCCTTCATTGATGACGTTCCCGGATGCCATGCCCTGGAAACTTTCCCACCCTCTGAGCTATTACAAAACAGCACTGGGGCTGGTGATGCTGAGAGAATATGTGCTGGGGCATAAACGGTTCGATTACGCCTTCAGAACCTACATCCACGAGTGGGCCTACAAACATCCCACACCCGGCGATTTTTTCAACACCATCAACAATGCAGCCGGTGAGAACCTGAACTGGTTCTGGAAAGGCTGGTTTATGAATAAATGGACCCTCGATCAGGCTGTTACCGATGTTCAATATGTGGATAATGATCCGGCAAAAGGTGCTGTCATCACATTGGAGAATAATGATCAGATGGTCATGCCGGTTGAGTTGAAGATTACACAGCAAAACGGAAACACAGAAACCGTCCGTCTCCCTGTTGAAATATGGGAACACGGCGGAACCTATAAATTCCTTTACAACTCAACAACTCCCATAAAACAGGTCGTTGTTGATCCGAAGGAAATGCTTCCGGATGTAAATGCCAAAAACAATATCTGGCCACGGAATTAACCGGCATTTTACATTTTGACGGTGAATTATCGTTACTTTTGCTCGTCTAAAAATATTTAATTCTCATGAGAAAAAACATTGTGGCAGGCAACTGGAAAATGAACAAAACCTTTTCAGAAGCCGAAGAACTGACCGATCAGATCTTCCTGGATATGGAAGACAAAAGTTTTCAATGCGAAGTAGTAATTTGTACTCCGGCACTCTATTTGGAAATGGCATCCGACTATGCTGAAGAAGGCCGGTTGAAAATCGGTGCACAAAACGTAAGCGAATACGAGCAGGGAGCCTATACCGGGGAAATTTCAGCTGCGATGCTGGCTTCGCTGGACATTGAATACTGCATCATCGGCCATTCTGAAAGGAGAAAATATTTTCATGAAACAAATCAGCAACTCGCTGAAAAAACGGATCGTTTGCTGGATCACGGCATCAAACCTATATTCTGTATTGGTGAAGTATTGGAAGAAAGAGAGCAAAACACTCACTTTGATGTGGTAAAGAAACAACTGGAAGAAAGTTTGTTCCATTTGAACAACGACGAATTTTCCAACATTGTGCTGGCTTATGAACCCGTATGGGCCATTGGTACCGGAAAAACGGCCTCTCCGGAACAGGCACAGGAAATGCATGCCTTTATTCGGGAACAAATCAAAGGGAAATACGGAAACGAAACTGCAGAGGAAGTAAGCATCCTCTATGGTGGAAGTTGTAATCCCAAAAACGCCCGGGAGTTGTTTTCACAAACTGATGTGGACGGCGGACTGATTGGTGGTGCATCGCTAAAGTCTGAAGACTTCCTTGCCATTGCAAACAGTTTTTAATTGAATCAACATAAAGGGAAGTTTCAAAGCTTCCCTTTTTATTTTACAGATCATGAACTACTACCGTTTAACCTGCCCCAAAAACACTTCCGAAGAAAAAAACGAAATCCTTATGGCCCGGTTGGCGGCCTTGGGATTCGAGAGTTTTGAAGAAACGGATGATTCGTTACTTGCCTACATCCAGGAAAAGGATTTCTCTAAAAAGCTTCTGGCCGAAATCGAAGAGTGCAAGGAAAAACTAATGAACAACCAGTTGAAAATCGACTGGATTCCGGAGCAAAACTGGAATGCCGTTTGGGAAAGCAATTACCCGCCGGTAGTCATTGCTAACCGTTGTTACATCAGAGCTCCGTTCCATGAAGAAAAACCGGAAATGGAATTCAGTATTCTGGTGAAACCCAAAATGGCATTCGGCACTGCTCACCACGAAACTACGGCACAAATACTGGAACTCATGCTGGATGCCGATATCAAAGGAAAAGATGTGCTCGACATGGGTTGCGGAACAGCCGTACTTGCCATACTGGCGTCCCTGAAAGGAGCCCGTCATATTGATGCAGTGGATAACGACGAATGGGCATTCAACAACAGCTCCGAAAACATTGAACTCAATCATTGCTCCAATATTAGTGCTTATCTGGGTGATGCCTCTTTCCTGAAGGAAAAAGCAATATACGATGTTGTTTTGGCTAACATCAACAAAAACATTCTTTTGCAGGATATGCACACCTATGCTGATGCGCTAAAACCCGGTGGAAGTATTTATTTCAGCGGGTTCTACGAATCCGATTTAACCGACATTCAAAACCATGCTGCAACGCTCCATTTGAACTACATCTCTCATACTGTAAAAAACGACTGGACAGCAGCGTTGTTTGAAAAAGCGATCGGCTAAGTCAATTTTTTTACATTTGGGTATGGAATATTTTTATTTAGCTGCAGGTTTTATTCTGGCTTACCTTTTAGGATCTATCCCCACAGCCGTTTGGGTTGGAAAGATTTTTTATCACATTGATATTCGCAACGAAGGTTCGGGAAACGCTGGGGCCACCAATACCATTCGTGTGTTGGGTGCAAAAGCCGGAATTCCTGTGATTATTGTTGACGTTGCCAAAAGCTACTTTGCTGTATTCTTCATGCAGTTCTTTATTCCTTTGACATGGACAGCTGATGAAGTAATCTACCTACAGATTTTAGCTGGTTTTTTGGCGGTTATCGGCCACGTATATCCGGTATTTGCAGGCTTCAGAGGCGGAAAAGGGGTGGCTACATTATTGGGAATGGGCATTGCCCTCTACCCTGCTGTTATTTGGATTCCTGTTGTTGTATTTCTGATTGTTTTCCTTTCAACAGGATTCGTCTCGCTGGGTTCCGTGATAGCCGGTCTTTCCTTTCCGATAACTGATATTCTATTCTTTCACGACACCCATCCCGGTAAGGTTAGCTTAGCCATATTGGCAGCTTTATTTTTGCTGTTTACTCACCGGAAAAATATCAAACGGCTTTTCAACGGAACCGAAAACAGGTTCAGAATCTTTAAAAAGAAGAAATAAAAAAGGCTTCCCGTCAAGGAAGCCTTTTCATTTATCATCCGGGAATGATTATTTTCCCAATACTTCTTTCATTTTTTTACCAATCTCGGCCGGTGAATCCACCACATGAACGCCACAATCGCGCAGGATGGCTTTCTTGGCTTCTGCTGTATCTGCCTTTCCACCTACGATAGCACCGGCATGACCCATGGTACGCCCTTTAGGAGCCGTAGCACCAGCAATAAAACTTACTACCGGTTTGGTGCCGTGTTCTTTGATATAATAACCGGCGTTTGCTTCCATGTCTCCTCCAATTTCACCAATCATAACAATACCTTCGGTTTCGGGATCGTTCATCAGCAATTCAACAGCTTCCTTGGTCGTGGTACCAATGATGGGGTCTCCACCGATTCCAATGGCGGTGGATTGTCCTAAACCAATTTTGGTAAGCTGGTCCACTGCTTCATAGGTTAAGGTGCCGGAACGGGAAACAATACCCACGGTTCCTTTTTTGTGAATGAACGCCGGCATAATCCCCACTTTGGCTTCACCAGGAGTAATCACACCCGGGCAATTGGGACCAACCAGACGGCAGTCTTTGTCTTTCAAAAACTCTTTCACTTTTACCATGTCTTCGGTAGGAATTCCCTCCGTGATACAAACAATCACGCCGATACCCGCCTGAGCAGCTTCCATAATAGCATCAGCAGCAAATGGTGGCGGCACAAAAATAACCGACACGTCAGCCTGCGATTTCGCTACCGCTTCGGCAACTGTATTAAACACAGGTTTTCCCAGGTGGGTTTGTCCGCCCTTACCGGGAGTAACCCCCCCCACAACATGAGTACCGTAAGCAATCATTTGTGAAGCATGAAAAGTCCCTTCACTACCGGTAAATCCCTGAACGAGAATCTTTGAATCTTTATTAACTAATACACTCATTTGAAAAAATTTTGGTCGCTATCAATAAGAAGCGTCAAAGGTAAAACCTTTTAACGAAAAATTTGAAAATTCTTGCGTATTTTTGTTATTTATTAACCATTTTAAATTACACCATGAGCCTCTCCCATTCAACCGGTTACAATAACGACACCATTTGTGCGGTGGCCACTTCCCCAGGAATGGGAGCCATTGCCGTAATCAGAATTTCGGGTCCCGATAGTTTACCGCTGCTGTTCAACCTCTTCCAGCCTAAAAATAAAAACCTATCCACCGACAACATCCAAAGTCATCATGTTTACTTTGGAGAAATCAGGAATGAAGAAAAGGTGCTGGACGAAGTGCTGGCGACCTATTTTAAAGCACCTCATTCCTACACCGGTGAAGATGCAGTTGAGATTTCTTGTCACGGTTCCGAATATGTCCAGGAACAGCTGATCCAGCTGATTATTGAAAAAGGGGGCCGAATGGCCCAAGCCGGAGAATTTACTCTTAGGGCTTTTCTGAACGGTAAAATGGACTTGTCACAGGCCGAAGCTGTAGCTGATTTGATTGCTTCCGAATCAGGCATGGCACATCGGATGGCGATGAGTCAAATGAGGGGCGGTTTTTCTGATAAAATTGCGGAGCTCAGGCAACAACTGGTACAGTTTGCTTCTCTTATGGAGCTGGAACTGGATTTCGGTGAGGAAGATGTTGAATTTGCCGACCGCAGCCGTTTCATGGAACTCATCAGCACTTTAATAAAAGAACTCACGCTTCTTAAAGATTCCTTTAAGATGGGAAACGTTCTGAAAAAAGGAATTCCCGTGGCCATCATCGGGAAACCCAATGCCGGCAAATCAACTTTACTGAATGCATTGCTGAACGAAGAAAAAGCCATTGTATCAGATATTCCGGGCACAACCCGTGATGCGTTGGAAGACACCATAGTATTGGAAGGATACAGCTTTCGGTTCATTGACACGGCCGGTTTGCGTGAATCTGAAGATATTGTAGAAAACCTGGGCATCGAACGGACGTATGACAAAATCCGTCAGGCTTCATTGATTCTGTATGTTTGTGACATCAGTGACGTGAACAGGGAAAACACGAACGAGGTACTGGAAGAATTTAAAACCTACATACAAGATGAGAACAAACACTTTATTATGGTGGCGAACAAAACCGACAAGCTGGAAGAAATTCCTATGAACCTGAAAGAAATGCTGGAACTGGAAACAGTTTTTGTCTCCGCCAAAAGAAGAGAAAACATTCATTTACTGGCTGAAACGCTGGTCAATCACGTAAAAGAACAAAATTTCTCGGAAAGCATCCTGGTCAACAATTCTCGGCATTATGAAGCGCTTGCCAAGGCGCTGGAAAGCATCCTTCAGGTTGAAACGGGTTTTGAACAGCAGGTTCCTACCGATCTGATTGCCATCGACATCCGACAGGCACTGTATCACCTGGGTTCCATCACGGGTGAAGTAACTTCGGATGAGATACTGGGAAACATCTTTAGTAAGTTCTGTATCGGCAAGTAATATACTGATAATCAATGATTTACAAAGAACACTATTTATCACTAAGTTGCTATTTTATAGCGACTTTTGTTT
>JAFGXS010000067.1 GCA_016936505.1 Bacteroidales bacterium | reverse complement strand
TTATAACGATAGAACCCGGTTTCCGAAAGGAGGCCGGGTTCTTTCTTGTCAGATGTCTTTGAGCTGGTTGAAAAACCGTTTCATTTTGATGGCAATCATAACAAGGATGATACCGACCCAAATAGCCAGTATTCCGGTAAGAACCACCAGTATTTCAGCTGACTTGAAGGGGTTGTATAACAAAATAATTCCGAAAACAATGCTAATAATTGAATTAATCAATAAAGTGTTTTTACTATTCATATCGGGATCCACATTAAAGGCAAAAATAAGCTGTGCAATGCCCAGCAAAATAGCCCAGCTACCTGTGATGATGACGAATATTTCAATAGTGTTCTGACTGTAAAAAGTAAGCAGAAAACCCAGCACCAGCAGTACAATAGCCCCTGTTAAATCCAGTGCATAAGGGTTGTGGTTGCGGATGTTGGTGATGGTTCCGGCCAGGATACCCACAGCCAGCAATAAAATAACGATGCCGAAATACTTCACGACGGTGAGCAGTGCGGTACTGGGAATAAAAATAGCAAGGGCTCCCAGAAAAATAGCAGCAATTCCGTTTGCGGCAAGTAATTCCCATTTGTTCCAACGATGTTTATTCATAAAAATTTTCAATTTATATTCACTTTAAAATTACAATATTTTTTGCCTCTTGGTTTATATATTTCCTGTCCTTATCAATGCTAAAATAATTTGTAATCAGTATAAATTATTAAAAAATGTTAAAACTGTTTTTCTTTTTCTTTTTCTTTGTTCAATTAATTGAAAACTCTTTTGTAAAAACTATTGCCCTTTTTACCAGTCAAAGTGTTTTCTTTCTATTTTCTAATTAAAAACCAAAACATTATGAAAAAAGTATTTTTATTTGTCACAGTCTTATTTTTGTTCAATCAATTGTCAGCACAAGAGCTTACTGTTTCACCGACATTTTCTCACAGCAGCTACGATCGCTTTCGGAATAATATCGGTTATGAAATAGGCTATAGCCAATTCACCAGCAAAAAAAGCAGGCTTGGTTTTAGCTTTTCCCAAAGCTTTTACCCGGGAGATTACAATTATACCATTTACATAGATGCCGACCCGGCTACTTATTACAGAAGTGTTAAGTCGAAAAACCAGATTATTACTTTGTCGTTGGCTTACTCCTTTAATGTTTTAAACAGTCAAAAGTCTGAATTGTTTATTGGCCCCAAAATGAGTCTGAATTACTTTAAGTTTGATGAATCGGGAACAGAACGGCTGGTAAATGGGACCGATTCGCAGGCGTTCCACAGTAAATACTGGGAAAACAGTAAAATTGGTGTGGGTTTATTGTTGGAATATGACAGGAAAATATTTTCAGATAATATGTTTTTGTTCTTTTCAACAGAACCCAAACTGATATTCTTCTCAAAACCAGGGCTAATGGGCTCAAGTGCCCCCACATACATAGGGCTCATTAATTTTAATTTGGGTTTTAAGATTAATTTAAAAAAGTAAAAAACTGAATTATAATGCAAAATGCAGGTTGAACTAATATTCAACCTGCATTTTTTGTTTCCGATTCTGTGGTTTAGTTTCTGTTGAATTTTACATAATGACATTTGAACATATTTCTATACCATCATCTTATTTATAATAATTCAAAATATTAACAATTGCAGTTCTATTGCTAAAAAATAACAATAAAAATAAATAGGCAAAAATCTGATAATCAACTAGGTTAAGGTGTATATAATGAGTTGTGAAAACGGTTGTTAAGTTGTTCACAATCATATTGTTATTTAAATCTGTAATAAATAAGCCGTGCACATATAGGACACATTTAAATATCACTTTCATTTCAGTAATTTTGCTCCCGAATTAAGAAAAAACAATTGTTTTTAAACATAAAAACACGCGCTATGGACTTGTCAGTTAGTTATTTAGGCTTAAAATTAAAGTCTCCCGTCGTAGTGGGGAGTTCAAGCCTGACCGCTTCGGTCGAAAACCTGAAAAAAATCGAAGCCAGCGGTGCCGGTGCCGTTGTTCTGAAATCGATTTTTGAAGAAGAAATTTACAACGAGTACAGCAGTATTCTTGAAAAAGAGAAAGATGCTGAGTTTCCTGATGTTCGTTTTCTTGATTATTATGATTACAAGATCAAGCAGGACAACATCAAAAAATATTTTGAGTTGATCAAAGAGGCCAAAGCTGCTTTAACCATTCCTGTAATTGCCAGTATCAACTGTGTAAGTTCATGGGAATGGAGCTTTTTTGCCAAGAAACTTGAAGAAGCCGGAGCCGATGCTTTGGAAGTAAACCTGTTTACTTTGCCTTCTGATTTTTCAAAAGAATGCTCCAGTGTTGAAGAAGCTCACCTGAATGCAATCAAGAAAATTAAGTCTGCTATTAAAATTCCGGTATCTGTTAAGTTGAGCTATCACTTTGCCGATTTAGCTGCCTTTGTAAAGAGAATGTCAGAAAATGTGGATGGTGTTGTTTTATTCAACCGTTTCTTCCATCCCGATTTTGATATTGATGAATTCAAGGTGGTTCCATCCAATGTATTGAGCCACTCCTCTGATTTGGCTATTTCTTTGCGTTGGATGTCGATTATGGCCGGTCGCGTAAGCAGTGATTTGATTGCTTCTACCGGTGTTCACGATGGCGCTTCTGTGGTAAAAGAAATTCTGGCCGGTGCAACTGCAGTACAAACAGTTTCTGCACTGTACAAAAACGGAATCAGCTCTGTTGAAACAATGTTGAATGATGTAAAAGCCTGGATGGAAAAACACGGTTTTGAAAAACTGGATGATTTCCGCGGCAAAATGAGTCAGCAAAACAGCCCTAATCCGGCCGAGTACGAAAGAGTTCAGTTTATGCGCTATTTCGAAAGCAAAAAATACGAATTAGACTAAGCGAAAAAAAGTGACTTATGCAAACAATTAGTTTTTCAGACAAGTTACAGCGGTTCATTCTCAACTGGTTTTTCCTGATGTTGGTATGGATTATGTTCACCAGCACCTTTGCTGTTCAGGAAGTTGTGATTGGAGCCATTGTAACAATGTTTATTTCTCTCATGAGCATCAGCATGTTTACCTGCTGTACGCTGAAACTGTTGTCGCCAGTACGCATTTTCTGGATGCTCTATTATTTTGTGGTCTTCCTGATCGCTTTGGTAAAAGCAAATCTGGATGTGGCCCGCAGGGTTTTGTCCCCTTCTTTACCCATCAATCCTGGTGTGGTAAAGTTCAAAACCAAGCTGACCACTAACTATTCTAAAATGGTGCTGGCAAACAGCATTACGCTTACCCCGGGTACATTAACCATCGATGTAATTGATGATACTTTTTATATTCACTGGATTGATGTTACTACAACCGACCCGGAAAAAGCATTCACAGAAATTGCTGAATCCTTTGAAAAAGTCCTGTTAAAAATCTTTTAGTCATGACCTATATAATTTATATCGCATTGGTTTTTATGGCTCTGGGTTTAATGTTAGCGTTTATCCGCTTTATTAAAGGTCCCAGTGCCGGCGACAGAACTGTTGCTTTGGATACACTCACCACTATTGGAACTGCGGCGCTTGTGTTTCTGGGATTTTTATTCCAGCGCTTTATATACATCGACGTAGCTCTGGTATATGGTGTACTTGGTTTTATTGGTGTTATTGTAATTGCTAGATATCTGGAGGGCGCGTTATGAGCATCATGGAAATTATCGGCAGTATATTTATAATTATCGGCAGCATATTCCTTTTTTTGGGAGGTTTGGGAATTTACCGTATGCCCGATATTTACAACAGGCTGCAGGCCGGTACTAAGGCCACTACACTGGGTGCAATGAGTTTGATTTTGGGTGTGGGTTTCCTGGAACCATCCTGGATGCTTAAAGCTTTGATCATTATCATTTTCATTGCTTTTTCGAACCCTATCAGTTCACATGCATTGGCACGGGCAAACTATAAAAGAAAACATTTTCCTGTTATTCTGAGTGATGATAAGGAAAATATGGATGCCTACAGAGAAGTAATTGAACAAGAAGATAAGGAGGTTAAATCATGATTTACTTTGTATTGATCGCATTTTTGTTGTTGCTGATGATTGCAGCAGCAATATATTCCATCAGCCAAAAAGATTTGCTTTATGCAACCCTGGCTACCGGAATTATCAGCCTTGTTTTGTCCATTTTGTTCTACTTATTGCAGGCTCCCGATGTGGCTCTTACTGAAGCTGCTATTGGTGTGGCTTTAACTACAATTATTTTCCTTATCACTATTCGTAACACGGTTCGTTTCGAAAATGATGAGGACAACTTTAAATCTGAAGTAAAATGAAAAAAGTAATCGTATTCTTGTTGCTGGCTACACTGGGCGTTTACCTGGCAATTACCTTTTTCAATATCGGATTTGGAGATCCGCACTTTGTTAACGGGGTAAAAGACTTTTACCTGAAAGAAACCGTAGAAAACCTGCATGTATCCAATACGGTTACAAGTATTGTAGTAAACTTCAGGGGTTTTGATACCCTGGGTGAGGTAACCGTTTTGTTTTTGGCAGTTACGGCTTTAGGTAGTATATTATATAAAAAACGTCACGAAGTGGGTGCCCGTTCAGTACTGTTCTCATCCAGTAGTGTGGTAACGGCAGGTTCCAAACTTTTGTTCCCCGCAGTCATTCTTTTGGGTGTTTATGTGTTCATTCACGGACACTTGTCACCTGGTGGTGGTTTTCAGGGAGGTGTTATCATAGCCACGGGCTTTTTGCTTATGTTGTTGGCTTATGAAAATTACTCTGTCAGCCACACATGGTTGTCTATTGTTGAATCGCTTGCCGGTATCACTTTTGCCGGTGTAGGTTTGCTTGGTTTTATGAACGGTGGAACTTTCCTCCAAAACTTCCTGCCTACAGGTGTTCTTAACAATTTGTTCAGCGGTGGTGTGATCCCCATCATTTATATTGCTGTCGGCTTTAAAGTTGCTGCTGAATTGACGGGTGTTATTTATACAGTGTTACACGAAAAAGGAGTAAAGTAATGGATAGCTCATTATTTCAATTGTTAGACTACGGCGTGTACGGAACAGCCATCCTGGTGATGCTGATTGGCCTGTACGGTGCCCTGGTAAAAAAGTCGCTGCTGAAAGTGGTTATCGGACTTTCTGTTATGGAATCCGGATTAAACCTGCTGATTGTAGCGCTCGGATATTTAAAAGGCGGTACAGCTCCTATTTTTTCTGACGGCTTTTTAAACGGTACCAACAAAGTTATGGTGGACCCGGTTCCCCAGGCTTTGGTGCTAACCGCTATTGTTATTGGTTTTGGTGTTACTGCCGTTGCCTTATCGCTGGTTATCCGGTTATACAGACATCACGGAACATTAAATATTGACGAAATAAAGAATTTAAAATGGTAGGAACTCCGGTATTATTTGTGGCGATTCCCCTTTTAGCGGCTTTTTTAATTCCGCTGCTCGGGATGATTTGGAAAGAACTGGTCAGAATTGTACCCGGCCTTGTTCTGATATACTTAATGGTCCTTAGTGTGAACCTGCTCAACCATGTGCTGGTGAACGGACCGATTGTGGAAGTAATTGCCGGATGGGCTCCTCCGTTTGGTATCAACCTGGTGTTTAGTGCCTTTTCAGGATTTCTGGTAACACTTATGGTCTTCCTCGGACTCATTGTCTGGATTTACAGCTATCGTTTCAAAAGAAACGTTGGTTTTGAACCGGCAAAAAAATACTTCCTGTTATTAATGATGTTGGTTACCGGTGCTGTGGGTATTGTGCTGACCGGTGATATTTTCAACATGTTTGTATTTATTGAAATTACCGGAATTTCAGGATATGCCCTGACTGCTTTCTACACAGGACGCGACAGTGCTGAGGCATCATTTAAGTACCTCATGCTGGGTTCAATTGCTTCAACCTTGCTGCTGTTGGCCATCATGATTTTATATTCTCAGCTGGGAACCTTGAACATGGCCGAAATTGCAACGAAGATTCACACGGTGAAACCTGCTTATAAAGTAATTTCACTGATCCTGTTCATCACAGCTCTGGGTATCGAAGCCGAGATTTTCCCGCTCAACGGATGGGCTCCCGATGCATACGCTGAAGCTCCCGGTCCGGTGGGTGCTGCCTTCGCAGGAATTGTGGTAAAAGCTTCTGTTTATGCCATTATTCGTTACATCTACACCATCTTTGATATTTCAGGTGCTTACGATTTCCTGATTATCATCGGTATGGTTACGCTGATTATTGCTGAGTTTGCAGCTATTCGTCAGGAAAAACTGAAAAGAATGCTGGCTTATTCAAGTATCGGGCAAATGGGTTTAGTTTTGGTTGCTTTTGGTTTCGGTACTAAAGAAGGTGTTTTTGCCGCCTTGTTCCTGATGCTGAACCACGCCATCATTAAATCACTGCTTTTCCTTTCGGGAAGTTATCTGGTGTACAACTCAAAAGATAAAACCATTGCTGAGGTAAACGGCATGCACAAGTTTTTACCGATTACTTCGTTCTTGTTTGCGTTGGGTGCTTTCGCTATTGTGGGCCTGCCTCCGTTTGCTGGTTTCTGGAGTAAACTTTCGGTTCTTACCGCGGCTGCCGACAGTCACATGCTCTTTGTAATGAGTTTGATTCTGATGGTAAGTGTTGTGGAGTTGGTTTATTACTTAAGAGTTGTGAACCGTATTTATTTCTTCAAAAAAGAAGAAAGTGTAGAAGCCAAGAAACCCACTTTCAATGCATTGATTGCAATGCTTGTTTTGGGCGCACTTATTCTGGTGATTGGTTTTTATCCTGATGTAATTACCGGTGTAATTCATAAAGCATCGGCCGATCTGATGGATAAAACAAAATATATCAATGATGTTTTATCAATTAAACAATAACTTCTAAGCGGAAAAACATGGAAACATTTTCAATCATATTTGCTATTTTCCTCGGAGGAGCTGTATTAACCTATTTTGCCGGAAAGCTGAGTTCTGTAGTTCAGGACATCCTTTTTCTTGCAACAGTTTTGGTTCCTACTTACTTGTTTTTTAGCGGTGTAAGTATCGGAAGCTCTATGCCTTTTTCGCTGGAAGGTATTTCACTTCTCTGGGGAGTCAACCATTTTGGCTGGCTTTTCTCTCTTATTGTTTTGGGCCTTGGATCACTGGCCGCTGTTTATTCAGTAGGTTATATGAAAGGCAAAGAACGCAGAGGTTACTTCTACTTAAACTTTGTTTTGAGTGTTATGTCTATGCTGGGTATCGTTATCAGCCAGGATTTGATTTCTTTCTTTATTTTCTGGGAAATCATGACCTGGTCTTCTTACCTGATGGTAATTTACAGTGGAAACGATGTTCAACGTATCGGAATTAAATATTTTGTATTCAGTGCTATTGGCGCTTATGCCATGCTGATGGCTATTGTGATTGTTCATTCGGTTACTCATACCTTCTTTATTGAAGATATGATTCAGGCTTACGGTCAGATGAGTCTTCAGTTACAAATCTGGATTCCCATTTTATTCCTTCTGGCTTTTGCAGTAAAAGCAGCTATGATGCCTTTGCATGTATGGGCACCGGGTGCTTACAGCAATGCGCCTATGGCTTATACCAGTTTGTTTTCCGGAGCACTTTCAAAAATGGGTGTTTACGGGATGGTGATTATTCTGGTTACTATGGTAAATCGTTTGCCTCAGGGAATCTTGTTCAGAGAAGTGCTGGCCTGGCTGGGTGGTATTACCGCAGCTATGGGAACCTTGTGGGCAATCAAGCAAGATGATGCCAAAAAACTGTTGGCCTACTCTTCAGTAGCTCAGTTGGGATACATCATTGTCGGGGTTTCTATCGGAACTGAACTGGCTATGATGGCAGGTTTATTTTTGGCAGTAATGCACGCTTTGTTTAAAGGAACCTTGTTTATGGTTGTCGGAGCTATCGAAAAACAAACCGGAACAACAAACTTCACCGAAGTAACCGGATTGATTCGTAAAATGCCCTGGACTTTCTTTGCTGCTTTGATGGGAATTATTGCGTTGGCCGGTATTCCTCCATTGGGTGGTTTTATTGGAAAATGGATGTTGTATGAGTCGTTGATTACCAGTGACCATTATTTGTTGGTTATTTTAATCTTCTTCTCCAGTACCGCAGCCTTTTTGTACTGTTATAAGTTCCTCTTCGGCTTTTTCCTGGGTCAGGAAGAAAAAGAATGGGCACATGTAAAAGAAGCTCCTGCTACTATGGTAGTTCCTATGGTTTTGATGGGAATCTTTATGGTAGTTCTGGGAACCTTCCCCGGTATTGTTTTGAATCCTATTAATAATGGTTTGATGGATCTGGGATATGTAGATTCTTACAAACACCTTTGGGAAACATCAATCATCTTTAACAGCTGGGGCGACCATGTAATACTGCAGCCTATTTTATATTCTATTATGGGTATTTTTATCTTCTTCCTCATTTTTGTATTGTGGAAAGGATACAAAGGAACCCGTTATGTAACTACCAAAGATATCAGTTCGTCAGGTGAGGTTCCAAAAGAAGACGAAAACCTGACTTTCTCAGTTGGATTTATGCAGCCGTTTATGAGGGCAGTTGCTCCTGTTATGCGGCGTCAGATGGATAAATATTATACCGGATTTGCGAATGGTTTGGAAGGGCTGTTTGATTTTGTGAGAAGGATTTATACCGGAAATGCCCAAACTTACGCCGTTTATGTGGTTGTATTTATCGTGATTGTGTTGTTATTTAAAGATGTTTTGTTTTAAAAAACCTATCCATGGAAGAAGTATTGTATAATATTCTAGGCGCGGTAGTCACTTTTATTGTGGCATTTGTAGTAGGCATGACCTATGGCGGGTTAACCCGTAAAATTACGGCAAGGGTTCAAAACAGAAAAGGACCTCCTTTTTATCAGAATTTTATTGACGCCTTCAAGCTTGCCTCTAAAAAAACCGCTATTCATCATGGTGTAATGCATCTGATGGGACCCGCTTTCCTGATGGTGTCTTCAGTAATGACCTTGTTGGTTGTTCCAGTTTTGTCAGGCAATAACTGGTTCCCTAATCTGAATTTTCACGGAGATTTGATTTTCCTGCTCTATATCATGACTTTTGGACCGTTGGGTATGGCATTGGGAGCCGGTCAAACAGGAAACCCCAACTCAGCCATTGGTGTTACCCGTGGTTTGAGCCAGATGGTTGGATTTGAAATTCCCTGGGTTATGGCATTGGTTGCTCTGATGATTCAGTATAAAACCACCTCAATTACCGGTTTAATGGATGCTCAGGCACAAACCGGAACCTGGTTGATGTTTTCTTCACCGTTTGCGTTTATTGCAGCTGTGATGGCCATGTTTGGTATGTTCCGTTATTCTCCTTTTGATATTGTTGGAGCCCCGACTGAGCTGGCCTCAGGTCCTGTTTCAGAAAACGGCGGTAAGTTCCTGTTCGTAATGATGTCATCAGGTTCAGTATTTACATTTGCCAAGCTGACTTTATATATCGACTTGTTTATGGGTGGAGCATCCAATCTGGTTATTTTACTCATCAAAACTTTTGCATTGTACATGATTCCTGTATTGTATGGAATTACATCACCCCGTTACAGAACCGAACAGGCTGTTCGTTGGTTCTGGGGTTGGCCTACATTTTTCGGCTTGCTGGCCATCATACAGGCAGTTATTTTAAAATAAGGAAAGATTATAGTTATGATAAACGATAAACATTCACAAAAAATAGTGGATTATATCCAAAACTGGTCCAGAAAACACTCCATTTGGGTGTTGGCATACGGAACCGGATGCGGAGCTATAGAAATTCCACCCACCATGACCTCACGTTACGATGCTGAACGGCTCGGAGTAAGAGGTGCTGCTACCCCTCGTCAGGCCGACGTGTTATTAATCACCGGTTACCTGACAGTTAAAACACTGAAACGTGTGATCCGTGTTTATGAACAAATGCAGGATCCCAAATACGTGATTGGTTTTGGTTCTTGTACCATTAACGGTGGTATGTATTACGATTCGTACAATACAATTAATGTACTGGATAAATACCTGCCCGTTGATGTATATATTAATGGTTGTATGCCTCGTCCTGAAGCTGTTCTTTCCGGGTTTGCCCAACTGCAAAAACGTATTGCCGAAGGTAGAGCCGATGGTGCTGCACAATACAAGGAAAACCTTGAATGGTATCGCGCCAACCAGAAAAGAATTATTCCTAACTGGGTAATGCCTGAATATAACTGGTAAAAGAAGAAACTATGAAAGAACTAAAAGAAAATATCATCCAGCGAATCAAAGCCAGTTTTGCCGATGCAAAAGAACGCAACGATTTTAGCGATAACCGAGTGGATTTTCATGTGAAAAAAGAAACCATTCCTTCTATTTTGTTTTACCTGAAAGAAGAAATGGGCTTTATTCATCTTTCTCATATCAGTTGTGTTGACTGGTTGGAAGAAGGCGAATTTGAGCTTGTTTTCATTGTTTGGTCACCGGTTGATAAAGTAAAGGTTTTTGTCAGAACCCGCGTTGACAGAGAAAATCCAGTAATGGATAACATTGATATGATCTGGCGTCAGGCTAATACTTACGAACGTGAATTCCGCGAAATGTTTGGTATTCAATTTACCGGCCTTGTAGCCCCTGATGAATTTATTCTGGAAGACTGGCAGGGACCTCCTCCTTTCCGCCGCGATTTTGATACGGCAGAATATGCAGAAAAAACATTCTGGAATCGACCGGGACGTGAAGATGCACAGGATGTTCGTGAAACTATTTCCGGACGTGACGGTGAAGAAATTCCTGATTTTGCAAAAAAATACTCTAGATAAAATGAGAGATAAAGCAACAACATTATATATAGGACCTCAGCACCCCGGTATTACCGGTAACATGATGGTCAAAGTGCAGGTTGAAGGCGATACTATTATCAAAGCCCGTACAGAAGTAGGGTATTTGCACCGCGCCTTTGAAAAACTTCAGGAAAGAAGAAACTGGTTGCAGAGTTTTACTTTATTGTGCCGTTTTTGTGTTCCTGAACCTGATCCTGTTGAAGAATCTTATGCCCGTGC
>JAFGXS010000011.1 GCA_016936505.1 Bacteroidales bacterium | reverse complement strand
TGTGGCCTTTGAGGAATTGTAAATCGTTTTAATCAACTTTTAATTATCATGAAAAAATTAATTGCATTTATTTCCATTGCTGCAATGTTGACCTTTGGGTTCTCTAGTGCTGTTTACGCTCAGGATGCAGCTGCTACTGGTTCTACTGTTGTAACCAATGATTCTAGTACTGTTGCTAAAGACTCTACAGCTACAGATACTACTGCTGTTGCTGCTACTCCTGCAGCCGCTCCTGAAAAGAGCAAAACTTTTCACGAGGTTCTGAAAGAAAAGTTTATTGAAGGGGGTCCTGGTTTTATGGGTATTATTTTACTTACCCTGATCTTTGGTTTGGCAATTGCTATTGAACGTGTTATTTACTTAAGCATGGCTTCAATCAACTCCAAGAAATTGTTGAGAGAAGTTGAAGAAGCTTTAGGTAAAGGCGATGTTAATGCTGCCAGAGAAATTTGTAAAAATACCCGCGGTCCTGTTGCTTCAATTTTTGCTGAAGGTTTGAACCGCTACGACAATGGATTGGAAGATGTTGAAAAATCAATTATCGCTTACGGTAGTGTTGTTACGGGCCGTTTGGAAAATGGTGTTAGCTGGATTTCATTGTTTATCGCTTTGGCTCCTATGTTAGGGTTCATGGGTACCGTTATCGGTATGATCCAGGCTTTTGACGATATTGCTGTTGCCGGTGATATTAGCCCTGCAGTTGTTGCCAGTGGTATTAAAATCGCTTTGTTGACCACTGTATTCGGTTTGATTGTAGCTGTTATTCTCCAGGTATTCTATAACTATATCATTTCAAAAATTGATACTTTAGTAAGTGATATGGAAGATACTTCCATTTCATTCCTTGACCTGGTTGCTCAACACTACAAAAAATAATTATTATGAAAGATAATATTGCAAATATAACACGCTGGGTTCTGTTCGGGCTGTTGTTTATTGCAGCGTTAGCAGGAATCTTATTTTACAGCGGGGCTTTAGGGTCTGAATATGGATCTGGTGCAAATAACTTTATTAACATTAGTAAAATCTTTGTTTACTTCTCAATAATAGTATTGTTAGTAGCTCCGATCTACACAATGATCAAGAACCCCAAAAACCTGATGAAAATGGTAGTCAGTGTTGTTGCATTGCTGGTAATCCTTGCTATTTCCTATGGAATTGCAACTAACCAGCTAACAACGCTACAACTTGAAACTTATCATATCACTGCTGAAACTTCACGTTTGGTAGGTATGGGGCTTTATGCTACCTATTTTGTACTTGGATTGTCAGTTGTTGCTATTATATATTCAGCAATTGTAAAAATTTTTAAATAAGAGTTATTATGGCTAGAAGAGCAGCACCAGAAATTAATGCCGGGTCAATGGCGGATATCGCATTTCTGCTATTGATATTCTTCCTGGTTACTACAACCATGGATACAGATATCGGTATTACAAGGATACTGCCCCCGCCAGTTAAGAATAAAGATACACACGTGGATGTTAAGGATCGTAATGTTCTGAAGATCCTTATTAATAGTCATGATTTAATGCTTGTTAATGGTAAGCCAGCTACTGTTGAAAACCTACCACAGCGAGTAGAAGATTTTATGGCACTTCATCCAAATGATCCTAATTTCCCCGAGGTCAAAGAAGAATATATTCCTGAATTAGGAAAAAAAGTAATGATGACCAAGGGAGTTGTGTCTTTGAAAAACGACCGGGGAACTTCCTATGAGATGTATATAAAGGTTCAGAATGCTTTGGCAAAAGCCTTTGATGAAATGAAGGATCAGGAATCAATGAGATATTATGGTGTTCCATTTAAAGATTTAGTAAATCAGAAAAAGATAGACTTAATCAATAAATTGGTTCCGATTCGTGTTTCTGAGGCAGAACCTGAAAACGTTGGAGGGCAGTAATTATGGCGAAATTTAAAACATCTAAAACCAAGGGTGGTCAGGCGCAGATCAATACAGCTTCATTGCCGGATATCATTTTTATGTTGTTGTTCTTTTTTATGGTAACAACACATATGCGTGAAACTACTCCTTTGGTGCACATTAAATTACCGGAGGCAACTCAGGTTCAAAAACTGGAGAAAAAATCGTTGGTAAGTTATATTTATATTGGCGAACCCGTGAATAAAAGTCTTGGTTCTAAATCAAGAATCCAGTTGAATGATGCTTTTGCATCAGTAAAACAAATTCCTGAATTTGTAGCTCGAGAACGCCAGGCTCGTCCTGAATCTGATAGAAATTTACTGACTTTTGCATTGAAAGTAGATCAAAATACCAAGATGGGAATTGTTACTGATGTAAAGCAGGAATTACGTAAATCTAACGCTTTGAAGATTAATTATTCTACCAGAAAAGGTAAGAAATAATTCTTTTAATAAACAAAAAAAGCGGATCGTATGATCCGCTTTTTTTGTTTCAGCTCGTCAGATTTTATCTGATTTCAATTTGTTTGCTGATTTTTGTTTCCAGGTCCTTCTTTGGAAGTTGTAGTTTTAAGATCCCGTTTTCATAGTCAGCACTGATTTTCTCTGAATCAACATTCTTTGGAAGGGTGAATGATCTGGTAAAGCTATTGAACAGAAACTCTCTTCTTGTGTAGTTTTTCTCATTCTTTTCTTCTTTCTTTGCAGATGAGATTGTCAACACTTGATTGTCCAGATTAATTTTAAAGTCTGATTTGTTCAATCCTGGTGCTGCGAGTTCCAAAATAAATCTGTCATTTTCTTCGTTGATATTCACCGCAGGCATATCGCCTTTAAGTTCGTTTGCCTGGTTGATGAAATTTCTTTCAAAATTTTCAAATAAATCGTTAAAAATCGGATACTGATTAAATCTGATTAAGTTCATGGTTAAATCCTCCTATAATTTTGTTATTAATATTCTGATGGCTATATTTCAAATTATGTACCATGCCCATTTTTGTGACTAAATGTATTTTTTGTAAAGACAAAATGACAGTTTATTTAAATTAAATAAGACAAATCGGCAGTTGTTAATTAAATTGACAATATGATTCAGGATGAGTATCTTTGTTTAATACTTGAGAAAGATAATCGATACTGCATTCATCATTTAAATCGTAGATATTTAGTGGATAAAATTGTAAGTAGTCTTAAGCCATCCCGTATTTTATTACCCATATTTATTGGATTGGGTGTTAGCGCATGGTTGCTTTTTAGAAACTTTGACCCTAATTCATTTAGTTTTGTAAAATTCACAGGTCATACAATCCTGTTTGTTTTTATCGCTTTCCTGATGATGTTTGTGCGCGATGTGGCCTATATGTACAGAATTATTGTGCTGACCGATTCAAAATTATCCTGGAAACAAGCGTTCAATATTATTATGCTGTGGGAATTCAGCTCAGCAATTTCCCCTTCAGTAGTTGGCGGTACAGCACCTGCCATTTTTTTTCTTTATAAAGAAGGTATCAGTGTAGGAAAGAGCACAGCCGTTGTACTTACTGCTATTTTTCTCGATGAGTTGTTTTTTATAGTGATGGTTCCATTAATTTATCTTTTCTACGGCAACAATATTTTTCCTCCGGATACTAAAAAGATGGCTGATTTGATTTATGGTTTTTATATGGGTTATGGCATAATTTTTTTGTACACGGTTTTTTTGGCTTATGCTCTCTTTGTGAACCCATATTTATTTAAAAAATTTGTGTCTTGGGTGTTCTTATTTCCTGTGTTGCGAAAATGGAGACTCCAGACACGTAAATATGCCAATCAACTGATCAGAAGTTCAAAACTAATAAAAGGAAAGGGTCCAGGGTATTGGATCAAAAGTATGTTGGCTACTATATTTTCATGGACTGGACGTTATTGGGTGGTTAATTTTCTGTTGATGGCCTTTTTTGTTAAATCCATGAATTTTTATGATCAGTTTTTAATTTATGGTCGCCAACTAACAATGTGGATTATCTTACTCATTAGCCCAACTCCGGGAGGTAGCGGAATTGCAGAGTATATTTTTACTGATTTTCTTCATGATTTTATTCCTGATGCTTCGTGGGGAACCACATTAGCTATTTTTTGGAGACTAATTTCTTATTATCCTTATCTGTTTATAGGTGTTATTATTCTTCCCATTTGGATCAAAAATGTTTACAGGAAAAGTAAAAAATATAAGAAAGTAGATTAGGTTTCAAACGTTTGCAAAAGAGGTTTCAATAGCTTAACATTATTTAGGTGATTTCCAGTTAGTAAACAATTTGTATTGTGCAAATCTGTCCCCTTTTTTAAGTAATTTTGTAGGAGTGTTTCGATCATAAAATTCATAAACTATGTCAATAAAAATTTCAGAAAAAATTAAACCCGGAGTTGTTTCCGGAGATGATGTTCAATACATTTTTGAGGTTGCAAAGAAAGAAGGGTTTGCGATTCCTGCTGTTAATGTTGTGGGTTCTGACTCTGTAAATGCTGCTTTGGAAGCAGCCCGCGAGGTAAACTCACCCATTATTATACAATTCTCTAATGGTGGGGGTGCTTTTTACGCAGGAAAGGCAATTTCCAATGCAAACGAGAAAGCTGCCATTGCAGGTTCTATTGCCGGAGCATTGCATGTTCATCAAATGGCCGAGATGTATGGGATTCCTGTAATTTTACACACAGACCACTGTGCAAAAAAACTGTTGCCCTGGGTGGAAGGCTTGCTTGATGCAGGTGAAAAGTATTATGAAACTCATGGTAAGCCTTTGTTCAGTTCACATATGCTTGACCTTTCCGAGGAATCTTTGGAAGAAAACCTGGAAATCTCGAAGAAATTTTTGACCCGTATGGCTAAAATGGGGATGACTCTGGAAATAGAATTAGGTATTACAGGTGGAGAAGAAGATGGTGTTGACAATTCAGGTGTTGATGATTCAAAATTATATACTCAGCCTGAAGAAGTAAACCAGGCATATGAAGAACTGATGTCAGTAAGTAAACGCTTTACTATTGCCGCTGCTTTTGGTAATGTTCATGGAGTTTATAAACCCGGTAATGTTCGTTTGGAACCCATTATTCTGCATAATTCTCAGAAGTTTATTCAGGAAAAACACAATACTGCTGAAAATCCAGTAAACTTTGTATTTCATGGTGGCTCGGGTTCAGAACCTGAAAAAATTAAAGAAGCTGTGGGCTATGGTGTTGTAAAAATGAATATCGATACCGATACTCAATGGGCTTTCTGGGATGGAATTCGTAATTATGATAAAAAATATCATGATTACCTACAGGGACAAATTGGAAATCCTGAAGGAGAAGATTCTCCAAACAAAAAATACTATGATCCTCGTAAATGGCTCCGTGCAGGTGAAGAAACAATGCGCGACCGTTTAAAGAGAGCTTTTGAAGAGCTGAATTGTATCGATCGTTATTAATAAAATTAAAATTGAGGGTGTGTTCCGATTGAAGAGCACACCCTTTTTTTATCATGTTGCATTATTCATCAAAAATATTGATTGCTTTTGGAGAAACCTTTTCCGAAGAAGACGGGGCTTTTCAAAAGTGGCTTTTACAGAATGATTATGCAGAACTGGCAGCACTGAGTAGTGCTATAAGAGGAAGTTATGAGGCGAGAGACTGGCTGCTGAAGAATAAGTTTCCTGAACTGGCCGCATTAGATGGTGCAATTGATGAACAACCCGAAGCTTTTTTGTGGCTCAGGAAATTTGGTTTTGATTTTCTGATAGTATTTGCAGAAGCAATATCGGGTAAAAAACAAGCTGTACAATGGCTTGAGAAGAATAATCTTGAAATCTTTATAAGGCTGGCAGCCCAAATTAAAAGATATCGCGATAATCAAACCTACGATTATCACAAGTTACGTTTTTAGTAGGCGTTTTGTTATTTCCAGGCTTTGGCAATCAGGCCTGTTCCGGTTTTATGCTTTCCTTTAACATCCATCAGGTTCAAAATAAGTACAAAAGGAAAAGTAATAATATAATAGAACGGGAGTATAACAAAAAACAGATAACTGGTATTCAACATAATGATGGGGTATTTCATACTCAGCCTCCATGCTCTTCTTCCGGCAGGACCATATTGATAATGGACTTCTGTTTTACTAAATCCGGCATTCAGCATTTTGGTTTTAATTTCTTCAATACCATAGCCATCTCTAACGTGTTCATCAATGAAAGAATGATTCTCTCCTTCTTCATGGTCATGATCGTGGTGAACATCAGACCCCCCCTGATCAGAAGGAGTTGAGATGAGCAGCATCCCTCCTTTTTTTAGAGATTTTTGGAAATTTTCAAGCACCTTTACGTCTTCTTCAATGTGTTCCATTACATCAACACAAAGCACCATATCGTAGGTTTCCGGTTCGGTAAATTTTATTAAATCAGCTACTTCAAATCGCACATGATTGAAGTTTATTTTCTGGAAAAATCCGTTACAATCCTCAATTTGTTCAGCTTTTACATCAATACCTTTAATGTTCCATTCGGGATGTTTTTTCCCCATATAATAATCGTATTGGCCAAATCCTGAACCGGCATCAAGGATATGTGCTGGTTCTTTTTGTTCTTTTTCCCATACTTTGAACGCTTTTCTGATGTGCCAGGAACGCAACAACAGAATATCAAGTAAACGATAAAATAGTTTTCTGAGTCCGGGAGTCTGGTTAAATACAACTCCCAATTTACGTTTGATCGGATCGTATTGCATAAAAGAGAAATCGGATTAAATAGAGGTTGGATCTTCGTTTAATAAATCATCAAGGTGTTCAATATAATCTAAGGAATCGTCTTCATAAAAATGAAGTTCAGGAACCTGTCTTAATTGGTGTCTGACCCGATTACCCAGTTTCCCTCTTATTTCACTGGTGTGTTTCTTAATGGCCTTCAAAACCTCTTCTTTTCCACCAGTTGCAAAAATACTCAGGTATACTTTAGCTAAACCCAGATCGGGTGTTATGTATACTTTGGTTACCGTTACCATCGCATTTTTGATGATCATGGGAAAATCCTGCTGAAAAATGATACCTAAATCTTTTTGCAGCAGTTTTTGAATTCGTTGTTGACGTTTACTTTCCATGCGGCAAAGGTATTAAATTCTAAAACGGCATTTCAATCAGATTGTTAATATGTTTATTTTTGCTTTTTTAGCGCTAAAAGATTTGATTTCAAAAGAACAAATAAAAGAAAAGGCGAAATTGATCAGTAATGATTTATTGAAAATTCGCCGACATATTCATGCTTATCCCGAACTGAGTTTCCTGGAAGAAAAAACAGCTGCTTATATAGCTGAACATCTGAAGAAATGGAATATCTCTTATCACGATAATGTCGCAGGCCATGGTATTGTGGGGTATATTAAAGGGAAAAATCCTGATAAAAAATTGGTAGCCTTGCGGGCAGATATTGATGCTTTGCCTATTGTTGAACAAAATGATATTCCATATAAATCGTTAAATCCGGGTGTAATGCATGCCTGTGGTCATGATGTGCACACAACTTGTTTAATGGGAGCAGTTCATATTATTAATGAGTTGAAGGATAATTTTGAAGGTACAGTGCAATTTATTTTTCAACCGGCAGAGGAAAAACTGCCGGGGGGTGCTATAAAAATGATTGAGGCCGGTGTTTTGGATCACCCACGCCCCGACTCAATGTTGGGACAGCATGTTTACCCTGATTTGGAAGTGGGTAAAGTAGGGTTTAGAAAGGGGATGTATATGGCTTCTGCTGATGAAATTACTTTAACCGTAAGAGGTAAAGGTGGGCATGCTGCCATGCCTGATAAGATTGATGATACGGTTCTGTCAGCTGCAGAAATAATCGTTGCACTGCAAAAAATTGTCAGCAGAAAAGCATATCCGGCTATCCCTTCTGTGCTGTCTTTTGGGCGAATTCAGGCAGATGGGGCTACCAATGTAATTCCGTCAGAAGTAATTATTCAGGGTACGTTCCGTACTTTTGACGAAGAGTGGCGGAAAAAAGCGCATCGGCTAATAACCGAGATGGCAGAACTTACTGCCCGCGCAAATGGTACCGAGTGCGATGTTTTTATTGATAAAGGATATCCTTTCCTTGAAAATGATGCTGATGTAACTGAAGCAGCAATTCAGTCGGCACGGGAGTATCTGGGAGAGGAAAATGTTGTTGAATTGCCTTTACGGATGACAGCAGAAGATTTTGCCAGTTATGCTCAGGTGGTGCCTGCGTGTTTTTATCGTTTGGGAACCGGAAATGTTGCCAAAGGTATTTGGGCAGGATTGCATCATCCCAATTTTAATGTGGATGAAGACAGTATAGAGATCGGAACCGGTTTAATGGTATGGAACGCTTTAATGCAGTTAAAACGCTAAAGCATATCGTTAGCCAGGTTTGCGAGTTCTGAACGTTCACCTTTTTCCAGTCTTATGTGTGCATACAAGGGACTTTGCTTCAGTCTGTCGATAAGCACTGAGAGCCCGTTTGATTGCGAATCCAGATAAGGTGTGTCAATTTGATAAATGTCTCCCGACAAAATAATCTTTGTGTTCTCACCAGCACGGGTAATAATTGTTTTTACTTCGTGTGGGGTAAGGTTTTGTGCCTCGTCAATGATGAAGATTACATTGGAAATGCTTCTGCCACGAATGTAAGTTAGCGGGGTAATGAGTAATTTTTCTTTTTCTATGGCTTCTGTAATTCTGTGGTATTCTTTGTCCTGTTCTCCGTACTGGTTTTGGATAAACTTAAGGTTATCCCATAGCGGTTCCATATAAGGATTGATTTTTGATGAAACATCTCCCGGAAGGTATCCAATATCTTTGTTGCTCAATGGGACTATGGGGCGTGCAAGATAAATCTGTTTGTATTGTCTTCTTTGCTCCCATGCTCCGGCCAGTGAGAGAAGCGTTTTGCCAGTTCCTGCAACACCTTGTAAGGTAACCAGTTTTACTTCTGGATTCAAAATGGCATGTAAGGCAAAAACCTGTTCAGCATTTCTTGGTAAGATGCGAGATACCGGTTCCTTTTGAACCCGTTCTATTCTTTTTGTAATGGGGTTATAGTATCCAAGCGCAGAGGCCTTGTCTCCTTTTAAAATAAAGTATTGATTGGGTATAGGTTCATCAATATCAAGGGCTTCAGTCTCGAAAAAGCCATCATTGTATAACTTGTCAATCAGTGAGTTGTCAATACTAATGGTGCTTTTTCCGGTATAAAGCGAATCTATGTTTTTGATTTTCCCTGTTTCAAAGTCTTCTGCCTGAAGATTCAATGACTTGGCTTTTAGCCTGAGATTAATGTCTTTACTGACGAGTATAACTTTTTTATCTGGATGGTCTTCTTTTAATTTCAGTGCAGCATTTAATATTCTATGATCCGGTTTGTCATCGCCAAAAACAGTACGTGCATCTTTTCTGCTGTTTTCATTCATTATGACCCTGAAACGTCCTTTCTCTGGCCCGTTAAGTCTCCTCCATTGGGTCATAGTTGATTTACCTGAAATTTTATCTATGAACCGGATAAACTCCCTGGCTTCGAAATTTTTGCTGTCGTTTCCTTTTTTAAAATTGTCGAGTTCTTCCAGTACAGTGATAGGAATGGCCACATCGTTTTCTTCAAAATTATTGATGGCATTGTGATTGTACAAAATCACCGAAGTGTCAAGTACAAAAATTTTTTTCGCGATACTTCTTTTAAGGCTCGGCATAGACGTTCGTTTTTATCAAAAATAACTTTTTAAAAAGGCCTTAAAAAGTGAAAATCAACAGAGTTTCCAACAACAGAAAGTTGAAAGCTATTTTTATAACCGATAAAAAATTCATTTTCAAAGTATTGTTGTCTATTTCAAATTATTAAATTTGTTTTATGGAAACCTCTTTACTTTATCAGATAGCACTTACTCTTATACCGGGTATAGGCGATGTTAACGGGAAAAAACTTATTCATTATTGTGGAAGTGCAGAAGCGGTTTTTGCATCTTCAAAAAAAGAATTAATGGCTATTCCCGGCATTGGCACTGCTACGGTTAATAGTATTTTAAACCAAAATGTACTTCATAGGGCAGAAGAAGAAATTAATTTTATGGAGCAAAATAATATCACTGCTTTGTATTATGAAGATCCTGATTTTCCCCAACGGCTCCTGAACTGTTACGACCATCCTCTAATGTTATATTATAAAGGTAAAGCGAATTTGAACCATCGGCGTATAGTGGCTGTTGTGGGAACCAGAAAAGCATCATCTTATGGAAGAAGGTATTGTAATGAACTGATAGAAGGGCTGAAAGAAAGCAATATTTTGGTAGTGAGTGGTTTGGCTTATGGTATTGACAGTTGTGCCCATCAAATATCTGTAGATCTCGATATTCCGACTGTTGGTGTTTTAGGTCATGGTTTGGATTTGATTTATCCCGATCAGAACAAGAAGTTGGCAATGGAAATGAGTAATAACGGGGGATTACTAACAGAGTTTCTATCCAAAACAAAGCCCGATCGCGAACACTTTCCTCAGAGAAACAGAATTGTTTCCGGCATGTGTGATGCCTTAATTGTTGTGGAATCGGGTGTTAAAGGCGGGGCAATGATCACAGCTGAGTTAGCCAATTCATATAACAGAGATGTTTTTGCTGTTCCGGGAAGACTAAACGATCATTTTTCCAAAGGGTGTAATAACCTGATCAAAACTAATCGTGCGGTTTTGGTTCAAACAGCCGATGATATTTCGTATATCATGGGGTGGGAAAATAAAGTTCAGCCTAAGCAAACGCAACTTTTTAGTGAACTTAACGAGGAAGAACTACTATTGATAGAATTGATCAAACAGTCAGGAGGACTTGGTTTGGATCTTATAATGATGAAATCAGGTATGCAGCCCTCAGTGGTAGCCGGTACATTGCTTAATTTGGAGCTTAAAGGAAGGTTACAGGTTCTTCCCGGAAAACAGTATAAAGTACTTGATTAATGCTTAATAGGTTCTGACAGGAATTGAAATTGACTTTCTGACTAATGAGTATCCAACTAAAATTAATCCAACCGATGTTACAGTATACAAAAGATGGTCATTGGCAAGTAAGCTGAAGTAAAACACCATGTGTAATCCGGTTGCCATACCTAAACCTGTAACTTCGTCAACCAGTGCGGTACGTTTTACTTTGTGCATACCAATGAAAAACCCTTGGATAATACCTAAAAATAAATTAGCCAGCGGATAAGTCCAGAGAAATAGTGTCTGGTTCTCACCCAGATAGTTTCCAAAAAAACCAACAACACTCAAAATAACAACAATTGATGAGTAAGTAAGGCTAACAAATGATGAATAAATAATTCCTGCTGTTGGGCTATCAAAGGTTTTTAGATTGTACAGGCTAAAACGAACGGGTATAAATTTTCCGAATTCTGCACCAAAAGCAATGGAAATAAAAACATAAAACAAAGTTGTTTTAATACTGGAAGTAATTTGGAATCTACTTATTTCAAAGGCAAAATGAATAATTACTACCAAAAAAGCAGGAAGTAAACCCCACAACACGGCATTGTATATGTTTTTCAGTGTTTTAACCTTGAATCTGTTGCGAAGATAAATAATGAATAATCCGACCATAACTGGTCCGAACAATACGGAAAGTAGTGCAAAGAAGTTCATAGTTACGCTTAATGGTTAGTTTTTGATAGTAAAAGTAATAATAGTTGTAAATTTACAAAATATTTTATATAAAAGTAATATAGATATAACAATGAGTCAGGTTATCATACAAAAGATAAATAGTGAACAGCTTTTGGATAAGAGGGTTTCGGAATGGCCCGTTTGGAAAAAGGAGGTTTCGGTTTTTTCCTGGAGTTATGATGCTAATGAGGAATGCTGGATTATTGAAGGTGAAGTTGAAATTGCAGCTGGCCCTGAGAAATACAGGGTAGTTGCAGGAGATTTTGTTACTTTTAAAAAAGGTTTAAACTGCACTTGGAATATACTTTCTGATGTAAAAAAGCACTATAATTTTCCATGAGCCGATTGTATACAGGAAAAGTATTTCGTTCAACAGGTAGCTGGTATGTTGTGGTATCCGATGACGGATCTTTGGTTTTGTGCAAACTCAAAGGTCGTTTTAAAATCGAGGGTATTAGAAATACTAATCCAATTGCTGTAGGAGATGTAGTAGATTTTGAAATGCTTCCTGATGGAGAAACCGGACTGATAAAAAATATCCATAACAGAAATAATCATCTCATACGAAGAGCCACTAAACTTTCCAAAGCAACACATATTATTGCTGCCAATGTGGATCAGATGGTATTAATTGCTTCTTTGGAGAAACCCAGAACTTCCACCGGATTTATCGATCGTCTTTTGGTTACTGCTGAAGCATATCATATTCCGTCCATTATTGTTTTTAATAAGTATGATCTTTATGATGCTGATCATAAAGAAATTCTGGATTTTTACAGTAAGTCGTATACACAGGCAGGATATCATGTTCTTTTTACTTCTGCTAAGGAGAATATTAATCTAGAACAATTTAGGTCTGTACTTAAGGGTAGAACCAGTTTACTTTCCGGACATTCGGGGGTTGGTAAGTCAGCTCTCATTAATGTTTTGGATGGATCATTGGATCTGAAAGAAGGTAATATATCGGATTATCATCACAAAGGTACACATACAACAACCTTCGCAGAGATGTTTCCCTTGTCATTTGGAGGCTTTGTTATTGATACTCCGGGAATCAAAGAGTTTGGTTTGGTTGCTTTTGAAAAGACAGAGCTGGGTCAGCGTTTTCCTGAAATGAGAGAATATATGGATCAATGCCGGTTCAATAATTGTCTGCATGTTAGTGAACCCGGATGCGCAGTCAGGAAGGCAGTTGAGGAGAGTGTTATTCCTGAATTCAGGTATGTTAATTATCTGAATATGCTTTCCGAAATAGAAGATTAGCTATTTTGTTGATCTGATGTTTTTTGGTGTGATCAGAAAATCCACATGGTTATTTGATAAATCTATTTTTTCCCATTCATTAGTTTCGAACCTTACTGCAGCAACAGCTGAGGTGGGGAAATTGAAGATTCTTTTGTCAGATTCAAGAAATGAATTAACCAGCTCTGTCAGAACAGGATTATGTGCTACTATTACAACCTGATTAATTGAATTTGGTAAAGCATAAAGTGTTTCCATTATATGTTCCGGTGAACCCGGATACAGTGTAGGAGTTACAACAATTTTATCAGCAGGATAGGAAAAATATGAAGCTATGATTGATGCTGTTTTATAAGCTCTTGTTGCCGGGCTGCTGATAAAAAGTTCGGGAGCTATTTGTTTTATATTCATCAACCATTGAGAAATTTTTTGGGTTCTTTTGATTCCCGTTTCAAGCAAATCCCTTCTGTGATCGGGGAGTTCCGGGTTTTCCCACGATGATTTAGCATGTCTTATGAAATAGACTGTTTTCATTGCTCAAATGAATGGAATTAAAGTTAGCAAAAACTATTATAAAGAAAAATTAATAAATTGTTAAATCTACTTCAATTAAAAGACAACAAACTTTCTTGTAATCCAAACTACCAAAGTATATATCAGCCCGACTCCTAATAGAACGAACTTAAGTGATGCAGCATAAAATGCGATCAAAGCGTTAATTTCTGATGCTGCTGAATCGAAAATAATCTTCAATAGAAAGTAATTTTCAACAGCATCGGATAATGCAGCAGTAATAAAAAAAACTATTGCAATGCTGGCGAGAGTTGACAGGAACTTATTGTGAAGTTTATCCTTTACCAGCTTTACCCACAAAGCCAGGAACAAGGCATAAAACAACATAAAAAGGTAATCAAAACCAAGGCTGAAAGCGGCTACATTGAGTGTGTTGTTTTTTTTCCAGTAATTGATTATTGCGTTTGAGTTAACGGCACTTTTTGCAAGCTCAAAGCTGATTATACCAAATTCTGTTTTTCCGTTTTGTAGTTTGCTGTCAGCCTGGCGTAATACCAGAAAAGAAAACACAATTCCCAAAAATGAAAAGATTAAGAGTCTTGTTTTCATGATCATCAAGGTTAATAAACCTTCTAAGGTACATATAATTTATAGGATTGTACCCACTAAGTTAATGTATTGATGATTGAACATAAAAAAGGGGATGCAATTGCATCCCCTTTTTTATGTTCATGAATGTATTTTATGCAAAAAGCGGGAACTGACTCATCATATCATTAACCCGTTTCTTAACTGAATTCAGCACGCTTTCACTTTCAATATTACTGATAACCTCGTCAATGAGTTCTACAATGGGTTCCATTTGCTCTTCTTTTAAACCTCGTGTGGTGATGGCCGGTGTTCCAACCCGTAAGCCACTGGTTTGGAAAGGTGAACGACTGTCGAAAGGCACCATGTTTTTATTAACAGTGATATCAGCTTTTACCAGAGTGTTTTCAACCAGTTTACCGGTAATTTCAGGGAATTTTCCTCTGAGGTCAATTAACATCAGGTGGTTGTCGGTTCCTTCAGAAATTACGTGATAGCCTCTGTTAATAAATGCTTTGGACATTACTTCAGCATTTTTCTTCACCTGCATCATGTAGTTGAAGTACTCATCAGAAAGGGCTTCGCCAAAGGCAACAGCTTTAGCTGCAATAACATGTTCCAGAGGCCCGCCTTGTATTCCCGGAAAAACAGCAGAGTTCAATAAAGCCGACATCATTTTAGTTTCGCCTTTAGGTGTCTTCAAACCAAAAGGATTTTCAAAATCCTGTCCCATCAGAATCATACCGCCCCTGGGGCCTCTTAAGGTTTTATGGGTTGTTGTTGTTACAAAATGACAATAATCAATAGGATCATTTAATAACCCTTTCGCAATAAGTCCGGCAGGGTGAGCAATGTCAGCCATTAAAAGTGCGCCCACTTCGTCAGCAATATCACGCATTCTTTCGTAGTCCCAGTCGCGTGAATAGGCAGAAGCCCCTGCAATAATCAGTTTTGGTTTTTCTTTTTTAGCCAGTGCTTCCATTTCGTCATAATCTACCGTTCCGGTTTTTTCTTTTACTTTGTAAGCAACCGGTCTGTAAAGAATTCCTGAAGAGTTAACCGATGATCCGTGCGACAAGTGACCGCCATGTGACAGGTCCAATCCCATAAAAGTATCCCCGGGATTTAAAACCGTCATTAAAACAGCCATGTTGGCCTGAGCTCCGGAGTGGGGCTGAACGTTTGCATATTCAGCATTAAACAATTCGCGGGCACGATCAATAGCCAGTTGTTCCGACTGATCCACAATTTCACAACCGCCGTAATATCTTTTTCCCGGATAACCTTCTGCGTATTTATTGGTCATTACTGAACCCATGGCTTCCAATACCTGGTCGCTGACAAAGTTTTCAGAAGCAATGAGCTCTATGCCGTGCATCTGGCGTTCTTTTTCCTGACGAATCAGGTCAAATATTTTCTGGTCTCTTTCCATTATTAAGTAGAATTAGATGATATGTTTTGACCTGCAAAGGTAAAAATAATAGGGTGTATCTCTGTGCGTAAATTACTGAAATCTTGTTGTCAGAGGCTTAGGCGATGCGATGCTAATTTTAACGATCTGTTTCGTTAGCAGGAGGACCGGGCATCATCATTCTTCCAGGACCCATTCTGCTGTTGTCATGTTGTCTATGGAACCTGTCAGGTCTTCTAAAACGTCTGTCCCAACGATTTCTCATATTTTGCATCCTGTTTATTTGATTTTTATTGAGATAGGGTAACAGTTCGTTTTGTAAGTGAATCATTAAATCCTGTTGGTTCAAGCGGTATTGAATCATATTTTCTCGGTTTCTCATGCCGTAATCCATTAATATGGGTCTGATTTTTTCCATTTGTTCAGGAGATGGATTTAAGGTTCGCATGAATTCATATCTGAACCCCTGTTCAGTAAAAGATTCCTGCAAGCGTTCTACCCGGGCTTTTACCAGTCGGCCATTGATAAGAAATCCCAGAAAAACGCCAATTAAAAGGACGGCAACCAGGGATAGTAAATATTTTGTTTTGTTGTTCATGATTGAATAGTTAGAAAAATGACAGTATTCCAATATCAGTATTATATCCGTTGATGCCCATCAGGCTGTCCAGGCTCAGGCTTCCGTCAATAAAATATACACTGATTAATAAAGCAATTATAGCAGCAACCCCCGACAGAGCTACGGCTCTGAATGTGGGTTTGATAGTGAATATTTTCTGAAGACTTAAACTTTCATTAAGTTTAATCATCAGGTTGTGTTCAAAATTTGTTGAAAATGTGGTCGGATGTTCTGCAAGTTGATTTCGTAATCTGGAAACAAATTCTTTTTCTTCTGATAATTTTTTATTTGTAGCTAAAGCGTTAGTCAGGAATTTATGTTCCTGATCGCCAAGTTCCAAATCAAACGATTTGTATAGTAGTTTTTTTAGTTTCTTATTTTTTGTTTTCATGGCTCCGGTATTATCTTTCCATTTTCGTAATAATTTCTTTTAGTTTTTCCTGTCCTCTGGAGAGCCGCGATAAAACGGTTCCCAAAGGAAGGTTTAAAATTTCAGCGGTTTCTTTTGTAGAGAACCCCTGCATTAATCTGAGTACAACAACACTTTTGTATTTTGTTTCAAGTTGTTCGAGTGCTTTGTCAACAATTTCTTTTTCGTCGCGTTGTTTATATGAAATTTCATCGGTGTGAAATTGTTCATGTTTCGACTCCAGCGACAACCATTTCTTTGACTGTCTTTTTTTGAGCTCGTTGATAGAGAGGTTGATGGCAATTCGTGTGAGATAAGTACTCAGGCTTGCTTCAGCATTGTATTGATGCATTGAATGATAGAACCTTATGAAGGCATCCTGCCCAACGTCTTCTGCATCTTCTCTATTGCCCAACATTCCAATAGTAACTTTGGCCATCATTGATTTGTATTTTTTTACAATTTCTTCAAAGGCAGTCAGGTCACCGTTTTTTGCACGTGCAACTAGTTCAATATCTTCAGTATATTTTGACAGTGTTTTTTCCAAATAATTTTATCTATAGACAAGAAAGAAGCTCGTTTTATTCCGAAAAATAGAAAAAAATTAAAAGAAAACGGCATCTTCCCTTTTGGAAAAATACCGTTTTCAAGACTCAATAAAATGAAAAGAGAAATTATTGTTTCAGCTTCTTACCAAAGTCTGTTGAGTAAAGAACCGATTCAACCTGAAGAAGCAAATCACGTTTGTTTTTGTTGGGTTCGTAAACGTATCCAAACAAAGTTACAATCTGATTGTTTTTTGGGTTCAGGAAAGTATAGCTCACAAAAGGTCCGCCCATAAAGTCGTTTTCAACCTTCCACAAGCCTCTGATTTCTTCTGTATATGAAGCTGGGAAATCATGAACCAATGTCATTCTGGGAATCACAAACTCACGATCCAGAGTCATGTATGAACCTTTTGTTGGCCCCGGTACATACATGCGTTCAAATTTCTGAATCCTATCCAGAACATTATCTCTGGCAAACTGTGTGGTGTCGGTATAGGGCAGCGAAATAATGAGGATACCCTGACTGTACATGGAAGCCTCGTGGCGTAACCACATAAAACCTGGTTTGGTTACGGCTACATAATATCCTGCCGGAACATCCATAGTAAAGTCAAACTGGGTGCTGATGCTCTGAATTACCTTGTTGTTTAGCGTGGTTCGGTAAACATCCAGAATACGGTTCCGTTCCGATTCCATGTATTTATCAATGAAATATTCGTATCGGTTACTCAATTCCTTTACAAAAGACTCTATGTCAGGTGCGGTGAGGGTAAAAACGAGTTGTGGTGAAGCCCAAACATTTCTTCTGACCTGGATGGAAGCCTGTTTAACCTTAGGATCAATATTTACGATAAAAATATTTCTTTCTTTTTGGAAGCTGTCGTTAAAAAGGTCTTGTTTCAGGTGCATGAGTTTGAAAATGGGTTCTGCCTGTGGCATCCCAAACTGATCGGCAGCAAAATATTTCTTGATAGTTGTTCCAATTGGATTGTCCCATTGTTGTTCATTCTGCAAAACAACAAGAAGTTCAGCAGTGCTTCCCATAGAGCTGGGCTTGTATGAGCCCGAACTGCTGTTTTGATTATTACATGAGGTTAAGCCAAATGTTGTAAAAAAAATTCCGGCCAATACAGTAAAGATCAGTTTAGATTTCATGATTGTAAATTTAATGATGTAGCTTTTTACATCTGATACATACTTATAAACGTCAGGATAGAGAACTTATTATGAGCAATAAATTTAAAGATAAATTGAATTAACTGACGGTTGCAATCTTAATTTTTTGACCGGGCCTTAATTTCTGTGCATTATGTATGCGGTTAAGCTTTTTAATTTGTGCAACAGTTACCCCATCGTATTCTTGTGCAATATCCCACAACGTATCGCCTGGTTTTACAATATGATAGATATATTTTTTGTCCTTTAAAGTGGCTACCACTTTATCGTTGGGTTTATATACATAAATTTTTTGCCCCGGGTAAATGATATTATTCTTCAGTCCGTTCCATTCTTTTAAGTCGGTAATGGAACATTTGTATCTTTTAGCAAGCAATCCCAGGTTTTCACCTTTTTGAATGATGTGCGTTGTTTTGTTTTTCGATCTGCTGATGGGTTCCGACTCATTTGCAAATGGATTTTCTGCACTTCCAAAAAGCACCAATTTCTGCCCGACATAAATTCTGCTGTTCCTGAGACGGTTCCAGCTTTTTAACTGACGAACATAAACATGATATTTTCTGGCGATTGAACCCAGGTTCTCTCCGGATCGAACGATATGGATTTGCCTGTTGCCTGCTTTCTTGATTTCTGCCATCAGTTTGTCGTGGGCAATTCCTTCTTTGGTTTTAAAGGCATACAAAGCATCTTCATTATTCAGGAATTCGTCGGTAAACTGACGGGGAATTCTTAAAGTGTAGGTTCTCCCATCAACAGCAGGAATAATACCCATTTTAAATTCGGGGTTCAGAAATTTTAATTCATCAGCAGGTATTCCCAACATTTCATGTAGCTGGTCAAATGAAAGTACATTGTGAACGGTTACGGTATCGATATCGTAGAAAAAGATACCGGGTGTCATGGCGTGCAGATTGTGCTCAGCCGCATAGTGCATAATATAGTTAACGGCAATGAAAGCAGGAACATAACCTCTTGTTTCTCTGGGTAAATAAGGCCAGATAGCCCAGTAATTTTTGGTTCCACCGGCTCGGCGAATAGCACGGTTCACATTTCCAACTCCTGAATTATAAGCGGCCAGCGCTAATGACCATTGTCCGTATATGTCATACAAGTCCTTTAGGTGCTTACAAGCCGCAACAGTTGATTTGTACGGATCATAACGATCATCTACCATTGATGATACTTTAAGACCATAGACTTTTCCGGTTCCGTACATGAATTGCCACAAACCCTTGGCCCCTTTTGGTGATCCTGCAGCCGGGTTTAAAGCAGATTCAACAACGGCAAGATATTTTATTTCCAAAGGAAGGTTATACTTGTCGAGTTCTTCTTCAATCATGGGGAAATAAATCTTGGCAAGTCCCAGAACTTTTTCGGTAAGTCTTCTTTTCCTTATCGCATAAAGATCGATAAAAGCTTTCACCTGCTTGTTGTAAACAAATTCAAACGGAGTTTCAATATTTAAGGCAGCTATCCGCTTAGCATAAACAGAATCGGGAAAAGTCGGAATAACCGAAGAATAAGTTTGGGCACTCTGTTTTCTAAGGTTTGTATCGAGAATCAGGTATTCTTTTTCATAATATTTTACATAAGCCAGACTATCCAGGTTCTCAACAATAGGAGAGTCCTGAATAAGCTTGTGTCCGTTAAAGTAGGTTGTTTTCTGAATGCTGTCGTTCAGTTTGTTCAACGAGCTTAATTTGGAAGGCAACTGGATAGAGTCATTGGTTGACGGCAAGTCGTCGATCAAATGAATAGTATCGGCCTTCAGTGTGTCCATTTGTGTTGTATCAGCAGATACCTGAACGGTTGTGTCAGGTAATTTAGGTTTTAATGTATCTTGTGCTGAAAGGTTTCCGAATACAAATCCTATGGTAAGTAATAGCAAATAGCTTTTGTTCAATCTCATTTTTTAAATCCCCGGATAATACTATGATAAGAAATTAGGTTCAGTTTGGTCAGTGCCAAAGAGTGCGAACCAATAATATGTCAAAAACGTTTTAGTCTTTCTTTTTTTCTTCTTCCGATTCTTTCTTAGAAGCGGAATTCTCTTTGTCTAAATCATTCACCCCGTCTTTGAATTCTTTTATTCCTTTTCCTAAGCCCCGCATGAGTTCCGGAATTTTTTTTCCGCCAAATAGCAATAAGAGTACTATAACAATGAGTATAATCTCAGGAGTTCCAGGCCAACCGGCTTGTTGTAAATATAAAACGTTCATGATATTGATCATTTTAAGTCTTCAAAAATAATATAAATCATCCACATGACTATGAAAAATCATTTTTAATACAACGGATATAACCGTGTTCTTTTACACAACAACAAAAGAAAGGTAAACAGCTGCAATAACTGAGGCGATAATAATCAGTATCGTAATGTTCTGAGGTAATTTATCAGTTTCGCTGTTATAATCAAAAAGATTTTTGCCCATGAAGATTTATTTTATGCTTCTCAAACGATTATAGGTATTGTAATATTTTATGGTACTATTAATTTTTTAAGGATTAGGGGGTAGTTTATCTAATCGGTACCCATTCTTAAAAGCTACAACAAAGGCATCGTAAATACCGTTTCTTTCCCTTAGAATATCTCTGCGTGCTCTGGCCTGGTTGTATGTATCATAAGAGCCAACAGTGTAGATATAATACCCGTTATGCATGTTCATTCTGATTTGTGCAGCAGGTATATTATATTTCTTACTCAGGTAATCAACCGAAATGGGTTGTCCGTATTTGGCTCTGATCTGAACCCTGTATTCCAGAATAGGTTTTACAGGAAGAATAGTGCGAACCGGTTCGGGTTGCGTATTTGGATGTGTTACCATTTGGTTCTGAACCGGTTTCTGCTGAACGGTATCGGGACGAACTGGCGGTGTAACCAGGGTGCTGGTCTGAACCTGTGGTTTTGGTTTGTTTTGTGGCTGAGTTTCCAGTAAAGGTATAGTTTGAGTATTCTTAACACCAGTCTGGGATTTCATATGTTTTTTGCCAAACCGGAAAGTAATTCCTAAGGAAGTATAGTTATAGATATCGTATTTAAAATTCTTTTCCCAGGTATCCATAGCGTCAGAATTCATAATTCGGTTGGCTGTTTCCAGTTGCAGGCTAATGTGGTTGCTGATCTTATAACTGAAACCCAGTCCTCCCATTGCTATTCCTTCAAGTGTTCTCCCGCCTATTCCTTTACCATAACCATAACCTCTGCGTGCAATAATTGAATTATTGGTAAGATTATATGATGTTGAGTTGTAGTTAGTGACCCCTATCCCTGCCATGAGATAAACATCCCACTTTCTTCCGGGTTTGTATCCACTGATTAAATTGTTAATACTTATTGTTGTGTTCAGGTTAAATTCGATATAATCTGCCTGAAAATATTCATTGGCAGAACTCTTTACTCCAGAAAGCTGACCATAAAGCCCCTGACCTCGTAATCCGAAAACAGGTGAAATCTGCCATCCTGCCATAAGTCCTCCTCCGAATCTCCATTCGCTTACACCATTTACGGTTGCAGGGAAAATTTTCTTCTCTTTTATATCACCAAAAAACAGGCTGGGGCCGCCATTCAGGTTGAGATACCAGTATGAATCCGGTTTTGAAGAAGAGGTGGTTTGTGCAAAGCTTGTATCAGGAATAAGAACCCAAAACAAACCTGCAAAAAAGGCAATCAGGATTAGGTTAAAATTTTTCATAAATCAAAGAATTAGGCAGATGAATAAACACTATTCTCAACATCTAAAAATAAGTATAATCCTGTAAAGTTACTTCATGAAATCCACAAGAAATCAACAACGAATTTTTGATAACTTGGATGGTGAGGTGTATAAAAAAAGCCCTGTATTCAGGGCTTTTTTTTATTTTTTCAAATTGGCAATCCAGTTTTCGATTTCATCGAGTTGAATTGCTGGAATATCAAGTTTTTTCTTTTTCCTCATACCGTTGAGGTTCTGTTGTATCAGTGTAGGCTTGGCTTCTGCCAGGTCATCGGGTTTTGAAAACCCTGCTTCCATAATTACTTCGCTCCATATTTCAGGAACGCCGATAGCAACAAAATCTTTCGGGCCATAAACCTTAGCTGGTTTTTCTGGACGCATTTGAGGGAAGAATAAAACTTCCTGAATAGAAGCCTGGTTCGTTAAAAGCATCACCAAACGGTCAATCCCGATTCCCATTCCTGAGGTTGGAGGCATACCATATTCCAATGCTCTAAGGAAATCGTAATCGATGTACATCGCTTCATCGTCTCCTTTTTCTGCCAAACGAACTTGTTCTTCAAAACGTAAACGCTGATCTATAGGATCGTTCAATTCTGTATAAGCATTGGCCAATTCTTTTCCGTTCACCATCAATTCAAAACGCTCGGTGAGTTCAGGATTGTCGCGGTGGCGTTTACACAACGGCGACATTTCCACGGGATAGTCAGTAATGAAAGTAGGCTGAATGTATTTGCCTTCACATTTTTCACCGAAGATTTCATCAATTAGTTTTCCTTTACCCATGGTTTCGTCTGTTTCAACATCCAGCTTTTTACAGGTTTCGCGCAAAGCGGCTTCATCCATCTGGCTTACATCTATACCGGTGTGTTCTTTTATTGAATCCAGAATACTGATTCGTTTGAAAGGTGCCGTAAAGTCAATTAGGTTTTTACCCACTTGAACTTTTGTGGTTCCGTAAAGGTCCTTAACAATTTTTTCCACCATCTGTTCGGTGGTTTCCATCATCCAGAAATAATCTTTATAGGCAACATACATTTCCATCTGGGTGAACTCAGGGTTGTGGAAGCGGTCCATTCCTTCGTTACGGAAATCTTTGGCAAATTCATAAACTCCTTCATATCCTCCAACAATCAGTCGCTTCAAATACAATTCATTGGCAATACGCAAATACAGCGGCATGTCCAGTGCATTATGATGGGTGATGAAAGGACGGGCAGCAGCACCTCCCGGAATAGATTGCAAAATAGGAGTTTCAACTTCCAGATAGCCTTTTTCGTTCAGAAATTCGCGCATGGATCGCAATACCATGGCTCTTCTAACAAAGATATCTTTTACTTTGTCGTTGACAATCAAATCAACGTAGCGCTGACGGTAACGTTGGTCAGGGTCGGAAAATGCATCATAAACAACACCGTCTTTTTCTTTAACGACGGGTAAGGGGCGAAGCGATTTAGCTAAAACAGTGAGTTCTGTAACATGAACAGTAATTTCACCCATTTGTGTGGTGAACACATAACCTTTGATACCGATAAAATCTCCGATATCAAGCAAGCGTTTAAAAACAGTATTGTACAGGGTTTTATCCTCTTCGGGGCAAATTTCATCGCGCTTTATATACAATTGAATTCTGCCTGTAGAATCTTTGATTTCTGCAAAAGAAGCGGCGCCCATAATTCTGCGGCTCATGATCCGTCCTGCCATGCACACTTCCTGAAACAGATTATTGTTTTTCGGAAACTGTTCCAATACATCGGCAGCGTAAGCGTTTGTTTTATATTCAGCCTGAGGGTAAGGGTTAATCCCTAGTTTCTTCAGTTCCTCCAGTGCATTACGTCTTACCTGTTCCTGTTCACTTAAATGCTGCATTGATATTTGATTAAAAATTTTTGCAAAGATAGCACATCTTATGTATCGCTGAAACAACAGAAAAAAGTGTTTTTTGATGTAGTTATTATATAATAGGATCAACTGTATATTGGAAAGCTAAGTTGCTTTCGTTTGTGAACCGGAAGACTTGTATTTTGTTATTTTTGCCCAATGAAAAATAATGAACTGAAACCCGGTCCGTTGTTGGCCACGATCAATAGTCCCGACGACTTGAAAAAGTTACGTTTGGATCAATTAGATTTGCTGGCTGCCGAATTGCGCGACTTTATTCTGGATGTTACTTCCGTTCATCCGGGGCATCTGGGGTCCAGTTTGGGTGTGGTGGAGCTGTCTATTGCTTTGCATTATGTTTTCAATACTCCCTATGATCGTTTAATTTGGGATGTGGGGCATCAGGCTTATCCGCATAAAATATTGACCGGACGAAGGGATGTTTTCCATACGTTAAGACAGTATGGTGGTATCAGTGGTTTTCCTTCCCGTAAGGAAAGTGTTTATGATACATTCGGAACGGGTCATGCTTCCACATCTGTTTCAGCTGCTTTGGGAATGGCGATGGCCTCTGTATTGAAAGGTGAGACAGACCGGCATCATATTGCAGTGATTGGTGATGGTGCCATGACGGGTGGAATGGCTTTGGAAGGTTTAAATAATGTGGGCGATTCCAATGCCAACATACTGTTGATTTTGAATGACAATGGCATTTCCATTGATGAAAATGCAGGTGTGATTAAAAATTACCTTGCCGGGATGGCTTCCGAAAAAGTTTTTGAACTGGATGATTTGAAGAAGCGTATTCAAAAAAGCAACCGTCGCAGGCAGGAAGCTCTGAAAAAAAGCAAGAGTTCATTTTTACGAAGCAGTAACCTTTTTGAAGCCTTTCATTTTACTTATATTGGACCAATCGATGGCAATGATGTGCAATTATTAGTTGCTGTATTAGAAGAAATGAAAAAGTTAGAAGGCCCCAGATTGCTTCATATTGTTACTACCAAGGGAAAGGGTTTTGAAGAGGCGGAAAAACAACAAACTCTGTATCATGCGCCCGGAAGGTTCGACAGAAACACAGGGGCATTATTGGCAAAAGACAAAGAAAACAGGGTTACTTATCAGGAAGTGTACGGTAAAACCTTACTGGAATTAGCCCGACAAAATGATAAATTGGTTGCAGTTACCCCAGCAATGCCTACAGGTTCGGCTTTGATATACATGAGGGATGAATTTCCTGATCGGGTTTTTGATGTAGGCATAGCTGAACAACATGCCGTTACTTTTTCTGCAGGGCTGGCTACTGAAGGATATGTGCCGTTTTGTACTATTTACTCAACTTTTTTGCAGCGGGCGTATGACCAGGTGATTCATGATGTGGCATTGCAGAATTTGCCTGTTGTTTTTGGTTTGGACAGGGCTGGACTTGTTGGCTCAGACGGAGCAACTCATCAGGGGGTATTTGATTTGGCTTTTTTGAACAGTATCCCTAATATGGTTGTTTCAGCTCCAATGGATGAAGTGGAGCTGCGCAATTTAATGTTTACAGCTCAGTTGCAGAATGAGTCACCTTTTGTTATTCGTTATCCACGCGGTTACGGGTTTATGGGTACCAATCAATGGCAACAGCCTTTTCAAAAATTTGAAATAGGTAAAGGAAGACAAATTAAAGAAGGAAAAGAGGTGGCTGTGTTGAGCTTGGGGCAACCTGGAAATTTTGCTTTGGAAGCCTGCAGGCAGTTGGAAAATGAAAACGTTTCTGCAGCAGTTTTTGATTTAAGGTATTTAAAACCAATAGATGACGAACTTATTTCGTTTGTGTTTGAAAATTTTGATAAAATTCTTACCATAGAAGATGGGGTTTTATCCGGTGGGCTGGCTTCAGTTGTTTCTTCATTGGCTATTCAAAAAGGGTGGAGCGGATTGCTGCAGTCTATAGGAATTCCCGATAAATTCATCGATCATGGCGATAAAGAAACCTTGTATAAAGAGTGCAACATGGATGTGGATGGAATAAAAAAAACTATCGTTAAATTATTTAGTTAGTATCTCTGAAAAATTTTCTTGACATCAAGCTCATTTCTTTTAAGCATAAATTCATTATTTCTTAATGATAAAATGTAATTTTCACAGGTATCGTTTTTAAAAACAATAGGTATGAAAAATAAAAACCATAGCTATGGTTTTGTCATTTTATCAGCATAAATTGAAAAGTTTATGATGATGATTTAAGAATTCAAGCCGAAAGCCTTGTTTTTTTGCATGAGATAATCATTTTCCTGTTTGACTAGGGTTTTGGATCAGATAATAACAGGGAAACATAAACTAATTCTAAATTAGCTTTTCTTAAAGACCTGTACTCAATATTTATTTAATTTTATGTTCCGAAATGAAAGCCCGGTAACCATAAATTGATTCATAAAACGTTTTGTAACTATGATTTTGTTTTATTCGGGTGGAATCTAATGTAATTAGAGTATTATTAATAAAATTTTAAATATGAAAACAACAATTTTACTTTTCACCTTTTTACTAATCAGTGTGTTTACTTATGCTCAAACTTATAATGAACTTAAGGTTATACAAAAAAACGGCAATGTTTATAAGTTGCAAAATGTTACACTTGATTTGAGCAGCAATACATTAAACTATGTTGATGCTCGTGGAAATAAGGTATCAGAAAACCTGGGGGTTTATTCAAAACTTGAAAAAAGAGACGGGAGTTACTGGTTGGAAGGATTAGCTGGAGGTGTTGTTGGCTCTGTTTTGTATAATATAACCACAGTAAGAGATGGTCAGGAGTGGTGGTATGGTATTGGCAGATCTATTTTTATTGGTGCCGGAGCGGCTACAATTGTAGGAGGATTAATTCCAAAATATAAAGAGGTAAAACTCGGAAAGAATACAAAGCTGGAGATGACACCGATTGCTTTGAGGTTGAGGTTTTAGTGAGAATAAATTCGTGCAAAACATAAAATCATGAAAAAAGAAAAATCAATTATTTCAATATTGATTATCTCAATGTTGGTGTTGTACTCCTGTTCATCTATTAAAAGTTTACCTGACGGTAAGCAAATTAACAAAAAACTTGTGGGGGTCTGGATTGGATCAGAAACAGGCAATCAAATGGAAGAAGTAAAAAAAGAATGGAAGATGACAAGAAAAAAGGATGGTACTTTTATTTTGAACTTCAAAGCGACTAAAAATGGAAAGGTTTATAAGTGGAGAGAAACCGGAACTTGGTGGGTCAGTGATGATATATTTTATGAACATCATAAAGAGTCGGGTAAAACCGATAAATACAAATTTACAATTCTGAATAATAAGCAGGTTCAATTTAAGATGTTGTATTCTCATGTGAACTTTGCGGAACAGGATTATACATTTATCGATACTAAAATTTCATCTGTAAAATAAAATTGTACTGAAATTTCTTCATTTAAAATGATATTTAAAGCTTGCTATCAAGCTTTGGCATTTTAACATTTTTTTACAATCTTTGTGCTGTAATAAGCCAGTTCCCATGTACGAATTTATTTCCGGAAAAATTACAGACAAAAGTCCTACTCACGTAATAATTGAGAATGGAGGAATCGGATATCTGATTCATATAACACTCAATACATTCACAAAAATTAAGGACCAGGAATCGGTGCGGTTGTTTGTACATTTTATTGTGCGCGAAGATGCTCATCTACTTTATGGTTTTGCCGATGATGACGAACGGATTTTGTTCAGGGCATTGATTTCTGTTTCCGGAGTAGGGGCAAACACTGCCCGTTTGGTGTTGTCATCGCTTTCGAGCGAAGAAGCTTATGATGCCATTGCTTCGGGAAATGCCGGCCGTTTGCAAAGCGTAAAGGGAATTGGTGCAAAAACAGCACAGCGTATTGTGGTAGATCTTAAAGATAAGGTTGTAAAAGAAGGAATAAAGTCCGATAATCTGGCTGTTTCCCACAATACTATTAAAGATGAAGCGTTATCTGGTTTACTGATATTGGGTTTCAACAGACTTGCTGCGTCCAGGGTTCTGGACAAAATTTTAAAAGAAAAAACACCGGCAAGTGTTGAAGAACTGATTAAGGAGGCTTTAAAAGTAATGTAGAAGCCGCTTTTTGTTGGTTTAATGAATGATAAATTGAGTCGAAAACGTATACACATTTGTAGATTTACGATTGGGTTAGTGTTGATGTTCTTTGCATTGTCAACGCTACAAGCACAAAGTGTACCCGCCGTTTCCGATTCTCTGAAACCAAAACTTCTGTTTCCTTTTTACGACCTTACCGGAATTCCGTCTTTAGATACTATTACCAACAGTCCGTTGTATCTCAAACTGCCAAAAAATATTACACGTAAGATTGTGTACGATCCGGTTACCAATACCTATAAGTTTGTTACTACTGTCGGAGATTTTGATTACCGTACACCGGTGATCATGAACTTTGATGAGTATCAGCAATATCAGTCTACAGAAAGTATTCAGAAATACTGGCAACAAAAGGCTGCAACCAGAGGAACGGCAAACGGAACCCAGCTTATTCCCAAGCTTTACATTAAAGGAAAGGCTTTTGAGCAGATTTTTGGTAGCAATACGATCAACATCAGACCACAGGGATCTGCAGAGGTGAGTTTTGGTGTGTTGTCGAATTACCGTGACGATCCGCAGTTGGATACACGACAAAGGCGTTCCACGAATTTTGATTTCAACGAAAAGATTCAAATGAACGTGGCGGCTCAGATTGGTGATAAACTTTCTTTTCGGGCAAATTACAATACCGAATCAGCATTTAACTTTGAGAACACGCTGAAGCTGAAATATACCGGAAAGGAAGATGATATTATTAAATCAATCGAGGCCGGTAATGTAAGTATGCCGCTAAATTCTACCCTGATTCAGGGAGCACAAAGTTTGTTTGGTGTAAAAACAGAACTACAGTTTGGAAAAACAACCATAACGGGTATTTTCTCGCAACAGCAAAGCGAAACCAAAAATATTACGGTTCAGAACGGGGCTCAACAGAATAGTTTTAATCTGACCCCGCTTGATTATGAGGAAAACAAGCATTTTTTCCTGAGCCAGTATTTTCGTGATCGGTATGAAAAAGCACTCAGCACTTTGCCCATTGTGAGTTCTGATATTAACATTACAAAAATTGAAGTCTGGGTTACCAATATCGGTCCCCCGAGTAACAACAACAGAAATATTGTGGCTTTTACCGATTTGGGTGAAGGAAAAGCATCAGAGATTTTTAACGATAAGATTCAACCCAATGTTTCTGGCCTGATTCCAAGTAATAATTCTAACAATCTTTTGACTCGCATTGATACCGCACAGATTCGCAATATTAATACGGTAACAACTTATCTTACAGGCGATCCTTTTAATATCGGGCAAACAGGATATTTAACATCGGGTGAAGATTTTGTTAAGGTTGAGAGTGCGCGTCGTTTAAACTCTTCCGAGTATACTGTTAATACAAAGCTTGGTTTTATCTCTCTCAACACAACACTAAACAGAGATCAGGTGCTTGCTGTTGCATTTCAGTACACTGTGATTGGTAAACCCGGGGTTTATCAGGTGGGTGAATTTTCAGATCAGGGAATTAATTCTCCTAACGATCTTGTTGTTAAGCTGCTGAAGAGCAATTCGCTGAATACCCATATGCCCATGTGGAACCTGATGATGAAAAACGTTTATTCTATCGGCGCTTATCAGGTTCAAAGCTCAGATTTTGTATTGAATATTTTGTATTCGGGAAACAATCAGGGAGTGCCTACCGGATATTTTACCGAAGGAAGTGATAAGGTTAAAGGTATTCCGCTTATTCATTTGTTTGACCTGGATAACCTCGATTCTCAGTTAAACCCTGTTCCCGGAGGCGATGGCTTTTTCGATTTTATTGATGGAGCCGAGACCAAAGGCGGAACCTTTCAGGCGAGCAACGGCCGTTTGTATTTTCCTGTTTTGGAACCGTTTGGCAGTTTTGTCCACGATTCTATTTTTCCCAACGATCCGCAACTGGCTGACAAATATGCTTATGATTCGTTGTATACCACAACCAAATCTACAGCGCAGCAATATGCCGATAAAAATAAATACATTCTGGAAGGATATTATAAATCTCAGTCTTCAGGTTCGGAAATTAGTTTAAATGCCATGAATGTTCCTCCGGGTTCGGTAAAAGTAACAGCCGGTGGAGTTCCTTTGGTAGAAAATGTGGATTATACGGTTGACTACACTTTGGGAAGAGTAAATATTTTGAATCAGGGAATATTAAATTCCGGAACGCCGATTAATGTTTCGCTCGAAAATAATTCCATGTTTAACCTGCAACAAAAAACCATGATGGGTTTTCATGTGAACCATGTTTTTAATCCCTATTTTCAGATGGGAGCCACCCTGATGAATTTACATGAACGACCGCTGACACAAAAGATAAACTATGGTCAGGACCCTGTTTCCAACACAATTTGGGGAATGGATTTTGCTTATTCAAAAGATTCACGCTGGCTGACCAAACTGGTTTCAAGGTTTCCCGGAGTTTCACCCACTGTTCCTTCCAAAGTGGTATTTAACGGTGAGTTTGCCCAGTTTTTCCCGGGGCATTCCAAAGTGATTGGTAAAACAGGAACCAGCTATATTGATGACTTTGAGGGAGCCAAGTCAACCATCGATCTTACTAATGTTAATTCATGGTTTCTGGCCAGTACACCACAGGGTCAGCCTGGCTTATTTCCTGAGTCAACTTCAGGTTCGGGTCTTGATTATGGTAAGAACCGAGCTGTTTTTGCCTGGTATATCATTGATCCTACTTTGTTTTATGATGTTCGCGGAGGCTACAGACCACCCAATGTTACCAAGGATGAAATATCAAAAAATTCTACCCGCCAGGTACTCGAAACAGAAGTATTTCCCAACAAGGATATTCCTAACGGGGTTCCAACCAATATTCCGGTTCTGAACCTTGCATTTTTCCCATCGGAGAAAGGACCGTATAACTATGATGTTAATCCCGGACCGTATTCTGCCGGGATTGCCTCAGATGGTTCTCTCGATCAGCCCGAAACACGGTGGGGGGGTATGATGCGAAGTTTGGAAACTACAGATTTTGATGCCGCCAACATCCAGTATATTGAGTTCTGGATGATGGATCCGTTTACAGATGACAACACCAACAGTGGCGAGTTATATATTGATTTGGGTGATGTTTCGGAAGATCTGCTTCGCGACGGTCGCAAGAGTTATGAAAACGGACTACCTACCTCTGCAACGGTTCAAAATGTGGATACAACAATCTGGGGAAGGGTTCCCAGCCAGCAGTCGCTGACGGAATCTTTCAGTAATATTGCCGGATCAAGGCCTTTTCAGGATGTTGGATATGACGGCTTGAGCGATACTGCTGAAGAAAATTTCTTTGCCAATCAGTATCTTGATTTGATCAGGAATAAGTTCGGTTCAAATTCTGAAGCGTATGTAAATGCATTGAAAGACCCTTCATCTGACGACTATCATTATTACCGCGGAACAGATTATGATAATAATCCGCTATATTCAAGCATAACCGAACGGTACAAAAAATACAACGAATCGGAAGGAAATTCACCAACTGCGGCTCAGACGACTGAAGGTTACAATACGTCGGCTACCAATTTGCCTAACAAGGAAGATATCAATAACGATAATACACTGAACGAAACGGAACGTTATTATCAGTACAAAGTTGATTTGGATCCGACCCAAATGCAGGTGGGAGAAAATTATATTACTGATATTCATCAGGCAGCAAATATTCGTTTGCCCAATGGCGAAACAACCAGCGTAAAGTGGTACCAGTTTAAAATACCCGTCCGGATTCCTAATAAAGTGGTGGGAAATATCAGCGATTTCCAATCTATTCGCTTCATGCGTGTGTTTATGAAAGGCTTTAAAAAACCTATTGTTTGTCGTTTTGCTACTTTTGATCTGGTAAGGGGCGACTGGCGACAGTATCAGGAATCGTTGCTTCCGCAAAATGAATACCTTACCAGCGATAATTCAGATAATACTCATTTTGTGATTTCTACCGTTAACCTGGAAGAAAATGCCAATCGTACCCCTGTGCCTTATGTTATTCCTCCGGGTATACAAAGAGAAATAAATTACGGAACCACCAATTACGTTAAGCTTAATGAGCAGTCGCTGGAATATACTGTTGAAAATCTGGCAGACGGAGATGCACGTGCGGCATATAAAAATGTAGCCTATGATTTCAGACAGTACAAGAAACTCCAGATGTTTGTGCATGGTGAAAAACTGTATGCCAATGAAGATATTAAGAATGGAGATTTGCACGTTTTCATTCGCGTGGGTTCCGATTTTACACAAAATTATTATCAATATGAGATTCCGCTTGAGCTAACTCCATGGTATACCTCTTCTGCAAATCCGGATGCTATTTGGCCGGTTGCCAATCAAATGGATATTGATCTGGAAAAGCTGGTTCAGGTAAAGCAGGATCGTAATGTTGAAATGCGCCAGGCTAATTCCAATGTTACATTGTTTTCACCTTACTCTGAATACGACGGGGCCAATAAAATTACTGTGGTTGGGAACCCGAATCTGGGTGATGTTCGGGGCGTTCTTATAGGGGTAATTAACCCTAAAAGAATAGGAACCTCGCTTAATGATGACGGTCAACCCAAGAGTGCTATCGTCTGGCTCGATGAGTTACGCCTTACTGATTACAACAAAACTTCAGGATGGGCAGCTACGGGGCGATTGGATGCTAATCTTGCTGATTTGGGAAGAATTTCGGCCAGTGGTACGTTTAAATCTGCCGGTTTTGGAAGCCTTGATCAGCACATCAATGAAATTTCGCAGGATAATAACACCAATTATACTGTTGCCACTGATCTGGATTTAGGCAAAATGCTGCCCAAGAAAGCAGGGCTTACCATTCCTTTGCATGTGGATTATGGCAAAGGACTTATTGTTCCAAAATACAATCCGCTTAACCCTGATGTCAAACTTAAAGACGATTTAAGTACTTATGCTACGAAAGCTGAGCGTGATTCGATATGGAATATGGTTGTTGACTATACCCGAAGGACAAATGTCAATTTGATGAATGTGCATAAAAACAGAGTGGTTCGTCCTGGAAAACAGGGTAAAACAAGAATTTATGATTTATCAAATTTCAATGTTTCATTTGCTTATTCACAAATCTTTCATCGTAATATTGATATCAAGTCAGACAATCTTTTGAATTACCAGGGAGGTCTGTCATATAATTACAGCCGTCAGCCAAAACCAATCAGGCCTTTTGCCAAGGATAAGAAAATGAATTCTCCCTGGTTGCAATGGTTGAAAGATTTTAATTTTAATTTGTTCCCCAAGGTACTTTCCTTCCAAACCAATATGCACAGGTTGTTTAACCGTCGGTTGTACCGCGATAAGAGTGAAGGAGATATTATTACTTATCCGACTTACAAACGTTCTTGGACGTGGACCAGGAACTATACCATGAAGTATGATTTTTCATCTTCTCTTACTTTGGACTTTGTTGCCGGTGCTAATGCATATATTCGTGAACCTCAAATTTATCCTGATAGGGATACACAGGAATGGGAAGAATATAAACGTCAGATCTGGGATCAGATAGGAAGTATGGGAACCTTACAAAATTATAACCATTCGGTGCAGTTATCGTATCAGGTTCCATTATCCAAACTTCCACTTACTGACTGGACAAATCTGACGGCCAGTTATCAGGGGCAATATAATTGGAACTCATCATCGTATGATGTGCAACAACGACTTGGAAGTACAATTGAGAATGCCCGGAATATTCAGGTAAACGGTGGAGTTGATCTGGTAAAATTGTACAATAAAATACCCTTCCTGAAAAGAATTAATTCAAGTGTTAACAACAGGCAAAGTGGTCCCGGGGGACCTCCTATGGGTAATCCTTTGGCAAGAAAACCGGGCAACCAGAAGAAAGTTGAAGCACAAAAAAGCGGAAATAAAATTGTGGATGGTATTTTTAAGTTCCTGATGATGTTTAAGAATGCCAGCTTCGTTTATCGTAAATCAGATGGTACACAGTTGCCTGGATTTATGCCTGTACCCAATGTGTTGGGAATGAATACTTCCATGAATGCACCGGGGTTGGGATTTGTGTTGGGAAGCCAGAAAGATATTCGTTATACAGCAGCCCGGAATGGATGGTTAACCTATGATACAACGTTGAACCAGGCATACGTTAAAAAATATACTGATCAGTTATCGTATAAGGTCAACGGAAATATTTTAAATGCCATAACTATTGACATTGACGGGAACAGAATTTTTGCCAATAATTATACCTCTTATTTCAGATACTATCCCGAAAGTCAAAGCTTCACGGACTTCTCGGGCCAGGCTGCCGGAAACTTCAGTATTACTTATCCCTTTATCAAGACATTCTTTGAAAAGAATAATTCTGATAATATTTCTGCTGCCTTTGAGCAATTCAAGTTACTCCGTCCGGTGGTAGCCGAAAGACTCGCCAGAGGTAATCCGTCATGGTCAGGACAGTATGTTTTTGATAGTGTGGCAGGGGCTCAATATCCTTTGGGCTATACTTCCACACAACAGCAGGTAATGTATTATGCTTTTCTGGCTGCCTATTCAGGCCAAAGTGCTAATGGAATTGACGTGGGCAGAACGTTTCCGCTCATTCCTTTCCCGAACTGGAGAATTTCCTTTAACGGACTTACCCGGATTAAACCCATTGCTAAAATTTTCAGAAGTCTTAATATTACGCATGGTTATAGTTCAATTTTAAGCATCAATTCATGGGCTACCAATTTAAATTATGACACAAATAATATAGGCAAATATTACGACAATAGCAATAATTTCATCAGCCAATACGATTTAGGTCAGGTTTCATTTTACGAACAGTTCAGCCCGTTAATAGGTATAGATTTTACCCTTAAGAACAGTCTGGGTGGAAGACTGGAGTATAAAAAGTCGAGAAATATTGTTTTGAGCTTTATCAATAACCAGATTACCGAAATTGACGGAAAGGAAGTGGTTGTGGGACTGAGTTATCGCCTGAAAGGTCTTAAGTTTTCTGTTGCCAATTTTTCGGGCAAACCTACTAAAAAGTACAATACTGACTTAAATCTGAAACTCGACATAGGTGTTCAGGATAATAAAACCATACTCAGAAGAATTGATGAAAACAATAATCAGGTTTCATCTGGTTCAAAACAATATAATGTAAACTTCGCTGCCGACTATATGTTGAGTCAGAGTTTACAATTGAGAGCATATTTTAATTGGAATAAAAATAATCCGTATATTTCTACACAATTTTTAAATGCTTCTTCAAGTGGTGGTTTTACATTGAGATTTTTAATCGGACAGTAAATAGAATTAGTATTAAAAAAAAAATTAAAAATTATGGATACTTTGGATGGTTTAACAAAGAACGCCTCCGGATTATGGGAAAAAGTTCTTGATTTCAGTACACAATACGGACTCAGGTTGCTGGGCGCAATTGTTGTTTTACTTCTGGGTTTGTGGGTCATTAAGTTGTTGACAAAAGCCTCACACAAGCTTATGGATAAGAGTAGTGTTGATCCTTCACTTTCTTCTTTTCTGAAAAGTATCATTAGTATCCTTTTAAAGGTTCTGCTTATCATTAGTGTTATGGGAATGGCCGGAGTTCAGATGACTTCCTTTATAGCAATTTTAGGTGCTGCAGGTTTGGCTGTGGGTATGGCTTTATCAGGAACACTTCAGAATTTTGCCGGTGGAGTAATGATTCTTTTGTTTAAACCATTTAAAGTTGGTGATTTTATTACAGCCCAGGGATACAGTGGTGTAGTGAAAGAAATTCATGTTTTTGTTACCGTATTAACATCTCCCGACAATAAAACTATTCTGGTTCCTAACGGAGGCCTCTCCAATGGTTCAATAACGAACTTTAGTACCCAGGCCAATCGGCGTGTGGATTGGACTTTTGGCATTGGTTATGGTGATGATTATGACACTGCTAAATCATTTATTCTGAAACTTGTTGCAGAAGATGGCAGGATTTTGAAAGATCCGGAGCCTTTTGTTGCTCTTGCAGAACTGGCCGATAGCTCAGTAAATCTAACGGTCCGTGTTTGGGTAAATGCTGCTGATTACTGGGGTGTATTTTTTGATCTGAATGAGAAATATTACAAGAATGCCGGAAAACAGGGAATTAACATTCCATTTCCGCAAATGGATGTACACCTTGATAAGATCAGTTAATATAAATTGATAAAAAAGAGAAAGAGGTTTCAATTGGAACCTCTTTTTTTATTTTGAATCTTTATTTTAAACCTTTTACACGCGATACCCCCGGAATAAAATCTTTAAGGTAAAATGGTTCAAAGTAGGCTACGTCTTCAAAATCGTTGTTTTTGAATTTCTCTTCAGCAATGGGAATCATGTACCGGGCAGAGGGTAGAAAAGGTTCGTCTGTAAACAATGCATTTTTATTTTTTCCCAGAATTTCCTGACACTTCGGTGCACCGTCGCCGATAAAAAATACAGGCTTTTTAACAAGGAATTCTGAATAAGATTCTTCATCAATAACTTCTGCTTGTACCCTTCTTTGAACAATTAGTGAGTTGTCGTAAATTGCAGCATATACTTCCATACGCCGCGCATCTATCATTGGGCAGAATAAATATTCCTCAGGATTTCTGCCTTCCATACCAAGTTGCTGAATCATCCCCGAAGCCAGCGATGGCAAAGTGCCTACTGAGATTAAAGGTTTGTCCAGAGAATAACAGAATCCTTTGGCTGTAGAAACTCCTATGCGAAGTCCGGTATAGGAACCCGGTCCTTTACTTACGGCTATGGCATCAAGATCAATGAAATTTTTTCCGGCTTTATATAATACCCCTTCGGCAAATACAGTAATTTGTTCGGCGTGTGAATTTTGAGTAGTACTTTCCTCCATAGCCAATAGCATTCCATCTTGAGAAAGTGCTACGGAACATACTCTGGTTGAGGTTTCAATACTTAATATTAAGGCCAAAATCTTGTTTTTTAACTCAAATCTAACGAGTACTAAAAAGTTCTTTTTGTGAAACTTTTTTTACTTCATCTCCGTTTTTCAGTTTTTTTGATACAAGTTCGTAGGGAGCAGTGATCACTTCTTGTCCTTCTGTTACACCGTCCAGAATTTGTATGTACATGTTGTTCTGAATACCGGTTTTAACTTTCTGAAGTTTGGCTATACCGTTGTCGTAAAGGAAAACATATTCCTGGGTTTTGGCAGCTTCTGTATCAACTGAAGCTGTTTTCTTTTCATTCAGCTTTTCTCTGGCTCGTTTTTCACTGTTGGGCATTTCGGCTTTTTTCTCAGGAGCACGGGTGGTTACTGCCTGAATCGGAACCGAAAGAACCTGATCAGCTCTCTGTGTCTGAATGTCAACGGTAGCTGACATGCCGGGTCTGAAAGGAGAAGGAATGGGGTTATTAGGTTTGATTAAATCCTGATATGAGGATTTCAGGATTCTGATTTTTACATCAAAATTAGTTACCTGATCCACGCTTGTCCCGGTTGTATTTGCTGATGTAGCAATTTGTGTAACAATTCCTTTAAACGGATGGTTCAGATAAGCATCCACCTCAATAATTGCTGTATCGTTTAAAGCAACCTGAACAATATCATTTTCGTTTACTTCAACGGTTGCTTCCATTACATCCAGATTAGCAATACTCATAATTTCTGTACCCGAAGAAAACTGGGAAGCTCCGGTAACCCGTTCTCCAACTTCTACATTTAGTTGCGAAACCGTTCCGTTATTTGGAGCGTAAATAGTGGTTCTGTTTAAATTATCTTCTGCCTGCTGCATCTGAGCTTCGGCATTTTTAACTTGGTACTGACTGGCTTTATAGCTTTCTTGAGCACCTGTTACTGTTGACTTGGCCACAGAAAAAGTTGCTTTGGCTGCATCATAATCAGAAGCAGAAATCACATTACTTTTCCATAATTTTTCGCTTCTGCTGAAATCCAGCTGTGCTTTAACAAATTGTGCCTGTGCCTCTGCCAGTTTAGATTTCATATTGGCTTCGTTGGCTTTAGCTGTTTCAACAGAAGCTTTGTTTTGCTGATAAGCAGAAATGTAAATCTTTGGGTCAATCTTAGCCAGTTTTTCACCTTTGGTAACGTAGTCTCCTTCTTTTACATAAAGGCTCACTACTTCTCCGGAAATATAGGGGCTGATTTTTACATTTACAGCCGGCTCTATCTGTCCGTTGGCAGAAACAGTTTGAATAAGAGTTCTTTTTTCTACTTTTTCAACTGTAACTTTCTGGCCTTCTTGTGATTTGCTTTTCTTTATGACCAGTACGATAATAATGATCAATACAACTGCAATGACAGAAATGAGCAGGTATTTTTTACCGGATTTTCTCATAATCTTACGATTTATATTTATGGCGAAATTAAAGAATTATCTTGTTCGATTTGTGTAGTTTAAAATTTAAGAACACACTTGTTTGTTAAAAGCTAAATTCCCCGCAGGTTTTGTCTGCGAGGAATGCCGTAATTTCCTTTTATGTATTATGTACAAGTTTCAAATTACTGTTTAACAACACCCATATCATTTAAATCAAGACTCTTTCCCAGATAAAAATCCAGAATCTTAGTCTTGAAAATATAATCGTACTTAGCAGATGTCAGAGTAGACAATGCATTGTAGTAATTATTTTTCGACACATTATAATCTGTAGCGCTCAACATACCCACATTGAATTTCTCCTGTGCATATTTGAATGCTTCTTCCAAAGAGGCTACCGATTTCATATCGGCCACATAAGTTTGATACGAGGCAAGTGCATCTGTATAGGCCTGTTCAATATTTTTACGTAGAGTATTTTTCTGAGCTACCAGATTCAGCTGTGCATTTTGCAGGTTGATTTTAGATTTTTTAATGGCTGTTTCAGTTTGAAAACCATTAAAAATGGGTATGGAAAGACTAAAACCAAGATTGATACTTCCGTTATCTTTAAGCTGGTCCCAGAAAGGTTTAAGAGATCCATCCTGATTAGTAATTTGGTTCGAATAGTTGTTCCCATAAGAAGAAGAAAGACTTAATGAAGGACTTCTGCTTCCTTTGGCAATGGCCAGTGATCTGTCAGCAGATTTCACATAATATTCTGCATATTTGATTTCCGGCATGATGGTCACCGCTTTGTTGTAAATATTCTCGACAGGAAGTAAACTGGGTTTTCTTGTGATTTGTAAATCAGGTTTAACAATGTCAAACTTTGTACTGGCTTTCAGATCCAGCATTTGCATCAGATCCAGATAGGCGAGCATCAGCTGGTTCTGGGCGCTGACCAGTTTAACCTTGTCGCTCGCAGCCTGTGCTTCAACATCAAGCAGACTTCCTTTGGCTACTGTACCAACCTCAACCTCTTTTTTGGTCATATTAACCTGATCTTCAGAGGTCTGTAATTGACGTTCGGCATTTTTAACCTGTTCAATATTATATAGAATCTGTAAATAGGCCGCAGCAATGTTCAGTGCAATATTATCTCTGATATTGTCTGAGTTGTATTTCTGAGCCAGATAAGCAAATTCCTGTTGTCTGACAGTATTGATTTTTTGAAAACCGCTAAACAGGGAGATACTTGAGTTTACGGAACCATAAAATTGGCCGATTTTTTGATTTGAATATTGATAAGTTGACCTGTCTAGTGATCTACCCCAACTCGTATTTTGGTTTGCCGATACGTTCAATGAAGGAAGAATATTCAACTTGCTTTGCAAATAATCAGCTTTGGATGACTCAACATTCAATTGACTTTGTTTGATTTGAATATTGTTTTCAAATGCATAATTGATGCAATCTTCCAAAGACCATATTTTTTGTGCTGCTGCCGAAACCGATATCAGAAGCAGTCCTGTAATAGCCATGAAAAGAATATTAGTTTTTCTCATATTAGGTTATTTTTCTCTTTTTTCAATCATAAAATGTGCCACAATTTCAAATTGTTGAATTGTAGCTAAATATAATAGTTTTTTGTTCAAGTGTTGATTTTTTTTGTTCAGAAAACAACATCCTTTGTTCGATAACGGACAATTGTAAAACAGATTTTTTCATTGGTTTACAATACTTCATGATGTGATTTGAACATTACGGTTAACAATTTCGATATTATTTTTTATCTTTTCCGGAACCAGTGACAGTTTGTCGGTTTGCAGACAATAATTGACATCCTGTTCAAATCCGTTTCTTTTTAAAAGGTTCAGATGATAACAATCCTGAAGTAAAATGTTTAGATTTCCATTCTCACTTTGGTAAGCTTTAAGCAGGGTTTGTGCCAGATCAGACAGTGAAGCTTCTTTTTGTTTGGTTATCTGACTAATGACATGTGCAGCAAACATACCATCGTCCATTGAAAAATTATCGTTGGTTCCTGAACAAACCAAAATTATTTCGTTAAGGCTCAATAATTTGTCAATTAATGCGGCACTATTTAAAAAGGTTCCGATGTAAACATGGTTAGCTGAATCGAGCGCGTGAAGCGCTTTTGTTCCATTGGAAGTAGATAAAATAATGGTTTTGTCAGCGACTTTTTCGCGGGTGTGTTCCAGAGGCGAGTTGCCAAGGTCAAATCCAGGAATTAGTTTTGTGTTGCGTTCACCAGAAAGTAAATAGCTCTTTTCAGGCATTTTTTTTGCTAATCGAAATGCATCGTCAACATTCAGCACGGGAATAACACTTTTTGCACCATTATTTAATGCGGTAACCATAACCGAACTTGCTCTCAGCACGTCAATTACTACCACATTTTTATTCTTTACCCCTTCGGTTTTGATGGCTGAAGCATAAGGAATAACGTCAATTTTCACAGCGTTAGATCTATCAGGTTTGGTTCCACAAAGATAAGGTGTTTATCCTGTTGGTGAATTTTAGTGATCACTTTTTTACTGCTGTTTGTTTTCCGTATCTTTGCCGCCTAATTCGAAGTAGATCATGAGTGAGCAAAATATCAGGGTACGCTTTGCGCCCAGTCCAACCGGACCGTTGCATATGGGAGGTGTTCGTACAGCATTATACAATTACCTCTTAGCCAAAAAGCACGGTGGTAAATTTATATTGCGAATCGAAGATACAGATCAGACACGATTTGTTCCCGGAGCAGAAGATTATATTCTGGAATCGTTTAAGTGGTGTGGGATAGAGTTTGATGAAGGTGTTCATATTGGCGGACCTTTTGCACCCTATCGTCAATCGGATAGAAAAGAATTGTATAAACAATATGCCGATGATTTGATTAAAAATGGTCATGCTTATTATGCTTTTGATACTGCTGATGAGCTCGATACTTTGCGTCAACAATTTGAAACAGAAAAGAAAACGTTTATCTATAATGCCGAAGTCAGGGCAGGGCTGAATAACTCCTTAACCAAAAGCGAAGCGGAAGTTCGTGGATGGCTTGAATCAGGGAAACCATATGTGATCCGATTTAAAATGCCTGAATCAGAAGAAATAAAGATGCAGGATATTATCCGCGGCGAAGTTGTTGTGAACACAAAGGTTCTGGATGATAAAGTTTTGTTTAAATCGGATGGCATGCCTACTTACCATTTGGCCAATGTGGTAGATGATCATTTAATGGAAATTACCCATGTAATCCGTGGTGAGGAATGGCTTCCGTCGATGCCTTTGCATATCTTACTGTATCGTGCCTTTGGCTGGGATATTCCAGCTTTTGCCCATTTACCGCTTTTGCTTAAACCGGATGGAAAAGGAAAGTTAAGTAAGCGGGATGGAGACCGGTTAGGATTTCCTGTTTTCCCTTTAGAATGGACTGATCCAAAATCGGGGGAAACCACAAGAGGTTATCGTGAAGATGGATATTTTCCTGATGCTTTTATCAATATGCTGGCTTTTCTGGGTTGGAATCCGGGGGATGAGCGGGAGTTGTTTGATATAGATTCGATGGCTGAAGCGTTTTCATTGGAGCGTGTAAACAAATCTGGAGCTCGTTTCGATCCTGACAAAGCACGCTGGTTTAATCACCAGTATCTGCAAATGAAGAATGACAGAGAACTGGCAGAAGCTTTTTTACCATTTCTTCAGAAAAAAGGCATAATAACTGATTTGGACTATGTACAAAAGGTTGTGTCGATGGTAAAAGAACGTGTAAACTTTGTTTATGAAATGTGGGATCAGGCTTCTTTCTTTTTTCAGGCTCCCGACGGGTATGATGAAGCTGCTGTAAAAAAACGGTGGAAACAAAGTTCATACAATCAAATGGAAGAACTAAAAGAAATTCTGGCTCAAACAGAACCTTTTACTTCTGAACACACTGAAGAAGTGGTTAAACAATGGATGGAGGAAAAGGAATACGGAATGGGTGCTGTAATGAATGCTTTTCGTTTGCTACTTGTTGGTGCGTTGAAAGGTCCACACTTGTTTGATATTGCAGAGCTTATAGGTCAGGAAGAAACACTGATGCGTATTCAGACAGGCTTGCACGAACTGGGTAGGAAAGATTAAATTTTAATTAAAGTAAAAAAGTTATGTCTTTGATTTCCATAGAAGGAATGGAGTTTTTTGCCTATCACGGATGTTTTAAAGAAGAGCAGGTGATTGGAACTAAATTCAGGTGCGACCTTTTTCTGGAGGTTGATACAACCAAAGCAGAACAAACCGATAATTTGTATGATACCGTTAACTATCAGGAGGTATATCTTCTGGTAAAAGAGGAAATGAAAACCAAGTCGAAACTGTTGGAACATGTAGGCCGGAGAATTCTGGATCAGGTAAGAGAACAATTTCCACAGGTAAAACATGCCCGGTTGAAAATCAGAAAGTTAAATCCACCTTTGGGAGGTAAAATGGATTTTGTTAGCCTGGAACTTGAGAGTTAATGAGTAAAGTTGAAACAAAAAAAATACTGATTGCGCCGGAAAAATGTCCGCGTTGCGGAGCTGAATTTACTTGTAGCAAGTCGGGTAAATGTTGGTGTTTTTCGGTTTCTGTTCCTGAACAGGTTAGAACAGAAATGGAAGCAAAATACGACCGGTGCTTGTGCCCTGCTTGTTTGAAAGAGGTGAGTGAAATGGGTGTTTAACAGAATTTTGGTATATCAGACAGGATGGCTTTAATTTTTGAGAATTAAAAAGAAAGGTTCTTAACAAAAAAATATTAATTTTGCAGCCCGAATAAAGGGTACCGTGGCCGAGCGGCTAGGCGGAGGTCTGCAAAACCTTATACAGCGGTTCGAATCCGCTCGGTACCTCAAAAAAGCTCCTGAATTTTTCAGGGGCTTTTTTTTATTGCAATGTAAGATAGTGTTTTATTACCGTTTTAAGAAAATAGCTTTTTGTGTGATATATTAAATGAATTCTTTGTACTTTTATCTAAACTATTTTGATCGCTATTGATCACGAATTTCTTGCAATTTAAAACTACAGCTATGAATAATGAATCTGACAAACAAAAGCTAATTCTTGTTGCAGAAGACGATTATATTAGTTTTACTTTTTTAAAGCTCGTATTGTCCTCACATGGTTTTCGAGTTATTCATGCAGATAACGGTCAGAATGCTGTTGATTTATTTAAGGAAAACCACGATGTTGCTCTTGTACTGATGGATGTTAAAATGCCCGGAATGAATGGCTTGGATGCAACAAGAGAAATCAGAAAACTTAATCCTACGGTTCCCATAATTGCTCAAACAGCATACGCTTTGGCTGGTGATAGCGAAAAAACTTTAGAAGCAGGATGCAATGACTATCTTAGTAAACCGGTTACTGCTGAACTATTATTGAAAAAAATCAATAAGTATTTGGGAGAATAATTCAGCTTCTGAGTATTCATAAGTTTGTAAGATCATACCTCCTTTTTCGTATTATTCCTTAATTTTACCCGTTTGAATTAATACAAATTTCATGATTGGAATAATGGGTGCTATGCAGGAAGAAATTGCTCATCTTGTAGAGGCGTTGGCAGATCATCAGGAGGAAACATCAGGTAAAAGAATTTATCATACGGGTACATTATACGGCGTATCGGTTGTTGTTGTTTTTTCGCGATGGGGAAAGGTTGCTGCTGCATCAACGGTAACCCATCTGTTGCTGCGATATCAGGTTCAAGAAATTATTTTTACCGGTGTTGCCGGTGCTGTGAACCCCGAATTGCAAATTGGTGATGTGGTGGTGGGAGAGAAGCTTTTTCAACATGATATGGATGCCCGTCCGCTTATGGATAGGTATGAGATTCCATTGCTCAAACGAAATTTTTTTGAAAGCAATCATCGGTTAAAAACCCTGGCTTTTGATGCTTCACAGAGATTTCTTGAAGAGATTGTTGCAGAAATTAAGCCCGAAGAGATCATCCGGTTTAACATTACCGAACCTAAAGTTGTTTTCGGAAACATAGCCAGTGGCGACAGATTTATTGCTATAGAATCGGATATCAGTGAGATGCTGACTTCTTTGCCCGATCTGGCCTGTGTTGAGATGGAAGGTGCTGCTGTTGCCCAGGTTTGTTACGAACATAATCTTCCGTTTGTTATCATTAGAACCATATCAGATGTGGTTGGTGTTCATACCGATACGGATGTAATGGCGTTTATTCAATCGGTAGCCAGTCATTATTCCAACGGCATAATCCGAAACCTTTTTAAGAATAAACAGATCTGATTCCCTGATCTGAAGCGATTCATTGTTTCCTGCTATTTTATTTTTTGGTTGTTTTCAGCTAGAAATTGATGTGCAAATTTTTTGTTATTTTGGTACATATTATATTAATTGCATATTTAATTTGTTTAATAACAACTTTTTATAAAATAAATCATGATTAAACTTATCATAGCCGATGATCATCCGTTAATTATTGAAGGTATGAGGTCAGCACTTCTGAAAGATGAAGAAATTCATTTTTTGGGAGAAGTTAAGAATGGTTTACAGTTATTGGAAATGATGAACAATCAGGAACCGGATGTGGTGATCATGGATATCAATATGCCTGATATGGATGGGATTGAGGCAACGCAGGAGGTGCGTAAAAGATTTCCTGATGTTAAGGTTATTGCCTTTTCGCAATACGATGACAAACATTTTATAAAAAGAATGCTCAAGGCCGGAGCCAAAGGCTATTTACTTAAAAGTACTCCGGTAAAAGAACTGATCAAGGCCGTTAAGATTGTTCGTGAAGGGTCTGTTTACCTGGGAAAAGGATTACCGGATTTTTATACTACTAATAAAAGTGATTATAATTCATCTTTTGATCCTGTTTTAACCCAAAGAGAAACCGAAGTTTTAAAGTTGATTTGCATGGAAAAGAATACCCGAGAGATTGCATATCAATTGTTTATCAGTCTTCATACAGTGGAAACCCACCGTGCTAATTTGTTGCAAAAAACAGGGGTGAGGAATATTGCAGGACTGGTAAAGTGGGCTATGGAAAATGGTATGGCATATTAAAGTGATGAAAAGTTATTTGCTGATAATCTTATTTTTTTCTTCTGTTCAGTTGTTGGCTTATCCCTCAGGTGATTCAGAATCTGCCCGCAGGTTTTTGAATAAAGGAATACTGTTTCATCAGCAACATGAGCTGGACTCGGCCAGTTTTTATGTTCGCTCAGCTATTAAAACTGCCCAAAGGGAAAATGATATGAAAACTTATTGTGATGCAGCTTTACGTATCTCAGCACTGTATATTAATTCGAGAAGTTATGATAGTGCCCGGTTTTGGAATCAAAAAGCAATGGAGGTAAGTCATCAACATCAGTTTAAGAAAAGAGAAGCCAGTGCATATGCCGGATTGGGGATGATAGCTTTACGTCAGGAACAATTGCTTGATGCTGTTTCTAGCCTCAAAAAAGCATACAACATGATGTTGGATGCAGGCGACGCACAGGGTGCGCATTTTACTGCGTACAACCTTGCCTTAACTTACAGCAGGCTTTCTGATGTTCCTAAGGCATTACAATATCTCAGAACTTCTTTAGTTTGGGCCAGGGAGCAAAATAATACTTCATTTCAAAGGAGTATTTATCATTTGATAGCCCGTTTGTTCAGGCAGAGTAACGAACCGGATTCGGTTAACCATTATGAACAATTATCTTTGAGAGTCCCTGAAAAAGGAGGAAATTCAAATAGTATATTGCCTTATTTCCTGGCTATGGCCAACAGGTTAAAGATGAATAAAAAAATAGATTCGGCCCTGTACTATTACGATAGTGCAATGGAAATTGCAATAGAAAATCGCGATACTGTTACACAGCTTAATATAATGGTTAGTAAGGCTATGACTGCACTGGATGCAAATCAACCGTCTAAAGCGTTGTCTATATTAAGAAAGGTTCATCACAATCAGAATAAGTTGCAGGGAAAAATTGATATGGCAGTTTATTATGAAACAATGGCCAACGCCTGGAAACAGAAAAAACAATCAGATTCTGCTCTGTTTTATACGGAGAAACTTTTAGCTGAGAAAGAAAATCTTCATATCAGACAAAATCAAAAATATTTAATGGAGTTAAGAGTAAAATATCAGGCGCAACAAAAAGAAAGTGAGTTGATCCGTTTGAAAAATGAAGTGTTGAAAAGTGAATTGGAGCAAAGTGTAAGAAAGGTACAAATGAATACCTTGTTGGGAAGTAGTTTTAGTTTGTTGCTGATTCTGATATTTTTGACATGGTTCTATTTATACAGACGAAAAAAGGATCGGATGATTCAACAACAGGAAGTTGCCTTTCTTCAAAAGGAAAAAGAAGCCGGTGTTGCCCAGTCGTTGCTGGCGGGCGAAGAAAATGAACGCAAACGAATTGCCAGGGAGTTACATGACGGGCTTGGGGTACTGCTTTCTTCGGCTAGTATCTTCTTTTCAAATCTTGAGGAAGATACCGACCCGGAAAGGGAAAAAAACCTGCAAAAAGCTAGGAGTTTAGTGGATAAGGCCAATACAGAGGTTCGAAGAATTTCCCATAATCTGATGCCTATGGTTTTGTCGCGGTTCGGATTAAAAGCGGCATTGGAAGATATGGTGGATAAAGTTTCGGGCGATTTGAATGTTTATCTGAATGTAAGTATGAACAACGCACTTTCAGATACCATTCAGGTTACATTATACAGGCTGGTGCAGGAGTTGCTAAACAATACGCTGAAATATGCTGAAGCTTCTGAAGTAGAGATTTCTATGGTTGTGAAAAGTGACAAAGTGCACTTCGGATACAGCGATAACGGAAAGGGGTTTAATACAAAAGATAAAGTAAAAAGTGACGGAATAGGGCTTGTGAGTATTCGTAACAGGGTTGAGTTTCTCAAGGGAAATATGGAATATGTTAGTGAACCCGGAAAAGGAGTAACCGTAAATATCAGTTTTCCTGTTCATCACAATTAAGTACCAAAGGCTAATTTATAATCGATTCAAAACAGAAAGTTATATTTTTGAACCCGTATTTATTCAAATAAAAAAGATAGATGACACAGGAAAAAGAAGTTACAAAAGGGAGCTGGAAATTCTCAAAGGCATTTTGGACAGCCAATATGGTGGAATTGTTGGAACGTGGTGCATATTATGCTGTTTTTATTGCCATTACACTTTATTTGAGCGATGTTGTTGGCTTTTCGGATATTGAAGCCGGGTATGTTGCCGGTATATTTTCAGCCGGGTTATACTTTTTGCCCACTTTTTCCGGTGCTTATGCTGATAAAATCGGTTTCAGGGCCTCAGTAATTTTGGCTTTTTCTCTACTGTCGGTGGGATATTTTACGTTGGGCTTGTTTCCCTATAAACCCACGGTTATTGCAGCACTTTTGATTGTAATGCTGGGCGGTTCTTTTATTAAATCCATTATTACAGGTACAGTGGCCCGCGAAACAGATGCCACAAACCGGGCAAGGGGTTATTCTGTTTTTTATGCTTTGGTAAATGTAGGAGCCTTTGCAGGTAAAACCATAGCCTATCCCGTAAGAATTAATCTTGGGACTTTGTATATCAACTATTATGCTGCTGGTTTGGCCTTTGTGGCTTTGATTGTGTCGATTCTTTTTTATCGTTCTAATCACGAGAAAGGAGCTGGTAAAAGCATTGGTGAAATCTGGCATGCCTTATTGGCCTTATTAAAAAGAGGACGTTTGGTTGTGCTCATTATTCTGGTTACCGGATTCTGGATGATACAGCATCAGTTGTATGCATCCATGCCAAAATACATCATTCGTACAGTGGGTGCTCATGCAGCTCCCGAATGGTATGCTAATGTGAACCCTTTTATTGTTGTTTTAACAGTGATGTTTGTTACGGAATTGATGCGTCGAAAAAAGGCGATAACATCCATGACTGTCGGAATGTTTATCATGCCTGTGTCGGCTTTTGCCATGTCATTAGGCCCCTGGCTAGCCGGACAGACAGGCGAAAATGTTTCTTTTGGTTTTTTTAGCCTGCATCCCATTGCTGTAATGATGATTGTGGGAATTGTTTTTCAGGCGATAGCCGAAACATTTATTTCTCCACGTTATCTGGAATATTTTTCATTACAGTCTCCAAAAGGTGAAGAGGGAATGTATCTTGGTTTCAGTCATTTACATTCGTTTCTGGCTAGTTTGTTGGGCTTCATTAGTTCGGGTTATTTATTGGATAAATATTGTCCCAATCCCGATACTCTAACTCAGGCAGAAAAACTAACGGCTTACGACCATGCCCACTACATTTGGTACGTGTATGCAGCAATTGGCCTGGTTGCTGCCATATCTCTGGTTATCTTTTCCAAGGTAACCAACTATCTGGATAAAAAGAAAGTGTTACAAAAAGTAGTTTGATCAATGATTTACAATAAAAAAAGGCCACGGATTTCCGTGGCCTTTTTTGGTACTACACATATTTTTTACTTCTCCAAAGTAACATTTACTGCTGTTGGACCTTTAGGACCTTGTTCTATTATATATGAAACAAGATTTCCTTCTTTTATGGTTGCATCACTCAGAAAGTTATTAATGTGAAAGAAGACACTTTCTTTGGTTTGTTGATCTTTGATAAATCCAAAACCTTTTGAATCATTAAAAAAAGTTACGGTTCCTTTTCTATTGGGATCGTTGTCTTCCTTTTCTCTTTTTGGAATTCCGTATTCAATACCTTCTAAATCAACTTCAGTTTTTTTAGACGGATCGGGAGGTGTTGAAGAGATCATTCCATTTTCGTCTACATAGGCAATCATGTCATCAAGACTGTTTTTTGTGCCTTCCTCTTTTTTGGCTAATCGCTTCTTTTCTTTTTCTTTTCTCTTTTTTTCCTGTTTGTTTCTGACTTCTTTCTTATTAAATGTTTCCTGTGATCTTCCCATAAATAATGTAAATTTTTTGTGAATAATTGCTTGATAATACCTTAAGAGTACAAATCAACCCCTCCCTGTTGATTTGAAAAACGGGTATTTACTGTGCAAGTTTTACATTGACAGCAAACAGTCCGTTATCGCCTTGTTTGGTTTCAAAAACTACCTGTTCATCAGGTTGTAATTCTGAATAAGGGCTGTTTAATCCTGAACGGTGAACAAAAATATCTTCACCGTTTTCCATTTGAATGAATCCGAAACCTTTAGTTTCGTTATACCATTTTACTTTTCCTTTGGCCATAGTTTTATTATTAAAATATTAGTAATTGTTTTTTTTAGGACGTGCTTCATTGACAACCATAGTCCGGTTCTCATAGCTGGCACCGTTTAGTTCTTCAATAGCTTTTTGACCTTCTGTTTGGTTTTCCATGGTTACAAACCCAAACCCTTTGCTTCTTGAGGTGAACTTATCTGAAATAATAACAGCATCGCTAACCTTTCCATAATCATCGAAGATGTTTTTGAGGTCATCTTCATTTACCTTGTAATCAAGGTTTCCTACGTAAATATTCATAGTCTTAAATTAAAAATGTTTGTTTCCGGTAGTCAGTTAAATAACTATAAGTAAGAGAGTACCGGTAAATAAAAAATCAGGATTGAAAATGGGCAGTAGAATGAAAAAGGGGGAGGACTTTAAATAAAAACGCGAATGATCAAATCTTAAATTTTTTGCAAAGATAAACTATTTATGGAACGCTTTTCAGTATTTTTTATTTATTATTGAAAATCATGGGTTTAAAACTGTGAAACTTTGATGTGAACTGAAAGTGAACCCTGAAAAATTTACCAGAAAACTCTTTTATAAACTTTCTGAAACCGATCAAGGTATTCAATTTTTACATTTTATAATCATTAGTGCATTCATAAAAAACAATGTTTCTGGATTTTATTATTATAAAGAAAACCAATACATATAAAACATTATAAACACCTGATTATAAATTATATATCCGTTTAATGTCGATTATATTATTGATAATGAGTTAGATAAAGTACCCTGCTCCGACATGGGTCCGACAAGGCTCCGACAAAGGTCCGACGGAGGTGGGGGTTTTGTCGGACATGAGCCGGAGGAATGGGAGAGTTATGTGGGAGAAATATGCGACCCGGTTATTTTATGTTAGCCTGTTGAAGAGCCTGAAAGATTAGCATCACATTAAAATATTTTCTGACTGTCCTCTTCACACTTTGTCTTCATGCCTTTACCCAACTTTAGTTCACTTTATAAACTCCATAAAACTTCAGGCACTTTATTCATCAATAATCCTTCATCATTATTCATTCCATCGTATCCCTGAAAACCACTAATTTATAAAATGGCTGAAAACCACTATGTTTATTTAATAAGGTTATTGTTTATTTGTAGTAATAACTATAAAATGAGCTTTTGAAAGAAATTTTTTGTTTGATCTTTTTTCTGAAAAAGTAAAGCATATATAAGTAAGAGTGATTCACATAAATTTTTAATAATGAAAATATTAATCAGGTTTATCTTAACATTTTTATTTTTAACTACGGTTTACTCGCTTAAAGCCCAGAATGATTTCTACAAATATTCTAATGATCTGGAGAATTTGTATTCACATTTTGGAGGACAAGGTACAAGACCTCTTTCTTTTACAATTCGTAAGGCCACGGATTATAATGATGCACTCTTTTTTAAGAATAAATATATTAAAGACAGAGTCCGTGCTAATGGAAGGACCTATTATAATGTTACCTATGAACAATATGTGATGTTTAAAGACATTTCTTATGTGTATGAACGAGGGTCGAAAATATATTTGGTATTTAAGAATAACCGTAAATGGAAAATAAGATCAAAGGAAAGGGGATACTGGTCGAAATTTTATTACCATAGTAACGATTATTATATTACAATTTATAACGATAACGCCAGACAAAGAGCGCTGAAAGCATTTAAATATTTTATAAAACATCCTTATTCGGATTAAACTGAATCAAATGTTCAATAAAAGAGTTAACCATATGAGAGAAATTAAGATACCAACACATCAAATCACAAAAAAAAATTATGCATTTCGTTTTTTGATATTTTTAGCTGTTGTTGTACTCGGCTTTTCTATCTCGGGATGTAATCAGGCTAAAAAAGAAAATGACCTTACTTCAGGCAACCTGAAAGGTAAAGTCAAATTTTTAAGGTTGACCACCTATGAACCAGTTGAAAAGTTTGGTGAGCTTACCAAGGGGAAAAGAGTTAAGTTCTCCTATTCTTCCGCCATTTCCGATTTTGCTTTTTATTCTGAACATTTTGATATGCAGGGTAATCAGACTGATTTTGCATATTATAAATCAGACGGTAGTTTGATAATGACATTTGTCAGGGAATATAATGATAAAGGGTATCACATCAAAACAAGTAATTATTTCCCTCAATATAAATCGCCTGCAGTTCGGAGGTTTAAATACAATGAAAAGAACGAAAATACAGAAATAACAGATTATAGTACTAATGGTGAACTAACCAACAAGAGTACTTTTATTTATAACAGTGAAGGCAAGCCTGTTCAAAAAAGTAATTATAAAGCTGATGGAAGCCTGAGTTCGCGAGTGATATATAAATATAAGAATGAAGGAAGAGAGGTTGATAAAAGCACCTATGAACCTGATGGTTCTCTGAGGTTTAAACTTATTAACAAGTATGATGATAAAGAGAATCTGGTAGAATCTTACAACTATAAATCAGATGGTAAATTGCTTTACAGTAAAACCTATAAATATGGCAATAAAGGAAATCAAACAGAAATAAAAGATTTTGATTCTAATGGTGATCTTGATGAAAAAGTAACGTTTAAATATAAATTTGATCATCAGGGCAATTGGATAAGTGCAGTTGTTTTTGTAGATGACAAACCGAAATATTTTATTCAGCGTGAAATAGAATATTATAGTGAATAAAAGGATGGTGATAAGTAAAAACAGATGAATAAGAAGACAAAAAACGGATTAAACATTTTATGGAAAATTTTGCTGGTAATTGTTATTACCGGTGCACTTCTAGCCCGCAGATATTATCGTCAGCAGAAACGGGATTTAGAGTTTAATAAGCAAATGGAGTTCGCCAGAAAAGCTGCTGAACAAAACAAAAAATATCAGGATAGCCTTTATAAAATAAATCAACAAAGAAAAAATGATTCGGTTTTTAATGCCCGGAAGCGGGAAATGAATAATAAGATGCAACAGTTGAAGAATAATATAAAAAGGCTTGAGAAAACAACTACTTCAAAATAATTCTTAGGGGTCAATGCATAATTAAAATATGGTTTAACATAAAATTACAGGTGTTTTCAAATTATTGTATTTTTATGCGGGAAAAGGTCTAAAAATTCATTATAATAATCATTTTATCAGAAATGTTATGAAAAAGATATTTCTTTTGTTCGTGCTTACCTGCCTGTTCATGTCTGGTATCGTGGCTCAGAGTTATGGCGACATTAATACCTACATGAAAAAGGTGGATGATAAGGGGTATATTAAACAACAAAGATCTTACCTGACTAAAATTGCATCCATAACAACCTCTTCAAGGACAAGATATGCCCGTTATCTTTCAGAAAATGCCGGTGAGGTTGAAAGGCTTTATACAAAAGCATATCAACAATCCAGGGCTTATGAGGATAAAATGAAAAATAAAAAAGGTTATGCAGAACTGGCTCCCAAACTGTATGCTTTGAAAAGCTCGTTGAGGTTACTAATTCGATATTCAAGCACAATTAAAGTTTTTTCTGCACGGATAGCCAATAATTATAAATCCGGTAATAACAGGGATTATTATTATAAGATTCAGAGCGCTTATAATTCTTTAATCAAAACAAAAAAAACGGCTAAAGAACAACTTTATAAGATTGTTTCCTGGGATATAATCCGATGAAATAAAAATTTTTCATTTTCAAATGAATGTTTTATTTTTATAGTATTATGAATCAAACAATGAAAATTTATCAATTCTAATAATCAATCAAAAACAAAAACAATGAAAGCAAAAACTACACTTCTGATTATTGCAATCGCTTTATTTATGCCATTAATTGCTGCAGCGCAGGATACACAGGGGATTAAAGGTAAATATGTGGGCAGTATTGAAGAAAACGGAAAAATTAATACGTATTACCTGAAATTTGACAGCGATGGCTATGCCTATCAGTGTAATTCGGACTGGACAACCAAGTCTTTTGATTACAAAAAGACAAGCTCTAAAGGTCAAATTACTAATCTGCAGTGGATTAACAAAGGCGGTGTTTGGACAGAGACACAATTCTTTTCTATGGTAAAAGTTAACAATACACTATTGCGTGTAATACATTTCAGACATGTGGTAAACAAAGGAAGTGAAGAAAAATCCTGGTTTTACGGAGGTTCGGGTAACTTTGTTAGAATAGGAGATTAACTACTTTTTTTGACTTAAATAAAAAAGAGCCTCCCATGGGACTCGAACCCACGACCTGCTCATTACGAGTGAGCTGCTCTACCAGCTGAGCTAAGGAGGCTGATCAGTAATCGGCTGCAAATATAGCAGAAAGGATAAGACTACTGCTTTTGAATAAGAAAAATTACTTATACAATTCTTTGAGCCAGTAAAAACCTATTTTGGTATGTTTTTTGTTTACTAGTAGAAATAAAAACAATCGGAGGTTAATTTTTTTATGTTTTTTACTAAAACAGAATAATAATTTACCTTTGGGATTTGTAACGTTTTATTAAACAGATCACAAAGAAAGAAATTAAAAATTCAGGCATTAAAAAAAATTAACAGCTTAAGATTTACGGATTTTATTATCTTGCGCCCGATTTTTCGTTGTTTAATTCAATTTATAAAAGCTAAAAGTATGAAGTTAAGTGTGAAATTACTCATTCTATCAGGACTCTTGTTCTTCGGTTTGAACGCTTCTGCTCAGTCTGTAGATATGGCTGGTGCTAAGTTTAATCAGGCAAACCAACAATTTAAAGCTAAAGATTACGCCAAAGCTGTTCAGCTCTATCAGCAGGCTTTAAATATGGCCAAAACTGCTGGCCCCGACGCTTTCGAGTTACAGGGCAATATCGAAAAACAACTTGCTGTATCTTATTTCTGGAATGGTATAAATTTTTACAAACAAAGAAACTTTGATCAGGCTATTGACCAAATGCAAAAAGCAAAACAGTTGGCTGCTCAGATTAATGATGCTAAAACACAATCATTGTCAGTTACATACATTGCCAGAGTATATTATACCAAAGGCATGACCATGATGAAAAACAAAGATTATGCCGGTGCAAGTGCTCAGCTCGATGCGGCTGCAAAGGTAGATCCCAGCTCTGTAACTGTTTACTATGGAAAAAGTCTTCTTGCAAAAGAAATGAAGAATGACGATCAGATGATTGCTATGGTGAATAAAGTGGGTGAGCTTTCAAAAAACAGTAACGATCCAAAAGCAGGTCAAATGTATGGTACTGTCAGAAACATGGCTTTTGCTACTTTACTGAATAACGGAGCTATGGAATTGCAAAGAGAGCATGCCAGTGAAGCATTGGATTATCTGAATAAGGCATTGCAGTTTGGTAGTAACGGAAACGTTTATTATTACATGGCATTGGCCAATATGAAATTAAAAAAATGGGATGCTGTAATCTCAAATGCAAACAAAGCTTTACAGTCTAACGATGTTAATAAAACTGATGTTTACTTTACTTTAGGACAGGCTTATCAGGGAAAAGGTGAAAAAGCAAGTGCTTGTTCAGCCTTCCAGAAAGTAACCAGTGGTCCTAATGTTGCTGCTGCAAAATATCAAATGAAACAGGTTTTAAAATGTAAATAAGAATCTGTTATTATAAAAAGAAGCAAAAAAGGCTGCCCATTTGGGCAGCCTTTTTTGCTTCAGATTGGTGCAAATTATTTGTGTTTCCAATAATTTAATCTTTCCTATCTTTGTAAAGAACACTTAATTTTTAAATTTAAATAATTATGAGAAAACCATTTCTACTATTAGCAGGACTGCTATTTTTGTTTTTTTCAGTCTCTGCTCAACAATTAACCGATACTCTTAAGAGTAATCCGGATGTTCTGGTGGGTAAACTGAAGAACGGATTAACCTACTACATCCAAAAAAATAAGGAACCTAAAAACAGAGTCGAATTAAGACTGGTAATCAATGCCGGTTCAATCAACGAAACTAATGATCAGCAGGGATTGGCTCATCTGTTGGAACACATGTGTTTTAACGGAACCAAACATTTTGAAAAATCTGCGTTAGTTGATTTTATTGAGTCAACAGGTGTTAAATTCGGGGCACACCTGAATGCAAGCACTTCATTTGATCAAACCATTTACATGTTGCAAATGCCAACCGACAGAAAGTCGTTAATCGATAGTGCTATGTTGGTTTTGGAAGACTGGGCACACAATGTGCGTTTGGAAGGTGATGAAATTGATAAAGAACGCGGTGTTGTTAAAGAAGAATGGCGGCTCGGACTTGGAGCACAGGACCGTATGATGCAAAAATATATTCCAGTCATTCTCAAGGGTTCGCGCTATGCTGAACGTTTACCCATTGGCAAGATGCCCGTTATTGATACAGCTCATTACGAAACCATTCGTTCGTTTTATCATACCTGGTACCGCCCTGATCTGATGGCCGTAATTGTTGTGGGTGATATTAATCCGGATCAGATCAAACAAGACATTGAACAGCATTTTGGCAAGCTTACGAACCCTAAAAATGAGGCTGTAAGAGAAGTTTATTCTGTGCCTGGAAATAAGGAGCCATTAATTGCTATTGAAACCGACAAAGAAGCAACCAACAACCTGGTTCAGCTGTTCTATAAAAGTCCAAGAGTGGTAGGTAATACCGTGGGTTATTTTAAAGATGAACTCATGGCAAACCTCTATAATTCGATGATGAATGCCCGGCTGAGTGAACTATCAAAGAAACCTACAGCTCCTTTTATGTTTGCATTTGCCGGATTCGGCTCATTTATAGGCAGAACACAGAATGCTTACATGGATATTGCTGTGGCAAAGGACAACAATATTCTGAAAACGCTAAAGGTATTTCTTAATGAAGATAAAAGGGTTCAGGAATACGGCTTTACCCAAACAGAACTCGATCGGCAGAAAAAGAACCTGCTCCGGAAATATGAGCAACAATATGCTGAAAAAAATAAAATAGCTTCTTCAAAACTGGCTCAGGAATGCATCAATAACTTTTTAACCAAAGAGCCTATTCCCGGAATTACCGAAGAGTACAATCTGGCAAAAAAACTGATTCCTGAGATTTCTCTGGAAAAAGTCAATGCGTTATCCAAAAAATGGATCACAGATTCCAATATGGTTGTGTTGATTACTGCACCCCTGAAGGAAGGAGTAAAGGTTCCCACAGAAGCAGAGGTTTTACAGACTATCCGTGAAGAAGCCAACACAAAGCTTGAGCCTTATGTGGATAAAATGCTTAATGCACCACTGATCGAAAATAAAATTGAGCCCGGAAAAATTCTTTCTGTTGAAAAGACAGGTGAATACGATAAATGGACACTGAGTAACGGTATGGAAGTTTTTGTAAAACCGACCCAACTCAAAAACGATGAGGTGCTTTATAAAGCATACAGCCTTGGCGGTACGTCTTTGTTGCCCGATGATAAGGTAATTATCGCTCAGGTTTTCAGAAGTATTGTTGACGAAAGCGGACTGGGAAAATTCAGTGATGTTGATTTACAGAAAAAACTTTCCGGAAAGGTTGTAAGCCTGAGTCCGACATTTTCCAGTTTATCTCAGGGCTTTAGCGGAAGTGCTAGTCCTCAGGATTTGGAAACTTTGCTCAAATTGCAATATCTGTTTTTTACCCAACCCCGTCAGGATAAGTCAATTTTTGAAAAGGTAATAGACGATGCTAAGAATCAGATCAAACACCAGAGTGCTAATCCAAAAATGGTATTCTACGACTCGTTGTATAAAGTTGTTTTCGAACATTCGCCACGTGTGATTATTATACCTACCGAAAAACAGCTCAACAGCATCTGGCAAACACAGGTTTACCAAATTTATAAGGATCAGTTTCAGCATGCTGCCGGATATAAAGTTTTCTTTGTAGGAAATATAGATGAAGCTACATTGAAACCTCTGGTTGAAAAATATCTGGCCAGTATTCCTGCCGGTGAGGCTTTGAATTGGGAGAACAGATCTCCAGGTTTCCCAAAAGGTGAAAATAAGGTTGTGGTTTATAAGGGAACCGAGCCCCAAAGTTCTGTGGTGATGATGATGAAAGGGAAGTATCATTACAGTGAAAAGGATAATTTACTGATGAATGCTTTGGTTCAAAGTTTGAATATTGAGCTGAGGGAGAAAGTTAGAGAGCAGGAAAGTGGAACATATGGTATTTACATGTGGCCGTCGGTTGATAAATATCCTGAAGAACGTTACTCGTTGTCATTACAGTTTGGCTGTGCCCCACAAAATGTGGACAAACTTGTTGCTTCAGTTTTTGAAATTTTTGAAAAATTCAGAAAGGAAGGACCTACTGAAGAAACCTTGAAGAAGGTTAAAGAAACCTTTGTCAGAAGTAGAGAAAGTGATGAGCAGAAAAATAGTTTCTGGATCAATGCTCTTGTTGATTCACAATTTGATGGCGATCAGATTCAGTCACGTGCACAATATGATGCTGCCGTTAAGGCTATTTCGGTAAAGGATATTAAACGGTTTGCCAAAAAATATCTGACAACCGATCATTATGTTTTAGGTATTCTGAAACCTGAGCAGGATCAAAATAAAAAATAATTTCAATCCTGTTTATATACTCAATCGTTTGAGAAAAGCGTTTGACATATGATACACGTTCCGGGTAATTGATTTCAGTATTGTAATCAGTTGCCCGGTAAACGTGTCATTGTTTTTATGTAGTTTTGCGGCGTTTTTGGGAACAATTACCCTGATTTTTCAATGGTGACCCAAAATAAAGGAAGTCAAAAAATTTTTGATTTAAATTAAAAAACAGAATACATGAAACGATTACTGGTAGCTACAGGCGGTGGAGATTGTCCGGGACTTAATGCTGTTATTCGTGCCATTGTGCATCGTGCATCACAGGAAAAGGACTGGGAAGTGCTCGGAAGTATTCAGGCTTTTAATGGTGTGCTTTGGGAGCCTACCGAAGTAGTAAGATTAGACATTGACACAGTGAAAGGGATCCATTTTCAGGGTGGAACCATTATTGAAACTACCAACAAAGGCGGCCCGTTTTCGTGGCCTGTGAAAGATAAAGACGGAAAATGGAGTTATGTGGACCGCTCTGATGAAATGATCCGTAAGCTTCAAATCATGCAGATTGATGCAGTTATCAGTATTGGTGGTGATGGTTCACAGCAGATTTCAGAGAAACTGTACCGTAAAGGCCTCAACATTATTGGTGTTCCTAAAACTATTGACAACGATCTTTCTTCAACAGACTCAACTTTTGGTTTTCAGACTGCTGTAGAAATTGCGACTGAGGCTGTAGATAAACTGGTTACTACAGCTGCAAGCCACAATCGTGTGTTTGTGATGGAAGTTATGGGTCGCGAAGCAGGTTGGATTGCCATGAATGCTGCAGTAGCAGGTGGTGCCGATGTGTGCCTGATTCCAGAAATGCCTTATGATATTGAGCTTGTAAAAGAAGCTTTGGAGAAACGTTTTAAAAGAGACCGTGGTTTCGCTGTTGTTATTGTTGCTGAAGGTGCACGCCCGAAAGGTGGTGAAATGGCAACACAGCAAAATGATGAAGTAGGTTATGCCAATAAAAGACTGGGTGGTATTGCCAGAAAACTAATAGATGACTTAAAGAACGCAGGGTTCAAACACGATATGCGTGAGACTGTTTTAGGGCACTTGCAACGCGGGGGCGTTCCAATTGCTTACGACCGTGTTCTTTCTGCACAGTTTGGTGTAAAGGCCTTTGAAATGGTGCTAAATGGAGATTTTGGTAAAATGGTAGCTTACCGTCACCCGAAATTTGTTGCTGTTCCATTGATCGATGCTATTTCAAAACCGAATCTGGTAACAGCCGATAATGCCCTGGTTAAAACCATGCAGGGACTTGGAATTTGTATGGGAGTTAAGATCCCCAGAAAAGCACCTAAAGTAGCCAAAGTTACTAAAGGAGAATAATACAGTTTGTATAAATAAAAAAAATCCCGAAACATGTTTCGGGATTTTTTTTATTGGTAATCCTCTTCGTTTCATGAATTTGTGTCAACATTCTCATTAATTTTGCAGCCGCAAAAGAAAAAATGAACACAAACAATCAACGCACTATTTCCTGGATCATACTTACCGCACTGGTATTTGTCTGGGGAAGTTCTTTTATCCTTATTAAGAAATCGCTGCTGTATTTTACCGGTCCTGAGGTTGGCTTTCTCCGCATTGTAATCACATTTTTGTTTTTATCACCTTTGGCTTATAAGACACTGAAAAAAATTCATAGAAAATATTACTGGTTGCTGGCAGTTTCGGGTGTTGTGGGTAGTTTGATCCCTGCTTTGCTTTTTGCTATATCTGAAACCGGAATTGATAGTGCCATTGCGGGAACACTCAATTCTTTAACTCCATTGTTTACATTGCTCATAGGTCTGATGTTTTTTAAATTCAGAACCCGTTGGTATAATGTTGTAGGGGTAATGATCGGACTTTTGGGTGCTATTGGTTTGATTATGGCCAACAGTGGCGGAAACCTGAGTGTGAATATTTTTTATGCATCGCTTGTGGTTTTAGCCTCCATCTTATATGCAATAAATGTAAATCTGGTAAAAACCTATTTTCAGGGAATCAGTTCATTGGATATTACAGTATTAACTTTCTTCTTTATAGGTTTTCCTGTACTAATTTATATTGTATTTTTTAGCAGGGTTCCGCATATGCTTTGGTCCACACCCCATGTTTGGGAGGGAATAGGCTATTTGTCTATTTTGTCTGTTTTTGGAACCGGAGTGGCACTGATTGCTTATAATCAGCTGATTAAATGGAGTAATCCGGTATTTGCCTCATCGGTAACCTATTTGATTCCGATTGTTGCAATTTTGTGGGGAGTAATTGATGGGGAGAAATTTACTGTTTCATACGTATTGTGGATTTTATTAATTTTGGGTGGGGTTTTTCTGGTAAATGCAAGGCCTTATGCAAAGTTAAATTTGGCATCAAGAATTTTATTTTGGAAAAAATAAATAACAATGACTTGTTAATTACATTTTTTTAGTATTTTTGCCCCTCCAAAATTTACGGTATTTAAAGACAAAAAACGAATGTACGCAATTGTAGAAATAGCCGGACAACAATTCAAAGTGGAAGAAGGTCAGGAAATCTTCGTTCACAGACTAGAAGGTGAAGAAGGTGCTAATATTACTTTCAACCAGGTTTTACTGGTTGATCAGGATGGACAGGTTAAAGTAGGAACCCCTGTTGTTGAAGGTGCTAACGTTGATGTAAAAATCGTAGCACACACCAGAGGTGAAAAAGTGAAAATCTTCAAAAAGAAGAGAAGAAAAAGTTACCAGAAGGAATCCGGTCATCGTCAGGATTTGAGTAAGGTACTCATTGAAAAAATTACTTTTTAACGCAAAAATTACTGAAAAATGGCTCATAAAAAAGGAATGGGTAGCTCGCACAACGGGCGTGAATCCGAAAGTAAACGATTAGGTGTTAAAATTTACGGTGGCCAGTTTGCTGCTGCAGGAAATATTATTGTCAGACAAAGAGGTACAGTTCACCATGCCGGTATCAATGTTGGTATGGGTAAAGATCATACCCTGTTTGCTTTAACTGATGGAACCGTGGAATTCCGCAAAAGAAAGAACGACCGTTCTTATGTAAGCGTTATTCCGGTTGATGCTGTAGAATAACAGTATTCACAAGATATTGAGTTAAGAGTCTGGTAGTTTTTCTGCCGGACTTTTTTTGTTTTACTTTTTTATTTTCTGAACCCTTGCTTTAAGGTTGTTCATTATCTTTGTAAAAAAATTATTGGCATGCTCGAACTGCAAACCATTCGCGAAAACAGGGCTTTTGTTATTGAAAGGCTCGCTGTAAAAAATTTAGATGCTGTTGCAACAGTAGATGAGATTATTGCTCTGGATCAGGAAAGAAGAAATCTCCAGAAAGAACTGGACGATACACTGGCTTTGTCCAATAAACTGGCTAAAGAAATTGGTCAGTATTTTAAATCGGGTCAAAAGGAAAAAGCTGAAGAGGCAAAGAAAGAAACTTCAGAACTGAAGGTTAAATCGAAAAGTTTGTCTGATGAACTGGATCAAATAGTTGAGCGTTTAAATGGTCGTTTGGTTGAGTTACCCAATATGCCGCACGAATCTGTTCCAACGGGTAAAAGTGCTGATGATAACGAAAAGGTTCATGAAGAAGGAACAATTCCAACGATGGACGAAGACGCCTTGCCTCACTGGGAACTGGCAGATAAATATCAGATCATTGATTTTAACCTGGGTAGTAAAGTTACCGGTGCAGGTTTCCCCTTTTACCGGGGTAAAGGTGCGCGTTTGCAGCGTGCATTAATTAATTTCTTTCTCGATGAAGCTTTGGATTCAGGATATCTGGAATATCAACCCCCATTATTAATTAATGAGGATTCTGGATTTGGTACCGGTCAGCTTCCTGATAAGGAGGGCCAAATGTATTATGTTGGAGAAGATAAACTGTATTTGATTCCTACTGCAGAGGTTCCGATCACCAATATTTACAGAAATGTTATGTTGACAGAAGGTGATTTGCCTATTAAGAATGTGGCTTATTCCAATTGTTTTCGTCGTGAGGCGGGTTCTTATGGAAAAGATGTTCGCGGTCTGAACCGCTTACACCAGTTTGACAAGGTTGAAATTGTGCAAATTCAACATCCTGACAGATCATACGAAACATTGGAAGAAATGAAAGAACACGTTGCCGGGTTGTTGCGTAAGCTGGAACTTCCATTCCGTATTTTGCGTTTGTGTGGTGGTGATATGAGTTTTACTTCTGCACTAACTTTCGATTTTGAGGTGTATTCTGCTGCACAGAAACGTTGGCTGGAAGTAAGTTCGGTTTCTAACTTTGAGTCTTACCAGAGTAACCGTATGAAGTTAAGATTTAAGGATGAATCCGGAAAAACCCGTTTGGCTCACACTTTAAACGGTAGCGCCTTGGCTCTTCCCAGAATTGTGGCAGCTTTGCTTGAAAACAATCAAACGGATGATGGAATTCTTATTCCCAAAGCATTACAACGTTACACCGGTTTCGAATTGATCGACTAACTCTTTTTTCAATGGTCAGGCCAAAAAAACATCTGGGACAGCATTTTTTAATCGATAAAAATATTGCCCGCAAAATAACTTTGTGCCTGAATGAGGATAATCCTGTAATCTGCGAATTGGGCCCAGGAACAGGAGTTTTGACTGAGTTTTTGTTAGAGCGTTCAAATCTTACAAGCCTGAAGTTAGTTGAAATTGATTCCGAATCGGTAGAATATTTGCAGACTAATTTTTCAGATTCAAGACTAAATATCTTTGAACGGGATTTTCTGAAAATGAATTTAACCGAAATTTCAGTTCAACCTTTTGCTCTCATAGGTAACTTTCCGTATAACATATCGAGTCAGATCTTTTTCAAGGTACTGGAAAATAGAAATTTGGTTCCGGAAGTGGTTGGCATGATTCAAAAAGAAGTCGCCGAGCGGATTGCTGCCGGACCGGGTTCAAAAACGTATGGCATTCTCAGTGTGTTGCTGCAGGCCTGGTATACTATTGAGTATTGTTTTACGGTGCCCGAGCACGTTTTTAATCCTCCTCCAAAAGTTAAGTCTGCGGTTATAAAACTTCAAAGGAATAATGTGGAACAACTGGATTGTAATGAACAACTTTTTTTTAAAGTAGTTAAAACAGCTTTTGGTCAGCGCCGAAAAACTTTGCGCAATGCTTTGAAACCTCTTACGGCAGGCATTATATTGCAACATGCGCTGTTTGATAAAAGGGCTGAGCAACTCAGTGTTGCTGACTTTGTTCAATTGACTCAATATATAGAAAGCCAGGAAGCCTAACCTGGGCTTATCAATTCACCAATTTCTTTAATTTTGCTCCTTAATAAAAGGCAATTGCTGTGAAAGACCTTTCAGAATCATTAATGGCTATCTTAAAAACACTTCCCGGAAAACCGGGAGTATACCGCTATTATGATAAAACCGGAAAGATTATTTATGTCGGAAAGGCCAAGAATCTAAAAAAAAGGGTTTCAAGTTATTTTAATAAAGAACCGGAAAGCGGAAAAGTGCGGGTTCTGGTTAAAAAGATAGCCGATATTCAGTATATAATAACAGAAACAGAGCTGGATGCATTGTTGCTGGAAAATAATCTGATTAAGAAACATCAGCCGCGTTATAATATTATGCTGAAAGATGACAAAACCTTTCCATGGATTTGCATCAAAAAAGAATCTTTTCCCCGCGTTTTTTCTACCCGACATCCGATAAATGATGGTTCTGAATATTTTGGTCCGTATGCTTCTGTTAAAATGATGAAAACACTGCTGGATATTACCCGGCAGTTGTATCCAATACGTACCTGTAACCTTAACCTGGATCAGAAAAATATTGATAAGGGAAAGTATAAGGTCTGTCTTGAATATCATTTAGGTAATTGTTTAGGCCCCTGTGAGGGATTGCAAACACTGGAAGACTATCAAATAACGATTGATCAGGTTCGTGCAATAATTAAGGGAAACCTGAATGAAGTAATCGGGGAGTTGCAAAAACTTATGATGCAGTTTTCCGGTAATATGGAGTTTGAGAAAGCCCAACAGGTAAAGGAAAAGCTTGAAATACTTGAACGCTATAAAAGTAAGTCTACAATTGTTAATCCAAAAATCAGTAATGTGGATGTGTTTTCTATTGTTGCTGATTCTGATACAGCTTACGTAAATTTTCTGCGTGTTGTTCAGGGTTCTGTTGTTCAGGTTCATACTGTTGAAGTAAAGAAAAAGCTGGATGAATCTCCTGAAGAAATGCTTCAATTTTCGGTTGTGGATTTGAGGGAAAGATTTGGGAATACGTCGGGTGAGATTATATTACCTTTTGAATTGGAATTGCCTTTTGATGTTAAGATTACTGTTCCTCAACGTGGCGACAAAAAGCAATTGTTGGATTTGAGTGAAAGAAATGCCGGATATTATCGTTTAGAACGCATTAAACAGCAACAGTGGCTTGATCCGGAGAAATATGCCAATAAAGTGCTGGAAAGGATGAAGGAAGATTTAAGAATGAACGAGCTTCCTGTAACTATTGAGTGTTTCGACAATTCCAATTTTCAGGGTTCATATCCGGTAGCCTCTATGGTTCAGTTTGTGAATGGTAAGCCAAATAAAAAAGAATACCGTCATTTCAATATCAAAACCGTTGAAGGGCCGAATGACTTTGCTTCTATGGAGGAGATTATTCTGCGGCGTTACGGACGTTTGTTGAATGAAGAAAAACCATTGCCTCAGCTTATTGTTGTGGATGGTGGCAAAGGGCAATTGAGCTCAGCCGTGAAAAGTTTGAAAAAGCTGAATTTGTATGGCAAAGTAACTATTATTGGTATTGCGAAAAAGCTGGAAGAATTGTATTATCCGAATGATCCGTTTCCTTTGTATCTGGATAAGAAATCGGAAACACTCAGGATTATTCAACAGTTAAGAGATGAAGCCCACCGCTTTGGAATAACCCACCACAGAAAAAGGAGGCAAACCGGTACTTTGAAATCGGAACTTACATCTATTCCTGGTGTAGGCGAAATGACAGCAAAAAAGTTGTTGTGGAAATTTAAATCGGTAAAAAATATTAGTAAGGCAAATGAGAAAGAGTTAATACCTGTTGTAGGAAAGTCTTCTGCAGCAATAGTTTATCAGTACTTTCATAATAAATAAAAGGGGGGCCAGCGGAACCCCTTTTATTTCATTACTTTATTGTAGTCTGAAATTTACGGCAAGGGAAAAAGCTACTCTGACAGGTTTTCCCATTTGCATTCCCGGATTCCATCTGGGCATATTTTTTACAACACGTATCGCTTCTTCGTCGCAGCCCGCTCCAATCCCTCTGATTACTTCAACATTTGATATTTTTCCGTTGGGTTCTACTACAAATTTAAGATATACCTTACCCTGAACACCGGTTTCTCTTGCAAGTTCAGGGTAGTTGATATGTGAACTGAGATAATTCATTAAAGTAGCTTCACCGCCAGGGAATGTTGGTTTTTTCTGAACTGCAATAAAAATACGTTTCTCGGCAACATTTTCTTCAGAAGTCGGTGCATAGTCTGGTACTCTTGTATCATCGTATACGCCTGCATCAATAATAACCTTATCGTCTGCATTTACATTATTGTCTACAATTCTGATTTGCATGAATTGCTTTGGGGCGAGTATAGGCTTTTTCTCTTGCTGTGTTGTTATTGGAGCCATTTCTTCAGTCATATTATGAACGTGCAGATCAGCTAACACAGGTTTGTAGGTCTTATAGCTTTTGGCATTTAAAGAAAAATAAATCATGGCCAAAACAACGATTAAACCAATTTCAAAAAAGATTGCTTTCTTGTTTTCTAGGTTTGCCGAAGGAGATTTTCTTGGGTTCATGGTTGTAATTTTGGTTGAACAATAGGTAAACTGTTCATCTATAACGCATTTAGTTGTCAGAATATTGTATTCGGTATTTTTTACCAGTTCATAAATAATATAATGTTAAGGTAAAATGGCAGGAATATTAAAAAAATCTTGTTAGTATGGGTATAAAAAAAATACCGGCCATATGACCGGTATTTTTTTTATATTTTCAAAAGACTGACTACTCAAGTTTAAAGTTGATAGGCAGTGTAAAGGCAACCCTGACAGGTTTTCCACGTTGTTTACCCGGAACCCATTTAGGCATGCTTTTTACAACTCTTATAGCTTCTTCATCGCATCCACCACCAATACCACGAAGCACTTTTACGTGATCGATCATACCGGAAGGTTCAACAACAAAGCTGATAAATACACGACCCTGAATACCACTTTCTTTGGCTAAAGAAGGGTATTGAATATGTGTAGCCAGATATTTCATTAATGCACCTTCGCCACCAGGGAATGAAGGTTTATCTTCAACAACAGTAAAAATAGGTTGTTCCTGAACATCTTCTTCCTGCATTGGAGGTGTGTATTGAGCAACTTTTGTATTCATATCAGCATTAACATCAATGTCAACATTGTCGTCAATTTTAACATCGTTACTTACGATTTTAATCTGAGTAACTTGCTTTGGAGGAGGTGGTGGAGGTGGTTTAACTTTCTGCTCGGTAATAGGAACCATTTCCTCCGGCGCTTTTTGAACCTGTTGCTGAACAAGGACTGCTTTACGTTGTTCATAGCTTTTAGCGTTTAATGAGAAATAAACGAGTGCTAATACAACAACGAGGCCAATTTCAAAGAAAATGGCTTTTTTGGCTTCCAGATCAGCTTTTAGAGATTTTCTCGAATCCATCGTTTTTTACTTTAGTCAATTATTTTCCGGGGCTAAATTAATCAATTTATTTTTCTTTGCTTTGTAAGGCGTTGATTTTTTTTTCGAAACAACAGATAAAATACCAGCCATCCGATGAGAGCTCCTGTTGCATCAGCATAAAAATCAAACCGATTACCACTGCGGCCTGTAAAAACGTAATGTTGCAGTATCTCAGTAATCATTCCATACAACGAAGTTATTACTACAGAAATTATGCCAAATAAATATTTTTTGGTACTGCTAAAATACTGATCTCTGAAACCGTAAAGAATTAAAAAAACAAGAACACCAAAAATAAAAAGATGCACAAGCTTGTCGATACTAATCCATTCCCAGAAGTTACTGATGTGGGGAATATAGTTCCCAGGCATTCCAGTTAATATCAGGATTAATAAGGAACATAATGTTGCCGGCCATAATTTCTTAAGCATCAGGTCTATGCTTCGGTAAGTTCTTTGTATGCGGTTGCATCAAGCAAATCATCTAATTCTGACGGATCAGTGATTTTCATTTTAATGATCCAGCCTTTACCGTAGGGGTCTTTGTTGATCAGTTCGGGTTCGTTATCCAGATCTTCGTTTAACTCCAGAATGGTTCCGCTTACAGGAAGTAACAAGTCAGAAACTGTTTTTACTGCTTCCACGGTTCCAAAAACTTCTTCTTTATCCAGGGTTTCCTCAACGGTTTCAACTTCTACGAATACGATATCACCCAATTCTTTTTGGGCAAAATCAGTGATGCCAATAAAGGCTTCATCGCCTTCAACTTTGATCCATTCGTGATCTCTTGAGTACTTTAAATTTTCAGGAATGTTCATCTCTTTGATTGATTAATAAATTTGCTTCAAATTTAGTTTATTTTTTGTGACAGTTGCAGGGTCAGGTTGATTTGAATGGTTTTTTTATCCTTTTTTTAGAACCTGTTGCTTGAATTGAATTGGTATTTTTGCATAAAACTTTTTTGAATGATTTCAGTTGAAAATCTTAGGGTTGAATTTGGCGGATCGGCTCTTTTCGACCAGATTTCTTTTACGGTTTCTCCGAAAGAAAGAATTGGTCTCGCAGGAAAAAACGGGGCTGGAAAAACAACTATGCTGCGGATTCTGTCCGGAGAAATGGAACCAACATCGGGTATGGTTTCTTTTCCTGAAGGCAATTTGATGGGGTATCTTCCTCAGGAAAAAATGATTAAAAGCGAAAAAAGTGTTCTGGATGAAACACTCACGGCTTTTGATTTTGTAGTGAAGCTTAAAAAGGAGTATGAAAAACTGCAAAATGAACTGGTTGAAAGAACAGATTACGAAAGTGCAGGTTACCTGAAACTGATAGAACACATGGATGTGATCCAGCAGCAGTTGTCGCATCACGATGAAAGCAGACTCGAAGGAATGGCTGTAAAGGTGCTCAAAGGTTTGGGATTTCAGGAGGTGGAACTATCGAAACCGGTTCAAATCTTTAGTCCCGGATGGCAAATGCGTATGGAGTTAGCAAAGTTACTGTTGTTGCAACCCCATTTGCTTTTGCTTGATGAACCCACAAACCACCTTGATATTGATGCTATTCAGTGGCTGGAGCAATTCCTGAGTAATTATCCTTATTCGGTGTTGCTTGTTTCGCACGATCGTACTTTTCTGGATAACCTGACCAACAGAACACTGGAGATCAATAATGGGAAAATATATGATTATAAGGTTCCGTATTCGCAATATCTCGAGTTAAGAGAGGAACGACAGGAACAGCAAAAAGCAGCTTATAACAACCAACAAAAGTATATCAAGGACACGGAAGATTTTATAGACAGGTTCAGGTATAAATCAACTAAAGCTAAACAGGTACAATCCAGAATAAAAATGCTCGAAAAGCTTGATGATCTTACTCCGGATGAGTTGGATCATTCGGGAATGCATTTTCGTTTTCCCCCGGCTCCCAGAAGTGGAAAAGTAGTTGTTGAAGGAAATTCGGTTTCTAAGTTATATGGAAGTAAGCTTGTTTTGGATCAACTGGAGTTTCATATTCTGAAAAATGAGAAAGTGGCTTTTGTTGGCCGAAATGGTGAAGGGAAAACAACGCTGCTTAAGATTATTGCGAAGCAATTGGATTTTGATGGAGACCTGAAATTCGGGCATAATGTTTCCATGGGGTATTATGCCCAGGATCAGTGGGAAATGTTAAATCCTCAAAAAACAATTTTTGAATCGCTGGATGATTTGGCCGTAGGAGAGGTCAGGAAGCATGTTAAGTCAATTTTGGGATCTTTTTTATTTAGTGGAGAAGATACAGACAAAAAGGTTTCTGTTTTGTCGGGGGGTGAAAAGGCCCGACTTTCACTGGCCAAGCTATTGTTAGAACCTCATAATTTGCTGGTGCTGGATGAACCGACAAACCACCTCGATTTGTTGTCAAAGGATATTTTAAAAAGGGCTTTAATTGAATATGACGGAACCCTGATTCTGGTTTCCCATGATCGTGACTTTATTCAGGGTTTGACAGAACGTATGTATGAGTTCAGAAATCACAAGATCAAAGAGTTCAGAGGGGGGTTTGAACAGTACCTTGAAAAGAAAAGAAATGAGTTAAACATTCAGGATCAAAAACCGGAAGCTAAAGAAGAAAACGGTAATTCTTCCAATACCAAAAATGACTGGCAGGAAAGAAAGGAAAAGGAACGTGCCCGTAGGAAACTTCAAGGTGAACTGGAAAAAATTGAACAGCAAATTGAAAATAGTGAGTTATTACTAGAAAAACTCAATAACAAACTATCTGACCCGGAGAAATATTCTGATGAGATTGCTGATGGCAGCTTGTATCAAGAACATGCCCGTGTTCAGAAAGATATTGAACAATACTATCTTTCCTGGGAAGAGGTTCATACAAAACTGGAAAAGTTTTAACTCTATTTTTCTCTGAACATAAGTTTTTTAGCCAGATTTTCAAGTATCAGCTTGTTTTCTTTGGGTCTGTTTACCTGTTCCAGATGAAATAAGCTGTTGTTTAAGTAATCCTCTATTGTTTTCTGGGTAATGTCTTCGATATTAAGTTGATCGAAAATATTTTTGACATCGGCTATTTTTTGTTCCCGATCCGGGTGAGCGTTACGATAGTGATGAGTCAGTTGCTTTCTGGTTTCTTCGTCAGCCAGTTCAAGTGCTTTAATATATAAAAAGGTCTTCTTTCCTTCAATGATGTCAATTCCTGTTTTTTTACCAAAGTTTGCAGTTTGTCCATACAAATCAAGCAAATCGTCTTTCAGCTGAAAAGCTAATCCAATATTTAAGCCGTACTGGTAAAGATGTTCAATATCTTCATCTTCAGCTTTGGCAATGATTCCGCCAATGTGCATACTGGCACCAAAAAGAACAGCAGTTTTATACTTGATCATTAAAAGGTATTCGTCAAGCGAAACAATTTCTCTTTTTTCAAAATTGATGTCCATCTGTTGCCCTTCACAAGCTTCTAGGGCTGTGTTATTGAAGGTGTGCATCAACGTAGGTAAAATATTCAATTCAGCATTCAAAGCATATTTGTAGGCCAGGGCATACATGGTATCTCCGGCTAAAATTGCAAGATTCTGATTCCATTTCATATGCACAGTTTCCTGTCCGTGTCTTACAGGTGCTTCGTCCATAATGTCATCGTGAATCAATGTAAAATTGTGCAGAAGTTCAATGGCTATGGCTTGATTCATAGCCTTGTTGATGTCGCAACCAAACAAATCACAAGCCATTAAAGTAAAGATGGGTCGTAGCCGCTTACCCGATTGTGAAATGGTGTAAATAATGGGTTCGTATAGTTCTTTCGGGCTTTTGCTGAAGTTTTGCTTTTTAAGCTCTTCCGAGAAGATGGTGTAAAGCTCTTCGAACGTATACATTTGTTTTGCCATAATTATTTAATTAAGTCAATTAAATACTGACCGTAACCACTTTTGATTAAAGGTTGGGCAATTTCACGAAGTTGGTCTTTGGTGATGAAGCCTTTTTTGTAAGCAATTTCTTCAATACAGCTAATTTTCTGGTTTTGTCTTTCCTGAATCACTTCAACAAATTGTGAAGCTTGAGTAAGAGAAGCAAATGTTCCGGTGTCGAGCCAGGCCGTTCCACGACTTAAAAGTCCGACTTTAAGTTTTCCTTCTTTCAGGTAATGTTTGTTGACATCAGTAATTTCGTATTCTCCTCTGGCACTGGGCTCCAAATTTTTTGCAATCTCAACGACAGAGTTATCATAAAAATACAATCCTGGAACAGCATAGCTGGACTTGGGATTTACAGGTTTTTCTTCAATGGAAAGGGCGTTCATGTCATCATCAAATTCAACAACACCATATCTTTCAGGATCTTTAACATGATAAGCAAAAACCAGACCTCCATAAGGATCAGTACTGTCCATCAGTAATTGATGCAGTCCTCTTCCGTAAAAAATATTGTCGCCCAAAACCAGAGCTACTTTATCATCTCCAATAAACTTTTCTCCAATAACAAAGGCCTGAGCCAAACCATTGGGAACTTCCTGAACGGCATATTCAAAATTGCATCCTATCCGTGAACCATCGCCCAAGAGTAATTTAAAATTGGGAGTGTCGTGTGGTGTGGAAATAATCAGAATGTCTTTTATTCCGGCCATCAATAAAATGGAAAGTGGATAATAAATCATTGGCTTGTCATAAATGGGCATAAGCTGTTTACTAACGGCCAATGTTAAGGGATGAAGTCTAGTGCCTGATCCTCCGGCTAAAATAATGCCTTTCATGGGTTTATAGGTTTGTTATTCTTTTTTGTCCAGTTCTTCTTCTACAATTTTTTCAATCTGATCGTTTTCTTCGGGTTCGCTCTCAATAGATATCTTCCCTGGCTTTTTGAACGAGGAAGTCAGTAACCATTTGTTGAGTGTGATAAGTAGTGACGGCAACACAATCAGGTTTGTAAACAGGGCTACTAACAGGGTGATGGAAACCAGATAGCCTAACGCCTGTGTTCCTCCAAACGATGATAACGTGAAGATAAAGAATCCAAAAAACAAAACGATTGCCGAAAAAATCATGCTGTGGCCTGTTTCTTTAAGCGCATCCAGAACGGACTCTTTAATTTTCCATCGGTTCGACTTTAAATGAAGCCTGTAGCGAGAAAGGAAATGAATGGTATTATCCACGCTGATCCCCAAAGCAATGCTAAAAATAATAATGGTTGAGGGTTTTATGGAGATGCCAAAATATCCCATCATACCTGCGGTTAAGATAAGGGGTATAGCATTGGGTATGAGTGATATGATGATCATTTTTAATGATGAAAATATCACCGACATTAACAGTGTTATGGCAAATATGGCCAACAATAAACTGGTAAATAAGTTCTTAACCAGATAGTTTGTGCTTTTCAAGAATACAACACTGGTTCCCGTAAGATGAACCTTGTAATGTGAAGGGGGAAAGATTTTATCTATTTTAGGTTTTATGGTCTGTAAAATACTGTCAATTTCATTGGTTCCCACATTTTCCATTTGAACCGAGATCCTTGCAATCTGATAATTTGAATCCACAAATGAACTCAACAGATTGTTCTTTTTGTTGCTAAAATCAGGGATGTAAGACATAATAAAATTCTTTTCCTGACTATTGGGAAGTGTATACATTTTTGGGTTTCCACGGTAAAATGCCTGTTTAGCAGCTTTAACTATTTCAACAATGGAAATAGGTTGTGCAAATTGGGGGTACAACGCTAGTGTGTCCTGAAGCTGGTTAATCTTTCTGAGGGTGGATAATCTTAAAACACCGTTGGGTTTTTCTGTGTTAATAGTAATTTCAAGTGGCATAACCCCTTTAAAATTATGTTCAAAAAACCTGAGATCTTTTCTGATTTTGCTGTTTTTTGATAAATCGTCAACAATTGATCCGGTAGTCCGGAGTAAGGTGGCTCCATAAATTCCGGCACCTACCAATAAGAAGGTGACAATATAAGTTACGGTTCTGTAATTCAAAACCACGTGTGTTACTTTCTTTACAAAAATTGTAGTAAAGCCTTTTTCATTTTCCAGATGTCTCAAATGTTTGGCCTTGGGAACCGGAAAATAACTGAAAAGAATGGGCAACAACAACATAGACAGAACATAAATTGCCAGAATGTTGATGGTAGCTACAATGCCAAACTCAACCAGGAATGTATTGGAAGTAATAATGAATGAACCAAAACCAACCGCAGTAGTAGCATTGGTTAACAGATTTGCCTTTCCAATGCGGGTAATCATTCTAGAAAGAGCTTTGGTTTTGTTTCCGTGCAGACGGATTTCATCCAGATATTTGTTTAACAGGAATATGGAGTTCTCCACACCGATAACAATCAGAAGCGGTGGCAATACACCGGTAAGAATGGTGAATTTATATCCTAATAAAGTAATACTTCCCAAGGTCCATATTACGGCTACAATCACCACAACCATCGCAAAAAAAACAGCTCTTAGTGATCGGAACAAGATAAACAGAAGCACAAATGTGATAAAAGCGGAAAGAAAAATAAAAAAGAAAGATTCATTCAGAATCAACTTACTTTGAATGGTACGGATATAAGGAAGTCCTGAATAACGCATGTCAACATGAAACATATTACCATACTGGTTCACCGTTTCAGTGATTTTTTGCATCATTGGGATGCGTTTCTTTGAGTTCAGGATGTCTTTATCGACAGTAATCATAATCATTTGAACATGATTCCCTCTGTTATAAAGCCTGTTAGCGTACATCGGCAGGTTATACAGTTTGTTTTTGATGGAATCAACCTGCTGTTGTGTTGTAGGTTTAAAAGGCACAAGGTTCACGAACTCAAATTTGTGGAGGCTGTCGTTTCGAACCAGTGAAAATACCCGTGCAGAAGAAACAACCTGTTTCACTCCTTTTATTTTTCTGAGCTCCTGAGTGATGTCATACCATTCGGTAAAATGAGATAACGTGAAAAGTTGTGGGTCCTTAACGGCAACAAAAGTTACGCTTCCGTCGCCGGTTTGCCCGAATTCTTTCTTGAACTTGTTGTATTCAATACTTGTGGGATCGGTTGAAGGCAACATTTTAGCCAATTCATACGATAGTTTTACTTTGGAACCTTCGTATCCCATAAAAACAGTAAGCAAACCAATTACTATTAAAATTGTCAGTCTGTTTCTAAGGATGAACCTCACTAAAAATTGCCACATAACTTTTTAATAATCACCGAAAAATATAAAAAATTGTCCAGAATATTGTTGTGAAAAATCAAAATTCTAAAAACAAGAGGACAAAGGTAAGATTTGTTTTGCTTAGGGCAAAATAATGTTTCGGGCATTTTTATGATGTTTTAAGCTGTAAAACAAACTTCTGTCTTTTCTGCCCAATGGTTTTTTTATGACCTTTGTTCCGACCTTAAATACAGTAACTATGAAGAAAGTTTTGTTTGTTGATACAACGCATCCTTATTTAGTTGAAGGATTAGAAAAAGCAGGATTTCAGTGCGATTCGTTTCCGGGTTATCAAAGACCGGATTTTTTGAATATCATCAATGAATATGAAGGGATAATTATCAGAAGTAAAATTAAGCTGGATGAAGAAATATTATCTAAGGCTAAACAGTTGAAATTTATTGGACGTGTGGGAGCCGGAATGGAAAATATTGATGTTGCATTTGCTGAAAACAAAAATATTATATGTCTGAACGCACCCGAAGGAAACCGAAATGCTGTTGGAGAACAGGCTGTGGGGATGTTGCTGATGTTGTTTAATAATCTGAGACGGGCAGATGAAGAAGTGCGTAAAGGAATTTGGAAAAGAGAAGAAAACAGGGGCCTTGAATTGGAAGGCAAAACCATTGGAATTATCGGTTATGGTAATACAGGAGGTGCCTTTGCACGCAAACTTTTTGGTTTTAATGTAAATGTTTTAGCTTACGACAAGTACAAAAAAGGTTTTAGCGACGAGTTTGTTACCGAGAGTACAATGGACGAACTTTTTGAGCAGTGTGATGTTGTGAGTTTACATTTGCCGCTGACTGAAGAAACCCGTTTTCTGGTTACCGATGAGTTTATCAATAAATTTAAAAAACCTGTTTTTGTTGTTAATACGGCCCGGGGTAAAATTGTGAACACGGTTGATTTGGTAAAGAATCTCAAAACAGGAAAAGTTCGCGGAGCCTGTCTTGATGTTCTTGAATTTGAAGGACTGTCGTTCGAGCATCTGGATGCCAAACAACTGCCACAGGCTTTTGCGGATCTGATAGATATGGATCAGGTAGTTTTGTCACCACATATTGCCGGATGGACACACGAGTCCAACTGGAAACTGGCCAATACACTCGTGGAAAAAGTTAAAAACCTGTATATCAACAAATAAATAGTATTTCCGATGTTCAAATAACAAAAGGAATTAAAGCCTTTGTTTTGTTTTTATACTCGATATAATCTTTGCCAAAAATCTCAAAGAGTAATTTTTCCTCTTTTTTAATCTTAAACCAAAGCGAAATAGATACGATTACTACGGCAATGATTCCCCGGTAATCCCCATTAATCAACGTGTTTCCTATAAAAAGTAACAGAAGACCTGTGTAGATAGGATGCCTGATTATTTTGTATATTCCGTTTTGAATTAACTCGTGATCTTCTTTTACCTGGACTGAAAAGCTCCAGTTTTTTCCTAGATTATAACGTGACCAGATTACTGTAACTAATCCGACAAAACAAATTGAGATCCCGATGAGTCCAACCTGATTGGAGTGCGGAACAAAATTTTCTCTTATCCATGTATGTCCAAACCATTCTCCGGGTCCTGAAAGGTAAGCTGCAATGATAATAGGAAGCCAGTATTTTAAAAACCTTGGTAAGAGGGGTTCCTGGCTTTTAACTTTTTTGGTAACCTGTGCCAAAATAATCCAATAACTTAAGAACAGCAACCAGATAACTATAAGTCCGATCTTTATGTACTCACTCATAGTTTGTTATTTTGTTATCAAGGGGTGGCGCAAATTTTATATTCCCAACTGTTCTTTCAAAGTCTTCACCCGGCTTTTGCTTACGATTACGCGGGTTCCGTCTTTTAAAATAACGACATAACTTTCTTTTCCGTATTTCTCAAGTTTTTCGATTTGCTTGGTGTTGATGATGGATGAGCGGTGTACCCTGAGAAACTGTCCTTCAGGCAATTGTTTTTCAATGCTGCCCATGGTTTCTTTTTTTAGAAATCTACCATTAGGGCTGTGTAATTCAACGTAGTCGTCCTGCGCCTGAATGTAAAAAATATCAGGAACCGGAATCATGTCGATATGGCTGCCTGTTTTAACGAAAATGCGTTCCAGCGGACCCGATTTCTCACGGATGCTTTCTTTCAGTTTTTCCAGTGCCGGTTTCGACTCTTCAGCAGTTTTGTTTCGCATGCGTTCAAATGCTTTATTCAGTGCCTGATGGAAACGATCTCTGGAAAAAGGTTTCATCAGATAATCAATAGCATTAAGTTCGAAAGCTTTTATTGCAAATTGGTCGTATGCTGTAGTGAAAATGATTTCAGGAACATCGTCGAGTAGTTCCAGCATTTCAAATCCGGTGAGTTTGGGCATTTGAATATCCAGAAAAACCAAATCGGGCTGATGTTCCTGAATGGCTTTAATCCCTTCAAAACCATTTTCACATTCAGCTATAAGCTCCAGGTTCTCATAAGATTTCAGATAGGCTTTAACCAGTTCTCTGGCAGGTTGTTCGTCTTCAATGATGATAATGCGCAATGTTTGTTCCATAACTTACTGTTTTGGTATGGTTAATATAGCTTTAAATACCATTTTTTCGGCAATTGTTTCCAACAAATCACTTCGTCCGTATATCAGCTGTAGCCGCTTTTTTATGTTTTTAAGTCCTACACCTTCTCCTTTGGGTTTTTTGGTATCTGGATCATAATCGTTTGTAATTTCTATTACAAGGTAGTTATTATTATCGGTACATTTTATTTCAACTTCGGTTTCCTCCGAACTGTTGTATACCCCGTGTTTAATAGAGTTTTCAATAAGCGGCTGTAAAATCATATTGGGAATATGAACCTCAAAACACTGTTCAGGTATGTTGTGAATAAAGTTCAGGCGCTTGCCAAAACGTACCTTTTCAATTTCGAGATAGCGCAACAGGTTCTCAAATTCTTCTTTTAAACTGGTTTGTTCATTCTTATCATGGCTTAATGAATACCTGAGAAAGTCGGAAAGTTTGATTACCATTTCCTGTGCCTTATCGGGATTGCTGATGGTAAGCGAGCTGATAGAGTTCAGACTATTGAATAAAAAGTGAGGGTTAATTTGTGATTTCAAGGCATTAAGCTCGGCCTCAGTAACCAGTTTTTGCAATTCGTTTTCCATTCTTAACTTTTCCTGTAGATCGTCATTATAAATGAGCAGGTAGTAAAACAAAACAAAAATCAGATAGTAAAAGAAACCTGTGACGGCACGCCAGGGAAGTGTAATGCGCAGGAACGAAAGATAATCGTTATTGTTGGTGAAGAGGTACGAAAGAATAAAATATCCGGCAGCTAGCCAAATGGCGATGACGACAAGAGCTACCAGTAAATGATTGAAAACGATATCAAAAATGGAAGGTTTTTCTTTAAGATTAAACCGGATCACAAACCAAAGACTGTATCCAATGATCATAAAAAGGACATTGAATACCAGTGCATCGGTAAAGCTGACCAGGCTGTTGACATCGTAAAACAAATTCAGAACCAGCATGTGAAGTGCTACAATAACTGTCCAAACCATAGGGTAGGTAATCAGATAATTCTTGTTTTGCGATACGGGGTTCAGCGTAGTCATTTAAAAAGGGTTTTCACAGGTTAGACGGGTAACAATGTTCTGTAAAATTGTTCATGATGCAAATTTTACAAGTTAAAAAAAGATTCGCTGCCCCAGCGCCATTTGGAACAGCAGCAACTGGTTAATGAATGTCTTGAGTGGTTTTTTCTTTGTTCTACTCTCGGAGACCGAAAGTATCCGGTGTAGAATTTGAATGAATTGGCCAGTGATTTCATGATAAGTTTTTTTAGTGATTATTGTTAATGAGTAAATAGAGTTTTGCTGTTAAGCCAGCTCCAGACGGAAGGATGACAGGCTGTAAGAACACGACGTTTATTCTCGTTGTTCTGATAATTTCCGGGTTTTGAATAGTAACCCGGAAAGAATCTGAATTCATATGTCTGATTTGTTCTCATGATTCTGAATTTAGTCGTTTTTAAAGCCTGTTTTAGTATTTAATGAATCCGTAACAATTAAAGATCGAACAGATTTTGTGGATTTAACCAGCTCCTGAGGTTTGGATGGCAGGCTGTCATGGCCAGGCGATTTTTGCCTTTTCTTTGGTAATTCCTGGGGGCATTGAAATAACCCGGGTAAAATCTTAAGGAACTCTTTGCATCTGTTTTCATGACTTTAAATTTTTTGTGTTTTACTAATATGACTGTTTTGGTCTTTTTTAGTTACAGAAATTAAGCAACGAAGTCTGATTTAACTGTCAAAGAAGTTACTGCGGTTCATCCAGTTTGCTGATAACTCCGGAGAACCGGTCATCAGGTTGTTTGGATTGTTTCTTCTGGTTTGATTTCTTTGGTTCGAAAATAAACCTTGCTGAAATTTTATGGATGTGAATGATTTTGCTTTCATGACATTAGTATTATAAGTGATTATGCTTGTTTGATTTAAAAGCTTTTGATCTCAACTCCGCCGAAAATTACCAGTCCTTTAATAATTAACTTATTTCCTGCCTGATCTTTAATGCTGATTCTTCTTTTGTCTGAAAGTCCACCGAACATTGCGAAAGCATCTGATTGAACAGACCAGCTTTCAGGAACAATGATTTTGGTTCCCCCGAAGATGGTAAATACATCAATAATAGCTATATCATTTGCCATTTCTACATCACGCATATCAAATTCTGATCCGCCAAAAATTGCTGTGATATTTCCTCCTTTAAAGTTTTTGGACTGAATTACTTTTATGCCGCCACCAAAAATTGAGGCGTCTTCCAGGAATCCGTCGGCGCCTTTTTCATGAGGTTCTCCCGAGTGGTGCTGGTCAGAGTTAAGGTGTCTTCTTATTAAAAGATACCCAACACCAATCAGTACCAATGGCCAGAACACCTGATGCAGGTAAATGCTTTGCCCGAAAATTTCGGGTAACCAGAATATAACACCAATACCTATAAGAATATATCCTGATTTTTTATGAGGACGTGCTGCCAACAGGTAAAGTCCGATAAAAATTAATATGCTTTTCCAGTTAAATATGTAGTGAGAAATACTACCGTCGATAAAGTCGAAGTTTCCTAGCATAGCAAGGAATCCGATAATAATTAATATGCCTCCGATGATAAATTTTCCATCTTTTGAAGCACTGTGTCTGTTTGAATAGTTTTCCATTTTTTTAGTCTTTGGAATGAATTTCAATGCAAATATAAGTTGCAATGTTCTTGTGGGGAAACAAAAATCGGTGAACGGCGGAAGCCTGTCGGTGAATGGCTATTCCTGTTCATGATAGAGTGTTGTAACAACCAATGACGTCCTCACCTGTAATTTATAAGAAAAAGTGTTGATGGGTATTGTTTTAACTAAACATAATCGTCTGGTTTTTGGTGGAAAATCTGAACCATAATATCGTATAGTTCCTTATGACGGCTTTTCATTTTTTCTGGGTCGTCAAAAAAGTATTCGCTTACCACAGCTAAAAACTCTGCATTATTGGTTAAACCATAAGGATTAATATCTGAATGATGGCTAACTATTTTTTCCATTTCTCTCCTGATCTCCTTCAGCCAGGGCATTACAAAGGAATGTTCAATCAGAATCTCCGGAACTCCGTCAGTTGCCCCGTCGGCTCCGTCAATTAAATGAGTGAATTCATGAATGCCAACATTATGTATGTGCCGGGTTCCGTCAAATGCGGCTTCCAGATCAGGTTTTGATAGTACAACACTTCCACGCATAAACCCGTCTCCAACCATACCCAAAATATTTTTCTGTTGGGCCATGTCGTCTGTTTGGAACTCTTTATCAAACGAATGGGGATAAATTAAAACTTCCTTTACCGTTGGATACCTGAAGTAATCGTACCCAAACATTGGAATTACTGCACTGGCTGCAACCAAAAGCCTGTCCGTATCATCAATTTGTGTTTCAACACCAAGGATGTCTTTTTCGGCCATGAATAATAGAATTCTCCTTTCGAACTCTGTTTTCTTTTCTGCCGGAAGGTTTCTGTAAAACAAAACTCTTTTTTTCAAAATCCTTTTGTAAGGTTCAGGAAAAGGTTTTTTCAATAATTCGGGGTGTGCTTTTCTTGGTTTGAGCACAAAAAAGTAAATGATCAGCAGTGTAACAATAAAGAATACAGCTGATAAAATAAAAACAAGGTTTTGAATCATAAATTGGTTTTATTTCTTTGTTTCTTCTTTTTGGGTCTGAGCCATGCGGGAAAGAATCTTTTTCACAGTATCCATTTCTTTTCCGTAACCTGCCCAGTCCGAATTTTTTAAATAATTCAATGCGTTATTGTAATGGGTTAATGCCTGTTTTGCCTGGTCAGATAAAGGGGATTTTTGCAGCACGGCTTGTGTTACGCTTTCCTGGGCTGTATTTTGGTTGTTAACGGTAACTCCGAACACAGCTTGTAAAGCCTCATCAAGTGTAGGCTTCATTTCTATCTGATCTTTGTAGGCTACTATTACCCGTTTGAGTTCAGGAATCTGGCCCTCTTCTGATTGTAAATAAACCGGTTCCACATAAATGAAAGAGTTTTTGATGGGAATAACCAGCTGATTTCCTTTAATAACCTGTGAACCTTCCTGGCCCCATAAGGTCAGCTCTGCAGAAATATCTGGTTTTTGATTAATCCGGGCTTCAATTTGCATAGGCCCGTATATCAGTTTGTCTTTTGGTAAGGCATAACGAATTAGCTCACCATAATTTGGGGCGTCACAACGGGCACACATCCAGGCAATCATATTGTCCTTGTTTGAGGGGGTTAGAGGAATCATAAGTATGTATTCTTCTTTTTGGGTTTGGGGTAATCGCATGATAATGTAGTAAGGAAACATTTTTTGCTGCCCTGTATTGTAAATCTCGTTTGGAATTTGCCAATAATCTTCCTGGTTATAGAATACTTTCGGATCTGTCATGTGGTACACATTGTACATTTTGGTTTGTATATTGAACAGATCGGTGGGATAACGTATATGCGATTTCAGGAAATCGGGCATTTCACTAAACGGTTTAAACAGTTTCGGATAAATTTTTTCATACGTCTTAATCAAAGGATCGTCAGGATGGATCACATAATAGGTAACATCACCGTTGTATGCATCAATCACCACTTTTACAGAATTGTTGATGTAATTGATCCCACGTTGGGCTACATTCTGAAATACCGGTTCAGAATAAGGGAACATATTGCTGGTTGTGTAAGCATCGTGTATCCAGTACAAGTCTCCGTTTTTCCCAACTACAAGATAGGGTTCAGTGTCGTATGATAAAAATGGAGCCAGTATTTTATCGCGCTCGGTGATAACCCGGTACAACATGATACGACTTTTATCGGTCAGATATCCTGTTAGCAGGATCTTAATATCTGAAAGTTTCCAGGCATAAACAAATCGGCGGAACCAGTTGGAGATGCGTACACCACCTCTGCCAGAATAATTAGTATAAACGTTTTCATTGGCTTTGGGATAATCAAATTCTTTGGTTTTGGTATTGACCAGAACGTACTGATAGGTTTCTTCTCCATAATAGATGCCCATTTGTTTCAGGTTCAGCGGAACAGTGGCAACGGGGGGGATGTCACGAACAATAAATTCGGGCATTCCGTTAGGTGAAATTTGATTTACCGGGTTCATAACAAGACCGTAGCCATGGGTAAAAATCAAATGTTTATTTACCCAGGTCTGAGCTCTGATTGGAATTTCAGTGTAGGGTAGTTCCCTCGCCGCCAGGGCCACTTCTGTATATTTATTAAAATGATAACGGTCAACCTGTACGCTTTTAAAGTCGTAATACAATCTGATCTCCTGTAATTGTTTGTAGGTTCTGATCAATGGCCTGCGATCCCACAAACGTACATTTTCTATGGTATGATGATTGTCTTTAATATCCTGATAAGTGAGGCTGTCATTTACAGGAAAGTCTTTGACCTGCACCTTATTGAGCCCGAAAGCATCACGTGTAAATTTGATGTTGTTTAATATATATGGGGTTTCTTTTTGCAGTTCGTTGGGTTTGACAACATATTGCTGGATGATGCCGGGATAGATCCACACAAATCCGATCAGTATAAAGGCCCAAACACCTATCGTGCCCAAAACAACTTTTTTCTTTTGGTACAGCGGATAGAAAAACAACAGAAGTGAAATAATAAATGTAGTAAATAGAATAGTCCAGTAAGCAGGAATCTGAGCATGAACATCCATATAAGATGGCCCATAGGCCACGCCATGCGATGAATACAATGTGTTGAGCAATTTAATGGCGAAAACACCTGTAATACCCAGCATGAAGAATGCACCTAATAAAGTTAAGTGTCGTTTTACATTTTTGGAGATCCTGAAATTACCACCTGTAAAAGAAAAGGCACTGTCTAAATAATAAGACAGCAAAACAGCAACAATTGTCAGAGAAACCATAGACAGATACCAGCTTACAATAAATTCGTAAACAGGGAGCTTAAATACATAAAATCCTGCATCCAGATTAAAAATGGGTTCTTTAATTCCGAATGATGAAGCATGAGTAAATTGAAGAAACTGATTCCAGTGCCCTGTGGCTGTGGAACCCATAATTACTCCAAAAAACAAAACCAGCATAGTCCAAATCCAGAAAACAGTTTTTCCTTTGTATATTGGCATGATAAGCTGCCGGGGATCATCATCGGGTAAAAAACTTGAATTGCGGCTTTGTGTTCCCCATTTGTATGCCAGCCTGACATGCAATCCGGCAAACAGGACAAAAATCACAAAAAAGATAATGAAAGATACAACCTGTGAAAAAATCATGGTGTCATAAACTGTGCTGTAACCCAGTTGTCGGAACCAAAGCCAGTCGCCGTAATAGTCAATAAATAGTCCGAATAGATAAACAAGAAAAGCGAGTACAACAAAAACAATGATTGCGTTTTTAAATTTCTTCATGGTTCAATAATTTATGTTCGTTAACCGGAAGTTACTAAACAAAGTTAGTAAAAAACTGAAGGCAGTTGATTTAAAATTGATTGTAAATCATAGGCTGTAATTCACCTGAACTTTCGTAATTTCGCAGCCTGAAATTAAACGATTTCAAAATATTAAACCAAAAGAAAAAGAATATGTTGCGGACACACACTTGTGGAGCTTTGAGAATAGAGCATGTAGGAACCCGGGTTGGTTTAACCGGTTGGGTTCAGCGTATGCGTGATAAAGGAGGATTGATTTGGATTGACCTGCGCGATCGCTACGGAATTACACAATTGTTGCTGGAAGAAGGCCGCTCTTCTTCTGAATTGATTGAAACTGCTCGTACTTTGGGAAGAGAGTTTGTAATTAAAGCCGAGGGAAATGTGATTGAACGCGTTTCAAAAAACCCAAAGCTCGCCACCGGTGATATTGAAATTGACCTGACCGGTTTGCAGGTGTTGAATGCTTCAAAAATTCCTCCATTTACTATTGAAGATGAAACCGATGGCGGTGAAGAACTCAGAATGAAATACCGCTACCTGGATTTGAGACGAAATCCGTTGAAGAATAATTTACTGTTGCGCCATAAGCTTTCGCTCGAAACCAGAAAATATTTAGATAGTCAGGAATTTGTTGAGGTGGAAACTCCTTATCTGATTAAATCGACACCTGAAGGCGCCCGCGATTTTGTTGTTCCTTCACGTATGAATGCCGGTGAATTTTATGCTTTGCCGCAATCGCCTCAAACCTTTAAACAATTGTTGATGGTTGCCGGATACGACCGGTATTATCAGCTGGTAAAATGTTTCCGCGATGAAGATTTGCGTGCCGACCGTCAGCCTGAGTTTACCCAAATTGACTGTGAAATGGCTTTTGTGGAGCAGGAAGATGTGTTGAACACTTTTGAAGGCATGATGCGTTATCTGTTCCAAACCATTAAAGGCATTAAATTGCCTGAGTTTCCAAGAATGTCTTATGAGGAAGCTATGAAAAAATACGGTTCAGACAAACCTGATTTGCGTTTCGGGATGGAGTTTGTTGAACTGAATGAGTGGGCACAGGGGAAAGGTTTTGGTGTTTTCGATCAGGCAGAACTGGTTGTGGGAATTAATGTTTCGGGTGCTTCTAACTATACACGCAAGCAGCTGGACCAATTGACAGATTTTGTGAAACGTCCGCAGGTGGGAGCCAAAGGTTTGGTGTATGTAAAATATAATGTAGATGGCAGTCTGAAATCGTCAGTTGACAAGTTCTTTGATGAAGCCGCATTGAAACAATGGGTAGAGGTTTTTGGTTCAAAACCGGGCGATTTAATGCTGATTTTATCAGGACATAAAGATCAGGTTAGAGTGCAGTTGTCGGCATTACGGCTCGAAATGGGCGACCAGTTAGAACTTCGTAAATCTGATGAATATAAAGCTTTATGGGTAACTGATTTTCCCTTGCTTGAATGGAACGAAGACACTAAACGCTTTCATGCCATGCACCATCCGTTTACGTCGCCCAAAGCTGAAGAAGCTCATTTACTGGAATCCGATCCCGGTGCGGTTCATGCCAATGCTTACGATATGGTAATTAATGGTGTGGAAATAGGTGGCGGTTCTATTCGTATTCATAATGAGGGCTTACAGAAGAGCATGTTTGAGGCTCTTGGATTTACAGAAGAGGAAGCCAGAAATCAGTTTGGGTTTTTGATGAATGCATTTCAGTACGGTGCTCCTCCTCATGGTGGAATTGCTTTAGGATTTGACAGGCTTGCAGCCATATTTGCAGGTAAGGATTCTATTCGCGATTTTATTGCTTTTCCGAAAAACAATGCCGGGCGCGATATGATGATTGATTCTCCATCAACTATTTCGCATGAACAGTTGGAAGAGCTTAGCTTGAAAGTGGTGACACAAAAAAAATAAGGAACTTACTTTTTCAGACAGGTGAACTTTCCTGTGTATTATCCTTGATTAATTTCTCTAACTCTTCGAGTTTAGAAAGAGACAATGCGTTTAATGTTTTGGTTAAATCCATAAGCTTATCGGCTCTTTTTAACTCATATAACGGATGATTTTTGTCCGTGTACTGATTTTTATCGGGAGTCCATTCCATAAAGTCGTTGGGGGTACAGATTAATGCAATGCAAAGACGTTCCAATAAGTCGAGCGATAATCTGTTGATTTTGTTTTGCTTCACTTTTGTTGCAAAATTGGCAGAGAACCCGGCCTGCCGAAGATAGCTAAAGGGTTTTTCGATTCCTTTTGCTTTAAAAATTCTGTCGAAATTGTACTGTAACATGGTTTTGGGTTTTTAAGAGTTATTATTTGTTGCTAAAGTTAGACAATTTAATATTTATATTTAGGTTCTAATCGCTTAAAATAAATATTATATTCTTTATTTTAAATATATAATCTTTTTCTTAGAATATATATTCCATTACTTAAGAATATTATAGTTCTAAAGTAAATTAGAGTTTATTTACTTTAATTATTTATTCATTTATTTTAAATAATTATACACTTAATAAGCATATAAATTAGTTTATTTTAAATCAGTAATATTTTAATTATATATGTTTTTAACTCAATAATTAGTAATAATATTTAAAAATTTCATAAAATTATTTTAATAGATAATAATAATACCTTAGAAGATGCATTTTAAAATAGATCAAAATTGGACATAAAAAAAGAGGCTTTCATTTGAAAGCCTCTTTTTTTGTTGGTATAAGTTTATAATTATTTCACTACAACACGTCCTATTTCCCATGTGCAGGCATTGGAGGTGGTTGAAACATATTTAAAAGCAATGTAAACGTGGCTTTGTCCATCGTAGGCAGAAATATCAATATCTCCTGAATTAACAAAGTTAAAGTCGTTACCGCTGGGCATATTGGGAGCAGTAAGTTCTGTCCATGTGCCGCTGACAGAAGGACTACTGGTTCCGTCATAATCTGAGGAGATCAGAATCTTAATATTTTGCCATTGGTCATATACATATTTTGCGGCTTGGTTAACAACTAAAACAGTTCCTGTGTTATTAGTCAGGTCAATAGCCGGAGAAACTAACCAGTCAGTATTTGCATAGTTTGAACCACTATATCCACTCATAACGGCGCAACCATTGTCGTAAATTCCCCATTTCCAAACTTGAGCACCTGCATCGCTAAAGGTATTAAAGCTACCAAGAGTGGTGGTGAAATTTTCAATGAAGTAGCGGCCACCGGTCATGTCAACTTCAGAGAGTGAACGTATATAAAGCTGAGGGGTATTAAAAACCCCGGCAATACCAACAATGCTGCCGTTACCCTGAGGAAGTAAAGTGCTGGCAAAGCTGGCATAATTACTTGTACGAACAATTAATGTTTTACCATCGCTGTTTTCGAGGGTACGGTTTGTAGTTGCGTCGGCATCTGCATAAGAATAACCCAGTTCGCTGCTGACAAACTGAACGCTGTCGAGTTTAACCAGCATTCCCTGATAAAGACCGGCATCCAGATCAGAAATTGTGGCTGTTATTGGCTGAATATATTTTTGTGTTGCGAGGATAACAATATTTGAATCGTTTTGAACACTGTCGAGTTGGAACATGCCACCATATTCAGAAAGATAAATTCCTTTCAGGTAAACCCTGATAGAATCTCCTACACGGAGTCCGCCTGACTGGGTTAGTCTTAAATTTACGGCACCAGTTGCATCCTGCATGTAAGCACTTTTATAGATGTTGCCCGAAGTCTCGTCCATCGTAATGACACCAAAAACGGAGGCGCTATCAGGATAGGTAAATGATCCGGAATCTGCACGCATTTGTTTGAGCTGGGCAATGGTATATATTGTTCCTGTAGGTAACACGCTAATAGGTGGTGTTTCAAAATTTTGCTTCACGCAGGAAGAAAAAATGAGAAGAAAACTACCTGCAATAATTAATGCTAATTTTTTCATATTCGTAATGTATTGTATATTTCTTGTGATGAATTTGTTGTTACATTCTTAAGTAGATATTTAAAAAGAAAGTAGTTCCGTACATGTAAGCATATTTTGGAGGATACTTATTGATGTCGGTAGGATCGTAACGCAATTGCTCGTATCCGAAGATCGGAATATTTTTATTATTCAATAGGTTGTTTATACTCAGTGTTAAGCCTAAAGTATATTTGTGTTGTAAACGCCAAGATTTGCCTCCGAAGAAATCAAAGGTGGTGGCTGAGGGCAACTCAGTCATTTCCAAAATAGGATCGATACGAATATCTCCTTCGTACATTCCGGCTAAAGCTTCGGCAGTCCGTCTGTCGGGGTTTGGTTCCAGATAGTTTCCTCCAAAGTAGTTTCCGTTGATACCAATAAACCAATATTTGGGGTCGTTGTAACGAAAACCGACAGAAGCAATAGTTTGGGGCATACCGCCCACATAATAGTTTTTGAAATAAACGGTTCTGTCAGTTGCAATAATATTTGAATTGTTATCCTGTACAATGGTTACCGATGGATTTGAGTTATAAATATATTGACCCAAACCGGCCATAGCATTAACAGTGATGGTTGGCGTTACATTGGCTTCTAAGCCAAATTCGAGTCCCATACTTTGTTTGTCAACACCGGTCATGATGTAGTTAACAAAAGTGGCCAGCACGTCGTGGTAGAAACTCCGCGAAAAAGTCTGGTCTTTGAACTGGGCGTAGTAAGCCGTGATTCTGGCTTTTACCGTTGGTGAACGCAAAATATAGCTGAGGTCAGCCGAATAGATTTGTTCATTTTTGAGAGGATTAACGATAAAGTCGCGGGTACGGGGCGAAACATAAGCATCTCTGAAATAAGGAGCCTGTGTCATAGTCATTCCGTCAAGAACAATATAGTTTCTTCCATCAATTTTGTAAGTTAATCCGGCTTTTAATCCGTAATTTGAGAAGCTGTTTTTAGGGCTGTCGCCATAGGAATTATCGGGAAATAATCCATTCTTCATTAAACCGGTTCTCCAAAATGTTGTATGCGAAAGTTTCATACCAACAAAGAAATCAACTTTGCCATAATTAAAGTCAGCTTCTCCGTGTATGGTTTGTGTATTGATGTTGGCATAATAGTTATATCCAAAAATATCACCTACTCTAACAATCCTGTTCGGATGGTTCAAATCGCTTTGTGCGGCATCGGTATTTCCCAACGGACTGGTTTCAGCGAATTTATCAATATCGAGCCAGTAATCTCCACCTAAAAGATCAGCAACAGTTTTAAACTGATGTCCTCTGAACCAACTGGTTTCAACTCCTCCGCTAACAGTAATGTTGTCATTAACAAAAGAAGTAAAATGCCAGTCGAACTGGAACTGACTTTTGTCGTTTCTACGGTCTTCGAGAATATATTTAGAACGGTTTCCGGTAACACTGTTTCCGGTTCCGTCAACATTATTCACAGTAAAAAGGTATTTGCTGTTGGCGAAATACATGGCGTCCCAGTTAATCTGTCTGAAAGCAGGATCGTTTTCCCACATTTGTGTATAATAGTCGGCCATAGCAGTATTGTCTTGTGCGGCATACCAGCTTGGGAGGTTGCGGTAGTAATCGGGACGGGGGTCGTTGGCTTCAACCCAGTTTAAAGAAGTGCTTCCGCCGCGTCCAAACCAGTAGGAAACAGAAGCCTGAGATTTGGTTTTCTCTGAAATATTCCAGTAATGGGTTAGTGTAAGCATGGGTTGGTTGTACTGGCTTATACGCGAGTTTCTGACTTTTCCATCCTGATAGCCCCAATAGGGATTGTAAAAGTTGTTTCCGGTTAAATCGTAGGCTTCCTGAACTGCCATTCCTGCAGATGCTCTTTTGGTAGGAGCGCTAAAAGCAGTAAATGAGAGGCTCTGGTTTTTATTGATTTTTTTCTCAACACCAATAAAATAAGCCCATGCATCATAAAAGGTGCCTTCAACGTAACCCTGTTGTGCCCAACGGTGTGAACCTGAAAAAACAAATGACCAACCGTTAGTCATTTGACCTGTTGAATAGGTAGCGGCTACTCTGTTATTGTAACTTCTGTTGGATAAAGCATATGACACACTGGTTTGCTTTCTGAAAGTAGAAGGCCGAGTAATAATGTCCGTTACTCCACCAACACCGCCAAAACTTACCGGTGAAGAAGCAACACCAAACTGAATAATTTGATTCCTGGTAACATCATTCAAACCTCCCCAACTTGAAAAATAGGCACGTCCTGTTGTGGGATCGCTCATCGGAACACCGTTCATCATAACAGAAATGTTACGGGTATCGTAACCTCTGATTCTAAAACGTGCCGGACCGAAAACATAGCCTGCTGTTGATACAAAAACATCACGTGATGCCTGTAACAAGCCTGAAATGTCTTCTTGTCCTTCGTCCTCTGATGAGAGATCGGACTGTGTAAGAGTGAAGGTAGGAATATTGTTGCTCTCTTTGTTGAGCTTTGTGGTATCGCTTACAGTTTGCCCGTACACCAGGTTCGAAGCAAAAAACAATACCACTAAAAAAGTAGTGATTTTTCTCATGTGAAAATTTTTGTATAACAATAAACCTTTTAAAAAAGCTAAATTGATAATTCTTTTTTTACAAAAAATTATCCGCGCAAAAGTATTAAATAATCTTAAAAAGTCTTACTAAATGTTAGTTTTGCCGTAGTGTAAAGTTGTATATTAACTTAATGATAATACAAGGGTTACATTATAACCTGTCAAATTATTCTGTTTTATTATCCATATTTGGTATAAATGGATGTTTGAAAATTGTTAAGCCACAACTTTTAGCAAATAGCAACAAACAGGTGTCATTTAATTCAAAATTGTGTTGTACATTTTTTCTTCAAATTATTTTGTGAAAAAAAGATGTAGTTTGCACCCTGGTTTCTGAAAGCAATAAAAACTAACTCAAAATGTTGATTTGAAAAAAATTATGCTTTTACTTTGCATTAAACTTTAGCTGTATTTAATTGGAAATATATAAAATGAAGAAATTATTACTTAACTCAGGGTTGGTACTTTTTTTACTGGCCATTAGTTTTCACCCGGTATGGGCTCAGAAAAAGAAGACGTTTCAATCGGCAGTGATCGGGTTTTATAATCAGGAAAACCTGTTTGATACCATTAATGATCCTAAAATTAATGATGAAGAGTTTCTGCCCGATGGAACAAACCGTTGGAACACGGCGAAGTATGAGCATAAACTCAAACATATGTCGGAGGCTATAAGTAAGGTTGGGCTAAGCTTTAATCCCGACGGATTAGCGGTTTTGGGGATTTCAGAGATTGAAAATAAAAAGGTGATAGAAGATCTGGTAAGTCAACCGGCATTAAAGGACAGGAATTATCAAATTGTTCACTATAATTCACCCGACCGAAGAGGTGTAGATGTTGCGCTTATATACAATCCCAAATATTTGAAGGTTCTTCATACTAAAAGTGTTCGCCTTCATGTTGAGGGAATGCCCCATTTTCGTACCCGCGATCAACTGGTAGTTGAAGGTTCGTTACTGGGCGAAAATATTTACTTTATTGTTAATCACTGGCCCTCAAGATATGGCGGTGAAAAACGTTCGCGTCCGTTACGTGATGCAGCAGCAGCTTTAACACGCCATATTGCAGACTCTATTATGGCGATGAATCCCAAAGCTAAAATTATTGCTATGGGCGATTTAAATGATAATCCGAATAACGAAAGTGTTCTGAAGATTATGAGGGCTGTAGGTAATGAACGCGATATGAAAGGGAATGACTTTTATAATCCAATGTTTAAGTTGTACAAAAGTGGAATTGGAACAACAGCCTGGCGCGATACCTGGAGCTTATTTGACCAGATGTTGTTATCGCCGGGATTGTTGAGTAAAAATTATTCTACCTGGGAATTTTTTAAGGTTGAAGTATTCAACAAACCTTTTTTGCTGCAAAAAGACGGAAAATATAAAGGATATCCTTTTCGCTCGTTTGCCGGTGGCGCATGGCAGGGTGGATATAGCGATCACTTCCCGGTTTTTGTGGTGCTCATTCGTGAGGTGAAATAGTGGATTTATGATACAATAAAAAAGCTGCTTCAAACGAAGCAGCTTTTTTATTGTCAATAGTTTTTAGTTGGATAAAGGAAAGCGTCCTGGTGTATAAGGAGCTTTCAAATTATCGAGTTGCTTTTCCAGTTCCTTCAGGCCATCATTGGCTTTTTGCAGTCGTGCCAAAAGGTCAGGTAAGGCATTCTTCACAATTTCATAATTCATTTTTTGAGTTGCTGTCGGTGCAGATGTGGATTCCCATGAGGCGAACACTGCCTCGTTTATTCTGTTTGACAATGGCATAGCTTCCGGAGGTACTTCTTCAAAGCTTGCCTTTGCAGGTGTACCGTCCAGTAAGTATGTTATTTCTTCCAGTTCATCTTTAATACTCTGAGCATTGTTTTTCATGTCCAAAGTTGAACCGTCGGTAATTTGAATGGCTTGTTGTACATAAGACGTCCTTGTATAAAGGCTGTTCAAATATCTTTCGGCACCACTCATGGTTCTCCAGAGGTCAGATAAGTTATCAAAGAATGCAGTCAGAGCCATTCTGTCTTCAGCCGGAAGAGTAGTATTGTTCAAGACTTTTGCTTCAAAATTTACCGGTTCGCCCAAAGGTTTTGATATACCATTATGATACAGTGAAAGTGCAATAGTGTATTTTCCCGGAAGAGCCAGAATGCCATTACGACCATTGTTCATCGGGTCAAATTTATTATCTTTTAAACGTATCGGACTTGGTAGCAAGTATCTCAGATCCCAGGTAACCCGGTTGAATCCTTTGGCTGCTGTCTGATACATTTTGCGAACAATAGTTCCTTTTGAGTCGGTAACTGTAAATTCGAAGTAAGGCCCGGTTTCATTTTCTTCTTTCAATAATTCTGAACGATCGGGTTGTGGAATTGGTTTTCCTTCTTTAAACAACTCTTTTTCCTTTTTTTGTCGTTGAGCCTTTAATGTTTCAGGAACATCTTTAACGTAATAGGTTAACGTTGCCCCAAATGGTGCATTTTTAGCCTGAAAGAAATTAGATCCTGTACCGTAACGATCTTCCTGCTGTATGTACATCAGTGCATCTTTCATATTAAAAAGTTTGGCTTCTGTATTATTCAGTTCATCTGATGTAAGTCCTCTCAAAGAGGAGTAATCGTCAAGAATATAAAAACCCCGGCCAAAAGTAGCAATTACCAGATCTTTTTCTCTTTTCTGGAAAGCAATATCACGAACAGCGATATCGGGTAACCCGCTACTCAATTTGATCCAGTTTTGACCACCATTCAGAGAAAAATAAAATCCGTATTCGGTTCCAACAAAAAGCAGGTTTTTAACTACAGGGTCCTGGGCTACTGTATGAACACTTTCGTTAGGCAGATTGGCTGCGATTGAAGTCCAGGTTTTTCCTTTGTCGGTACTTTTCATTAAATAAGGCTTGAAATCATCGCTTTTGATGTTGTTAAATGAAGCAAAAATTACATTTTCATCAAAGTTGGATGGGAATACATCGCTTACGTAAGTATATTCTGGTACACCGGGAAAACTTGTGGTTTTTGTCCATGTTTTTCCATCATCATCTGTAACCTGAACAACGCCGTCATCGGTTCCGACAACAACAAGGCCTTCCTTAACAGGAGATTCGGCCAGTGAAACAATGGTTCCCCACTGGGAAGTTGAAACGTCTTTGGCAACGGCATCAGAGGGCCAGTATTTCCCCATGACTTTAAACTGATTTCGGTCTTCATTACGGGTCAGATCGCCACTGATTTCTTTCCAGGTGTTTCCTCTGTCTTCACTTTCAAACAGTTTATTGGCCCCTATGTAAAGGCGGGTATTCTGATGAGTGCTCAAAACAAAGGGGGCATCCCAGTTCCATCTGAAGGTATTTTCACCTTGTTTTGGCATCGGTTTAATCTTCAGTCGTTCACCTGATTTTTTGTCGTAGCGATAAATATTACCATACTGATAAGCAGAATACACAATATTTGGATTAAAAGGGTCGGCAGCCTGCCAGAAACCATCGCCGCCTAATGTGGTGATCCATTCTCCATTGGTAACACCACCTGTTTTCAGGTTTTGAGAAGGTCCGCCCAAGCTATTGTTGTCCTGTGTTCCTCCATAAACCCAGTAAAAGGGCAATGAGTTATCTGCAAAAACACGATAGAATTGGGTTACAGGTAAAGTGTTTTTGAAATCAAAGGTTTTATTTCCGTTCCAGGTTTCGTATACCCCGCCATCACAGCCAATCAGCATATGCTTGGTGTCTTTTGGATCAATCCAATAGGCATGATCATCGACGTGGCGTTTATAATTTCCCATGTTTTTCCATGTTTTTCCTCCATCGGTTGTTACTTTTCCATAAGTATCAACAGAATAAACCTTGTTGGCATCTTTTGGATCGGGATAAATTTCGCTGTAGTATTGTCCGCTACTGTAATAATCACTCATCTTATTGAATGACGCTCCGCGGTTTGTTGAACGGTAAAAACCACCTTTTCCATTTGAAGCTTCAAACATAACATAAACGATGTCGGGATTAACAGGAGAAACGGCAATGACCATACCTCCTTTGTCCACATTAGGAATTCCATTGGTAAGTTTGTTCCATGTTTTCCCACCATCGGTGGATTTGTAAAATGCTGACTCAGGACCGCCACCAATCTTAGTAAACTGACGTCGGCGGCGTTGTTCTGCTCCGGCATAAATTACATCAGGGTTTCCCGGTTCGAAACTCATATTGGCTACACCGGTATTGTCAGAAACGAACAGTATTCTTGTCCATGTTTTCCCACCGTCGGTGGTTTTGTACAAACCGCGTTCATCACCTGGACCCCAGGCAGAACCTTCTGCAGCTACATAAACCACATCTGAGTTTCGGGGATCAATCAGAATTTTACCAATCTGGCGCGAGTTCTTCAGCCCCATATTTTTCCATGTTTTGCCGTCATCGGTAGTTTTCCAAACACCGTTACCATAACCTAAAGCCCTTTGGTGATTGTTTTCACCTGTACCTGCCCAAACCACATGATGGTTGTTGGGGTCCATAGCCAGACATCCAATGGAATATGCGCCATAATGGTCAAATACCGATTTAAATGTGGTTCCGTTGTCGTTGGTAACCCAGATGCCACCTGAGGCAGAACCAACATAAAAATGGCTGTAATCATTAGGATTAACAGCAAAATCGGCTATTCTTCCAGAAGTTACCGCGGGTCCAATACTTCTCCATTTAAGGCCATTAAATACAGAGGCTTTTGGAGTGTCATCTTTTGGTGCTTCTTTTTTCTTCTTTGCTTCTGCTGTTGTAATTCCGAGCAGGAGTGAAAGTAAAAGCAACATGATTTTGGTAGAGAAAATTTGTTTCATGTTAATTTGTTTAGTGAGAAATTTTTCGGATAAAATTAAATAAAATCCAAATTAAAAGGATTTTAAATAAGCATGAAATGAATGTAAGTTAGTGTAACTGAATATTCATGGAGAACAGTTGCAACATAAAGAAGATGCCTATTATAAAGAGTAATGTGCTTACGACATCAAACCAGAAGAAACCAGGGAGAGGGTTTAAGTGAATTCCTTCATTTTCAGGTCCCTTTGATCTTAATGTGGAAACCAGAATAATGCTTCCAAACAAATAGGCAATTTTGATGTTAAGGTCACTAAATGAAAAAGTAAGCCAAAAAATTAATGTCCAGGGGATTAAATAGGCTATGATTAAATATAAAAGGTGGATGTGGTTATTGGTTTTGTTTTTATTGGCCAGAGTGAGAAGTATAATTTTTCCGGTTCCAATCCCCGAAATATAAAGAAAATAAACCGATATACCCAGTACCAACACAAAGGCTATGGTTCCAAGGTTCATAACCTCAACCACGTTGTAAATTCCGGTTTTCATCAGGCCATTTTCGGCAAGGGTTCCAAACATATTGTTCAGACCAAAAACGATAATCCAGATGATGAAGAAGGAGAAGGACTGACTTTTGTTTTTAATTAATGTGTAAATAATCATGCTGATTACTGCCAACAGCAGGTTGAGTATGGGCTTTACCAAAAAAACGGTGATGGTGGCGTCTTTGGTCCAATCTGAATTTCCTGGAGTGTTCAAAAACAGAATTCCTTTTGTTTCAAGAACAGCTTTTATATTCAGGTCGTAGCTGAAGTATAGAACCGAAAGTCCGGTTAGTAAGTGTAGAAGTAGATAGGCAAAAAGACCCGATATGGTTGATATAACGAGTGTATAGCCCCATTCTTTAACCTTAGCCTGAGTTGAGGAAATTTCCATTTTCTTGTTCTTTTCACAAGATTGTAAAAATAACAAGAAAAATTCATCAGCCAGATTAGTATGATGATATTAGTTTGGTTGAGAAATAGATTATTTATTATTGAGTTCCCTTGTATGAACCACAATTCTTGTTTTGTCTTTGATATTGTCAGTTACAGGGAAGCGTTTTTCGGTTTCTCTGACCCATTCATCAATTTCCTGATCTGTTGAATTGGGGAAATCTGCATCAATATGAACCTCTATTTCGCTAAATCCGGCACGGCCGTCAGATGACATACCCATAAAAACACTTGGATTCATGGTTCCTTCAATACGGACACTCATATTGTTAATTTCCATGTTTTTTTGTCGGGCAACAAAATTTCCTGTGATGTTAAGACATCCTGCCAGAGCCATTAAAAGAGCCTGCATTGGTGTCGGACCCAAATCGGTTCCCCCCATTTGCTCCGGTTCATCAATGGTCATGCTGAATTTTCCTGATTTTATGTTAATTCTTGTGGGGGTTTCTGATTTTCCCTCTACCACAACTTTTATTTCTGATTTTTCTCGTGTCATTTTTTAATGTTTTATTGTACTGTTTTGTTTCTTTTGACGGATGAAAAAAGAAAACCTTACAAAATATGATATGAAGATTTTAAGACAACTGGAATACATCCTGAAAAAAAGATCGGGCCAATTCCCAAACCTCTTTATTCAAACAGTATTTGATCTTGGGGGATTCGATTGTGCCATGAATAAGACCGGCATCTCTAAGTTCTTTCAGATGTTGTGAAAGTGTTGACTTTGCAATAGGTAGAATGGTCGATAAGTCACTGCTGTAGCAACACTTGTCTTGCGATAGTTGTTTTAATATGTATAACCTTACGGGATGACTGAAAGCTTTTGCCAGCCGTGAGGCTTGTATGGTTTCATTTGTAAATTGGAATTCGTCAGGCATCTTTATTTTATTTGTTCGCAAATATACGAACATATAAAAATAACGGTTTGTCAATTAGTATTATTTAACAAGAAATACATAGTTCATGGGAGTTTTGAGACAAATCGCCCTAATGGTTTTGCAAATGTATTAATATAACAATATCAGTGTTTTACGGAAACAATTGTTCCCTGGGCTGCTGCAATCAGTTTTTCTTCATTGCCGTTTAACGAATAAATTTTGCATTCGGAAACAGCTTGTGTTTTTCCTGATGAAATTACGGAACCCCGTGCAATTAATTTTTCTCCTTTTGCCGGTTTTAGATAATTGATTTTATATTCAACTGTTAGTGAATCCCCTAAAACCGATCCTCCTGCAAATGTCAGGCAATTATCGGCAAGGTAACTGATAACCCCTCCGTGTACAAAACCATGTTGTTGTTTGTGCTTTTCATCAATTTCCATAGCCATTTCTGCTTTACCGGGTTCAAAACGGACTAGTTTTACACCCAACAGTTGACTGAAAGGCTGCGCATTTAAAATGCCTGCTCCAAATTCAAACAAATTTTCCATACAAATCAGATTTAAAACGTTCTTTTATAACCGGGAAACGGGTTCATAAAATAATATGGCTTTAAAGTGTTTTCTGTTCAGGGCTTCACTTCCCGGAGCTGTAACTTGCTGCAAATGATCAATATATCCTTTCGCTACCAAATACATTCTGAAATTATTGTCATGTTCTACAGCCCGATAGGCTTTATCGAGTAACAGGGCAGCTGCCAGTGTCCGGCTCATGGCAGCCATGGTTTTTCTTGAATACAATTGAATAGCTGACGGATCGGTTTGCATGGCATTCACAAAACTTTCTATGAGTTGCATTTGTTGGTTAACGTATTCTGTTTCCTGTTTCCAGGTGGAAGCAGACAGCTGAATAAGTTCCGTTATTTTTTTGCGGTATTCATCATAAGCAGTAAGGTTTTTACCGGTACACATGCGGGCAACTTCAATGGCCTGGATGTTGGCCGGGCCTTCCCAAAGAATGAGGCTGTACACATCGCGCATGATCCGAGACATGGGAAACTCATAAGTGTAGGCATTACCTCCGATGATTTCCATACTGTCCTTGGCAGCCTGTACAGCCCATTCGGCGGTTTGGTATTTGGCCAGAGCCGTGGCCAGTCGCAGCCAGGGGCGGTTAGTTTCGTCTGCCAGCGCTTTGTCAAAATAGCGGGCCGATTCAAAGGAAAGCGCAAAAGAAGCTTCGAGATAAAACAATATTTTCAGTAGTTCATCCTGAACCATAGGATATTGAAGGATATTGTGGCTAAAAGCTTCCCGTTGCCGGGTCCAGGCCATGGCTTCAAGAAATGCTCTTCGGTGGCTGCCGCTGGCACTAACGGTGTTGTGAATTCGACTGTATTCCAGCGCTTCCATCATGGCTTTGAGTCCGTATGGCGGCGGTACAATTTCTTCGGCAAAAGCGCCTTCGAGATCAATCTCTCCTGTGGCCAGTGCCCTGGTGCCGATTTTTTCTTTTAACCTGCGAATGTGGTAGTTGTTTTCACTGCCATCATCCAGATGGCTGGGTACCAGGTAAAATCCCAATCCTTTGCTTCCATAAATGCTTTCATCGGGGCGGGCAGTGGCTACGGCTAATCCTGAATCGGCATTACTGGTAAACCATTTCAAACCGGTCAGTTGAAAAGCATTTCCTGATTTTTTAGCAACGGTGGTTGTGGCCCCTACATCGGAACCTCCGTGCAGTTCGGTGGCCCAGGTTCCTCCAGACAGGGCTTTTCCGTCCATGCGGATGAGTTCATAAAGATATTTGTCTTTGACGGCTTCGGGAGCCAAAGTGTTGAGCACATATGCCACTGCCCCGGTCATGGTAACAGGGCAATGGATGGAAATATCAGTATGTGATAATAAATAACCCATTACAAAGCTGATCAGGTGCGGTTCCGGATTTTCTCCATACGCCTGTCCAATGATGCCTCTTGCATAAGTTTCTGCATGTGCTTTTTTGTACCGGGGATTAAACACAATGTGGTTGGTTTTGTTCCCGTATTTTTCAAAAGCTTCCAGTTTCGGTTCAGCGTACCGGTCTGAATATTCGGCTTCTTCATCCACTTCGTTGCCTACCCAGAGGCCGAAGTCGGAAAGATGTTGTTGGTTGCGTTCCAGAAAAGCAACGTCATATTCCCTGAGAAAATCAAGCAGCATTTTGTCGGTGCTAAAAAAATTCATTCCTCTGACTTCTTTGTAAGGTTCCATAACACAAAAATTTTAATCGTCGTTGTACACTTTTTCTTCTTTATAAGTTGCGCCTTCGGCATCGGGTTCGGTGTCGCGGCTGTTCAGCTTTTGATTCAAAAATTCCTTGTAGAATTCATGCTGGATTACCAAATCCATGATTTCGTTGGTACCGGTCCAAATGGTGATGAGCCGTACATCGCGGAGCATTTTTTCCACGGGATAAATATTGGTGTAACCGATGCCGCCCATGATTTGCATGGCGTGGTTCACTACTTTCCATGCCGATTCGGTGGAGAATTTCTTGGACTCGGAAACCAGCCGCCGGATTTTTCCTGCCGATACCGGAGCGTCAGCAGTGTTTGCTGCCAGATAGTTGATGGCGCGGGAAGCATCCAGCAGGGTGAGACTGTCGGAAACTTTGGCGCTGACGGCTTCAAATGCGCGGATTTTTTGGCCGAAAGCTTTGCGCTTGTCAGCATAGCGGGCTGCTACTTCCAGTGCACCGCGAGCCATGCCCACAGCGCCACCGGCTGAAGTCAATCTTTCGGGAACCATCATTTGGTGGAAAACTTTGGTTCCGTTGCCAATGCCGGCCTCACCTCCTAATACATTTTTCAATGGCACCTTCGCATCTTTGAATACTAATCGTCCGGTGCCGCCACCACGGGTTCCCATCAGGCCATATACATGTTCCACTTCCACACCGGGGCCTCTTTCCACCAGGAAAGCGGTCATGGCTTTTTTTGGATCGTCGATACCTTCCACAATGGCATAGACTAAAATGAGGTCAGCGCCTTCGGCACCAACGACAAAACGCTTTTGTCCGTTGAGGTAAAAGGTGTCGCCTACGCGTTTGGCTTTGGTGGTGGCCGCAAAAAAGTCGGAACCGCCACGGGGTTCAGTAAGCCCTTCAGCCACGCCGATTTCTCCTTTGAGCATGGGAATGAGAAAACGTTCTTTTTGTTCTTCAGTGCCGAACACATGGATGGCTTCGCCCACGATGGAAAACAGCGAATACAAGCAGCCAAGCGATGTGCCCAGTACCCCGATTTCTTCTAAGGCAATCATTTCACTGCTCCAGGGCATGCCTGAGCCGCCCCATTTTTTGTCGAACCGAAGTCCCAGCAGATTTCTTTTTCCTGCTTCGCGGATGAATTCTGTCGGATACCGCACTTTTTCGGCATCCATGTCCAGCAGCAACTGGGTTGGTACCCATTTGGTAAAGTCCTGCGCTCTTTGCTGTAGCGTTCTGTCTTCGTCGGTCATTAATACATTCATTGACATGAGATTAATTTTTTAAGGTTATTTTTTATAAAAATTGATTACAATTTTGAATATTCTTCCTTCAAGACTTTCTTATTCAATTTCCCGGCGCTGGTGAGCGGAATCTCATCCACAAAAACATAACGGTCTGGTATCCAGAATTTGGCCAGTTTGCCTTCGGGGACTTTGGCTAAGAGAAAATCGCTCAGCTCTTTTTCGGAAACTTCAGCTTTGGATTTGATCACGGCTAACGGTCGTTGTCCCCATTGTTCGTCGTGGAAGGGAATGACGGCCACCTGTTGCACGGCATCGTGTTCTGAAAGCAGGGCTTCCAGCACGCCGGTGGGGATCCATTCTCCACCACTTTTAATGGCATCGCCTTCGCGGTCGGCAACGTAAATGGCGTGGTTCTTATGGAAATAACCTAAATCACCGGTTCGGAACCAGCCATTGATAAAATGTTTGTTGGTGGTTTCGGGATCTTTGTAATAACCTTTGGGTAGCCAGGGACTCCGCACCCAGACGGACCCCAGTGTTTTGCCATCGTGGGGTACTTCGTTGCCTTCTTTATCGCGGATGGAAATTTCCACCAGTGGGAAAGGACGCATGCCCACCCTGCGCCATTCCAGCGCTTCGTCGGTGTCGGGTTCCACATCTTCGGGCACCACTGAAATAGCGGTTCCCAGCTGATCGGAACCTCCGTAGATCAGGCTGAATTCCACCCCGGCTTTGGCTGCCCGCTGGGCGATGCCCGAAGCAAACGGACTGCCGCCTGTCAGCACTTTGATGTTCCCAAAACCTTCCTGTTCCAGCAGCATCTGCAACTGGGTTGGCACCATATTCATCCAACTGACGTTTTCTTTTTGGATAAGGGCCAATTGTCCGGCAGCATCAGCGGCTCCCGGCAACACCAATTTGGCGCCAAGATAAATGGGAAAGAAAGCCGTTCCCCAGGCATGGATATGGAAAAACGGGATCAGCGGCATAAATACATCGCGGTTGCTGAGCCGGGCACCGTATTTGTGCAAAGCCATGTGGTGAAATAATTGTATTGCACCGGTCAGCATGGTGCGATGTTCGTACTGAATGCCTTTGGGACTGCCTGTGGTTCCGGTGGTATAAAAAATGGAAAACACATCGTCTTCCTGAATCTCGTCGGCTTCAGGCAATTCTTTTTCTTCGCCTTCTTCTACCAGTTTTTCAAAATTAAAAGCTTGTTTTGCTTCGGGCAACGGCTGATCGGTGTTATCGCTCATCAGCACCCAGTTGGGGAATTTGCCGAATAACGGTTTTACAGCCTGGACAAAAATATCGGAAACAAAAATCCATTCATCTCCGGCATGAACCATAGAATACACCATTTGTTCCGGAGCCAGCCGGAAATTGATGGTGTGGAGCACGGCTCCCAGCATGGAACAGGCATAGTGCATTTCGAGGAAGCGGTGCGTGTTTACATCCAGCACACCGACCACGGTACCTTTTTTTATTCCTTTTGCTTTCAAACAGTTGGCCAGTTTAAGAACTCGGGAATAAAATTCTCGGTAAGTAAAAGTTTTTCCGTCGGAAACAATTTTCTGTTCGGGATGGGTGATCAACGCGTGGTTGAGGATTTGATGGACAACAAATTTTTTCATGGCAGTCAGTTTAGTATTGGTTAAAAGACAATCTGGGAGGATTGAAAAACTAGTTGTTCAAAAATAACTAAACTGCTGCTAAAAACACAGAAATTTTAACTCTTTTTTCAGGAAATAATTGAGATGATTCTAATGGGAAAGAATTCATTTGTAGGCGGGGCATTTAGAATTATTCTAAATGTGTGGCGGCTATTTTTTTTAATTTTGGTGAAACAATTAACAAGAAGAAAATCCTGACAAACCTGATTGAATTTTTCAAAGGATTTTTTGTAGAAAAACGAGAGGAGAAAAAACCTCCTATCAATGAAACAAAATTATCATGCGAGTAATAATCTATAATACAAAGAAAGGAGGTAGCCGGCAAAAGTATTAAAATATTTATTTACCTGAACATTCCGTTGGTGATGGAAGGTTCGAAACAGAATCAACAATAATAAAAACCTAATAGATAATTAGACCAATCAGATAAATCAAAAAAAATGAAAACAAAAATTATATTCACTTTAATTACTTTTATAGGGGTTACAATTTTTATGTCTGGATGTACAAAAAAAATGGTACTGAAATAGGAACAGATAATAAATCTATCAATTTGGAAAATATTGGCCCTATGCATAATCAGATTCTTGATTTGTATTACTCTCACTATAAGTTTGGAACGAAAGAAGAAGTCAGTATAAATGAAAAGATTGCTGTTGTCGATAAATACTTCAAAGGGAAAGGAATTACTCCATTATTTAGCGAAATTGTTCAAAAAGATTCAGGTATTCTTTTAAATATTAGGCAATTATCTTCATCAGCTTATACATTTCAGAAAAATTATGAGGTTATAAATAGCTTATATCAAGAAGGAAAATACAGTGAAGCTGAATATCTGTTTATCGTTCAATTTTATGATGCAATAGAACCTTATTTATCATATCCTGATACAGTTATCAGCATAATAAAACAGTACCAAAAGAAATTAGATGATGCTAATAACATGTTAGATACAGAAAAAGAACAGTTACAATGTGTTATGGCAATAGCAAAATCATCTCGCGAATATTGGTCAACAGGAAATGGTTCTTTTAAATCAGGATATGCTGTGCAAGATGAATTGCCCAGTTGGGTTTATCGTGATGTTGGAGGAGCAGGAGCTTCTGTAGTGTCTGGAGTAGCAACAACGGCTGCGGTTTTTGGACCTTGGGGTTATTTTGGCGTGATTCTTGGTAGTGCAGCTGTAGCATCAATGATTGATTAGACTTATGAAGAAGGTTCATATTAAATTTTTTTTTCTTGTAAGTTTTTACCTGGATATTGGAATGAAATTAAGAGTGCGTTCAGGTGGTCATAAAATTGCGGAGCTAAGTGTTGGAGAAACTCAGGTTGTTGAAGTAAAAGAAGGACAAAACCTGTCCTTCTTTTATGGATTTCCGTATCACACAAGAATACGTTTAGATGAAAAAAAGCAAGAAGAGTTTATAATAGTTTATTACTCCTTTAGAGAATATTTTCCAGGTATTTTATTGGATTTGTTTAAAAAAGTGCTTGTAGCTAAGCCGGTTTCTGAAAAAGATTTCAAGGATGCTGAGCAAGATAAGTTTTTACAAAAAATTAATTCGAAACAAAGTTTCAACCCTGATCGGATTTCATTGATAACGGGCTTTTTCCTTTCTCTTATTTATACAGCTATTCCTTTCTTCTGGATAAAAGAAGATGGTTTAAGTCGTAATCTTTCGTTCTTTATCGGGGTTGTTGGAATAATCAGTTTTTTAATGATTATCATACAAAAAAGACTCATTTCTTTGAAAGAATATAAAGCCCGTATATTGTTATTTGGTTTATTCAGCATCATTGCGTTATGTGTTCTGCCACAAAATTTTTGGATAAAAACCATATTGTTGTCAGGAACTCTGGTGCTAATATTGAGAACTTTTTTATTAAAACCTTTACAAAATGGGTAAACAGGGTTGCTAAAAATTAGTTTGCAGATGATTGTTTTTTTGTAAAAAACTGTTTTTTATTCAACATTTCAAATGTTCAGAAAAATCCATCATCTTCTGTGACGGGGACCAGAGAGGGAAAAAGGTGCAGGTTAGTCAGCCTGTTTCATGGATTTGGTTTTTTCGAGAATTTTAGCAAATTGGGATGAACTTTTCAGGTTCAGAAAATATTTGTTGTTTTTTATTCTGCTCATATCGTTAAATCCATGATCAACGGCATCCTGTAATGATTGGATGGCCTTGTCGTCATGGTTCTGAACCGCATAATATTCTGCTTTCATAAAATACACTTCCGGATTGTCAGGGTCAACCATCTGGTAAATCATGAGAAACTTACTGGTAGCTTCCATTTGCCCGTTTTTCAGACTGTTGTTAGCATAGAGATACGAGGTAAGGCTCAGGTAATTCAACAGTCGCTGATACATCAGTTTTACCCTGTTGTCGCGGGTAACATTCTTTTTCCGGTATATTTCTTCAATTTGTTCTTTCCACCATCCTGAATTTTCAGTATTCATTGATCTGTCAAACTTCTGCTGGTAAAATATTTCTGTTTCCACCAGGGCTGCTATTTCTTTTTGCCTGAGTTGACAGTCATGGTTTGCCGAAAGCTTTTTTATTTCACTTAAGTATTGAGAAATATCGGTCAATCCTTCCAGGTTTTTTACCAAATCCTTGTCCGCTTCCAATTGCTGTATACAATCATCTTTTTTTTGAGCCAATAATCGGATCTGATCGTATTGATTTTTTACCGTATCAATTAACGCCTGATTGATTGGAACAGTTTGCTTTCTCATGGCACTAAGTAAAAGAAATTCGTAAGCCTTTTTGAAGATGGTTGGCGGGGGTAATTCATGTTTGCCTGGATAAACAAGGAGCAGGTTTTGCATGCCCATTGCATTAAGTTGTTTGGCAAGATTTTTCATCTCCAGATAATTAAAATCGGTGTTTCCAACTACACCAACCCATGTAAGATGCATATCGGGAATTTGTTGAACAGCCGGGAAACCTGCTTCCAAACCGATAGTTCCTGCCACGTTCTTATTAAACAGTCCAATTCCTGCTGCTACTCTGGCTCCGCCTGAAAAACCGGCAGTGTAAATTTGCAGGGGATCAACGGAAAATCGTTCTTCCACATCCTGCATAAAATTGTAAAGAATTTTATTCATCAAATTATTAGTCTGGCCGTTTTTTGAGTTGTTGGAAACTGCCAGAATAAAGCCGAATTCCTGAGCCACATTTTTATATTTTTTCACTACCAGGTCCCCTCTGGCATGTGCATCGAAAAAGAAAACTACGGGAAAAGTATGTTTAGGGGTATAATCTGAAGGTAGGTAAACGGCGTAGGATTTGGTTGAGTCTGTATAACATGGAACTTTGCTGACAACGGTTCCAGGCTTAACTTTAATGGGGATGACGGGTTGTTTTTGGCTTGTTTCTGTAGGCGGAGTGTTGTTACAGGCAGTTACAAAAAAGAGAATAAATAAGAGCAAAAAAAATGAACTTGATTTAATATACATATCTTCGATTTTAAGCCGGTTTCTTGATTTTTTTTCCATCGTTTCCTTCTTTCCTAAAAATGGTTTTTTGTTATAACTTTGCAAAAAGCAAACTAATGAAGCTGTTGAAGTTTACTCAAAACGTAAATTCTGATCCGAAAGGATTCAAAGATAAAAGGATTTGGCTGGCAAAGGCAGCTATGGTATCTGTATTTGTGTTTTTATTCAGTTCCTGTGGAATTTATTCCTTTACGGGAGCGTCTATTCCGCCGGATGCCAAAACTATTTCGGTGGGCTACTTTTCAAATAAGGCGCCTTTGGTTGATCCCACACTGAGCCAGACTTTTACCAATACTTTGCGGGATATGTTTAACTCGCAAACCAATTTGCAAATGGTTCCTAAAAACGGGGACTTGCAATTTTCAGGAGAAATTACGGGTTATTCTATTACTCCTCAGGCCATTCAGGCCAATCAAACTGCAGCTTTGAACCGCTTATCTATTACCGTTAAGGTTCAGTATATCAACACTAAGGACCATACAAAAGACTTTGATACTTCATTTACAGAATATCGAGATTACACTTCCGATCAGAATTTCAATACAGTAAAAGACAAGCTTGTCGGCGAGATTTGTACCAGTTTGTCTGAAGATATTTTCAATAAAGCACTTGTGAACTGGTAATCAAATGTTTGTTAACTTCGCAGAATGAACAAGGACGAATTTACCGGTTATTTGATGAATCCATCCGATTTAAATGAAGCCGTTTTGGCTGAGATGACAGATTTGGTAAAGGAGTTTCCTTATTGCCAGACAGGTCGTATTTTGCTCACACTGAAACTTTTTCAGGATAAAAATGTGCTTTACGGTTCAGAACTTAAAACAACAGCTATTTATGTGGGAAGCCGTCGTATGTTGAAAAAACATATTGACAGACTGAATGAAGAATCTATCCGGATTGTTTTGCCTGATGAAGGGCATGAAGAGGTAGAAGAAGCCCAGGCTTCGGTAAAATCAAAGCCAGTTTTAAGTAGTGAAATCGAAGAGGAAAAAGTTGAGATCTCGGATACCGATTACAAAACCATTGATGATGACCGGAGTTATTCTGTTGAGGAACTGAAAAAAATTATTGAAAGAAGAATAAGGGAAATAGAAGCTGAGAAAAAAGGAAGAAAAAAAGAACTAATCAGGCAGGAAATAAGTTCGACATTTGATATTATTGATCGGTTTATTGAAAATGAGCCTTCTATCTCAAGACCGGTTACCGACTTTTTCAGAGCTGAGGATGTGGCCCGTGAAAGTGTTGTGGATAAAGAAAATATTGTAAGTGAGACGCTTGCGAATATTTATATGGATCAGGGGCTCTATGAAAAGGCCGCCAGGATTTATGAAAAATTAATTTTGAAATTTCCGGAAAAAAGTACGTACTTTGCACCCCTTATTGAAAAGGCTAAAAGAAACTTAAAAAATTAAAGCGTAAAGAGATGTATATTTTCATTTCAGTACTTATTTTGATCGTGAGCGTTTTGCTGGGTTTAATTGTTTTGGTTCAAAACCCCAAAGGTGGTGGTTTGGCTGCTAACTTTAGCGGCGGTAATCAGTTTATGGGTGCCCGTCAGACTGCTGACTTTCTGGAAAAAGCCAGCTGGGGATTTGCCATTGCTTTGTTGGTTTTAACCCTCACAGCTTCTATTGTTATTCCCCGTGGAACAGTTCAGTCTAATCAAACCAATACTTTGTTACAGGAAAATGCCGGAAAAGCACAACAACCTGCTGTTGATTTTACAGCTCCTCCGGTAAAACAACCAACCGCAACACCAGATCAGAATAAAGACAAAAAATAAAAAGTATTAAAGCGATTACTTGAAAAATGTCAGAATGTCATAAACGTTCTGACATTTTTTTTTGTTTGATGCTTTGGCACAAAATATGACAAAGTAAACGCGGTTTAAAAAATTAAAAAACGATATACTATGAGCAAGGTAAATATTAAACCCTTAGGCGACAGAGTTGTGGTTGCTCCTGCTCCGGCAGAACAAAAAACCGCAAGTGGAATTATTATTCCTGACTCAGCAAAAGAAAAACCCCAACAGGGTACTGTAGTTGCTGTTTCTGAGGCAAAAGACGATAAAAAACCTTCTGTTAAGGTTGGCGACAATGTCTTGTATGCTAAATTCAGCGGTACAGAAATCACTATTGATAATCAGGAATATCTTATCCTGAGTGAATCTGATATTCTGGCAGTGATTTAAAAAAATCTTCAGTAAAAATTATTAACAGATAAAAACTATAAAAAAATGGCAAAAGACATTTTATTTAATCTCGAAGCAAGAGACGGCCTCAAAAAAGGGGTGGACGCATTGTCCAACGCTGTAAAAGTAACCCTTGGCCCCAAAGGGAGAAACGTAATTATTGAAAAATCATTCGGTGCTCCTCACATCACAAAAGACGGTGTTACTGTTGCTAAAGAAATCGAATTGAAAGATCCTGTAGAAAATATGGGTGCTCAAATGGTAAAGGAAGTAGCTTCCAAAACCAATGATTTAGCCGGTGACGGTACAACAACCGCTACCGTTTTGGCTCAGGCAATTGTTACTACAGGTTTAAAAAACGTTACTGCTGGTGCCAATCCTATGGATTTGAAACGTGGTGTGGACAAAGCTGTTGTTGAAGTAATTAAATCTTTGAAAGAGCAGTCACGTGAGGTTGGCGATTCAAACGAAAAGATTGAACAGGTTGCTTCTATTTCTGCTAATAATGATCAGGTTATTGGTAAACTTATTGCCGATGCTATGGCAAAAGTAAAACAGGAAGGTGTGATCACTGTTGAAGAAGCAAAAGGTATGGAAACTTATGTTGACGTTGTAGAAGGTATGCAATTCGACCGCGGATATATTTCTCCTTACTTTATTACAGACACTGAAAAAATGCAGGCTGTTTACGAAGCTCCTTTCATCCTGATTTACGACAAAAAGATTTCAGTAATGAAAGACTTGTTGCCTGTTTTGGAAAAAGCAGTTCAAACCGGAAGACCTTTGTTGATTATTGCTGAAGATATCGAAGGTGAAGCTTTAGCAACTTTGGTTGTAAACCGTTTGCGTGGTTCTTTGAAAGTAGCTGCTGTTAAAGCTCCCGGCTTTGGCGACAGAAGAAAAGAAATGCTCGAAGACATTGCTGTGCTCACAGGTGGTACCGTAATTTCAGAAGAAAAAGGTTACAAACTGGAAGATGCTACTTTAGATATGTTGGGAGAAGCCGAGAAAGTTACCATCGACAAAGAAAACACAACCATTGTTAGCGGTAAAGGTGAAAAAGCCAACATCGATGCCCGCGTAGCACAGATCAAAGCACAGATCGAAACCACAACTTCCGATTATGACAAAGAAAAATTGCAGGAACGTCTGGCTAAACTGGCCGGTGGTGTTGCTGTAATTTATGTTGGTGCTGCCAGCGAAGTTGAAATGAAAGAAAAGAAAGACCGTTTTGAGGATGCTTTGGCTGCTACACGTGCTGCCATTGAAGAAGGTATCATTCCTGGTGGTGGTGTTGCTTTCCTGCGTGCTTCAAAAGTACTGGCCGAGCTGAAAGGAGAAAATGAAGACCAGACAACCGGTATTGCCATTGTAAAACGCGCTTTGGAAGAACCGTTGCGTCAGATTGTTGAAAACGCCGGTTTGGAAGGCTCAGTAGTTGTAAACCAGGTAATGACCGGTGAAGGCGACTATGGTTTCAATGCTCGCACCGAAGTGTACGAAAACCTTTATGAAGCAGGTGTTATTGATCCTACAAAAGTTGCCCGTGTAGCTTTGGAAAATGCTGCTTCTATCGCAGGTATGTTGCTGACTACCGAATGTGTTTTGAGCGAACATAAAGACGAAAACGCTGCAGCTCCTGCCATGCCTCCAATGGGTGGTGGAATGCCTGGCATGATGTAGTCCCTAATTACACATCATATATTTCAAAAGAGGTCTCCTGTGTGAGGCCTCTTTTTTTTGTGGGCGGCTCTTCGGGCTGTTTGCTATAGTCCTCGGCACAAAACAGGCAGCGCCAACGGGTTTTCCGGGGCTCCTTTGTCGCCCGACCTCACCGGGCGCTGATGCTGTTTGTTCCTTGCGGGCTGCCGCTTCCATCCCTGCCGCTTCTAAATTCTGACTTTTGACTCGAAAAAAAGGTTGCTCTAAGTAAAATATATTTGAAGCAAAGCTCATGTAACCCGAAGCAATGGATTTGCAGAGTGAAGCATATGTAAGCTAAAGCAAGCCGATTGCAGCATGAAGCAACTCAAATGCATGTTGAAGCAATGCTTATGTAATCCGAAGCAGAGCGAATGTTATTTATTAGAATAAAAAAACCGGCTAATCCAGTTCTAACGGAACTGTTTCCATATAATTGGGTATGTGTACATCCCAACCATAACGATCCTGAATTTTTACCCGAAGTGCATCGGCCGGATGTGGTTCGCCATGAACAATAAACACTTTGTTCGGCTTGTTCTTAATTTGCGACATCCACGAAAGTAACTCCTGTTGGTCGGCGTGCGACGACATAGTGCTGATGTGTTCAATGGCAGCTCTTACCAGAAAATACTTTCCGTGCAGTTTGATTTCAGAACTCCCGTTGCTCAACTGACGGCCACGGGTGCCCTCGGCCTGATAGCCGGGCAAGATGAAAGTAGCTGATGAATTTCCCAGTTGTTTTTCCAGGTAATGCAAAATACGACCTCCGTTCATCATTCCGCTTCCGGCAATAACAATTTTCGGACTTCTGTCTCCGGCAAGGGCTAAAGTTTCCTTAATCGATTTAACAACCTTTACATTGTCAAATACTTCTTCAATAACTTCCGGATCTAATGTAAGCCAGTCGGAATATTTTAGAAAAATTTTGCTCACATCAAGCCCCATAGGACTGTCAAGATAAACTGGTAAGTCAGGAATCTTGTTTTCTTTTTTTAACTTCCAAATGGCATACATAAAATCCTGAGCACGGTCAACAGCGAAACTTGAAACGAAAAGAGGTCCGTGTTTACTTAAAGTGTCATCAATAATTCTTTTCAGAACAATTTCTGTTTCTTCAGAAGTGTGAATTCGATCTCCGTATGTGGATTCCACCAATAAATAGTTTGCCATTTCCGGACGCTCTCTGTGAGTCAGCATAGGATCCTCAGGGCGACCCACATCACCCGAAAACACAAAACGTTTTCCTTTGATATCCATTTCGATAAATGCTGCACCCGGAATGTGTGCATTTCTTCGGTAACGGAACCGAATGTCTTTGTTGAGTTCGATAAAAGTTCCTACGGCAACAGGTTTGAACAAAGGAACTGTTTTTTCTACATCTTTTTGATCGTACAGAGGAATGGCCGGATTGTGTTTGGAATAACCTTCCTGATTGGCATGCATAGCATCTTCTTCCTGCAATTTGGCACTGTCGTGCAAAATAATTTCTGTAAGATCTGCTGTAGGTTCCGTACAGTAAATAGGGTTGTGAAATCCTTGTTTTACCAATCGGGGGAGATAACCCGTGTGATCCAGATGTCCGTGGGTAAGAATAATGGCATCAATTTTTTCAGGAGGAAAAGGAAAATCCATCCAGTTACGTCGACGTAAGTCGCGCAATCCCTGAAACATGCCACAATCGATTAAAAAATGGAAATCATCTATTTTTAATAGATACTTGGAGCCGGTAACAGTACCGGAAGCTCCTAAAAATTGAATGTAATTGCCCTGTGATTCCATGGGTTTATGGTTTTGCTATACTATTTTGCAGCTGTTTCCATATCCTTCAACACATTATCTATAGCTGTATAAAGTTTTGTTTGTGAACCATTATTATTGAAACGGTAATCAGCCATCTCAATACATCGGGCCAGATTCTGTTTGTTGGGATCTGATGTGGTCATTTCTCTCTTCTCATTAGAGAGAAACGTTTCATAATCTACATGATCTGTTTCGGATGCTCTTGTTACGATTCTTCCGTATCTTACTTTAGGGTCGGCATCAACAGCAAACAAATAAAAGACTCCTTGATTTTTTAGAAATTCGACTTCGCCCGGCGTACGAATGCTTTCAATGATGGCGTTTTGGCCTTTTTGTAAAGCCTGATCATAAAGTACTTTGATGATGTATGCAGGATCGTGTTCCTTACGAATTTCGTTGGCTGTAGTTGTCATGGTATCCCGGTTTACCGGAAGTCCATGTTTTTCTATTTCTTCAATGAGAAATTGTCTGACAGAAAAATGAGCAAATCCTTTTTTTTCGATTAGGTAATCGACAATGGTTCCCTTTCCTGCACCTAAAGTTCCTGTGATTCCGATGACAAACATACTTTTCTTTTATATACAAAAATACAAAGATTGCCTCAAAGAAGGGTGCAACCAGGACAAACGAAATTGTTAAATCCTGTTATTTGTTTTCAGCAAAAATTACCAAACTATCTTTTGATTTCAACTTTTGCCCCGGCAATAATATCTTCCACAACGGAGGGATCAAGAAGCGTAGAAATATCACCCAGATGTGAAGCGTCACCTTCGCCAATCTTTCTTAAAATACGGCGCATAATTTTCCCTGAACGGGTTTTAGGTAAACCGCTTACCATTTGGATAATATCGGGTTTGGCAATAGCCCCAATCAACTTATTAACGGTTTCCCTGATTTCATTTTCAAGGTTGTCTTTTTCTGAATCGGCAACCTCTTCGGCAATTACATAAGCATAAATTCCTGAACCTTTAATAGGGTGCGGATAACCCACAACGGCTGACTCTACAACCTTTGGGTGTTGGTTGATGGCATCTTCTACTTCAGCGGTTCCAATCCGGTGACCCGAAACATTAATAACGTCGTCTATACGCCCAATGATGCGGTAATAACCTTCTTCGTCGCGCTTGGCTCCGTCACCGGTTAGGTAAAGTCCTTTGTACATCGAAAAATAGGTTTGGTAACAACGATCGTGGTCACCCCATGTGGTTCGTAGCATTCCCGGCCACGGATATTTAATACATAAAATGCCCTGCACACCATTGCCTTTAATTTCATTTCCTTCCTGATCGATAAGTACAGGCTGAACGCCAGGCAATGGCAAAGTTGCCATAGTCGGCTTTGTAGGCGTTATTCCTGCTAACGGAGAAATCAGGATACCTCCGGTTTCGGTTTGCCACCAGGTGTCCACAATTGGGCAGGTGCCTTTCCCAACCAAATCATGATACCATCGCCAGGCTTCTTCGTTGATTGGTTCGCCCACGGTTCCCAACGCTTTGAGCGAACTCAAATCGTGTTTGGTTACCCATTCATCGCCTTGTGCCATTAATGCCCGAATGGCAGTAGGCGCAGTGTAAATCTGGTTGACTTTGTATTTATCTACCACGTCCCAGAAACGCCCGGCATCCGGAAAAGTAGGAATTCCTTCAAACATAATAGTAGTTGCACCACTCAGCAAAGGTCCGTAAATGATGTATGAATGGCCGGTTACCCAGCCAATATCGGCAGTACACCAGTACATGTCGCCTTCGTTATACTGGAACACATTTTTGAAAGTGTATTCAGAATAAATCATATACCCGCCAGTGGTGTGAACCACACCTTTTGGCTTTCCGGTGGAACCTGAAGTATAAAGAATGAACAACGGATCTTCGGCGTCCATAACTTCAGCTTTATTTTCGGTTGAAACATCCTGAATGGCATCGTGCCACCAGATGTCGCGCCCGTCTTTCATGGTACACTGTTCCCCGGTTCTTTTTAAAACTACGACGTTCTCTACGCTGGGACTGGTTTCCAAAGCTTCATCAGAAATTTCTTTTAGAGCGATGGCCTTATTTCCTCTGAACCCTCCGTCAGCGGTTAAAAGCACTTTTGCCTGTGCGTCCACAATTCTGTCACTGAGGGCTGTAGCAGAGAATCCTGCAAAAATGATGGAATGGATGGCTCCGATACGAGCACAAGCCATCATGGCAATTGCCAGTTCGGGAACCATGGGGAGGTAAATTGCTACACGATCTCCTTTCTTCACATCCAGTTTGAGCAGCGTGTTGGCAAACTGATTTACCTTTTCAAAAAGTTCGCCATAGGTCAGATAAATTTCTTTTTCATTAGGATCGTTGGGTTCCCAGATAATTGCAGTTTGGTCTTTGCGCATAAACAACTGGCGTTCAAAAATATTTTCAGTGATGTTTAGTTTTCCGTTGACAAACCATTGAATGTCGGGTGCTTTATCACCATCGAAACTCCATTTTACCACCTGATCCCATGATTTTCTCCAGAAATGAGTAGAAGCAATTTTTGACCAAAAGGTTTCAGGGTTGGCAACACTTTCTTCATAAGCTTTCAGGTATTCGGACAGGTTAGTGATTTTGTTTGTCATGGCTGTAATTTTAAACGTTTAGAGTCAGTAATTTAGCTAGTTTTCTTTATCAGTTGAAAGGGTTGTGAAAGAATAACTGCTCCTACAAACTTAGGTTTTTTCTCTAAAATAAACCAGCGCTTTAAGAATAATTAGTAGCTGACTCCGACTTCTTCGCCCATAATTACAGAAGTTTCAAGGTGGTGTTCTGAGTTCTTTATCAGATCGGTGTCAATACGGATTTTCCCTTTCTCAAATAATAAAACAACGGTGGAGCCTCCAAATTGAAAGTAACCTTCTTCCTCACCCTTAACGGCGACATTACCAAGAAATGTGCTGATCATGCTACCTACCATTGTAGCTCCAACTTCAACCATGGTAACCTCTCCAAAAACCTGGCTTTGAATGACTTGGTACTGTCTTTTGTTTTCCAGAAAAATTAAGGGGTCTTTAAATAAAGCAATAGGATTAACAGAATAATAATATCCTGAAATTTTATGAGTGGGAGATAGTTGACCTGAAACCGGAAAATGATATCGGTGGTAGTCGGTAGGTGCCAGACGAAAAATCAAAAGACTACCGTTTTTGTATTTCTTAGCCAGAGTATCATTCATTAAAAATGTGGCAATATCGAAACGGGTGCCCTTTACCAGGAAATTAGCTGAATCAATATTGGGATAAACCAAACATTTTCCATCGGCAGGTGAAATAACAACATTTTGTGCCGTATCAATTTTTCTTGCTCCGGGTTTCAATTTTCGAATAAAAAAGGCATTGAAACTGTTGAAGTGTTTCATTTCAAACTGGCTTGTGTCAATATTGTAATCCTTGATAAACGGAGCGATTTTTTGCGCTGAAGATATTGTATTCATGTACCATCCGTAAATATCAGAAACAATTTTTCTTTTGACCAATGTATTCAGAGTAAGTTCACCCAGAGGGTTATTATATAGCCAGTATAACCATGTTCCGGCCATGGTTTTTTCAGTTATGGTTAGACCCTTCGAACGGTCAACATATCGAATAGGTGATGGGTTTTTAGTGGGATAGAATATGAATAAGACCGCTAAAAGAAGGAGTAAAATAATAAGCAGTCTTTTCTTTTTCATAAGTATGTCTTGAGTAGGGTTAGCCAGTTATTTCCTGAACATAAAATGTATAGAACTGATCGAATATTTCATCCCGTACTTTTCTGAAAACATCCAGTATTTTATCTTCAGAACCAGTAGCCTCAGCAGGATCTTCAAACCCGATATGTAGTTGGTGTTTAACACTTCCTGTAAAGGCTGGGCAGGATTCTTTTGCGCCATCACAAACAGTAATAACATAATCAAAACCGGCGTTTAGAAAGCTGTTAACAGATTTTGGAACACTCTGTACCAGGTTAATTCCCTTTTCAGCCATTACCTGAATAGCTTTTGGATGCACTTCGGCTCCGGGTTTAGTACCTGCTGATACAACGGTTATCGTTGTATCAAGAGACTGTAAATATGCTTCAGCCATTTGACTGCGGCAGGTGTTTCCGGTACAAAGAATCAATATTTTCATTTCTGATTCTGGTTTAAAGGATATTCCGGCATATTCTTTTTGATTTCAATACCCATCGCAGAGAATAGTGTTTTAATATCATCACGTAAATCTTCAGGATTAAAAATAACTTTTTCCACATCCTGTTTAATGAGCCAGGCCGCCAAGCGAATGGCCTTTCCTTTGGCTTCAGGTGCTACCGGGTTTTGCAAAACCTCTTCCTGAAAAAGTATGCCATTCTCGTTATAGCGCAACATTTTAATCCAAACGGTTTTGTTAAACGAAGTGGCTATATCTATTGTGTTTTCATCCAAAAGCACAGCAATTTTAAAGTAAGGTTTTTTTTCCGGTTCGTAATGGATGGTAACATGAGCCAGATTAGGAATCTCTTTACGCAACTGGCCTTCAATTTTATCAACCTGAAGGTGTGCACTTTGCATGCTTCTTTGTTTTACCTGCAAAACAATATCAGCAATAAGAATACTTCCGGAGCGGCGGATAAACAGTTTTTCAATATGTGAAACCTCGGGATATCTTTTTATGGTGTCGCGTGCCTGCTTGAGGGTTTCCTTATCAACAGAAGCCTCCAAAAGAGAAAGCAATGCGTCTCGAAGAATACCGTAAGCGCCATAAAAGATCATGACAACAATTACAACAACAGCAGCTTTTTCGGCATAGGGGATTGAAAAATGGAATCCTATAATACCGGCCAGAACAATAAAGCTTGAACCAATATCACCCAACCAGTTGACAGCATCAGTCTTTACTCCCGGTGATTTTAAGCGGATTGAAGCTTTGCGTTCATAAAAATAAAAAGCAGCCTCAATAATAATTACAACAAGGATAAAGAAAGTGGTTCCCCATATATTTTCAGGACTCTGAATACCTGAACTGAAGAAGGCAGACCGAATAATTTCGTAACCGGCAAAAACAATGGCTATTCCACCTAACGTAGCGGCTAAGTCTTCCAGTTTGTTGAGCCCAAAAGGAAATCGCTTGGACTTGTGTCCGGCAAAACGCAGGGCCATAAAAACAAAAAAGGCTCCAAAAACATCAGAAATGCTATGAATACCATCAGCAGTAACAACTGTGGAATGAAACTGCCATCCCCAAAAAAGTTTTATTGCTGAAAGAAAAAGGTTCAGCCAAACAGAAGCCATTAACCAATATTCTCTTTCTTTTTCTTTTTTGAACCAACTCATTTTTCGGCTTTTTGCAAAACTAAAGCATTTAATCAGCAAACAGAATAAAACAAGAATTGTTTTACCAAAAAACAATAAAGATAATGCTTACCAGAATAATTGTTGTAAATCCGGTTAAAATGAAAGGCCAGATTTTTTTGCTGCTCCAAAATAATGCATAGGCCAGTTTAATCAGGTTATTGCTTGTCATGGCAATTAACGTGGCATGTGTAATTATAGAAAGTGTAATGTTAAATTTTCCGGTGAACATTCCCAACAGGAAAGGGTCAATATCAGTTACCCCTACAATCCAGGATAGAATATCCAATCCTTTTGTGCCAAATTCATTCAGCACATATTTAGTTGCCAAAGCAAAAATGATAAACAAGACAGCAAAAATTAAAGCCGTTTTAAATTCCAGCGGGTTTTTGCTGCTCACATCCTGAGCCGATTGGTTTTCTGTTTTATGTTCCTTTTTATGAAGGAACCAGGCAACAAGAAAGCTGATTAATGTCAGTGAAAGGGATGGAACAAAAAGTGACAATCCCAGCTGATGATTAAAAATAAAAGCCAGAATCAGGATCCGGATGAACATCATTCCTGTAGCCATTATGATAGATGTCGATATGGATTCGGTGTTTTTAGATTCTTTGCTTTTTCTCGCCAGTACAACTGTGGTAGCTGTGCTGCTGTACATCCCGCCCAAAATTCCGGTTATGATAAATCCTTTTGATGGAAAGATGAACTTTTCCACAAGATAACTGAGATATGAAATACCGGATATTACTACAACAGCTAACCAAATTTTATAGGGAGAAATGGGTATTTCAGGAATTATAATTTTATCAGGAAGAAGCGGTAAGATAATTCCTGCCATGATAAGAAATTTGGCCAGAATGATGAACTCATCGTTACCAAAACGCTGGGTAAGTGTCCTGAACTGTGGCTTCAACTCAATAAGTATTAAGATAGTTACTACCAACAGTATGGAGAGCCATAAGGGTTTAATGTATAATAACGGTCCCAAACAGTAAGTAATCAGAACCACAATCATAGAAGTAATACCGAATTTTTTTTGAGTTTCTATACGTTTTAAGTAAAAGATGCTCAGAAATATAACAATGGCTGTTCCTCCAACTAAAAAGGGTAACAAGTTAACAGGAGAAAGAATATACAACACATAACCCAGAATACCGATAAACGTATAGGTTCTATCGGTGCCGTACAAAGTTTCAGGTTTATCTTCCCGGTGGCGACGTCTTTGTTCCAGCCCGATCAATAATGATAATACGGTAACCAGAATAAAGTTAATGAAATCATCAGACAAGGAGTGAAGGAGGTTCATGATACTTCTTTTTAGTTTTTCAGAAAAAACCACACTCAAAGTTAGAGAAAAAGGGATTTCCTATTTCCGGTTGTTCAGAATTTCCATCTGATGGTTGATAGATTCCTGATGGATGGCTTTAAACGTGTTGTTGATGAATTCACGGCTCAGACCTTTTTTTGCTCCTTTTTCGATGCTTGTATAAATAATTTCTTCCCAGCGGCTGTTTTGTAACACACTGATGTTGTTGTCTCTTTTGTATTCACCAATGTGTTTTACAATTTCCATCCGTTGTTCAAAAAGATCGAGCAATTGATCGTCAATCCAGTCTATTTTTTGTCTAAGATCACCCAGAATATTTAATTCTGAATTGTTATGTGGTTTGGGATCACGCAACACCAATTGTTCGATAATTTGTCCCAGTTCCTCAGGGGTAACCTGTTGTTTGGCATCGCTGAGCGCTACTTTCGGATTGATGTGGGTTTCGACCATGAGTCCGTCAAAATTGAGATCCATGGCCCTCTGCGAAACATCAAAAACAAGATCAGCTCTTCCGCTAATGTGACTTGGGTCGACCAAGAGTGGAATTTGTGGCAATCTGCTTTTTAGTTCAATAGGAATTTGCCATTGGGGCAAGTTGCGATATTTTATTTTTTCATAGGTTGAAAATCCGCGGTGAATCATGCCAATTTTTTTGATCCCGGCCTGATGAATACGTTCCATCGCTCCAATCCAAAGGTCAAGATCCGGGTTTACAGGGTTTTTGATAAGTACACTTACATCAGCCCCCTTCATGGCATCTGCGATTTCCTGAACTGCAAAGGGATTGGCTGAGGTTCTGGCACCAATCCATAATATATCGACACCAAATTTTAAGGCTTCGTATACATGCTTTGCATTGGCTACTTCTGTACTAATCGGTAAACCGGTTTCCTGTTTGACCTTTTTCAGCCAGGGCAGACCTTTTGATCCCACTCCTTCGAAAGAATTGGGGCGTGTGCGGGGTTTCCATATTCCTGCACGATACACATCAACTTTTCCAAGAGCCTTTAATCCGAGGGCTGTGTCCATCACTTGTTTTTCCGTTTCAGCACTGCATGGACCGGCAATCATAAACGGTCTTCCTTTATATTCTTCCCATTCGTTCAGGGGGAGAAGATTCAGATTTTCTAACATGATCTTATAATATTTTTTGAATTTTATTTGATTCGTGAATTAATTCTGTCAGCTGATCCAGGTTTTTTTCTTCGATATTCTTTTTGAAGAGGTTCAGCTTTTCTATATAGGTATCAAGTACTTCCAAAATATAACTTGCATTTTGATCGAATACAGGAACCCACATTTCTGCCGAACTTTTTGCAAGTCTGACAGTTGAGGCAAAACCTCCGCTGGCTAAGTCAAGGATGCGTTTTTCATCTTTTTCTTTTTCCAGAACGGCCAGCGACAAAGCGAAAGAAGTAATGTGTGAGATATGTGAAACATAAGCTGCACTTACATCGTGTTGATGGGCGTCCATATAGATTACGTTCATGTGTAAGGTTTCATACATCTTCACAATCAATTCAACAGCTGCTTTTACACTTTGATCCTTTTCGCAGATAATGGCAGTTTTGTAGTCAAATAAACGACTTATGGCTGCAAGCGGACCAGAGAATTCAGTGCCGGCCATCGGGTGGGAAGCCACAAACTGTGCCCTGTTTGGATGGTTCTTTACTTTGTCAATAATTCCTGCTTTTGTAGAACCGACATCTGTGATCACCTTTTCGGTTCCCAGGCAAAGGTCCAAAACCTGAGGTAAAAGTTTTTTGGTTGCATCAATAGGTGTTGCTAAAATGATGAGGTCAGATTGTGCAATTCCACTTTCTAATGGAACAGTTTCGTCCACAAGCCCGCTTAATTTGGCAATATTGGCATGCTGAATGTTGTTATCCACACCAATAATTTCATCGGCAAATCCTCTTTTTTTCAAATCAAGAGACATTGAACCGCCTATTAATCCCAGTCCTACAATGCATACTTTCATCACTTTTTTCTTCTGGTTAAATTTAAAATTTACTTATTCTGTTGACAGCTTCTTCAAGTCTGGCTTCTTCTGTGCAAAGCGATATGCGCAAAAAACGCTCTCCATTTGAGCCGAAAATAAATCCTGGTGTAATGAACACGTTAGCTTCTTTCAAAACACGATCTGAAACTTCTTTGGCGCTTTTAGCCGGTTCAGGAATCTTAGCCCAGACAAACATTCCTGTTTGATTCACATCATAACTACACGACAAGAGATCGAAGAGTTGAAAAACCTTTTCTCTTCTTTTTGTGTAAACACGGTTCAGCTCTTTGTACCATTTGCCATCGGCTGATAAAGCTTTTGCTGCAGCAAGCTGCAAGGGTTTAAACATGCCTGAATCCATGTTGCTCTTTACCCTTAATACCGATTGAATGTATTCTTCGTTTCCTGCCAACATGCCAATGCGCCATCCGGACATATTGTGCGATTTGCTCAGCGAATTTAATTCCAATGCGATTTCTTTTGCTTGTGAAACAGAAAGTAAGCTGAGATGTTCTTCATTCAAAATAAAACTGTACGGGTTATCATTTACAATCAAAATATTGTTTTTTAGTCCGAAATCCACAAGTTTCTCAAACAATTTTTTTGTTGCCTTTTTACCTGTAGGCATATGCGGATAATTGACCCACATGAGTTTTACTTTGCCAAGATCCATGCTGTTCAGCGCATCCCAATCTGGCTGACTGTCTGATTCTTTTAAGTTATATAACTTTACATTAGCCTGAACCAATTGTGCGACAGCTGCGTAGGCCGGATAACCCGGATTGGGAACCAGAACTTCATCTCCGGGGTTCAAAAATGCCATAGAAACATGCATGATTCCTTCTTTGGAACCCATCAAAGGCAAAATTTCCTTATCAGGATTCAGATCTACCTGAAAATATTTCTTATACCAATTTGTGAAAGCCTCACGTAAAGCCGGAATTCCGGTATAACTCTGGTAGGCGTGATTGTTGCTTTTTCTACTTTCGGTTACCAGTGTTTCAATGGTTTCTTCCGAAGGAGGCAAATCAGGGCTTCCAATACCGAGATTAATGACATCTTTTCCCTGAGCACGCATGTTGTCAATTTCTTTCAGCTTTTGTGAAAAATAGTATTCGCTGACAAAATTCAGTCGTTCTGCCGGTTTAATTCTCATATACTTTATCTCCTTTCGGATAATCTCCTAATATTTCCAGTTCACTAAGCAGAGGCCTGATAGCATTTAAGGCCTGCGTGTATTTTTCATAGTCATCGTATGTGATGTCTACGTAAAACAAATATTCCCAGTCGCGGCCAGCAATAGGCAGCGACTGGATTTTCGTAAGGTCAATTTTATAAAATGAAAGAACAGACAATACTTCTGATAACCTTCCCTGTTCGTGGGGAAGAACAAAATAAATAGAAGATTTGTCTAGTTTTCTGCCGTTCAGCTTTCGATTGTTATAATTTTCTTCGCTGGACACAATTAAAAAACGTGTGTAGTTTTTTTTGTTGGTTTGAATGCTCTCTTCAAGAATTTCCAATCCGTAAAGTTTGGCTGCCAGGCGGCTGGCAATGGCGGCTACTTTGTTTTTTTGTTCTTCACTGATCCAACGGGCGCTTTCTGCTGTATCTTCGGCATCCAGTACCTGAACTCCTTTGTGTCTCATGGGTGTTAGAAATTCGCGACATTGTTGAATGGCCATGGGATGCGAATAGACTTTTTTTATGTCTTTTACTTTTTGTCCCGGCAAGGCTACCAGATGCTGCTCAATCTTCAGGTAAATTTCCCCTAAGATTTTTAAACCCGATTCGCGCATCAGTGTATAGTTGGGGAGAATACTGCCTACGGTTGAATTTTCAATAGCAACCATTCCATAATCAGCATTCCCAAATTGCAAGGACTCGAATAGTTCGTTAAATGTAGGACAAGGCACTACTTCATATTCGGACCCCTTGAAATATTTTCGAATGGCAATTTCGTGGAATGCACCTCTTACTCCCTGCATGGCTATTTTCATGTCTATTTATTTTTTTTCGGTTAGATGGAATTTGTCAACGAGGTATCTTTTTCTTATTGCTTATTTCATCTACATCGATTTAAATTCAAAAAAAGAGCCCCGAAATTTTCGGGGCTCATCATATACTTTCATTAAATATCAATACATGCGTCATCCCCTTTTATTTTTAAAATAAAAGTAAAAGAAGAAAGTATAAAAACGCACGCTTGAATGATTCATCTCGTTGTCGTTTAAGATTGGAACAAATGTATAGAAATATTTTTCATTTCAAAATATTTCCATTATTAAATTACATCAATAATTATTTTAATCTTTTAAGTAGTTGATTTATTTGTTGTTGATGTTTCGAATGGATTTCCCTTCCTTAAAGTTTTCTAGTCCCTTTTCAAGGAAATTCACAAAATGATCTACGTTTAAATCATAAGCCTTGGGTTGGGTCAGTACATCGCCATTGGCATTTAAGAGCACATAATAAGGCTGCGCATTGACACCAAATTTACTGATTTGAAAATCAGCATCCACTTTACCCAACGTTTTTTTCCATTTTCCGTCATAGGTTGATTTTACCCATTCAGATTTGGGAAGTTCATATTTATCATCAACATACAATGCAAGAATCACATAATCATTGCGTAGGATTTTAAGTACTTTTGGATCGGACCAGACATTGGCTTCCATCTCACGACAGTTTACACAACCATGCCCGGTGAAATCGATAAAAATAGGTTTATTCTGTTCTTTGGCACAGGCCACAGCTTGTTTGTAGTCAAAATAGCCTTTCAGGCCGTGAGGTAAATGTAGAAACTCATGGTATTTGGGCGTTTCACAAACTTCGGCAGGTTGCTTGCCGCCATTAAAAGCATAGGTTTCCAGGTTCTGCCGAATAATTTTATTTACGTCAAAATCCAGTGTGGTTTGAGGTGGTAGATATCCTGCCAAAGCTTTTAAAGGTGCACCAAACATACCTGGAATCATGTAAACCACAAAACTGAAAGTAATAATTGAAAGAACCAACCGGGGAACGGTAACATGCTTTACATCATCGTCATGAGCAAATTTCAGTTTTCCTAATAAATATAACCCCAACAGGAAGAATATCACAATCCACAAAGCCAGGTAAACTTCACGATCTAGAATATGCCAGTGGTAAGTTTGATCTGCAATACTCAGGAATTTGAGACCTAATGCCAGCTCAAGGAATCCTAATACTACTTTTACCGAGTTCAGCCATCCGCCTGATTTTGGCAAATTGTTTAACCATGAGGGGAACAGGGCAAAAAGTGTGAACGGCAAGGCAAAGGCCAAAGAAAAGCCCAACATACCGACTATAGGTTTAATAATGGCGCCACCTGCCGAAGCAACTAAAACACTTCCCACAATAGGTCCGGTGCAGCTAAAAGAAACCAGAACAAGTGTCAATGCCATAAATAATGGTCCCCAGAAACCTCCTTTGTCTGCTTTTTGATCTGTTTTGTTGACCAGCCAGTGTGGTAAGGTAATTTCAAACATGCCAAAAAAAGAAAAGGCAAAAACAACAAAAATGATGAAGAATAATACATTGGGAATCCAATGAGTACTGAGAAAATTGGCAATATCGGGCCCAGCTATTACGGATAAAACAGAGCCAACAAAAGTATAAATTAGAATAATGCTCAAACCAAAGAATATGGCCTGGAATTTCCCTTTTGCTTTTTCATCGCCCTCTTTCATAAAAAAGCTGACGGTCATTGGGATCATAGGAAATACACATGGAGTAACAATGGCGAGCAAACCTCCGATAAATGCAAAAATAAAGAAGCCCCAGAGTGTTTTTTTATTTCCTGTAATGTCATTGTCTGCGGTTGCACTAATCTGAGTCTTTTCTGGTTGGGAAACCGTTGTTATTTTACCCAGATCAAATGAAAAATCCAGGTCTGTAGGAGGTAAACACTGTGTGTTATCGCAACTCATATAGTTAACAACACCTTTAACAGTTGCTCCGGGTTTAAGTAATTTTACTGCTTGAACAAAAGTTACACTATCAGTAAAATACTTGAGTTCCATCTGGAAATTCTTGTCGTATTCCTGAATTACATTGCCCAGTTCTTTTACTTTACCAATGAGTTGATATGAAGTACTGTCTTTTTCAAATTTAAAAGTCGTTGCCGGTGGAGCTTCGGGAATGTCTTGTGAATACAAATGCCAGCCCTGGTCAATGGTTGCTTTGAACACAAGGTTGTATTCATTATCTGATATTTTTTCTGTGTGGTAAGTCCATTTTGTTGGTGTCAGTATCTGAGCCGAGGTATTTATTGACCATAGTATCAACATTGAGGTCAGAACCAGAACCAAACGCAGTGATGTATATTTATTTTTCATGTAATCTATTATTCTGTTGTGAACCCTGAAAAATGAAATTTTACTAATTTAGTTTTTCCACAGGAAATGCAAAAATAGAATTTTCTTTGGATTATTTTTGAGTAAAAACCTTGTTGATTGACAGTTAGAGAGCCACTGTCTCATAAAAAATCTTAAAGTTCAAAGTCTATTTTTTTATGTAGGTGATTTTCAGAATTTTTTCTGTTTTGTTCTGAACACGAAAATTATCTGAACTTCTTAAACCTACAACCCAAATAATTGTTTCTCCGGAAATCAACAACCATATTTTTTCTTTGTCAAACCGATTTACTTTCTGATCTATAAAGAAATCGCTAAGTAATTTTTTACCTTTCATTCCAAAGGGAATAAAGCTGTCAGCGTTTTGCCAGTGCCGTAATGTAAGAGGCAATTCCAGTTTTTCGACATCAAAATATGCAGTGTTGGGATTGCTCTCAAAATTAAAGTCGGAAGTTCGTTCTATGAGTTCGAATTCCAGATGAATCGGATTTTCCGGAGCATTGATAAAGGAATCAATTTTAAAACTTTGAATTTCGGTGTCTTGTCTGGCTCTGATAAATAAATATTCTCTGTCGTTGAGCAATGTATATTTAAAAGAATTAAAAAACTGCCCTGTTTGTTCAGATCCTGAAGTCTGAAGTATTTTATTGCTCTGATCCCTTGTAAATCCATAAGGTTCAAGAATATAATAGAATAAAGGTTCAGGAATTTTATTCAATTCTTCTTTGTCGATTTTAATTTCAATGCCATCGGAAAGAATTAATGTTTTCCTTTTTTCACCAACCATTGTTGAGAAAAGCTCTTCTTCTTCTTTTAACTTTTCAATAGAGCTATTCAATGCTTTTCGGCTACCCGGAAATTCATTTTCCATGTAGGGAAGTAAATGATGACGGATTCGGTTTCGCAAAAAGGCATCTCCTGAGTTTGAAGAATCTTCTCTGAAAAGAATATGGTTTTCTTTAGCATAAACCTCGATTTCTTCTCTGGTAAAAAACATTAACGGACGGATAATATAATCTCTTTGTACAGGAATTCCTTTAATTCCTGAAAGTCCAGAGCCCCGAAATAACTTAATAAAAAAAGTTTCCTGGTCGTCGTTGAGGTGATGTCCGGTTGCCAGTTTGTTAAAGTTGCCGGATTGCATTAGTTTGTCAAACCAATCGTAGCGTAAAGCGCGGGCGGCCATTTCCACACTGATTCCTTCTGTTTGCACCTGGCTGAGTGCATTACATTTATTAAGGAACAAGGGAATGCCAAGTCGTTTGGCTTCGCTCAATATGAAAGCTTCATCGCCATCAGATTCTGCACCACGTAACAGGAAATTACAATGAACCAGAGCACATTTGTAACCAGCCTGTAATAATAAGTGTGTAAGAACCATTGAGTCAATCCCTCCACTAGCAGCAATTAAAATAGTGTCGGAGGAATTGATAAGATTCAGCTTTTTGATATTTTCTTTAAACTTCTCTAGCATTGAGTAAAAATACAAAAAGCTGAATTGTCAGACAGAATGATATGCAAAAAATTATATAAGATGAATTATTCCTCTTTATCGAACCTTTGGAAGATATTTTCTCGCTCAATCTGATCGATTAATCGAACCATACTGGTGTGCCCTTTTATTCCGGTTTTGGTTCCCATGGTAATGATAAAGCGGTCGGAAGGATTGTCAATTTGTTTAAGAAATTGATAAATTAGTTTTGTTTCACTTACGTCACGGTCAATCATGTAGGTTTTTTCAACACCCCAAACCAATGCCATCTTGCTTTTTAGACGTTCGTTAAATGTAACGGCATAGATATTTTTATGAGGTCTGAATTTTGCAATTTGTCTTACTGTGGCTCCTGAGGTTGTGATACTGGCAATAGCTTTACTTTTTATTGTCGAAGAGATGTCTGCTGCAGCATGGGCAAAGGCTTCACCTTTTTTACAAGATTCAAAATGTTTAAGGAAAGGATATTCCTTTTCTGTGGTTTGAAGTGTATGAGCCATAACCTTAACAGCTTCAATAGGAAATTCGCCTACAGCAGTTTCGTCAGAAAGCATAACAGCATCAGAACCATCAAAAACAGCATTGGCAATATCTGATATTTCTGCGCGGGTAGGGTAGGGAGAGTGTAACATGGAGGTCAGCATCTGAGTAGCAGTAATTACCGGCAGTGCTTTTGCATTGGCTTTTCTGATGATTTCTTTTTGAAGTGCTGGTAAGGTGTACAGTCCTGATTCAACTCCTAAATCGCCACGCGCTACCATAATTCCGTCAGCCTCACTGAGTATTTCGTCCATATTTTTGAGAGCCGCTTTACGTTCAATTTTTGCAATGATCCAGGCATCTGAGTTGTGTTCTCTCAAAATATTTTTAGCTTCTAAAACGTCTTCTTTACTCTCAACAAAAGATACTGCAACCAGATCAATACCAATTTTTGCTGCAAACTGCAGATCGCTTTTATCTTTTTCTGTTAGTGCCGACATTACAATTCCAGATCGGGGAATATTTACCCCTTTTCCTTCGCGCAGTGTTCCCCGGGTAAGAGATTTTAAAACAAGTGTCACTTCGTCTTTGGATTCAACGCGGGCCTTCACACTGCCGTCGGCAAAATATATCTCATCACCAACGTTTAACTGATCGATAAGCTGCGGGTAAGTAATGGAAAAAGCATCCCCGTGTTCCTTTTTTGATAAGTATAGCGTGTCTCCTTTTCTTACCTCACGACTGCCTTTCATTCCTTTAATTCTTATTTTAGGACCACAAATGTCCTGCATAATAGCAACGTCTTTGCCAAGTTTCTTAGCTGCTTCCCTTATGCGATTGTAACTTGCCTGGTGGCTTTCATGTGTTCCGTAGGAGAAATTTAATCGAAAAACATTTGCCCCTGCTTTGATAAGCTTTTTTATACTGGCTGGGTTATCGGTTGCCGGGCCTAATGTGGCTACAATTTTAACTTTTCGTGCCATAGGAAATATTTATTTTTTGCAAAAGTAAAGCTTTTTATATACCCTGTTTTCAATATCTCTTAACATGTAATGATTCTGAATTTTGTTTATAAACAATTCATTATTAGTGGTATAAATTTTTTTTGTTAGCTATGTAATATGTTAGTTTGATCACGGAAACGATTGCATATATTTATGTATTTTCATATTATTGGTATAAAAAAAGCCGGACTATGCCGGCTTTTTATCTAAGTTTAAAGAAAGTTAATCGATTTCCCAGGTATTTCCACTGTTCATCAGATCGTCCATAGTTTTGTATGGAGAAACTTCTTTTTCGTGTTCCACAGAATTCCATACAGCATCTTCCAGTGTTTCGCCTTCAACGGCACGAATAACACCAAAAGCAGCAGGAAATTCAGGCGGAGCCATGGCTGACAGCATCATATGAATGCCTGCATCTTCAGTGGTTGGGTCATGAACCAGAATGTCATCTAAAGTAACACCATCTTCACCTAATTTAACTACTTTGAGTTTGGTTCCATCCAATTTCAAACCTTTGTTCTTTTCTTTACCAAACAGCATGGGTTTTCCGGCTTCAAGAACAATCTGGTTATCGTCTTTGGTTTCTTTATTGGTGATGAGTGCGTGGATTTTATTGTTGAAAATAACACAGTTTTGTAAAATCTCAACAATAGATGCTCCATGGTGCAATGCAGCAGCCAAAAAAACATCCTGCATCAGTTTGGGGTTAGAGTCAAGTGCACGGGCAAAGAATTTTCCACGGGCACCAATAACTAATTCACCAGGATTGAAAGGTGCTTCAAAACTTCCTTGTGGAGAAGTTTTTGTTTTTTGTCCTTTAGGAGTGGTGGGTGAATATTGACCTTTGGTTAAACCATAAATTTTATTGTTGAACATCAGATAGTTGATGTCAGGATTTCTGCGGGCAATATGGATGAAGTGATTTCCGCCGATAGCCATTGAGTCGCCATCACCACTGATGAGCCATACGCTCAGTTTAGGATTAGCTAGTTTGATGCCCATTGCCAAAGGTGCCGGACGTCCGTGAATTCCATGAATTCCATACGTGTTCATATAATAAGGAAAACGTGATGAACAACCGATACCCGATACTACAACAAAGTCTTCTTTTTTATATCCGAGTTCTTCACCAACTTTTGGGAAAACATTTTCAACTGACCGTAATATAGCGTGATCTCCACAACCCGGACACCATTTTACCATTTGATCGCTTCCAAAATCTTCTTTTGAAAGTGTGATTGCTTTAGGTTCTATTTTTTGTTCCATGTCTATTCGTTTAAGAGCGATTCAAATTTCTGTTTTAGTTCAGATACCATAAAGGGTAAGCCTTGCACCTTGTTATATTGTTCATATCTGAGTTCAGGAAACTGCATACGCAGGTAGCTTACAAACTGTCCCATGTTGTTTTCGCAAACCAAAATCCTTTTGAATTTGGATAAGACTTCAAGAGTGTTTTTAGGCATGGGCATAATGTGTTTGAACTGAGCAAGGCTAATTGATTTTCCTTCAGCCTGCATTTCTTCGACAGCAGTCATCAATACACCATAAGTGCTTCCCCAACCTACAACCAGTAAGTCAGCATCATCAGCCCCATCCACTTTCAGGTCGGAGATGTAATTGGCTACACGTTCAACTTTCTCCTGACGTAGTTTTACCATTTTTTCATGGTTCAAAGGATCATGAGATACATTACCCGTGATGTCTTCTTTTTCCAGTCCCCCGAGACGGTGTCTTAATCCTGCAGTTCCGGGAATAGCCCATCTGCGTGCCAGTGTTTCAGGATCTCTTTTATAAGGTTTATATTCAGGATCATTGGCTTCAACAATGGGAGGATTGATAGCAGGTAAATCAGAAGTTTTGATAATTTTAAATACTTCTGAACCGTTACCAATAGAACCATCGGTAAGAAGAATTACGGGTGTCATATGTTCCATAGCCAGTTTAGCTGCTTCGTATGCAGAATAAAATGCATCAGTGGCACTTGTAGCTGCTATAACGATACAGGGAGCGTCTCCATTACGTCCGTATAGTGCCTGCATCAGGTCAGATTGTTCCGATTTAGTAGGTAAGCCAGTTGACGGTCCGCCACGTTGAACATCCACAATCACCATAGGTAATTCAGTCATAATTGCCAAACCAATGGCCTCACTTTTTAATGATAAACCTGGTCCTGAGGTTGTTGTTACAGCCATTGAACCTGCATAGCTGGCGCCAATGGTTGATACAATACCGGCAATTTCATCTTCCGCTTGCTGAGTAATGCAGGTAAACTGTTTATGTTTAGCCAGTTCCTGTAAAATGTCGGTAGCCGGTGTAATAGGATATGAACCAAGGAAAAGATTTCTTCCTGAACGTTCAGCAGCTGCCATTAGCCCCCATGCGGTGGCCTGGTTTCCTGTTACATTACGGTAACGTCCTTTTTCCAGTTCTGCTTTTTCGATACGGAAAGTATTTTTGAATACTTCCAGTGTTTCGGCAAAATTGTATCCAGCAGTAAGCACCTTTTTGTTGGCTTCAACAATTAAAGGGTTCTTTTTAAACTTGGACTCAAAAAAAGCAAATGTTTTGGTGTAGTCTCTGTTGAACAGATAGTAGATGATCCCAAGGGCAAACATATTTTTGGATTTCATCACAGACTTGTTATCCAAATCCAGTTCTTTTACAGCTTCATAGGTTAATGTGCTTAAAGGAACTTGCACTAAAAGATGACCTGATAAAGAATTATTTTCCAGCGGATTTTCTTTGTAACCTGCTTTTTCAAGGTTTTTTTCTGTAAATTCATCGCTGTTTACAATGATAATAGCATCATTTTTTGCCCATTTCATATTGGCAATTAATGATGCTGGGTTCATAGCAACCAGAACATCAGCTAAATCGCCGGTGGTATAAATATTTTTATGGCCAAAATGGATTTGAAAGCCGGAAACGCCTGATACGGTACCTTGTGGTGCTCTGATTTCTGATGGAAAATCAGGGAAAGTGGCAAAATCGTTTCCTGCAAAGGCTGTTGAATCAGAGAAAAGACTACCGGTTAACTGCATTCCGTCTCCGGAATCCCCTGCGAATCTTACGACAGCCTCTTCAATTTCAACTACTTTATCTTTTTTCATTACGCTAAAAATTACGGTTAATGGTACCGGCAAAATTACGTCAATTCTTTTCCCCGACATAAAAGATGACCTTTTTTTTTAAAACGTTTGAGTTAAATATATGAATAAGATAAATATGTTATAAATATCTGTTATAAAGATTGTTGCAAAACCATTTTGTTAGTATTTCACAGAAAGGCATGCTTAATTATACACAATCTAAATTTCAAACAAGGTGTAAATTGAACAATTAAGATTGATTAAAAATAAAGTTTTATAACATTTTTTTAAACTAAGTTTTGGAGTTTCATTCTATATTTGTCGGACTAATTTCAAAAAAGTAATTGTTATGGCTTATAAAATTGATCCTGATTTATGTACTGCTTGTGGCAGTTGCATTGATGAATGCCCGGTTGAAGCTATCTCTGAAGGTGATTTTTATGTAATTGATGCTGATTTGTGCACCGATTGCGGCGCTTGTGCAGATGTTTGCCCTGTAGAAGCTATTCATCCGGAATAAAGATTATTCTTTTAAAGAATCAAGGCTGCTCTTTTTGGGCGGCCTTTTTTATTTGATATAGGCGAATTTTGTGCTTTATATTTTCTCTCTTCTGATTTTTAGGTTTTTTTGGGTGTTTTATTATTGTTTTCATAGCAACCACATATAAAATATAGTAATTTTGTACCTAAATTATTTGTAGTCATCAATGGACGATTTAAACTTTCTAAATAATTCAGATCCTTCTGTTATTGAGGATCTTTACAGGAAATTTCAGGAGAACCCCGATTTGGTTGAACCAGGTTGGAGAATGTTTTTTGGAGGTTTTCAGTTTGCTCTGAGTTCCTATAGCACATCTTCTGGTAAACTGGAAACTCCAAATGAGTTTAAAGTGATCAATTTAATCAATGATTATCGCAGGAGAGGTCATTTATTTACCAAAACAAATCCGGTTCGCAAAAGAAGAGAATACAAACCAACATTGGACATTGAAAATTACGGTTTGGAACCGAAAGATCTTGACCATACTTTTCTTGCCGGAAACGAGATTGGTTTAGGGCCTGCCAAACTGAGAGATATAGTAGCCTTTCTTGAAGAAACCTATTGCCACTCTTTAGGAGTTGAATACATGTTTATCCGTGATCAGGAAACGGTTAACTGGCTTAGGAATTCTTTTGAGAAAACTAAAAACAGACCCCATTATTCGGTAGAAGAAAAAAAGCTCATTCTCAGGAAATTGAGAAGAGCGGTGTATTTTGAGAAATTTCTGCAGAAAAAATTTCCCGGACAAAAACGTTTTTCGCTTGAAGGTGCAGAGGCTTTGATTCCGGCACTTGATGCTGTAATGGAGAAAGGTACTGAGTTGGGAATAGAAGAGTTTGTCATTGGCATGTCGCATCGCGGAAGACTGAATGTGTTGGTGAATATACTTCGTAAGCCCTTTGAAGAGGTCTTTTCTGAGTTTGAAGGTATGGAGTTTGCTGATGAAAACCTTTTAGGTGATGTTAAATATCATTTGGGTTATACTAGAGAGCGTAAAACAAGTCAGGGGAAAAAGGTCAAATTTACTTTAGCACCAAATCCTTCGCATCTGGAAGCTGTTGATCCTGTTGTGGAAGGAATTACACGCTCCAAACTTGATCGCTTTTCAAAAGGAGATCAAAATAAAATTGCTCCGATTTTGATTCACGGCGACTCATCTATTGCGGGGCAAGGTGTTGTTTACGAGGTGGTTCAAATGTCAGATTTAAAAGGGTATTCAACCGGAGGAACGATTCATTTGGTTATCAATAATCAGGTTGGGTTTACTACAAATTACCTTGATGCCCGAAGCAGTACTTATTGTACAGATGTTGCTAAGACTACACTTTCGCCAGTATTTCATGTTAATGGTGATGATGCTGAAGCTGTTGTGTTTACGGTACAGCTTGCCATGGAATTCAGAAATAAATTTCATCGCGATGTTTTTATAGATATTTTGTGCTACCGTCGTTACGGACATAACGAGGGGGATGAACCCAGATTTACCCAACCTTTGCTGTACAAGGCCATAGAGAAACATCAGGATGCATATGCTATATATAAACAAGAATTACTGAAACAAGGGATCACAACTGAAGAAGAGTGCAGTGAAAGTGAAAATCATTTTAATGATAAGTTAGAGCAAAACTATGATAGCTCAAAAAATCATAGCAAAACCAATATTTCAAACTTTCTTCATGAAATCTGGAAAGAAATTCCGAAGGCAAAAGATGGAGACTTTGAGCGTTCTCCTGACACTTTTGTTTCTCGGGATCTGCTCTTAAAAGTAGCAGATAAAATAACCGATTTACCTGAAAAGATGAGTTTCTACAGGAAAACTGTGAGGCTACAAAAACAGCGCAAAGATATGGTGCTGAAAGATGGAATGATGGATTGGGCTATGGGAGAGCTATTGGCTTATGGAAGCTTATTAACCGAAGGTAATCCAGTTCGTTTGAGTGGGCAGGATGTGGAACGTGGTACCTTCTCGCACCGTCATTCAGTGATGCGTTTGGAAGACTCAGAAGAGCAATATATTCCTTTGAACAATATTCAGGAAGGTCAATCTAAATTTGAGGTTTATAATTCATCATTGTCAGAATATGGTGTTTTGGGTTTTGAGTATGGTTATGCTTTGGCAGCACCCAATACATTGACCATCTGGGAAGCACAATTTGGTGATTTTGCCAATACTGCTCAGGTTATTTTTGATCAGTTCATTAGCAGTGCCGAAGAAAAATGGAATGTGATGAATGGTTTAGTTATGTTACTGCCCCATGGATTTGAAGGTCAGGGGCCTGAACATTCCAGTGCCAGAATTGAACGTTATCTGAACCTGACTGCTGAAAATAATATTCAGATTGCCAATTGTACAACTCCTGCAAACTTTTTCCATTTGCTTAGAAGACAGGTAAAACGTCCGTTGCGTAAGCCTTTGATTGTGTTTACACCAAAGAGTTTATTGAGACACCCAAAAGCAGTTTCCCCTTTAAATGATTTTATTCAGGGTGGATTTAAAGAAGTAATAGATGATAGCTTTGTGAAGCCTGAAAAGGTAAGACGTCTTGTATTTTGTACCGGAAAAGTGTATTACGATCTGCAAACAGAGCAGGAAACACGTAATGATGAAACAATAGCTTTGGTTCGATTGGAGCAGCTTTATCCTTTCCCGAAAGAACAGGTAAAGGAGTTGCTTGAAAAATATAAGAATGTCAAAACATATGTTTGGTCTCAGGAAGAACCTGCTAATATGGGGGCCTGGAAGCATGTAAAAAGGTACTTTGAAGAAGGACAACTAACGTTGATTTCACGTCCGGCTTCAGGAAGTCCCGCTACGGGTTCCTCAAGGTTCCATAATATAGGACAGCAAAAGATTATTGACAAAGTATTTCTACAGTGCGATTGCCCTTACTTAGATATTAAGTGTGATATGGTTTGTATTGGGAACCGTTGGCAATCATTTGAGAAAGAACTCGGAGCGTTGCATGTTCAGAAAATAGATAGTAAATTGCATACAGGCGATAAACCGCTGAAATAAATATTGAGATAAATGAAGATCGAAGTAAAAATTCCCAGTCCCGGAGAATCAATTACAGAAGTACAGTTAGCAACCTGGCTTGTGGAAGACGGGCAGCAGGTGGAAAAAGATCAGGATATTGCGGAAGTCGATTCCGATAAGGCTACTTTAAGCCTGGCTGCTGAAGCAGATGGGAAAATTCAGTTGATGGTTCAGGAAGGAGATACTGTTGAAGTTGGCTCGGTAATTGCAACTATTGATACCGAAGCATCAGGAACCATAGCCGAAAAGAAGAAAGAAGTGCCTGAAGTAAAAAAACAAGAGGCGAAAGCTGAGGAAAAGCCACAAACTAAAGCAGAAGAAAAAACAGTTTCAGAAACTAAACCTGCAACAAAAGAAGAAGCTCCAGTTGACATGACTATTTCTCCTTTGGCACGTAAGATGATGCAGCAACAAGGAGTAAGTGATAAAGAACTGTTTGATTTTTTTAAATCTTATCGGGTTAAAAAAGAAGATATACAGTTTTATCTTGACAATAAAGGCAAACAACAGCCTGTAGCAACATCTTCGGTTTCTGTAACCAGTTGGCAGGGAGGTAGAAAGGTGAATAGGGTTAAGATGAGTATGCTTCGTAAGAAACTGGCTCAACGTTTGGTTTCTGTTAAGAATGAAACGGCCATGCTTACAACATTTAATGAAGTAAACATGACTCCAATTATGCAAATCAGAAGCAAATACAAAGATATTTTCAAAGAAAAATTTGGTGTGGGTTTAGGCTTTATGTCTTTCTTTACCAAGGCTGTTACTGAGGCTATTCCAAACTTTCCGCAAATTAATGCTCAATTACAGGGTGACGAAATAGTTTCGTTCGATTATGTTGATGTAAGTATTGCTGTTAGCGCACCAAAGGGTTTGGTAGTTCCGGTAATCAGGAATGCAGAAATGATGCAATTGCATGAAATTGAACAAACAATCAAAGACTTAGCTATTAAAGCTAGAGATAATAAAATCACTTTGGAAGATATGGAAGGCGGAACCTTTACCATTACCAATGGTGGCGTGTTTGGTTCCATGTTGTCCACACCTATTATCAATCCTCCGCAAAGTGCTATTTTGGGAATGCATAATATTGTTGAACGTCCTATTGCTGTGAATGGTAAAGTGGAAATTCATCCTATGATGTATGTTGCACTTTCTTATGATCACCGTATTGTTGATGGTCGTGAATCAGTAGGTTTTCTGGTGAAAGTGAAAGAAATGCTTGAAAATCCGGAAAGGATGCTTTTTGGTTCTAAAGATCCTGTGGAAGCGTTGTTGGGTTTGTAAAATATAATAGATGAAAATAAGAAAGGGAACCATTTGGTTCCCTTTCTTATTAATGTTAATCAGCTTTTAATTAAAAGCTGCCAGGATTTGTTGAACAAATTTGTTAAAATCAAATTCTCCATTATTGTTAAGCCCCATACGAACTATAACAACATCCTTTGATGGAATGATGAAGACCCTTTGTCCGTGGAAGCCGTCGCAATAGTAAATATCGGGGTAACCTTTGATTTCATGAGTGCCTTTATTCAGCCAGAACTGAACACCATATTGATTATCTGATTTACGGGCTGGAGTTGTAGAATATTTTACCCAGCCTTCAGGTAAAATTCTTTTGCCTTGCCATACACCGTCTTTCAGATAAAGTAAGCCGAAACGTGCCCAGTCGCGAGGTGTGGCGAAGGTATAAGATGAACCTACAAAATTACCGCTGGCGTCAGTTTCCAGTACGGCACTGCGCATTCCAATTTTGTTGAATAATACTTTACGGGGGAAATTCCAGTATTCCTGATTATTTCCAATGGTGCGGCGGATGATTTCTGAAATAACATTGGTATTTCCTGATGAATAATACCAAACTGAATCGGGAGGAAATTCCAAAGGTTGATGAATAACATATTCAGCCATGTTGGCTTTTTCATAAAGCATAATGGTTACATTGGATATATCACCATAATTTTCGTCCCATTTCAACCCACTGCTTTGGTGCAATAAATCAATTAATCTGATGTTATGTCGGCTATCATTTGCCCATTCTTTTATTGGTGCAGGTGCGTTCACATCCAACCTGCCTTCGCCAACTAAAATACCGATTAATGCACTGGTAATGCTCTTACTCATAGACCAACCAAGAATACGGGTGTCTTTACTGAATCCTGGAGCGTATTTTTCTTTGAGCATTAGTGTATCGTAAGCTACCACAACTGCTCTTGTGTTTCCCTGGTTGAATGCTGAGTCAATAGCCGCATTGAGTTTTTGTATGTCAACACCGGCAGGAACCGTATCTCTTAGTCTGGAACCCATGGGCCAAAAAATATCCTGAGGATCTGTAGGTAAAATGGGTTCTGTCATTTTTTGTTTCATTACAGAGTCACGATTAGCTCCGGCCAGCAAAGTACATCCCAGCCCTTTACGATACACAGCAGTTTGTCTGGCCATCCCGAGGAATGTTCCGGTAACTTCTTTGTTTTTCTGGTCGATTACATTGTGTGAAAGGTTCACAGGAAAGAAACTCAGATCATGTTTTTGAATATCTTTTTGAGTTCTGTTGGTTAGAAATGTCCAGGATGCCAGATCTTTAGCGGCATACCCTGTAAAGATGGGCGCACGGGCTATGAAGTAATCAGCTCCATAAACAATAGCTCCTAAGATAACAAGACCAATAAAGTATTTTACTTTTTTCATGGGATAAGATTTTGTTTTCGATTATGAGTCAATAAGCAGGTAGATGTTCTACATCAAATATAAAAAATATTCATACCCGTTAGAAGGTTATGAAAAGACAGACTAAAACGTGTTTTTTGGGAACAAAACCAAATATTGTGCTGAACAGCACTGTTGAAATAGTTAATTTTGTATTCATAAAAATTGGATCTCATGCAGAGAAAAGTTGATTTTCTGGTACTTGGTTCTGGAAGTGCAGGATTGATTTATGCGCTGAAAGTTGCACACAAAGGAAAAGTACTCGTTTTATCAAAATCTACCATCGATGATACGGCTACATCCTATGCACAAGGAGGAATTGCAGCTGTAATGTACTCGCCCGACAATTATGAAAAACACATTGAAGACACTTTAAAAGCCGGATCAGGATTAAATGATAAGGAAACCGTTGAGATAGCGATCAGAGAATCATCGGAACGTATTAATGAATTGGTTGAATGGGGTGCACAGTTTGATAAGGATCAGACAGGAAAGTTTTCTCTTGCACGCGAAGGCGGGCATTCCGAATTTCGTATTCTGCATCATCAGGATAATACAGGGTTTGAGATTCAAAGGGCTTTGAGTGCTAGAGCCCGGAATCATCCTAATATAGAAATTCTGGAAGATTATTTTGCCATTGACCTTATCACACAGCATCATTTGAATGAAGAGGTAACCCGAAGAAGGACCGATATTAAGTGTTTTGGAGTTTATGCGTTAAATCACCAAACAAATCAGGTGGAAACAATCCTGGCTAAGATTACGTTAATAGCTACGGGAGGAATGGGTAATGTGTATCAAACCACGACTAATCCCCTAGTTTCAACAGGTGACGGCCTGGCTATGGCTTATCGTGCCAAAGCTCACCTCGATAATCTTGAATTTGTTCAGTTTCATCCTACTTCATTATACAATCCCGGCGAGCGCCCTTCGTTTTTAATTACAGAGGCTTTGCGTGGCGCAGGAGCTATTTTGAAAACCCGAAAGGGTGTAGCTTTTATGTCAAAGTATCATGAGTTGGCTTCTCTGGCTCCCCGGGATATTGTGGCCCGGGCCATAGATAATGAAATGAAACTTTCGGGTGATGACTATGTATATCTGGATGCCAGGAAGATAAGTAAAGAAGAAATTATTAAGCATTTTCCTTCAATTTATGCCAAGTGTTTAAGTATTGGTATTGATATTACAAAGGATATGATTCCGGTTGTACCTGCTGCACATTATTCTTGCGGAGGTGTTCGAACCGATATTAATGGCAAGACTTCAGTTCATGGTTTGTATGCTGCCGGAGAGGTTGCCAGCACAGGGTTACATGGGGCTAATCGTCTTGCTTCAAACTCGTTGCTCGAATCAGCAGTGTTTTCACACAGAGCTGCCATGGATTCGTTATTGCAGATTGATTCTCTTGATTTTCAGTATAATGTCCCCGCATGGGATGCTGAGGGTCGTGTGATGAATGAAGAAATGATTTTGATTACACAATCTACTAAAGAACTCCAATCAATTATGAGTAATTATGTTGGGATTGTGCGTTCTGATTTGCGTTTGAAAAGAGCAATGGATAGGTTGGAAATCCTATATAAGGAAACGGAAGACCTATATGAGAAATCAATTATATCGCAGGAAATTTGTGAGTTGAGAAATATGATTAATGTATCGTATTTGATCATTAAAATGGCCATGGCCAGAAAGGAAAGTATAGGTTTACATTATTCGATTGATTATTCAGAAAAAGCAAAAAAATGACTGTAATAAAAAGTATAAAAGGAATATCTCCGAAATGGGGTAAAGAATGTTACATCGCAGATAATGCAACTATTGTTGGCGATGTTGTAATGGGGGATGGTTGTAGTGTTTGGTTTAATGCTGTGGTTAGAGGGGATGTGCATTATATCAGAATAGGTAATCAGGTAAATATACAGGATGGAGCAATTATTCATTGCACATTCAAAAAATCACCGGTTAATATTGGTAATAATGTTTCAATTGGTCATGGAGCAATTATTCATGGTTGTACGATAAAAGATGATGTTCTTGTTGGGATGGGCGCTATTGTTATGGACGATGTGGTTGTGGAAAGTAATTCTGTTATTGCAGCGGGTGCTGTGGTTTCGAAGAATACCATTGTTGAGTCAGGAAGTGTATATGCAGGAGTTCCGGCAAAAAAGATAAAACAGGTAGATACCAGTTTGCTAGAGGGAGAGATTCACCGTATTGCACAGAGCTATAAGATGTATTCCAGTTGGTATACAGAAGAGTAGTAAGCATAAAAAAACCTGCTTGAAAAAGCAGGTTTTTTATTTTACATTAAACAGGTTTTATTTCAAACCCAGTTTCTTTTTAACCAAAGGAAGAACATCGTCACCATTAGCATAAAAAAGAACAGTACCCTGAGATACATCAAGAATATATGTATAATGATATTCTTTACCAACAGCCTCAATAGCGTTCTTTACTTTTTCAACAATGGGTTGGTATAAATCCTGTTGTTTCTTTTGAATATCCTGATCAGCAGAACCCTGAAAAGCCTGAATGCGTTGTTGCAAATCAGTGATTTCTTTTTCTTTGGTTTGTCGAATCAGATCAGACATTGTACCCTGGTTATTTTGGTAGTCCTGTACTTTGTTTTTGTATTCGTTGCCCATAGCCTGCATTTGTGCTTGAAGACTTTGTGCATATCTTTTAACCTGTGCTTGAGCAGAATCACTTTCAGGCATCATGCTCATCAATTTTTGGGAATCAAGGTATCCAATTTTTAATGTTCCCTGTGCAAATCCCATTCCGGTAAATAACAGTGTAATGGCTAAAAGCAAAAATCCTTTTCTCATTGTTTTCATTTAAATGACTATTTTTTAATTATTTGTCGATTACTTTAAGGCGCAAATGTATAAAAATTTTTAATTGCGATACAACTTAAAATTCCTTAAATGAATTTATCCGGAATTTTATTTTTGGTGTACAAATAGTTGTTTTGCAAATGTTTATGTGTCAAGATCCTTTTGTAAGAATCCATATTACAGACTCAACGCTGTGATGAAGATGGAGTTGCCACCTGCATCACTTTTGCTAACTCATCCAGAACGGCATCACTGATGTCATATTTTGGATTTCCGTATAAAAGGTTGGCACTTCCTGTTTTATCAAATACAAAGTCGATGTTCTGGTTTTGAGCTACGGTTTCAATAGCGTTGTATATTTTTTCCTGTATTGGACTTACCAGTTCTTGTCTTTTTTTAAATAGCTCACCTTGTGGCCCGAAATATTTTTGTTGCAATGCAGAGATCTCCTGCTGTTTTTTTTGAATTTCATTCTGTCTGCTTTTTTTCATATCATCAGGCAAAAGCACAGCTTCAGACTGATATTTATCAATCATTGAGATCAGGGTTTGGTGTTTTTGGTTAATCTCTTTTTGCCATTGATCAGAGAGTTTATCAAGCTCATTTTGAGCATCATTATATTCAGGAATATTATTTAAAATATATTCTGTGTCAACAAATGCTGATTTTTGTGCCTGTGCTCTCTGGATGAAGCCTAAGGTTAGAAAGAGCAGAACCAAAGCTGTAAGTGTCGTTTTTTTCATGAGTATTAATTTAGCAAAAAGCACCTTTATAGTAATAATAATCTGGGATGATTTTTCATCCCAGATTATTATTTGTTAATCCAATGATTGGTTCATAGAGAAATGGAAATGGCTTCCATTTGCTGATGGTATTCCGGGTATCGGGTCGAAACCGTAAGCCCAGTCAAGACCAAGCATACCGAACATCGGTAAGTAAATACGAGCTCCTACGCCAGCTGAACGTTTTACATCAAAAGGATTGAAGTTTTTAGTTCCCAGCCAGGAGTTTCCTGCTTCAAAAAATGCCTGAACATAAATGGTTGAGGACGCAGCAAGTGAGATGGGGTATCTTAACTCCAAAGTATACCTTGAGAAAATTGTACCTCCAATGTTTGTGTTTTTATAGTAATCAGGAGTTACAGATTCATTTGAGTAACCTCTCATACCAATGATTTCCCGACCATCGTAATTGCTATATCCTGAAAGTCCGTCGCCACCTAAATAGAATCGTTGGAAAGGAGTTACTCCCAGGTTGTTGTTGTAAGCTCCAAGATATCCAAATCTGATTTTGGGTACCAAAACAAGTTTTGGTGCTACTTCAAAATACCAGTAAGCTTTAAATTTCCATTTATAGTATTCTATCCATTTGTATTTTTCAGCATCAGTCATATTTGCATAATCTTTATTTTTTGAGAATAATGAATATGGAGGTGTCATTTGTAATGACAGTGATACATCCGAGCCACTGCGTGGGTAAATAGGCTGGTCAACAGAATTTCTTCCAAATACAATATTATAGTCGATGTTGTTATATGAACCATTTCCATCGCCTACACTAAATATGCTTGCGTAGTTGAGTAGATTGTATAATTGTACCTCAACACCTTGATATAAAGTAAAATAGTCGTCCGGCCAGCTCAAGCGTTTGCCCAGACCAACCTGGAATCCATGAATGGAGAACCGACTGTTTACCACATTTCCATAGATGTCTGTAGAAGCTGTGGAGAATAGGGAATAATAATATGATAATGTCAGAGCATTTGGTTTTTTACCTCCTAACCAAGGTTCAGTAAATGAAATATTCCAGTTTATATAGCCTTGCCCGTAGCTTTGGAAACGAATGGAAAGTTTCTGACCATCGCCGGATGGAACAGGTCTCCACGCTTCTTTATTGAAAAAGTTTCTTAACGAGAAGTTATTGAAACTAACGCCGATGGTTCCAATTAATTTGCCGTAACCCCAGCCTCCTGAAAGCTCTAATTGATCAGCAGATGTTTCTTCTACAGCATAATTAATGTCAACAGTTCCGTCTGTTGGATTTGGTTTGATGTCAGGCTTAAGGTTTTGAGCATTAAAATACTTCAGGTTTGCCAGCTCTCTGGTTGACCTAATAACAGCTTCCCTGTTAAACAATTGACCAGGTTGGGTTCTAAGTTCACGAATAACAACATGATCGTTTGTTTTGGTATTTCCCGAAACAGTAACTTTATTAATTCGGGCTTGCTTACCTTCATGGATTCTGATTTCAAGGTCGATAGAGTCGTTACCTACATAAGTTTCAACGGGAGTTGCATTAAAAAACAAGTACCCATTGTTCATATATAAACTACTAACATCAAGCCCACTCTCGTTGTAATTCAGGTTGGTTTCCAACAATTTTTTGTTATACACATCTCCAGGTTTGATGCCCAGCACTTCACTCAGAAATTTGGATGGATAAATGGTGTTTCCAACCCACGTAATTTTTCTGTAATAATATTTTGGTCCTTCGTAAAGATAAATATCAATACCTATGTGCTTATTATCAATCTTATAAATTGAATCTTTAACTATATGAGCATCACGGTATCCTTCTTTATTGTATTTATCAATAATCTTTGTAAGATCATCATTAAATTTTGATTGGATAAATTTTGCAGACTTAAAGATTCTGATGTTGTAGTTTTTTAACGCATAATTGAGTAGTTCATCAGGAATCTTTTTCCAATGTAATGTAACGAGGTTCTTACTTACCTTTCCAACAAGAGAAGGAATTGGGTTTAATGGGTCAAAATGCCCTACAGCCCTTGTATCTTTCATTGCACCGGTAACTTTGTCTTTGGGAAAGGCATGATTACCAAATACATTTATCTGACCTACTTTAACCTTACTATTTTTATGAATGTTAATATAAAGATTTACAAAATGACTTTCGCTTCCCCCTAGTTTTTTCTGATCAATAGTAACATCTGCATTAAGATAGCCTTTATCGTTGTAAAAGTCTTTAATGATGTGGATGGTACGCATGATTAAATGCTCAGTTACAACATCTCCTTTTGTTAGATTAATTTTATCTTTTATGTCTTCTTGTTCGGATTTTTTGATGCCTTTGAAGTAATATTTATTCATTCTAGGCTTTTCATCTAACTGGATATCTAGATATACACTGTCATTCTGAATTTTGGTGGCGATAATCTGAACATCGTCAAACAAACCTTGTTTCCAAAGGCTTTTAAGTGCATCAGTAATGGCATCTCCAGGAACACTGATTGGCTTACCAACGGTTAGGTTACTTAACATGATAACAACTGATTTGTCTACATAGCTGTTTCCTGATACTGTTAATCCGCCTAAAATATAAGTTTTTGGATTTTGGTAACTTATCTCATTCAGTTTGTTGTCAGTAGAATTTGTTTGGGCTTTTAATCCTGGGATCACAAAAAAACTACCTGCAAAAAATAAAAGCCAAAGCCAATTTGTTAATTTAATCTTCATTCCGTTCTTCAAATTTTAATTGCTCACTCGTTAATCCGAATCTGCGTTCTCGTTTTTGATAATCTAAAATAGCCCTGTGAAAGTCTTTTTTACCAAAATCGGGCCATAATTTTGATGTAAAATATAATTCTGAATAGGCGATCTGCCAGAGTAAAAAATTGCTTATCCGCTCTTCTCCACTTGTCCTGATTAGTAACTCAGGATCTGGAATTTTTGCGGTTTGCATGTATTCAGATATGGTGTTCTCAGAAACATCTTTAACCGATAATTTTCCGGCATCCAAATCATTTAAAATATTTTTAATAGCATTGGTAATTTCCCATCTTCCGCTATAGCTTAGGGCAAGAATAAGAGTCATACCATCATTTTTTTGCGTCTGTTCAATGGTATTGCTTAATTTCTGTCTGTTTTCTTCAGGTAAGCTTTCTATGTCACCAATTGCTTTAAGCCTAATCTTATTTTTGTTTAATGTTGGTATTTCTTTTTCAATAGTTTCGACAAATAAATGCATCAAAGCATTTACTTCTTCTACTGGCCGGTTCCAGTTTTCGGTTGAAAAAGTATAAAGTGTCAGGTATTGAATTCCTAGTTCAGCAGCGGCTTCGGTAACTTCTCTCACCGCGTCAACACCTTTGTGATGACCAAAAACTCTTTCCTCGCCATGTTTACGGGCCCATCGCCCGTTACCATCCATTACAATGGCAACATGCTGAGGAAGTCGTGATTTATCAATCCGCGATGAAAAACTCATTTTTACCACTTTAAATTTTTACAACTCATACCGTTATCCAGGTTAATCTTATACGTCAGGCTCAATAAAGTAAAGTTGTACCAATCAGTAAAATTATTTCCAACCTGAATGTCATGATCAACAGAGGGGATATCTTTATCGCAAAAATATGTTCCCACGCCGTCCAGACAATCTGAGAATGTTCTGCGCATGCCCCACTCAATGCCTAAACCCAGCCTTTTTGTAAGGCTATATTTAAAACCTAAGCCAAAAATCAGGGCAAAGCTATTATTTTTATGAGTTGAAACATAATTATTAAACCCGGAAAGCTTAGAATTATAAAGAAATACACCAGCACCGGCCATAAGATAAGGTGTGAAAACCTCTCTTTCACTTCCTGTAAAATAGTTCCAGAAGTTAAATTCTCCTGTTAAAGAAACCTCGTTGATGGTTGTATTAAAATTCAGGTTGTTATTTCCAATGCTGTCGACTCCACCAATTGTTCCATGATTTAGGGAGAGTTTAATCGCCCAGCGGTTATCATAATTGTATCGCCCCAGCAGACCAAAAGCGGGTTTAGGATTTACAAAAGGCATTCCTTTATTGAATTCACCGTTGTAGTATGCGATTCCTGCGGAGGGACCTATTTCAACAGATCGTTGTCCAAACAATAAATGGGGAAGAGTTATGCCTGTGAAAACAAGCAAAAAGAAAACCAATAAACTATTTGTACTTCTTTGCTTCATATACCTCTACTGCCTGATTTTGAGCGGCAAATTTATCATTTTTTTAGTAATTCAGGACTTTAGTTCCTGATGTCTCTTCCCCACAATAATTTTTCACGTATGGTAGAAAAAAAGTTATGGTCGGGCATTTGAACCAGATTAATTTTGAAATCACATTTCTCGAGAACTATTTCTTCCATTTCTCGAATAGTAGCAACTCTTGAATCCATTGTAAGTTGGAACGTTTTTTCGCGTCCTTCAATTTTAAGTTTAATGCGACTTTTGTCAGGAATAACGATAGGTCGAACCGTTAAATTGTGCGATGCAATAGGTGCAATAACAAAATTTTCTGATCCTGGGGTTACTATGGGGCCTCCAACACTTAACGAGTAGGCTGTTGATCCGGTTGGCGTAGCAATAATTAAACCATCACCCCAATAGGTATTTAAAAATAAATCGTCAACATATACATGAACGGCAACCAGCGATGTGTTTTTGTCTCGATAAAGAGTTACGTCGTTAAGAGCAAAATTTAGCGACCCAAACAATTCCTTTGGCTTGGATATCCGAATGAGTGCTCTTTGTTCCAGTCGGTAATCTTTTTTGTAAATGTTGTCGATAGCCTCTTTCATTTCATCTTTTGAAATGCTCGATAAAAACCCAAGTCTGCCCATATTGATCCCCATCATAGGAACGTTTTTATCCTGAACGTAGGGCACAGCGTCCAGAATGGTTCCATCTCCTCCGATTGAAAAAAGGATATCCAAATTTTTTATTTCGTCGGGCCTGGTAAAAACACCAGGTTTTACTGCAAATTTTATTTGGGTTTGAAGCTCTTCAAAATAAGGTTTAAAAATGCAAATCTTTGCCCTTCTTTTATTCAACTCATCAAACAGTTGTTCCAGATAGGGTATATGTGTATCAGAAAGCTGTTTACCAAAGATTGCAATATTCATTGAAAAGTGGGTTACTATTGTGTGCAAATGTAACTTAAATATCAATATTGGATAGAAAATAGACTGTCTAACTAATTTTTGATTTATTGTTTCTGAAAACGCATAAGCTGTTCATAATCAAATCAAATCTTTGTTAAATGTAGTTTTAATATAGATAGTTTTAACTTTTTTTTGCTTTCCTGAAATCAATACCTTTGCCCGAACATTTATTTTAGTCCAATAAAACTGTTAAATCCATAGAATGTTGGTTCGGATCAAAAGATTGTTTCTTATTTTTTTGTTGTGGTTTGTTGTTCAGGGTACTTATGCTCAGAACAATGGAATGACTGATTCTCTTGGTTTATCCTATGAGTATTTAACCTCGTTGAGAACTCCGGCAGCAAAAAAAATTCTGTCCTCATTATCACTTGATGAGCAAAAATTTTTTTGGGTTCCTTATCAGGAAAACTATGTGGATTTTATAGAGGTATTTATTAGTGAAGATAAAAATCTGTATGATTCAATTCAACCGTTAATTTCAAGTCGGTATAATCAGGTTGAAGCTTTGAGTGAGCAAAATCCTTATCGTTTATGGATGCTGGCTAATATGAATCTGCAATGGGCCCTGGTAAGTGCCAAATTCGGTCAGTATTTTCAAACGGGTTGGAATTTAAACAAAGCATACAGGCAGATAACTCAGAATCATGAGCTTTTTCCTGATTTTGCTCCAAATGATTTAACACTTGGAGTACTGCATACTATTGTTGGCTTAATTCCGGATCAATACAGGTGGGTTTTAAAAATTGTTTCTATGCAGGGAACCGTAAGTCAGGGTGAGAAGGAAATTTATAATGCGTTACAACAGAGCTTGAAAAATCCTGACTATTCTTTTTTAAAGAACGAATCAATGTTTTTGACGGGAATCATTACATTAAGTTTATCTCCAGAACACCAGGGAGTGAATAAAATTAAAGTGGAAATTGATAAAGTTGGAACGCAAAATCTTTTAATAGATTATTTGAAAGCAGAGATACTGATTAAAACAGGTAAAAATGACGAGGCTTTTTCTTTGCTCAACAAGATGTTGTTGCTAAAAGGCTATTACCCATTCTATTTTCTGGATTATCTAAAAGGCGATTGTCTTATAAAAAGATTAGACACCACTTCAGATTCGTATTATCAAATTTTTTTAAAAAATTTCCACGGAGTTAATTACATAAAAGATGCCTGGAGAAAACGGGGTTGGGCGGCTCTGTTAAAAGGCGATACATTGGGCTATTTCAGAATGATGGACTCGGTTTTGGTTCGTGGAAATAAAATGGTGGATGCTGATAAACAAGCCTATCAGGAGGCGCAAAGTAATAAGGTTCCCAACTTGATGTTGTTAAAATCAAGGCTGCTTTTTGATGGTGGTTATTTTGAAAAATCAAAAAATGTTTTAATTGCTTCTTCACAAATGGCTCTTACTAAAGACGAAAAACTGGAAAGAACCTATCGCTATGGACGAATAGCCCAGAATCTGAAGAATTGGCCGGAAGCCAAAGAAAAATACCGGCAAACCATTGATGAAGGCCGGTATTCTACGTTATATTTTGCTGGTAATTCTGCTTTAAAACTAGGGGAAATTTATGAAGTACAGGATAGTTTGCAGCATGCAGCATTTTATTATAACCTTTGTCTTCAGCTTAACTTTAAACAATACCGTAATGGTATACGGGGTGTTGCAAAAGAAAGTTTATCCCGGGTTCAGAAAGCATTAAACTACTAATAAAATCTGTAGTTTAAACTAAAAACAACCATGGTGCTTTTAATGGTGTTTTGAGATACTGGAAGATTATAAACATTTGTGTAGACATAATAATCCTCTTTTTGGATTGATTGAAGCGCTGTTATTCCAATACTATAGTTTCCTAAGTTAAAACCAACTCCACCTGATACAATTTCTCTTGAACCGTCATTTGTGTTGTTAGCATAAGGACTTGCATAGTAAGCGTAACCGGCACGAACATCCATCATTCCCAGCCGCCATTCGGTTCCCAGCCGATAATTGGTAACTGATCTGTAATATTTTCTGATATCGCTATTTTCATTGGAAAAACTATAATCAGGTGCTGATAGGCTCATGGAAGCGTAATTTACATTTTCAATTTCAGCTGATATTGAACCTCTTTTACCGATTATAATTCCAATATCACCTAGCCAAGAAGAAGGGGTTTTTAATGAATAATTATAAACTCCTATATCAGAAGTGTGATCCTTGTTAATATATCCGGGCAAGTTAGCATAAGTATAAGTATTCCAGGTATCTGTCATGCCATAATACCATGTGGAAGTATGATAAGCAAGTCCAAGTCTAAGCCAATTCATGGGTTGAAAAATAACTCCTAATTTAAGATTGACCCCTGTTCCTGATGTGCTTAGAGTTTGGTCAACCCCCCAAATACTTAATTGATTGGTTGAGTCTGTCTGAAAAGTTTCAGAGTAGTATGAGTTGTCCTTATATTCCAGTGAATTAAAACCAAGGGTTGCCCCGATAAAAAGTTTATTCTGAAAATTTGCAGCAGCACTCAGATAATATTCATTCACTCCACCTGATCTGTAATGTTGATCTTGCTGATAAACACCACCCATTGGAACAGGACTGTCGTATGTATTGGTTGAGCCGGGTTCCGGATTTAATAAATATACTTCCCATGCAGGATAGATATGGTATGGAAAAACACTTGATAAGTTTGATTCTTCTGTTCCGTTGGCCGTATTGATATAACTATCAATTCTTGAATTATTGGGATTCAGGCCCTGTATATTTGTGAATGAAGTAAAGTCGTTGATTTTGTTTTTTCCGATAGCAAATTGAATATTTACCCATCCTCCACTGTATTTTGGATTTAATTTGGTAACATAAACATAACCAACATTGCTTAAGCCTGAATTTGATTTGTAACCATCCGAATTCAGATTAAAATAATTTGAGTGAACATTTGAATTATTAAAGTAAGTAGAAATGGAAAATTCACTTACACGATAAAGGCCCAATCCTGCTGGATTTGTAGCTGCTACAGAAAGATCAGCTCCCAAGGCACCAAATGATCCTCCCATTGCCATACTTCTCGCGGTTCCCATGTAATACGACTGAGAATAGGTTAGCGCATCTGAAGCACCTTGTGCAAAAATAGACCCTGTAAGTATGCTGAGCACAAGTACTATGATATATCTTTTCATAATCTTATTTTTTTAATCTTTAAATAATTTACTGTCGTGTCCTGTTTTATCTTCTGTGAGGGCTACCTCCTCCGCCACCACCTGTTGAGCGTGAACCGCCACTACTACTTCCTGTTCCGGATGAACCTGTAGAGGTTCTTGAAGGGCTGAAAGATGAATTGCTGGGTCTGGATGAGTTATTTGTTCTTGGAGAAGAATAGTTCCTGTTTGGTGTATAAGTCCTGGTGGATTTAAATGGAGAAACCGAACGAGAAGGTTGATACATGGGCCTGCTATTTGTTGTAGTTCTGTAAACAGGTCTCTGATTTACCTGACGTGTATTTTCCGGTCGATATACATTAAACCGTCTTGTTGGAGTATTTGTAGTTACTCGTGTTGTTTTGTTTGCAGGAACAGTTCTTACAAGATTATTAGGTTGTGTTCTAAAGTATTCCTTACTGCTTCTTGGGTTTCTATTATCCAGACTCTGATATTGTCTTGGTTTCTGATACCTTGGTCTAATGGTGCTTATTCCATTTGTTTGAGAGCCCGCTTTGAACTCTGAGCGTGGTTCTCTTGTGCGGTTCTGATAATTGTTTACAGAAGTTTGGTTTGAACCCCTGTCAGGTTTTTGGTACATTGATCTTCTTTCATTGTTGCTAACAGAACTTCTTTTTGTATCAGTTTTGAAATTCTCGATCACTCTTTCAGACCTGTTGGATAACCGTGGATTGGTATTAACAGTAGTACCAGGTGTGCTGCTTCTTGATCTGCTGTATGATGAAGATTTTAGGGGTACATATCCTCCTGTAAGTGCATTTCTGGGAAGACTTCCCCCCAGGTAGCTGGTGTTTCTGTGTCCATACCTAACATTATTACTGTTGTAGCTATAAGGATAGTAATAACTTGGGTAATACCCATAATAATACGGACTGTTCCAGGTATAAGGAGAATACCATGAATAAGGATATCCCCAATACCAGCTGTTCCATCCATAGAAAGAGTTATAATATGGATAACCCCAACTGCTGTAGTATGGAGAATACCAAGAATAAGGATAATTCCAATATCCGGTGCTTCCCCATCCCCAATATGAACTACTCATTGACCATCCATAAGTTCCGGTTCCGAAATAAGGATTATCAAAATTAAGACCCGAATAATAATTGTAAATGTTAGTCGAGGGCTGTGAGGTGTCATTTTTAATTAGTACAACTTCTTTGGAATACTGAATTGTATCATTTTTTTGAACTGTGTCATTATTGGCAAGGTTTACAACCTGAACATTTCCTTCGTTATAGACACTATTTTGTCGGGGTTGTGAAGAGGTGTATTGCAAAGCTGTATTTTGCTGTGGAATGGGAGTTGAGCCTGAACTGTACACGTCATCGTACGGAAGGTTTTGGGTCATCGTACAACCTGTAAGTAAGAAAAGGCTGATTCCCATGGTAGTTAAAAAGATGTATTTTATTGTCTTCATGGTATTAAATATTGTGCTTATATAAACATTGTTTATTTTTGCCATTCTTAAAAAAAGTTGCAAAGACTATACCAAAATTTCAAAATGGCAAAAAAATTAACAAGCAGAAGCGAAAATTATTCGCAATGGTATAATGAATTGGTTGTAAGTGCTGGATTAGCAGAAACTTCTGCCGTTCGTGGTTCCATGGTAATTAAACCTTACGGATATTCTATCTGGGAAAAAATGCAGCATGTACTGGATGATATGTTTAAAGAAACAGGTCATGAGAACGCATATTTTCCTTTGTTTATCCCCAAATCCTTTTTCAGTAAGGAAGCCAATCACGTTGAAGGTTTTGCTAAAGAATGTGCGGTTGTAACTCATTATCGTTTAAAAAATGATGAAAAAGGAGGGATTATTGTTGATCCTGATGCTAAGTTGGAAGAAGAACTCATTGTACGCCCCACTTCTGAAACGATTATCTGGGATACTTACAGGAAATGGATTCAATCGTACCGGGATTTACCTTTGCTTGTGAACCAATGGGCTAATGTGGTGCGCTGGGAAATGCGTACCCGTTTGTTTTTACGTACTGCAGAATTTCTTTGGCAGGAAGGTCATACAGCTCATGCTACACGGGAAGAGGCTATTAAGGAAGCCGAAACAATGTTGGATGTATATGCCGATTTTGCTGAGAAATATATGGGTGTTCCTGTTTTGAAAGGTATAAAATCTCCTAACGAACGTTTTGCCGGTGCTGTTGAAACTTACTGTATCGAAGCACTTATGCAAGATGGTAAAGCTTTGCAAGCAGGAACTTCACATTTTCTGGGTCAGAATTTTGCTAAAGCTTTTGATGTAACTTTTTTGAATAAAGAAAATAAATTGGAACATGTTTGGGCTACTTCCTGGGGCGTTTCTACCCGTTTGATTGGAGCCTTGATTATGGCTCATTCTGATGATAATGGATTGGTTCTTCCTCCAAAATTAGCGCCTATTCAGGTGGTAATTGTTCCTATCTACAGGAAAGAAGAAGAAAGAGAAGCCATTAGTCAATATGTGAAAGAAATTGTTGCTGAACTGAGGGCTAAAGGAATTTCAGTTAAATATGATGATCGCGATTCGTTTAAACCTGGTTATAAGTTTAACGAGTGGGAGCTGAAAGGAGTTCCTGTTCGTTTGGCCGTTGGTCCCAGAGACATGCAAAATAATACTGTGGAAGTTGCCCGTAGAGATACTCTGGAGAAAGAAATGTTGCACAGGGAAAACATCGCTGCTAAAGTGGAAAATCTTTTGGAGCAGATACAGAAAAATATCTATCAAAAGGCGTTGGATTTTCGTGAAGAAAATACTTTTAAAGTTGATACATGGGATGATTTCAAAGCCCAGATTGAAAAAGGTGGTTTTGTATGGGCACACTGGGATGGAACTCCTGAAACCGAACAGAAAATTAAAGACGAAACAAAAGCTACTATCCGCCTGATCCCTTTAGGAGAAGGTACAGAAACCGGAAAATGTATTTTTACCGGTAATTCATCCAAAGGAAGAGTAGTTTTCGCTAAAGCATATTAATTTCCGGGTTTTTCCTGAAATTTGGACTTTTAAAATTTATTATGAAAAATTCAGATTCTTCATTTGGAGCATCAAGACAGGAAAAGTTGGAGGCTTTTGGCCGTTTACTTGATATTATGGACGACTTACGTACCGGATGTCCGTGGGATAAAAAACAAACGCTGGAAAGTCTTCGTCATCTTACTATCGAGGAGGTTTATGAACTTTCAGATGCCATTTTGGATGAGGATTTGAAAGGAATTCGTGAAGAATTGGGTGATCTATTGATGCACATGGTTTTTTATGCCAAGATAGGTTCAGAAAAAAAGGCTTTTGATATCAAGGATGTACTGGATCAGATTTCTGAAAAATTGGTGTACCGGCATCCTCATATTTATGGTGAAGTTAAGGTGTCTGATGCCGATGAGGTGGCCGAAAACTGGGAAAAACTCAAACTAAAAGAAGGCAAAAAATCAGTTCTTTCCGGTGTTCCTAAATCATTACCTCCCTTGCTGAAAGCTTATCGTATTCAGGATAAAGTGAAAGGTGTTGGCTTTGAGTGGCGGCATGTGGATCAGGTTTGGGATAAAGTGATAGAAGAGATGGAAGAGCTGAAGGTCGAAATTAAGGACGGTGGTTCTAAACAAAAAGTTGAAGAAGAATTTGGCGATCTGATGTTTGCTTTGGTGAATTATGCAAGGTATATCGGCATAAACCCTGATGACGCTTTGGAGCGAACCAATATAAAGTTCATCAAAAGATTTCAGTTCATAGAAACAGAATCTGCTAAAGACGGAAAAAGCCTGATTTACATGTCTTTAGATGAAATGGACGGTTACTGGAATAAAGCTAAAGAAAAAGAATAGTCAGACTATTTTATTTTTCTAGTCAACATCTCGAAAAACATTCTGAAATCTGAAAAAAGACTCCACAAAGGATATTTAAATGTGGCAGGTTTGTTTTTTTCGAAAAAGAAATGTCCAACCCAGGCAAATCCGTATCCAATCACGGGTAAAGTCCACCAGAATTCTGCCCAAAGCCCGGCAATGCTCAAATAGATAACATCAGTAAATAAAATTGCCGTTCCTGTAAAATGAAGCCATCTACAGGTTTTGTTTTCATGTTCTGTCAGGTAAAAGTGATAAAACTCTTTGTATGTTTTGATGCGTTCAGATTTTTCAGTCATAGTTTTTATGGTTTAACTTGACTAAAATAATGAAATCTTCCGGATAATATTTTTTCTTAGAAACCAATAATAATTCCTATAGTGGGTAATACAGTTCCACTGATGTTTTCTATTGACTGCAATACATAATCGGCTCCGTTATTCGTTGTAAGGTAGCTGCCGTCAGGTGCTTTTTCTCTGATGATATAATCCTGCCCTTTGTATTGAAAATTGTAAACATTTTGTACGTCTATATAGAGCCAAAGCGACCATTTTTTGAAAAAGTATTTTTTGTCTATACGCATATCCAACTGATTAAAAGAAGGTAATCTGTCTGCATTCAAAAGATTGTAGTCCAAGTATGGTTTTCCTGTTGCGTTCCAAGCTTGAACATTAGCAGATTTTTGTAGATCAAATGGTGTGTAAGGCAATCCACCTACAAAACGCCATTTAAAACCAATTTGCCAGTTTCTTTTTAAAGCTTGTGAACCGGTTATTGTGATGAGGTTTTTGCTGTCCCATGATGAAGGAATATAATTGCCGTTAAGATCTGTAAACAGGCTTCTGACAAATGTGTAGGAAGCAATCAGGTTAAAATGTTCAAAGTTTAAACGGTTCACCAGTTCAAAACCATAAGCTTTGCCTTTGCCTTCAAAAATGGCAGGAACCGTTCCTACTACACTACTGTAAGCAGCTCCTTCATTAGCCAAACTTGAACCCGTTACTAAGTTGATAGGATAGTTTTCGTAAAACTTATAGAAACCTGTTAGCTGGAAAAACATGTTTTTATCGGGTTGATAACTTAAACCTAAATTATAATGATTGGCATCGATATAAGAAGACGTGGATTTATTTGCGTAAATGTTATTTGTTTTAAAGCCTAGTGTTGTTGCAGCAGGAAGTTCAGAATATCTTCCAAGCGATGCGCTTACGCTCGTTTTTTCGTTAAAAGCATAAGAAGCCGCAAAGCGAGGTGAGAATTGTTTTAGCGGGTTGCTCATATTACTATTGTAATTGTTTCCATCAAAACGGATTCCCAAACTAAGTGACAATCTGTCGCCAAAATATTTTTTTGAAACTTGTCCCGATAATCCGTAACCAGTGGTTCTTAATAATGTTTCATATTGAGCATATTGTGTACTGTCATTTTCGTAAACATCCTGAGTTGTGGTGTTGTAATATTTCAAAAAATCCAGATTCGTGCTAAAATTAAAGGTGTAACCTTTTTGCAGAAAAGTATATTCATATCTGATTCTGTTTTCTGACTGTTTTGATTCGTAATCGAGACTTCTTCTTAATGATGTATTGTTATCAGGATATTTATAAAGTTGATTGTATAACATCGAACGACTTAAAACAAAAGTGTGAAACCCGTTTTTGGTAAAATGCTTGAAATTGGCCCCAATGGTATAACTCCATTGATTATTTACAGGAATTTGTGCCAAAATATATTGTTGTGATGCATCAGGATTTTTAATTCCAGTGTTTAGTTTCATCTGGTCGTATGAACCCAAACTAATAATCGTTAATTGATTCTTGCTGTCGAATTGAGTTTTTGTTTTCAACTGATAGTCGTTGAACGTGGGTAAAAATGGCAAGCCAAAGGCAGAAAATAGAAACTGAAGATAGGACCTTCTTACAGAAAAGATATAACTGGTTTTTTTTCCAAGCGGTCCGTCCGAGGTAATAGCCGCTTCACTGGCACCAACAGCAAACTGAAAATGATTTTTGTCGTGGCTACCTTCTTTAAGGAAAAACTCAAAAACTCCGCTGAGAGCATTGCCACGATCTGCAGGAAAAGAGCTGGCGTAATAATTTAACGACTGAATAAAATCAGCGTTCAGAATACCTACAGGACCGCCTGATGCTCCTTGTGTAGCAAAATGGTTTAGTACAGGAATTTCAATTCCATCAAGGTAAAACCTGCTTTCTGAGGGGCCACCACCCCGAACAATTATATCATTTCTGTAATTTGGGGTGGAACCAATCCCGGGCAGCGACTGAATAACACGTGAAATATCTCTGTTGCTGCCTGGATTATCGACAATTTGTTTAATTCCCAGCCTTTGCATCGAAACCGGAGCGATATCGCTTTGTCTGAAAATTCCTGCAGAAATCTTTACTTCTTTTAGTTGTTGGGTCGAAGGTTGCATTTTAATCTCTACAAAAGGCACATTCTCATTACTGATAAATATATCTCCACTTTCGGCATTCTGATACCCCAGTGATGAAACGATCAGCCTTATAAAACCGGGCTTAATTCCTTTTAGTTCAAAAAAACCTTTGTCGTCGGTAGAGGCTCCAATAGTTGTGTTTTTAACCTGAACGGCAGCAAAAGGTACCGGCTGATTATTTATGCTGTTGATAATTTGACCCTTTACTGAACCAATTTGGGCATTGGCATCGAAAGCGTTTAAAGAGAATAGAATGAAAAAAGTTAAAATGGCTAAAAGTCGATTTTGTTTCATGTTATTCTGTGTTAAGTCGAAAATGTATTATTTTTGCAAAAGTAATATTAATTTGTAATATATATTACGTTTAAATAATAAAAATTAAAAAATAATATTATGTCGTATAAAATACAGTTGCTTAGAAAACTTTTGAATTATATTGATTTATACGGTGAAGAAGAAAAAAATGACAGTTTAGAACAGTTTTCAATATATTTAAAAGACAGGGTTTTTGGTTCTGAACAGTTCAAAAGTCCTGAAGATTTTGATAAAGAAGATTATAATAATTTCAAAAAATTTGCAGAAATTCAATTTGCAATTGGTGTTACCACATTGTTTCGTTTTGCACGAACCTATGTTAAAAAAGCATTTAGTGAGCGATTGTTCAAAACGCTGGATGAATTTGGTTTTTTGTCTACATTATTACGCGAAGGTAGTCTGTTGAAAAGTGAACTAATTCAAAAACATTTGCTGGAAATTTCAAGCGGAAGTGAAATTATCAAGCGTTTAATCAGGCTGGGGCTCATTTATGAATTTGATGATGAAAGAGACCGCAGGGCAAAAAGAGTTGCATTAACCGAATTGGGCAAGTCGGAAGTAATTGCATCTTTCGACGAAATGCACAAAGTTTCTGAGATTGTGATCGGAACACTTTCTTTGCATGAAGTAACAGACACACTTGCCGTTTTTAATAAGCTTACATCATTCCACTGGCATATTCAGGAAACGGATAAAAACACTGGGTTAGAAGAAATTTATCAAAAGTTTATCGAAACACCACTTTCATGAAAAATATTTTGATAGCCGGAGGAACTGGTTTAATCGGAACTGCATTATGTGGTTTGTTAACTAAAAAAGGGTATTCTGTAGCCGTACTCTCGCGTTCAAAAAAGAACCTTGAATATCCTGTTTTTCAATGGGATCCTTTAAAAGGTGATTTTGATGATAAAGCGCTGGATTTTGCTGATGGTATTATTTTTCTTTCTGGTGAAAATGTAGGAGCTAAACGATGGACAAATAGGCAAAAGCAAATAATAGTTGAAAGCAGGGTTCAAAGCATTGAACTGCTGATAGAGAAAATAAAGCAATCAAATAAAAAACCGGAGTTCTTTATTTCTGCTTCTGCCACAGGTTATTATGGTGGAACACTTACTGATCGTATTTCGTTAGAAAATGATGTTCCGGGTCACGATTTCTTGGCAAAAACAACTTTTAATTGGGAAAGCTCATTGTTGACGCTTAAATCTTTGGACATCAGGTTGGTTACGTTGCGAACCGGGGTGGTTTTGTCACCGGATGAAGGGGCGCTACCCAAAATGATGTTGCCTGTTAAGCTTGGTGTGGGCAGCGCACTGGGAAGCGGAAAACAGTATATTCCTTGGATTGCTTTGGCTGACATTGTTCAAATGTATTTGTATGCGATCGAAAATCCAGAACTTAATTCAGTATATAATGCAGTAGCTCCCAATCCGGTTCCTAACAAACAGTTTATGAGATTGCTGGCAAAATATCTGGACCGCCCCTTCTTTTTTCCACCAGTTCCATCGTTTTTGCTTAAGCTTCTGCTTGGTGAAATGTCAGAAATGGTTCTGAAAGGCAACAGAGTGTCGTCTGAAAAGATTCAAAAAGCGGGCTTCAAATTTCAATACAAAACGCTCGAAGAATATTTTAAGACATTGAAATAAAAAGCTAAGAATAGTCAAAACTACTGCCATCCAGAAATTCTCTCAAAATGGATGTCGGCGGAATTTCTTTTTCTGGAATTGGAAGTATGTAAGTGAGGAACTTAAGTAATCTTCTTGCTTCTGAATACTCCGGAACAACAGGAGGAACCTCCTGTAACAAGGGTTCTGCCCAACGTCTGAGTACGCCTAATTCAAACAACAACGCGCTGTTGAACATAATATCAGCTTCTTCCTGATAAGGGAAAATGTGTTTTTCTTCACCTTTTCGAACACTGGGCCAGCGTTGTAAGGTTTCCAGTGCAGAATATCCCCGGTAGAGATAATCGCGAACCATACGGCGAATTAAACGATTATCGGTTGTAGGAATATGATTGTTGGAGTCAATACTTAAGGAAGTTAGTGCTGAAACGTAAACCTTGAACTTTCTTTTTTCAGGAACTGATTGAGTAATCTCAGGGTTCAAACCATGAATACCTTCAACAATCAAAATTCCATTGTTTTTTAAAGACAGTTTTGTTCCATCATAATATCTTTCACCTTTTGAAAAATTAAATTTGGGAAGGTCGATAGTTTTACCGTCAAATAAGTCCAGCAGGTTTTTATTGAACAATTTTATATCCAATGCATAGGGACTTTCAAAGTCGTAATTTCCGTTTTCATCTTTTGGATTCTGATCGCGGTTCACAAAATAATTGTCCATCGAAATAACCACAGGTTTGAAACCTGAAACACAGAGTTGCACTCCCAGTCTTTTGGCAAAAGTAGTTTTACCAGAAGATGAAGGCCCTGAAATCATAACCACTTTTACATCATCTTTTCTTTGATAAATCTGATCAGCAATCTGTGCCAGTTTCTTTTCCTGCAATGCTTCCGAAACTTTAATAATTTGCCCGATGTGCCCTTCCTGATTTCTTTCGTTGAGTTTTCCTACATTCGGAACCCCTATAATTTCGCCCCATTCTTTAAACTCCTGAAAAATATCAAATAACTTGTTTTGAATAATGATTTCCTCCAGTTCATCAGGCTGATCGGTTTTGGGCAAAACCAGAAGCATGCCATTGTAATATTTTACTAAATCAAATTTATGTAAGCAACCTGTAGAAGGAACCAGATAACCGTAAAAATAATTGACCACATCATTCAGGTGATAAACCGAACTGTAGAACTGTTTTCGTGTTCGCATCAAAGTACATTTGTCTTCAAGCCCGAATTGTTCAAAAATCCTTAATGCGTTTTCAGTTTGGATTTCTTCACGGGTAAAAGAAAGGTCTTCATCAATAATCTCCTGCATCCGGTTTTTGATCTGAACCACAATCTTTTCGTGTGTTTCTTCATTAATAACATCATCCAGTTCGCAATATAGACCTCTGGAGACAGAGTGTCCAATACGAAGCTTCTGATCGGGAAACAGGTCGTGAACCGCTTTGAAAAGCACAAAAGACAAAGAGCGGATGTACATACGCTTTCCATCAGGGTGCAGATAGTTTAAAAACTGAACCGTTTTGGGCTTGTAAATCATGTACGACAGTTCTTTTACTGTGTGATTGACCATGGCTCCCAAAACAGGATATTGTTGTTCTATTTTTTGATCTTTGGCTATCTCAGCTAATGTGGTTCCAAAAGGATATTCCTTTTCAGTTTGGGTGTTTTCACAAAATATGGCAAACGATTTTTTCATCTTAAACAGATTATCTTCACACAAAAATAAACAAGGAGTTCCGATTATCGGAACTCCTTGTTTAAAATTTAGAATTTCTTATGAAATTTCAACTTATTTTAAATCAGGATTATATTTTGCTCTTGCTTTTTTAAAGGCGACCTTGGCTGAATACAGTGCGTGGTACATGGAAGGCACTATAATCAGGGTTAAGAAAGTAGCAAAACTCAATCCGAAAATTACGGTCCACGACATAGGTCCCCAGAAAGCCGTATTATCACCACCGAAGAATATCTGAGGATCGAAATCGCTCATTAAAGTAACAAAGTTGATGTTTAGCCCGATGGCCAGTGGCATAAGTCCAAGAACTGTTGTTATGGCAGTAAGCAATACCGGACGTAGTCGGGTTTTCCCGGCTTCAACAATACATTCACGGGCAACTTCCATGGGCAGTTCATCATATTCATCAATGCCCATTTCTTTTTTCCGGCGTAGTTTTACCAGTCCAATGTAGTCAATTAACACGATGGCATTATTAACTACAACCCCGGCCAGCGATACAATTCCAATTCCTGTCATAATAACAATGAAATCCATATGGAATGTAGCCAGTCCGCCAAACACACCGATCGTACTCAGCAGTACGCTGAACATAATAATGGCGGGTTTCACAAAAGAATTAAACTGACCCACCAGAATAATCATAATTAAAGCCAGTGCAATCAGCAGTGCTTTGGCCAAAAAGTCAGCAGCATCAGTTTGTTGCTCCTGTTCACCGGTAAATGAATAGGAATAACCTGCAGGCATTTTCACTGTTTTCAGGATTGTCTTAAGTTGTCCGTTAATCTCATTGGCGTTGTATCCTTTAATTACATTAGAGTAAATGGTGATCACCCTTTTTCTGTCGATGCGGGTAATGGCCCCGTAGGTGGAACCGTACTCGAATGATGCTACTGCGGAAATAGGAACCTGAATAATTTTACCGGAAGAAGCTGAACGAAAGGTGATGCGCTGGTTCATCAAATCTGAAACATTATAACGGTACTTATCATCCAGTTTCATTCTGATTTTGTATTCGTCTTCACCTACTTTATAATCTGAAATCTCTTTTCCAAACAAAGCGGTACGAATTGCTTCACCAATTTGTCCGGTGGAAAGGCCGAAACGTCTGGCTTTGTCGCGGTCAACATGGACCAGCAACTCAGGTTTTCCCACATTCAAATCAATTTTCAATCCTTCAATGCCGGGAACATTCTGATTGTTAATTACTGTTCTAATGGTATCAGTAACCGCTAAAAGTGTATTGAAGTCTTTTCCACTCACCTCAATATTAATTGGATAACCAACCGGGGGTCCTTCGCGCTGTTTTTCCAAAGAGATATTAACACCGGGATATTTTCCGATCAGACTATCACTCAGTGTTCGCATGATAGTGAAGGTGTTGATTCCATGGCGGAATTCGTAATCTACAAAGTTAATGGTAATGATCCCTTTGTTGGGGCTTCCTCCACGACTTGTGAACCCTTCATTTTGTCCTACGGCACCTTTTCCGGTAACAGTCAGAACTGATTTTACGATATTCATATCGGGTTCCAGAATCTGATAAACTTTGTTTTCGATAACCTGCATTACAGAATCTGTAGTTTCAATATCGGTACTGATAGGCAGTTCTGCCATCACATTGATCAACTTAGGATCAGATGCAGGGAAGAAATCAACTTTCGGTTTTGTGCTGAAGTAAAAAATAATGGTAAGAATCATCAATACAAACGTGCCAAAAATTAACCAGTAAGAATTGCTTTTACGCAAAGCAAAACGAATAAATCTGAGGTAGGTTTCTTCGAGCCATACAAGGAAAATATTTTGGAACCAAATACTGAGTTTGGTAAGAAATGTAAGGTTCATAAGGGTAATGATAGCAGCAAAAATCATTAAAGAACCCATAATATTCCAATGCAATATGTAGAAGAACATCCCTATTACAGTTAAAACTGCCGCAATAATTAATGTCTTTCTTTTTTTAGGAAGCTGCATCTCACCCGGTTTGTAAAAGTCGATGAACAGAACCGGTACAATAACCAGTGCATTAAACAGCGATGCCGTGAGCACAATAATTAATGTAATGGGGAGGTACTTCATAAATTCTCCCATAATACTGCTCCAGAACAACAACGGGAAGAAAGCCGCCAGCGTAGTTGCTGTTGAAGTGATAATCGGAACCGCTACTTCGCCGACACCCTGGCGGGCTGCTTCCTTGATGGAATACCCCCGCTGCACAAACCGGTATATGTTTTCCGTGACCACAATAGCGTTGTCAACCAACATCCCCAAAGCCAAAATCAGAGCAAACAATACAATCATATTGATTTTGTACTGTGCAATTCCCATTACCATAAAGGCAATGAGCATGGACATGGGAATGGAAAAACCAACGATAAATGAGTTTCGTGTTCCGAGGAAAAGGAACAGGATAGCCACCACAAACAAAATCCCCATGATAATACTGTTCTCCAGGTTGTTGATTTGGGATTTTACCTGATCCGATTGGTCATTGGTAATGGTTATCCGCAAATTGTTAGGAATGAGTTTGGTTTTTCGTGCATCTTTCAGAATCTGAAAGACTTTATCGGTAGTAGCCAGCAGGTTTTCACCACTTTTCTTTACAACCTGCAAAGTAACTACAGGTTGCCTGCCAAGTCTGGAGTAACTTTCTCTTTCTTTAAAACCGAATTCTACTGAACCAATATCACGTAAATAAACGATATTTCCTTTTTCATGTTTTACAATAATATTTTCAATTTGTTTGGGATCAGTGAATTCGCCAATAACACGGATGGTTCGTTCGTAGTTTCCTATTTTAGCATTGCCTCCTGAAATGGAGAGGTTCTCAGATTTAACGGCATTTTCCACATCGCTGTAACTCACCTCCATGGCAGCCATTTTAAATGGATTGAGGTTAATTTTAACCTCACGATCGGTAATGCCGGTAATGTTAACTTTCGATACCTGGCTGATGGCTTCGAATTCATCTTTCAGGTCGTTGGCATAGTTTTTTAGTTCACTTAAACTGAAGTTTCCAGAAAGGTTCACATTAATTACCGGGAACTCTGAAACGTCAATGTCTGTGATCAAAGGATCTGATGGCAAATCATCCGGCAAGTCGCTTTTGGCTTTATCCACAGCATCTTTAACATCGCTTAATGCTTTTCGAATGTCCACATTGGTGTGAAATTCGATGAAAACATTGGAAGCATCCTGAGACGAAATAGAGGTCATCTTTTTGATGCCTTTAACTGATTCGATCTGTTTTTCCAGCGGACGAGTTACCAGATTCTCCATATCAACCGGGGGATTTCCGGGATAGAGGGTTTGAACCATTACGGTAGGAATTTTGATGTCGGGAAATAATTCCTTGGGAAGGGCAACATAGGCCAAAATACCGAAAATAATGGTGGCTACAGTAAACAAATACACTGTGTTTTTGTTGTTGATAGCCCAGGTTGACAACCCAAAATTCCGGATGACCTTTTTGTCTTTTGTATCGTTGTTTAAATCTTTACTCATGATTTTATCTTATCTGTTTGAATAAAAACAGCACTAAAAAATGACAATGGTTCCTTCTGTTACATTGTTGAAACCATCTGTGATCACCATTTCACCAGGTTCAATACCTTTTACAACTTCAGTAAATCTGCCCGATGACAAACCTGTAGTAACATATTGTTTGTGTGCAATATTAGCCCCTTTTGAATCTTTCTTAACGGTAAAAAGATAATCGCCTTTAATATCTTTTCGGATGGTAAATGAAGGAACAACCATTGCTTTGTTGTTGGTGTAATCATTTATGTTGATGAGAGCCAGCATATTGGGTTTAAACAGGTTGTTTCTGTTTTTGATTTTCAATTGCAGTTTAAATGTTCTGTTTTGAGCCTGTATTACTTCACCTGTTCTGTAAACTTTTTCTTTCATAGTAATATCAGGATAGGTTGGGAAGGTTAAAGTTACGGGATCACCTTTGTGCACTACGGGCAGATAGTTTTCAGAGATTTGTGCGTTCACATACAGATCTTCAATATTTACTACGTGAAATAAACGCATGCCGGGAGAAGCCAGTTCCCCAACTTTAATATCAATTGCATCAACATAGCCTGAAACGGGTGAGCGGATGAATGATTTGTCGTATTGAGTTTCCAGTGTTTTTAGCTTGCTTGAAAGAGATTCCATATTGCTTTTGGCTCTTACATAATCCAGCTCTGAACCGATATTCTTTTCCCAGAGGCTTTTTTGCTTTTTGTAAGTGAATTCGGCTAATGCTAACGAAGCTTTTACTTCTTTAATGTTGTTTTCAATGATATCCGTAGATAAACGGGCAAGTAACTGACCTTTAATTACTTTATCGCCTTCGTGAACAGTAACTTCTTCTACCTGCCCGCTAACTTCCGGACTTATGAATGCTTCGTTCACACTTTCAACAGATCCTGAGGCTTCAAAGTAATGTTTAAACAGCCCGGGCTCAATAGTTTCTGCTTTAATTCTGACCTTGAGACCCGAAAGCTGATCCTTGGCTTTTTCCTGTTCATCAATTTGTTGTTGAAGTGCGGATATTTTTGCATTTAATTTACTGGCTTCCTTTTGATAAGAAATGATTTGTTTTTCCATTTGTGATTTGTTTTCCTGTTTACAGGAAGCAAGCAACGCAATCATAGCCAGAAATAATGTAATCTTTTTCATGTGTTTATTGATTAATGTGTTTTATCCTATATTTTTTAATTTGCTCATGTTTTTTTCAATGTATGAAAGTCCTTTTTCATTCACTATACCATGTATGTGATACAGAAACATTTCAAGGGCAAATTCATGAGACATAAGTTCATCTGTAGAAAAAATGTCATTCTCTGTCAAACATTCAACCCTTATGATGTTGAGTTTAGCGATGAACTCTTCATTCATATCTTGGCGATATAAACCTTCCTTTTTTCCTCTTTTGATATTTTTTACTGCGTTTTCCATCATCTTCTCTCTTCGGTGGGCTTTTAGTCCTGAATAGATTTCAGGATAGTATTTTCTGAGATCGAATTCGAAAGACGGGTAATGTTCTTTGAGCATTGTAATGTAATAACTAAAAATCAGGAACAGTTCTTCTAATGCGTTTTCAGGATCATTTTCTGTTGTTTCAAATTTTCTTTTATTACACGAAAGTTCGTGTTCAATTACTTTTTTAACCAGTTGAGATTTATCGGAAAACTGTTCGTACAGTGTTTTTTTTGAGATGCCCAATTCTCTGGACACATCATCCATGGTAACGCTCTTAATTCCATAGCGATGAAACAACTCGCTAACTTTACCAATCATGTCTTTTATTTCCATTTTATTGAGCTTTGGTAAGTAAAGTTTGCAATGCTTCGGCAGATTGGAGTAAATCAAATTCAGCAGTTACATAGTCGCTTTCTGCATTGAGAAATTGATTGTGAACATTGAGTAAATCCAGGCTTGAAGCCATTCCTTGTCTGAATTTCTCCATGGTTTTGTTGTAAATCTTTTCAGCAATTTTTCGGTTCTGATCCTTATTGACATAAACCTTTTTTGCGTTTTCATAATCGTTTATCAGGGTTTTGTACTGAATATTCAGTTGTTTTCCGGTTTCTTTTTCCATGATTTCCATCTTTTCAAAATTCAGTTTAGCCTGGTTTAGTATGGCTTTTCTGTTTCCGCTTGAAAAGATGGGAATGTGCATTGTTACCCCAATAATCGCACTTTGATACCATTTGTCATCATTGAAAAAATTCCATGTATTTCTTTGGGCCTGTGTGTTGTAACTAACCGATGCGTTAATGGTAGGCAGGTAAGCGGCCTTTGCCAGCATAACCTGAAGTTTGGAGATTTCTTTTGCCGTTTGAACCGATTGATAGTTAATGTTATTATCCAGGTTAAAAAACCCTGACTCTGAAATTCCTTTTTCTTTCTGTGTTACTAATGAGTTCATGTTTTCAGTAAGAACAACACTGTCTTTATCGTTTAATCCCAGATAAAATTTCAGGAAGGCTCTGGCAATAACCTGTTGGTTTGATAAACGGGTTTTTGTGGCTTCAAGGTTAGAAACCAGTAAATTTAGCTGATCTACTGAAACATCATCTGTTAGCCCTTCTTTGTAAACATGATTGGTTTCTTTGGCCAGTTTGCTGGTAACGTTAAACGTTGAGTCAACAATATGTAGGCTTTTTTCTATTGATAAAACCTGATAATATGCCTTTGAAACCTGTTCGCGTACGGCCAGTTTGTTTTTGAAGAAATCACGGTCGGCTTTTTCAATGGCAACTTTAGCGGCCTTTAGACCAACAATATACCGTCCGTCAAATATAAGCTGTGAAAATTGTCCACTAACGGTAGCGTCGTAACGTGTTCCAAATTGAATAGGGATTTGAGTTCCGGGTTCACCGATAATCTCACCAGGAATTAATGAAACCGGACGTGCTACGTTGTCGTGATAAGAAACAGAACCACTGATTTGAGGCAGTCCTGTTGCAAGCGTTTCTTTCAGTTGTTGCCTGGCAATTTCCAGATCTTTATCAGAGCTCAACATGGAAAAGTTGTTTTTATAGGCATAATGAATAGCCTGATCCAGGTTGAGTTTTAGCACCTTTTGAGCCTGAATAGTTGAAAAGCTAAAGGTTGTGATTGCTGCGAAAATGAACGAAAGTAGTTTTGTTCTATTCATTGTGATCAAATTTTAAACTGCAAAAATAATTAAAAATACACTCCGGAAACTATTTTAATGTTAAAAGTTTTTTGATTTTCCAATCAGATACATCAATTCTTCAAAAAAAGTATGAATTGATTTCAGCTATCATAAAAACGGAACTTATCAAAAGCAGGTTATCTTTGTAGTACATTCCTTATTTTTGTTTTTTAGTTAACTTCGGAACAAAATTAATTGCCGAGAAGCTTGTGTTAAAATAAAATTCGGTGAACGGAGGAAAATTATCGGTGAATGGATTTTACTGATAATTAGCTTAAAATCTACGACAGAAAAATATCAATTGAAAACAAATTTTAAAATTGTAAAATGAAAACAATTCCTGCTCTTTTTGAATCCAGTGTTCAGAAATATGCTGATAATGCTCTTGTTTGGGAAAAACAGGGGAGTTCAGAATATCAAAAAATAACCTTTTCAGAAATCAGAAAACAGGTTCGTTATCTGGCAGCCGGGCTTATGAATCTTGGGGTTCAGAAAGGAGACCGTGTAGCTTTATTGGCAGAAGGAAGAAGTGAATGGTTAATTTCTGAATTAGCAATTCTATATTTGGGAGCTATTGATGTGCCGCTTTCCGTTAAGATTAATGAACCTGTCGAACTTTCTTTTCGTATTAAGCATTCTGAGTGCAAGTGGGTTATGGTAAGTGATCGGCAGTTGGCAAAAATCAGAGATATTAAGTTTGATATTCCTAAAGTAACTACAACAATAGTTTTTGGAGAAACCAGGCTTCGAAAAGAAAACAATGAGATTACTTATCAAAGTGTGATTGAGGAGGGTGAAAAGCAATATGTGAACCTGGAAAAGGATTTGGAAAAAATATGGCAGTCGGTTGAGCCGAACGATCTGGCTAATATTAGTTATACTTCTGGTACTACAGCCGATCCGAAAGGAATTATGCTCACGCACAGAAATTATACGGCAAATGTGGAACAGGCAAACTCGTTAATGTATGTTCCCGATACATTTACAACTTTGTTGATTTTACCATGGGATCATTCCTTTGCCCATACGGTCGGACTTTATACTCTGATCAGACAAGGTGCCAGTCTTGCTGTTGTTGAACTGGGAAAAACACCCATGGAAACACTGCGAAATATTCCCAAAAACATAAAAGAAACCCGTCCTACATTTTTATTAAGTGTTCCTGCCCTATCGAAGAATTTCAGAAAAAACATTGAAGCAGGAATAAAAGCTAAAGGTACGGTTCTGGACAAATTGTTTAAACATGCGCTTAGTGTGGCTTATAAATACAATGGTGATGGCTGGGATAAAGGAAAGGGCAGTCGTGCAATGTTGAAACCATTAGTTAATTTGTACGATAAGATTCTTTTCAGTAAAGTTCGTGAAAATTTTGGTGGCCGACTTAAGTTTTTTATTGGTGGTGGTGCATTGCTCGATGTTGAGTTGCAGCGATTCTTTTATGCGATTGGCATTCCGGTTTACCAGGGATATGGATTATCAGAGTCGGCTCCGGTAATTTCTTCTAACGCTGAAGCTAAACACAAGCTGGGATCATCCGGTTTTTTGGTGGACAATCTGGAGTTGAAAATCTGTGATGACGATGGTAATGAATTGCCCTTGGGACAAAAAGGCGAAATTGTTGTCCGGGGTGAAAACGTAATGAAAGGCTATTGGAAAAATGAAACGGCTACAGCAGAAACTTTAAAAGACGGTTGGCTGCATACAGGGGATATGGGCTATATGGATAAGGATGGTTTTCTTTATGTTTTAGGCAGATTTAAAAGTCTGCTTATCAGTAACGATGGAGAAAAATACAGTCCCGAAGGTATTGAAGAAGCACTTGTTGAACAATCAAGGTTTATTGATCACTGCATGCTGTATAATAATCAAAATGCTTATACAATTGGTTTGGTGTATCCAAACGTTCAGTTGTTGCGATCGGCTGCCAAGGAAAAAGGATTGTCTGGAACCGAGGCCCATCAATATGCGTTACAACTGATTAAATCGGATGTGGATGCCTTTATGCCGGGGGGGAAATATGCTCAGCAGTTTCCTTCACGTTGGCTACCCGCAACTGTCGGAATTATGGATGAACCTTTTACTGAGGAAAACAAAATGCTGAATTCTACCATGAAAATGGTTCGAAACAAAGTGGTAGAAAGGTTTGGTTCACTGATTGAGTTGCTGTACACCGCTTCGGGAAAAAATATTGAAAACGATCAGAATCTTACGGTGATAGAAAAACTAATGAAGTAAGATTTACAGTTTTTAAGTGATAGTTGATCATTTTTCACAAATAATAAGGGTTTTCAGAGGTAACTCTCTCATTCCAAAGCGAGTCTATTTAGACGTGGTTTAAATTTATTCAAAAACAAGTATTTATGAACTTTTAAGAAAGGTCTGGGATGAAATATTTGTAATTTTGAAACAAAGTAAAATAAGGTTTAACGACTTAAAAAATTGATAAAATGAAAAAAGTAACCGTAGTAGGTGCCGGAGCTGTTGGTGCAACATGTGCAGATGTTTTGGCCCAAAAGAATTTTCTGAATGAAGTAGTATTGGTTGACATTAAAGAAGGTCTTGCTGAAGGTAAGGCTCTGGATATTTGGGAAAGTTCAGCTGTGAACCATTTTGATACCCGGGTAAAAGGATATACCAATGACTATTCAAAAACTGAAGGTTCAGACGTTGTGGTTATTACATCTGGTTTACCCAGAAAACCCGGTATGACACGTGACGATTTGATATCAACCAATGCTAAAATTGTGAAATCGGTTACCGATAATGTTATTGCCGCGTCTCCTGATGCTGTTATTATCATTGTATCCAATCCTTTGGATGTTATGACTTATGCTGCTCATGCTGCATCTGGTAAATCAGCCAGTCAGGTATTCGGTATGGCCGGTGTTTTGGATACAGCCCGCTATCGTGCCTTTATTGCAGATGAATTAAATGTTTCTCCAATGGATATTCAGGCATTGCTTATGGGAGGACATGGTGATACTATGGTTCCGTTACCACGTTACACCACTATTGCTGGTATTCCTGTTACTGAATTAATATCTAAAGAAAGACTGGATGAAATCGTGGTTCGGACACAAAAGGGTGGTGGCGAAATTGTAAACCTTTTGGGAACTTCAGCCTGGTATGCTCCGGGTGCTTCAGCTGCACAGATGGTTGAATCAATTATTCAGAATCAGAACCATATTTTCCCATGTTGTGTACGTTTGGATGGACAATGGGGATTGAAAGATGTTTACGTTGGCGCTCCTGTTAAACTGGGCCGCAATGGTGTAGAACAGATTGTGGAAATTGATTTGAATGAAGAAGAAATGAAACTTCTTCACACTTCTGCCGGTCATGTAAAAGAAGTAATGGATGTTTATGACAGAATGAAACTGGATTAATTCAGGATCTTATAATTTTTAGTAAGGCTGTCATTTATGACAGCCTTTTCTTTTTGTCTAACTTTACATCAAAATTCGAATCTCCATTTGAATACTTTGTTATGAAAAGAATTGTTGTTTTAACAGGTGCAGGCATAAGTGCTGAAAGTGGTGTAAGTACCTTTCGTGATAATAAAGGGTTGTGGCAAAACCACAGGTTTGAAGAGGTTGCTTCGCCGGATGCCTGGGAACGAGATCCGGATATGGTTTTAGAATTCTATAATCAACGTCGTAAACAGCTTTTTGAGGTGGAACCGAACGAAGGACATAAAGCCCTGGTTTTACTGGAAAAGAAATTTGACGTTCGTATTATTACTCAGAATGTTGATGATTTACACGAAAGGGCTGGTTCAAAGCATGTATTACATTTGCATGGAGAGCTAAAGAAAGCAAGGAGTACTGTTGATCACAGGTTGGTTTATAACCTTAATAGTTGGGAGTTAAAAAGAGGAGACTTGTGCGAAAAGGGGAGTCAGTTACGTCCGCATGTGGTATGGTTTGGAGAATCCGTACCGATGATGGATGAAGCAGTGAAGCTTGTAAAAAGTGCAGATATCTTTTTAGTTGTTGGAACTTCGATGGTTGTTTACCCGGCTGCAGGGCTCATTCATTACGTAAAACCTTCGGTTACCAAATACTATATTGATCCTAAAGCCTTTGATATGCATGAAATAAGTAATTTGAAGATTATTCAGCGAACAGCAGTAAAAGGTGTTCCTCGCTGGGTAAATTTGATGTTGGAAACAACTTAGTTCAGAGCGTTACTTTTTCTATTTTTGCACAATCAACAAAAAAAACAAATGAAGAAATATTTCCTTTTAGCTACCGGATTATTTATTCTGGTACTGACTTTCGGTTCCTGTAAAAAAACGGATCAACAAGCTTTGATAGATAGGCAGATTATTGAAAATTATGTTGCAGATAATAATTTGCAAGGTGCTTTTACGCCTTCTGGCTTGTATTATGTAATAGTTGCTCCGGGAGACACTGCTCATCCAGCTGTAAATTCAACAGTTACAGTTGATTATAAGGGTTCGTTTTTAAATGGAGCAGTGTTTGACCAGAACACCAATGTGTCATTTGCTTTAAATACTGTTATTCTGGGCTGGCAAGAAGGGATCCCACTCATTGGAACAGGAGGTGAAATTATATTAATTGTTCCTTCTGCTTTGGCTTACGGTTCTACAGGAAGAGGTAGTATCATTCCGCCAAATACTGTTTTACGTTTTGATGTGACATTGGATTCTTTCACCAATTAATCATTTAAATGAAGCGGTACACTTTTAAAAAAGCGTTGGTTTTGTTTCTCATTCTGATAATGAGCGGAATATTGTATCAATGTGCTAAAATTACAGCTCCTGTTGGTGGCCCAAAAGATATAACTCCTCCTAAAGTGTTGGAGTGTGTACCGGCAAATTATTCAACAAATTTTAAAGGAAACAAGTTCTCAGTTACGTTTGACGAGTATATTCAAATTGACAAAATGAGTCAGCAATTACTCGTTTCTCCTCCGGTAAAAGAATTGCCGGATTATAAATTAAGAAAGAAAACGCTTACTCTTACTTTTAAACAACCTCTAAAGCCTAATACGACTTATACTGTTTTTTTTGGAGATGCGATTGCTGATTTAAATGAGGGAAATATCCTGAAGAACTTCTCGTATGTGTTTTCAACAGGAGATTATGTAGATTCTCTAAGTATGCGAGGTGAGGTTTTGGATGCATTGACTCATGATCCTGTACAAAATGTAACGGTTATGTTGTATAAAAATGACATTGATACCATTCCTCTGGCTCAGCGTCCGTTGTATCAAAAGCCTTATTACGTTAGTAAAACAAATAAAAAGGGGAGGTTTTACTTTTCAGGAATTGCTGATACAAACTATCTTTTGTTTGCTTTACAGGATCAGAATTACAGCCTGACTTTTGATCAGCCGAATGAAAAGATTGCTTTTATTGATTCTTTGGTGGTACCAAAATACCGACCTGCTCCGGTTATTGATTCAGCAATACTTGATACCATAAGATTGCATACATCGAAGGACTCGGTTCAGTATAAAATTGATTCGGTTGTACAAAGGGCAGACTCAGTTGCAGATCTGAAATTAACAGATTATAAAATGTACATGTTCAGTCAGGCAGACACGGTTCAGAGATTGCTTAGGTCAGGACTGGTGGCAAAAAATACAGTCAAATTTATTTTCTCAATTCCGCCTGATAGTCTGAAAATAGAGTGTTTAAATTTTAATCCTGACACTACCTGGTATTTATCTGAGTGGAATGCTGAAAAAGACAGTTTGATTTGGTTCTTACATGAACCTCATCCCGATACATTAGACCTGATGGTTTTTAACGGGACAAAGAGGTTGGACTCATTAAATATGCGTGTGGTTCCCAAAGAGAATTTCCTTAAAAACAGAAAAAAGAAAAAGGAAGAACCTAAAAAGGAATATTTGACATGGCAATCCAATATAAAAGGTTCAATTAAGCCAGGCGATACTTTAAAGATTACTTTTGGTCAACCAATAAAGAACTTGCAACTTGATTCTGCTTTGTTTGTTCAAAATAAAGACAGTATCTATAATCCTAAAGCAATTTTCCTTGATCCGATTCATCGGGTACTGGCATTTCCGTTTGCTGTAAAGGAAAATGAAAAATTTGTGTTATTAATCCCAGACTCATCCATTGTAAACTGGAATGGCCTTGATAACAATATGATAAACATTTCTGTAAATTCAAAAAATGCAGATGATTATGGTGTTGTAACATTTATAATGAACCCCGTGCATCAGCAAAATTATTTATTGCAAATGATGAATGATAAAGGTAAAGTCCTGGAAACAAGAATGTTTTATCATAATCAATCAATTAATTTTATTAATGTTGACCCCAATACATATCGGTTCAGGGTAATTGTTGATAGGAATGGAAACGGTCGTTGGGACCCGGGCGATTATTTTACCCATACAGAGCCAGAGAAAGTAATTTACTTTCCTGATGCAGTTAAAGTAAGGGCAAACTGGGAAATCAGAGAAGACTGGAAAATTCAATAAAACTAGCTGTTATTACAGCGGTTGATACATTCAAGAATTTCTGTAATGGTATGATTTCGTAATGAATAGTATATTTTTTTTCCTGTTCTTCTGGAAATCAATACATTCTTGTTTTTTAGAATATTTAAATGATGAGAAGCAGTAGCTTGTTCTATATCGAGCGCCTGATAGATCTCGGTAACACTCAGTACTTCCTTTTGTGAGAGTAAGTCAATGATGGCAATTCTCATAGGGTGAGAAATAGCCCTCAGCTTACCAGCAGCCATTTCTAACTTATCAATGTCAATTTCAATGTGTGCCATTTCAATATGTTTTTTTGCAAAAGTATGATAATTAAAATCATAAATATATACATATATGATCTTTCTATATATTTTATAAACTGTCTAAATAAGAATAAGTCAGCTTATTAGAATATTAATAAGGTAGACCGATTGAAGTGTAATCTTTTGAAAAGATTAATTGGCATAAATTGAAGTAAATTCAAATCGGTTTCCGTCAAACAGTCCTTTATCGCTCAGCTTAAGCTCAGGAATAACCAGCAAAGCCATAAATGAAAGAGTCATAAAAGGAGCTCTTAGTTGGGATCCCATTTCGTGAACCTTTTTATCAAGTGTATGATAAGAGCGGGCAACTTCAAAGCCGTCTTTGTTTGACATTAAACCTGCAACTGGAAGTGCTAACGAATACTCTTTGTTATGATCAATTATTGAAATTCCTCCTTTGTTTTTAATCACGAGGTTAATGGCTTCTGTAATTTCTTTATCAGTAGTACCAACAGCAATTATATTATGACTGTCATGGGCTACGCTGGAAGCAAATGCTCCCGATCGGATACCGATATTTTTTATGAAAGCTACGGCAGGTTGAGTTTTTTTATACCGGTTTAAAACAACCATTTTTAAAATATCCTGTTCTGTATCGCTGACCAGATTATCGTTTATTGCCTTTGTTTTTGCAGTAATTGTACGGGTAATTAATTCCCCATCGATTGATTCTATTACCTTAATTTTCTTATCCTCATCTTTTACGAAGATGTCTTCTTCAGTAATGGGTGAGGCATAAAATGCATTTGGAGTGGTTTCATCAACAGAATTTATAAGTGTTTTCCCATCTTCAGCCACTTTAATTCCGTTTATGAAGGTAGCTTTTACATTGAAATCAGAAAGGTTATCGACAATAATTATATCTGCAGGATCGCCTTCTTGTAAGGTTCCCACATTAAGCTTATAATGTTCAATCGGATTAAGGATCGTACTTTTTAAAATGGAAATAATGTCATATCCTTTGGCAAGGGCCCTTTTTACCAATTCGTTGATATGGCCTTCGGCTAAACTGTCGGGATGTCTGTCATCAGAACAAAAAAGTACCTTGTCAGCATTGTCTTTCATTAGATCAATCAATGCTTCAAAATTTTTTGCAGCACTACCTTCACGAATTTGAATTTTCATTCCATAGTTGATCTTTTCCAGCGCTTCTTCCATCGAAAAACATTCGTGGTCGGTGGTAACTCCGGCAGATGCATATTTTTCGGCATCACTACCCTTTACACCGGGCGCATGCCCGTCAACAGGTTTGTTGTATTTCTGGGCAATTTCAATCTTTTTCATTTCACCCGGATCACGGTTAATAACACCCGGAAAATTCATCATTTCTGATAAATAGTGAATTTCATCCATTTGAAGTAAGGTGTCTAATTCGTCAGGAGTAAATTTTGCACCAGAAGTTTCAAAAGGAGTGGCAGGAACACAGGACGGGGCACCGAAATAGAACTTAAAAGGAACCTTTTTTCCGTTATTAATCATAAATCGAACCCCGTCAATTCCCAAAACATTGGCAATTTCATGCGGATCAGAAACAGTACAAACGGTTCCGTGTGTTACAGCCAGGCGAGCAAATTCTGAGGGAATTAACATTGAGCTTTCCACATGAATGTGCGCATCAATCAATCCGGGAAGAATATATTGTTCCTCTTTAATCGTATCATCCTGAAGAATTGATTTGATTTTTCCGTTTTCAACAGTAACGGTTCCCTTAAAAATAGATTCCTTTTTCAGGTCAATAACATTGCCCGAAATAGAGTATTTGTTATTCGTGTGCATCATAGTACAAATTTAATCAAATTAGCATTAAGTTTTGTTATGAAAGTGGTTCTTTACAGCAGGCATTGATACATCAAATAATTTATAATTTTGTGAACACGGACAACAATGACTTTTTAATATTAAATAGATGCAGCTATGAAACTTACTCCGATAGAAACAGGAAATTTTAAATTAGATGGTGGTGCTATGTTTGGAGTAGTGCCCAAAGTAATGTGGTCGAAAGTATATCCTGCTGATGAAAATAATCTGGCTAACTGGGCAATGCGTTGTTTGTTGGTTGAAGATGGCGATCGTAAGATATTAATAGATAATGGTATTGGAGATAAACAGGATGACAATTTCCTGAAACATTATTATCTGAATGGTGATGCAACATTAGAGTCTTCATTGGAAAAAGCCGGGGTAAAACCAGAGGAAATTACTGATATGGTATTAACCCATATGCATTTCGATCATTGTGGAGGAAGTGTAAGGTATACAAAGGATCATACAGGTTTTGAGCTGACCTTTCCGAATGCTACTTACTGGACAAGTAAACAACAGTATGCATGGGCTACAAACCCAAACCGAAGAGAAAAAGCTTCATTTTTAAAGGAAAATATTCTTCCCATTGAAGAAAGCGGTCATTTAAAGCTGATAGACTCTGAAGGGGAATATATTCCAGGTATTGAGTTTAAATTGTACGATGGACATACAGACGGGCAGGTAATACCGCATATAAAAGTTAGCGATAAGACCGTTGCTTATGTTGCCGACCTTATGCCATCGGTTGCTCATTTACCAATGCCTTGGATAATGTCTTATGATACACGTCCTCTGCAAACATTAAAAGATCGTGAACGGTTCTATACAGAAGCAGTGGAGAATAATTATATTCTGTTTTTTGAACACGACTTGTACAATGAAGCTTGCACACTTATGGATACTCCAAAAGGAGTTAAAGCAGATCGTGTAGGAAAATTATCCGATTTTATTTCTTAATCTGTTTTTGCTTTAAGAATATATTGTGGGGCGATGACGTAGGAATCATATCTTGTTAAATCGTTGGCACGAATCATCAGCGCAAGTTCATCAACGTAGTCATCTCCTCTTTCGGAGTATTTGCTTAATCCTTTAATCAATTCAAAAGGGTCATCAGTTTGAAGTTGCATGTTTCTTAATTTCTGATAGGGTTTTCTTGTTGCTAACATGTAGTAGTAGGCTTCTATTGCCGATTCAAGTGTTTTGAACTTTCTTAAATAGATCTCTTTGCCATCCCTTGTATATAAAGCTACAATCCGTGCATGATCGTCGTTGAATGACCACATGCCAAAAGGGTTATTGGCTTCTCTGAAAAAACGAGAAGTTCCCCATCCGCTTTCGATAGCAGACTGGGCCAAAACAACACTCACCGGCAGTGTTTGTAGTCTTTTGATTAATGTTTTCGGGTTTTGGGTATTGTATCTGATCTCAAGACTATCGATAAACGATTTTTCTTTTGGAGTTTTTTTCTGTTTTTGAATGATTCTTTTTGCCTTTTCTCTTGCCATCTCCTGTTTGGTTTTTGCAACCAAAACGGCAGGAAGCATCATATCAAAAAACTTTTGTTTTCGTACATTAACCGGTAAAGTATCCAGTGGTATAGCCTGCGAATAAACTATTGGGGGAACCAGAGAGTCGGTAATAGCAATAATATCTTCGGGGCTTTCTCCCTGTTTTTTTAATACTTTTATGCTTTTGTGAGTATTCTGAACCGGTTGTTTTGGCGTTCTGTTGCAAGCTGTATTAACAAGTAAGGGAAAGATTAAAAAAGCCAGAGATTTTGAAATAAGTCCTGTTAAGGAGGTTAACTTCATATTTAATTTTTTTATCTTCCAGATACTTCTGTTAACAGAAACAAATGGAACTTTGGCATGCAAAGGTACAAAGTTTTATTTACGCCCGGTTAATGACTTGGGAATGCGGCCCTGAGTAATGGTTTTCGAACGTAAACGACGCCCAACTATTTTCTCAACCATTTTTCCTGTTTTTAAGATCCTGTCTATATTCAGCTGGGTATCGATGCCCATTTCATCCATCATAACCGACATATCTTCAGTACAAACTAGTCCTACTTCATTAGCATCGTTATAATAATAACTTCCGGTCCCGGCAACAGGCACTCCGTCGACAAAATTTGCGGGCTGTCCGCCAATACCACCTAAAGTTGACTCAAAATTTGTAACTCCAGCCTGAAGTGCGGCCAGTACATTGGCTAATCCCCAGCCTCGGGTGGTGTGAAAGTGTGCAATTTGTTTGTGTGGATTATTAACGCTTGCCATCAGCATTGAGAAATATTTGTAAACTCTGTCGGGTGATGCAGAGCCGTCATGATCTGCATGTTCAACATCATTGGCTCCTATGTTGAACCAGCGGTTTGTAAAATCAATTGCGTCTTCTAGCCTGGTTGGTCCCTCAATGGGGCATCCCCAAATGGTACTTACCGTTCCGTTCACAGTAATTCCTGCATCATGTGCTTTAGGAATCCATTCTTCGGCCATTTTCCAGTATTCACTTAAAGTAAGACCCGAATTCTTTTTTTGATGCGATTCACTAGTGGAAACCATTAGTAAGATCCTGTCGGGCCCGTATCCTTCTTTTTTTGCTTCAATAGCTCTTTCAATGGCTTTTTCCCTGATGGTTACAGCAGTTAAAACCACATCATCTAATTGATCCTTAACCCTTTTACTGGATCGTATCTTTTTAAATAAATCATCGGCATCGTTAAACTGTGGCATACCCTTTGGGTTACCAAAATTAGTTACTTCAAGATGCTTGACTCCACTGAGAATAAGTTCTTCAAGTACCCAGACTTTGGCCTCTGTTGGAATAAATTTTTCTTCGTGCTGAAATCCGTCGCGAACGGTGATGTCTCCAATAACTACTTTTTTGGGATATTGCATGCCTTTTTTATTTGATATGAGATAAACTTTGTAAGTGTCAGGCTAAAGTAGAAATATTTTTTTTAGAGATATATTTTATGTTATTAAATAACATTTGAACCATTAATTTTGTAGTAATTGAATTGTGTTTGTGAAAATGAATAAGGCTTTTTAAGACTTGTTTTCATTCAAAAAAGGATAAAAATTGCTGTTTTTTTCTTAAACTTGCATAGGTGAACCTGTTCAGCTTACAAGGTAGAATTTTAAATTTTCAACCATTGCAAAAATTAACCACAAAAATAGATGTTCATTCCAAAGAATTTCAAAGCAATAAAAAAGCTTTTCTTGATATTCTGAATGATTACAAACAAATCTTAAGAAAAAATACTGTCGGAGGCTCTATCTCATCAGTAGAAAGGCACAAGAGTAGGGGTAAATTACTTGCCAGAGAAAGAATTGATTTACTGATTGACCAGGAGACTCCTTTTCTGGAGTTATCTCCTTTGGCTGCTTACGGACAATATAATGATGAGTTTCCTTCTGCAGGAATTATTACCGGAGTGGGAGTAATTCATGGAAAAGAAACGGTGATCATAGCTAATGATGCTACAGTTAAGGGTGGAACCTACATGCGTTACACCATCAAGAAGCATTTAAGAGCGCAACAAATTGCGATGGAAAATAATTTGCCCTGTGTTTACATGGTAGATTCTGGCGGAGCTTTCCTTCCCGAGCAGGATACTGTTTTCCCGGATGCCAACCATTTTGGTAGGTTCTTTTACAATCAGGCACGAATGTCGGCTATGGGAATTCCTCAAATTTCGATTGTGATGGGTTCGTGTACAGCTGGTGGGGCTTATGTTCCTGCAATGAGCGATGAAACTATTATTGTAAAAGAGCAAGGAACGATTTTCCTTGGAGGGCCACCGCTGGTAAAAGCTGCAACCGGAGAAGAAGTTACAGCAGAAGAACTGGGAGGCGCTGAAGTGCACACCTCAATGTCCGGCGTGGCCGATCATTTTGCTATAAACGATAAGCACGCCATTCAGATTTGCAGGAATATTTTCGAAAATCTGGAGTTCAGGGAGAAACAAATGCTTGATATTGCTGAACCGGAACCCCCTGCTTACAATCCTGAAGAATTATATGGAATTGTACCCGTAGACCTAAAAAAACTGGTTGACCCCCATGAGATCATTATGCGAATGGTGGATGGAAGTCGCTTTCAGGAGTTCAAAGCTAAATATGCTACGACTGTAGTAACAGGTTTTGCCCGCATTATGGGCTTTCCTGTTGGAATTATTGCCAATTACGGAGTGTTATTTTCCGAATCTGCTTTAAAAGTGACCCACTTCATTGAGCTTTGTACGGCACGAAAAATTCCATTGATTTTTTTGCAAAACATAACAGGTTTCATTGTAGGAAAAGAATTTGAAAGAAAAGGAATTGCCAAGGATGGAGCAAAAATGGTTCATGCTGTTTCCAATGCTAATGTGCCCAAATTTACGGTGATTTTTGGTGGATCATTCGGCGCTGGAAATTACGGAATGGCAGGTCGTGCTTATGATCCCCGTTTGTTGTTTATGTGGCCCAATGCCAAAATTTCTGTTATGGGTGGAGAACAGGCCGCCACAGTTTTGGCAACAGTAAAACAGGAGCAGTACCAAGCTATGGGAAAGGAAATGACACAGGAAGAAATAGAAAAGCTTAAAAAACCAATTCTGGAAAAATATGAAAAAGAAGGGGCTGCTTTATACAGCACTTCCCGTATTTGGGATGATGGAATTATTGACCCGGTTGATACAAGAAAGGTACTGGCTATGGGGATTTCCATGTCGCTGAATAATAAATTCCCGGATCAGAAATACGGTATTTTCAGAATGTAATGGATAAAAAATGGATATTCAACAGCAGCCCAAAACAATACTTATTGATTTTAAAGACAGTTATCTAGAAATCAGTTTGAACCGACCGGAGGTTCATAATGCAATGAATCGCGAAATGATAGGAGAGTTAACAGCAATTTTCAGATCGTTAAAGGTTGCAAAAAAGAATCCTCTGGTAGTAGTAATTCGAGGTGAAGGTAAAAGTTTTTGTGCTGGTGCCGACCTGAATTACATGAAGGAAATTGCAGGAAATGGTTTTAAAGAAAATGTAAATGACGGAAAGAAATTAGCTGATTTATTTTTGTCAATTTATCATTGCCCGGTTCCCACTATAGCTATGGTACATGGTGTAGCCTTTGGAGGAGCAAACGGTCTGTTGTCTGCATGTGATATTGTATTGGCATCTTCAGAAACAAAGTTTGCTTTTAGCGAAGTAAAACTGGGAATTAGCCCTGCAACTATAGCGCCATTTGTAATGAACAGAATTGGGGAAACCGGAGCAAAAACCCTTATGCTTACCGGAAAAAGATTTGACGCAGCGGAAGCACTTAGATGGAATTTAGTGAATGAGGTAGTTTCGGAAAATATGTTACATGAAAAACTGAGTGAATGGGTTGCCCATTTTCATTCAGCAGCACCTAATGCTGTTCGAGAAACAAAAATACTGATAGAGAAATTATCATCAGAAACAGAGGACAATGTTTATAAATATACTTCGGAATTAATTGCCCGTTTGAGGGCTTCTGAAGAAGGACAGGAAGGAATGGCTGCATTTTTGGAAAAAAGAAAACCGTTCTGGAATAAATAAATTACAGCTTACATTAGAATTTTGACTGGATGAAATCGTTTAAAAAAATACTGATTGCCAACCGGGGTGAGATTGCGGTTCGTATTATGAAGACTGCCAAAAAAATGGGAATAAAGACCGTAGCAGTTTATTCTGAACCGGATAAAGGAGCTTTACACACTAGAATGGCCGATGAAGCCGTTCTGATTGGCGGAGCTGAACTCAGTGAATCTTATCTGAACGTGGATAAAATTATTCAGGCGGCAAAAGAAACTGATTGTGATGCTTTGCATCCGGGATATGGTTTTTTGTCTGAAAACGCCTTACTAGTGGATGCTTGCGATAAGGAGGGTGTTGTATATATCGGACCCGATACCAGAGCCATGAAACTCATGGGAAATAAGATAGAGGCCAGAGCTTTTGTGAATAAACTCAATGTTCCCATGACAGAAGGTGTGGTAGGAACCCCGACCGAATTGATAAAAAAGGCTTTAACTTTAGATTACCCCATTTTGATTAAAGCGGCAGCCGGTGGTGGAGGTAAAGGAATGAGGATTCTTTATGATGATTCAAATCTTAAAGAAATGCTGGAGTCAACGTCAAGAGAAGCAAAAAACTATTTTGGCGATGGAAGTATTTATATTGAAAAATATATTGAAGAGCCCCGGCATATTGAGATTCAGGTGATGGGGGATAACTATGGAAACGTGGTTCACCTTTTTGAAAGAGAATGTTCTATACAGCGCCGTTATCAGAAGATTATTGAAGAAAGCCCTTCGCCTACTTTAACTCCTGAAGTAAGAAATAAAATGGGAAATGCAGCTGTTTCCATTGCAAAAGCTGTTGGATACAATAGTGCCGGAACAGTTGAGTTTCTTGTTGATAATCATTTGAATTTCTATTTTCTGGAAATGAACACCCGTATTCAGGTTGAACATCCGGTTACGGAAATGGTTACTGGTGTAGATTTAGTGGAAGAACAGATCAGGGTTGCTCAGGGTTATCCTTTAAGCTTAAGTCAGGATGATTTGAAACAAAACGGACATGCTATAGAATGCCGTATTTATGCCGAAGATGCTGAAAATAACTTTTTGCCTGCCCCCGGAAAAATGAGTTTCTATCAGGAACCGGTGGGAGACGGGATCAGAATAGATTCTTCGGTTGATACAGCAGTTGAGGTTCAGAGCCTTTTTGACCCTATGATCAGTAAAATGGTGGTTTGGGGTCAGAACCGACAGGAAGCCATTGATAAAAGTATTGACTCGCTACAGCACTATGTAATTCAAGGTGTGAAAACTAATATTTCTTACCTTAAATATTTACTGGAGCATCCGGCTTATCAAAAGAATCAGGTTTCTACCAAATTTTGTGAAGAACATACTGCAAAAATTGTAAACGAGATTAATTTTTTTAGAAATGAAAGAGGGAAAAGTGCAGCTGTATTAGCATTGGCTCTTCATATATTGAATAATCACAAGCATAAAGCTTCAACTGATGTTTGGAATGCAATGGGGTTTTGGCGGATTGTTTTACGGTTTTCGTTTATTCTGGGAACCGAAACTATGAGGTTGGAACTGACAAAGCATAATTATGATAGTTATGAATTTGATCTTAGCGGGACAAAGATGGAAGTTTCTTTGGTTAAATATTCACAACATCAGATAGATTTTCGTATCTTTCAAGAGGACATCACAGCTTATATTTCTGTTAATGAGAAGCAACAATATTTTATTACAGTGCATGGTGTTTCATTTGTTCTGGATAGGACAGATGAACTCAATGATCTTGAAGATTATTCTGCAGGAGAAAATGCTTCAGGAAAGGGTAGTTTATTTGCACCTATGCCGGGAAAAGTAATTAAAGTGAATGTGAATGTGGGTGACAAGGTACACAGAGGTAGTTTGTTGTTGGTAGTTGAAGCCATGAAGATGGAGAATAATATTATTGCAATGCAGGATGCAATAGTTGAAAAAATAAATGTAAAAGAGGGTGATCGTGTTGATACAGATTTGCAATTGATTACATTAAAAACAGAAGAGTAAATTTAATTAATAGATATAATGAATTTTGATTTAAGTGAGGAACAGAATTTGATTCGCGAAACCGTAAGGGATTTTGCAGAACGTGAGATAAAACCTGTTGCCAAGGAGCTGGATGATAGAGAAGAGTTTTCTTATGAACTGACCAAAAAAATGGGAGAACTTGGTTTGTTTGGAATGACAATTCCTCAAAAGTATGGTGGTCATGGTTTGGATACTTTGTCTTACATTATTGCCGTTGAAGAGTTGGCTCGTGTAGATGGTTCGCAAGCGGCTACAGTGGCTGCTCATAATTCATTGGGAATAGGTCCTCTTTATGTATATGGAACCGAAGAACAACGAATGAAATATATTCCTCAGCTGTGTACCGGAAAAGGGGTGTGGAGCTTTGGCCTTACTGAACCTGGTGCCGGTTCCGATTCCCGTGGTTCAAAAACTACAGCGGTTCTTAAAAACAAGGAATGGATTATCAATGGTTCAAAAATATTTATTACCAACGGTGCGTCTGATATCTCGAAAGGATGTACGGTTCAGGCTGTATCAGGTGAGGAGAACGGGAAAAAGGTATTTACAACGATTATTGTAGAAAGTGGAACTAAAGGATTTAAGCAGGTTCCTATGCATGAAAAACTGATGTGGAGGGCTTCCGATACTTCTGAATTGTATTTTGATGATGTGCATGTTCCTGAAGAAAATCTTTTGGGAAAAGTTGGTGAAGGTTCACATATTATGTTGCATACACTGGATGGTGGCCGTTTATCTATCGGGGCCATGGGATTAGGTCTTGCACAGGGAGCCTTCGAAATGGCGTTGAGTTATGCTCAGGAGCGTAAACAGTTTGGTAAACAGATTTCCAGGTTTCAGATTAATTCCTTCAAACTTGCCGATATGGCGATGAAAATTGAACTTGCCCGGAATCTTTTGTACAAAGCCTGTTGGCTAAAAGATGAAGGAAGACCCTACTCAAAAGAAGCTGCCATGTCGAAGTTGTATTGTTCTGAAATTGCCCGTGAAGTGGCCGATGAGGCCGTTCAGATACATGGTGGTTACGGCTTGATGAAGGATTATCCAATTGAACGTTTTTATCGTGATCAAAGATTGTTACAAATAGGTGAAGGAACCTCGGAAATTCAGCGTTTGGTAATTTCGCGTCAGATTGGTTGTTAATAGTACGAAATAAATAATGGACAAATGAATAAAGTGGTCAAAAATGCACAGGAAGCCATTAATGGCATTGAGGATGGCATGACCTTGATGTTGGGTGGCTTCGGTTTGTGTGGAATTCCTGAAAAAACAATTAATGCACTGTCTGAGTCAGGTATTACAGGACTAACCTGTATTTCAAATAATGCAGGGGTTGACGATTTTGGCTTGGGAATTTTATTGCAAAAACATCAAATCAGAAAGATGATCTCATCTTATGTTGGTGAAAATGCCGAGTTTGAAAGACAGTTATTATCTGGAGAATTGGAAGTTGAGTTGAACCCACAGGGAACATTAGCAGAACGTTGTCGTGCCGGTGGTGCAGGAATTCCTGCATTTTATGTACCTGCAGGATATGGAACTGAAGTGGCAGAAGGAAAAGAGACCCGAGAGTTCAATGGTAAAATGTATGTCATGGAAAAGGCATTGCATGCCGATTTTGCTATCGTAAAAGCATGGAAAGGAGATACTTCCGGTAATCTGATTTATCGCCATACAGCCAATAACTTTAATAATATGATGGCAATGGCCGGTAAAATTACAATTGCAGAGGTTGAAGAGTTGGTTCCTGCAGGAACATTAGATCCAAATATGATTCATACTCCGGGAATATTTGTTCAGCGGATCTTCAAGGGCGAAAATTATGAGAAAAGAATTGAGTTTGCTACAACAAGCAATTAGTTATTGTTAATCTGAAAAATTTAAAATCATGGCTTTAGATAAAAATGGAATAGCAAAACGTATTGCTTTGGAACTTCAGGATGGTTATTATGTGAACCTGGGAATTGGTATTCCGACACTTGTCGCTAATTATATTCCTGACGGGATGGAGGTGGTTTTACAATCAGAAAACGGATTGTTAGGAATTGGACCTTTTCCGGAAAAAGAGAAGGTAGATGCTGATCTGATAAATGCTGGTAAGCAAACAGTTACTTATGTGAAAGGAGCAGCTTTTTTTGATTCGGCTACCAGCTTTGCTATGATCCGTGGCGGTCATATTGACTTAACTGTTTTAGGAGCTTTTGAAGTGAGTGAAAAAGGGGATATCGCCAGTTGGAAAATTCCGGGCAAAATGGTAAAAGGAATGGGTGGGGCTATGGATCTGGTAGCTTCAGCAAAAAACATTATTGTTGCAATGACCCATACTGACAGAGACGGGAACCCAAAACTTATAAAGCATTGCACGCTTCCTCTTACAGGGGTTTCTTGTGTTAAAAAGATCGTTTCCGATTTGGCTGTAATTGAAGTAACTCAAGAAGGTTTTAAATTGCTGGAAAGAGCACCTGGAGTTTCTGTGGAAGAAATTATTGAAAAGACAGGGGCTTCTCTTATTGTTGAGGGAGAAATTCCTGAAATGTTTAATTAAATTAATTTACTATGGAAAATTCTAATCTTAGTACAGACTCTATTTGGACAATAGTTGTTATTGTTTTAGCACTGGTAGTTTTGCAGATAGCTGCAATGTGGCGCATTTATGAAAAGGCAGGAAAACCCGGCTGGGCTTCCCTGATTCCTTTTTATAATATTTTTGTGTTGCTACAAATTGTTAAAAAGCCAGAGTGGTGGCTTGTATGGTATTTTTTACCCATAGCCAACATTGTGGTTTCAATATGGGTAACTAATTTGCTTTCCAAAAGTTTTGGAAAAAATGAAGCGTTTACCTTAGGACTGATTTTTCTGTCAATTATTTTTTATCCCATACTTGGGTTTGGAAATTCAGCCTATCAGGGAGGTGCCGGAGCTCCTAAGGTTACACAAATTAATGTGTAAATTACTCTTCAACTTCAGGTGCAACCAGTTTGAATCCGACTCCGTGAACGTTGATTAACTCAACTTCCGGATCGTCTTTCAGGAATTTTCTAAGCTTGGTAATGTAGACATCCATTGATCTTGCATTGAAATAACTATCATCATACCAGATCTTATTCAAAGCAACTGTACGATCCAGAACTTCATTCAGGTTGTCACAAAGAAGCCTTAAAAGTTCTGCTTCTTTTGAAGTAAGCTTGTTTTGCTCTTTGTCAATAGACAAGAGCTGTCTGTCATAATCAAAAGTATATTTACCAAACTTATAGATATGATTCTTATGTTGATGTTCAGATACATTACTTCTTCTTAGTATGGCTTTAACTCTTAAAAGGAGTTCCTCCATGCTAAAGGGTTTGGTAATGTAATCGTCTGCACCTAATTCAAATCCCTGGAATTTGTCTTCCTGAATTGATTTGGCTGTAAGAAAAAGAAAGGGAACGCTTTTGTCAATCTTTCTGATTTCTTTTGCCAGTGTGAAACCATCCATTACAGGCATCATAACATCTAAGATGCAAAATTCAAACTCTTGTTTTTTAAATGTGTCTAATGCTTCCTGACCATTTTCACATAACGTGGTTTGGAAGCCTTTGGCCTCAAGATAAGTTTTTAAAATACTTCCTAAATTTTTGTCGTCTTCGGCTAATAATAAGTTAATTTTTTTATCCATGTGTTATTGAATTTTCATTGGGTAAATATACGTGAAAAATTGATCCCTTTCCCAGCTCCGATTCAATAGTTATTTTTCCATTGTGCTGTTCTACAATAGCTTTAACATAGTTTAGCCCAAGTCCAAATCCTTTAAAGTTGTGTACATTGCCGGTAGGAACACGATATAGTTTGTCAAAAACCTTTTTTTGATTCGATTTACTAATGCCAATACCATTATCTTTTACACTAATCAGAACTCCTTGTTTTAGGTTCTTAGTGTAAACCTCAACAAACGGAACTTCTAAATTGTATTTGATGGCGTTATCAATCAAATTGATAAAAATATTAGTTAGATGTACTTTATCTCCGTATAATTCTGTCTGAGTGGCTTCAAGTTTAGTAACAATACTGCCACCTTTATTTTGGGCACTTAAAGCTTTACTCTTAATAGCGTTGTTAATCAAATTATTTAGGTTGACGTGTTCTTGGTTTAGCTTAAGTTTTCCATGTTCTATAGTTGCTGATCTGAGAATTTCTTCAGACATGGTACTAAGTCTTTTGTTTTCTTCATCAATAATTTTAACATATTGCTGGTAAATATCATCCGATTTTTGTATGTCTTTATCTCTTAGAACCTCGCATGCCAAAGAAATGGTGGAAATGGGGGTTTTGAACTCGTGGGTCATATTATTAATGAGATCATTTTTCATTTCAGACAACTTCTTCTGTTTCTGAATAATGTGAATACTGAAATAAAAAGAACCGATCACAATTACAAATAACAAAACCGAAACAAATAAAAGCTTATATAAACTACTGATAATAAATGATTGTTCTTTAGGAAAGTAAATAAGAAATTTCAGTGGAAGTTCCATATTGCTTCCAATTGGAGCAAGGTTATATACAAAGCTATTGTTTAGTAATTGATTGGGATATTTTCCTGTACTTTGATAAATCATGGCATTCTTAAAAGGATTAAAAATGCCAAATTCATAAGGGGTTTTTATATTTTTTTGATCGAGGTATGTATTAATTAACGAATCAATAACAGGTTTGTTCTCAGAAAAAAAGTCTGTATCATTTACTTCTCTGAATGAGTTGAAAAGTTTTTGATAGGCCTGACTTAACTGACTTCTTTTTTCTAAAAAACGTGCAATGTCATCGGCACTAACCATTGGTGTTAGATGTGAGTAAAATGCCTGATTTATTGAGTCAAATGCAGCATAAACATTTTGATTTTTCTTATAAAATTCCCTGGAATGCAGGTAGTAATCCTGGTAGCGTAACTTGTCCAGAGCAAATTTAACCTGGCTCATTGCCTGGTTCACATCACGATTAAATGCAGCACGTCTGACTTGTAGCGCATTTTTTATCCAGTAAACCTGGATAAAAAGCAATCCGATGCTGGCAATGGTAACCAGGGAAATAATTAATGCAGTAAGCTTTTTATTCATGTTACAAAAGTAGTTTATGCTAAATTTATAATAAGACGATTAACAAAAATTAACATCTTTTTTAAAAAAAGTAAATCAAATAGAAAAAAATATTGTATATTTGCAGTGAATAAAGCAAGGGTAAATTCCTATTACATTTTGCTTTGTTTAAAGGGTTTTCATAATTGTTGGTTTTGGGAGG
>JAFGXS010000066.1 GCA_016936505.1 Bacteroidales bacterium | reverse complement strand
TCAAATCAATCATTAAGCGTTACCCCTGATTATCAACTCGAGGTTGAAAAAGACGGAACCATAAATGGATATGGTGATGAGTTCTCCGTTTGGCTTGGTGTACCTTTAAAACCTGATAAAAAAAGTAAGCCAATCGGAGTAATAGCCATTCAGGACTATAAAAATCTTGAACCTTATTCTGAAATCGATCAAGCTCTTATGGAAATAATTTCATACCATATTGTTGGATTTATTGAACGAATTAAATATTTGCAGGAATTAGTCAGGGCCAAAGAAAAAGCAGAGGAAAGTGAAGCCCAGATGAATGAATCACAAAGAGTTGCCAGAATAGGTTATTATAGCTTTAATATAAAAGAGGGCACCTGGAAAAGCTCCGATATGCTTGATGAAATTTTTGGCATTGATGATAACTATAACCGGGATGTGAACGGGTGGCTAAACCTCATACATCCTGACTTCAAAGAAATAATGCAGGACTATTTGCATAAAGAAGTAATTACAGGCCGGAACCGGTTCGACAAACAATATAAAATTATAAATCAAAAAACTCAATCAGAACAATGGGTACACGGACTTGGAAATTTGGGCTTCAACAACCAAGGTGAAGCAATTACAATGTTCGGTACAATTCAGGATATTTCGAATATAAAACAATACGAAGATGAGCTTATTCATGCCAAAGAAAGGGCCGAAGAAAGTGATAAACTCAAATCTGCATTTCTTGCCAATATGAGCCATGAAATCCGCACCCCAATGAACGGAATATTGGGATTTCTTGAATTGCTTCAAGATTTAAACCTGTCTAAAGAAGAACGTGATACCTATTTTGACATTGTGAACAAAAGTGGTAAGAGGTTGATGGATACTGTTAACGATATCATTGAAATGTCGATAATTGAATCAGGCCAGATACAAATAACTCCAAAACAAGTTCAGGTTGCAAATCTGTTATCCGATTTCAGCGATTTCTTCAGCCTTCAAGCTAAGGAGAAAGGAGTTAAATTAATTTTAAAAATACCGAAGAAATCACAAAAACTGGTTATTACAACTGATGAAAGTAAATTAGGAATAATCATTTCAAATCTGTTGCGCAATGCTATTAAGTTTACAGATAAGGGCCAAATTGACTTTGGAATAAAGGAGGAAGACGATATTGTTTTTTATGTAAAAGACACAGGAAGAGGAATTCCTCAGGAAAGCTTAGAATCTATTTTTGACAGGTTTGTACAGGCTGACAATAGTTTAACACGTAATTATGAGGGATCTGGTTTGGGACTCTCAATATGCCAAGGTTATGTGAAATTACTGGGAGGTAAAATTTGGGTTGAAAGCACCATAAACAAAGGTTCTTCTTTTTACTTTACCCTACCTTATAGCTTTGCTTTTTACAACAAAAACCTGATCCAAAGCTCATCATTAAAAATATAGCTGATATCATTTTATGTACTAACTTAAAATTCCCCTCTCGGGAGAGTCTGTTCCGATTCATCGGAAGGCAGGGGTGGGTTATATCCGTGAATAGTGATTAGTGAATTGTGAATCGATGATTTTTTTGTCATTCTGAACGAAGTGAAGAATCTCCGTGTGAAAAGAGATCCTTCATTCCGCTGTGCTCCATTCAGGATAACAGGCAAGAAGTGTTTGTCATACTGAGCGCCAGCGAAGTATCTTTTCTTAAATGCAGAGATGCTTCACTACATTGCATTTCGTTCAGGATGACAGTTTTTTTTGACATAAAAAAACTCCCGAAAAGCTGTGTTTCCGGGAGCCTCATTAGTTACAACCTACTCCGTTTCGGGAAGTTCCGTTTCCTTTGCCTTTTTAGGCGGTTGAGGAATAGAGTATGTTTTCAATCGCTGCGGGTCATTACTAAAAACAAAGTGCGCCGCTTTTTCCAGCGGCAACAGCAGCTCATACAGTTGATTCAGTTTCTGAATCCTGTCCTGTGTTTGGAGGCGGCGGTTGTCTTTAGCACGTTCCTGTGCCACATTGGCTTCACGCAGGCTGTCGGCCCTGGCAGCAAGCCCGTCGATAAGCGTTGCAGCACAACCGGACTGCACCAGCGTTTCTTTGTATTCGGCGGCTGTTTTAGCCAGCGAATCCATAAACAGAATCATCTTGGGCTGACTCTTTTTGGCTTTCTGAACTTCATTAGAGCCAAACTGCTTTTGTACGGCAGGACTGTCTTTAAAAGCTTTACGGACAAAATACGCCAGCGTTTTGTAATCTTCATAACTATCGGTTAAAGCTTGTTTGACATGCTCGGTTTCTTCCGAAACCCGGGCCTGAAGCACCTCATCGGAGGGAATGGTTTTGGCGGTGGCAATGGCCTCCAGCAATTGGGTTACATACTCGTTGGTAAAGGTTACATCAAAGGCGGTAAATACCGCCAAATCGTCGGGCAAACCGGCCCCGACCACATCTGCATACTCTAAAAAGAGAGCATCAGATAAATTGTAATTTCTTGAAAATTTCATTACTGATGGTTTTAAATAAATAAAAAATAAATTCAACACCTTTCATGGTATGATGAAAGGGAAAAGGATTGCCCACAAGGGGCATGAGAAGTAAAACAGACCGAAAACATCTGTTACAAAACAATAAAATCTGCGTAACAAACGGTTTTATGCCGGTTTTAATGATCATACAGCTCAGGTCAAAAGAGATCCGCTTCAAGATGAGCTTGTCAGTAGTGGGGTTAACAATTAACACAAGTCAGGTTAATGATTGCCGCTAATGGGTCGATATAGGATAGAACCCGGGTTAATGGTTACCACAAGTCAGGTCAATAGTTGCCGGTAGTCAGGTGATAGAATTCTACTTTCGGGTTAGCAATTGTTACTACACAGGTTAATGGTTACCACAGGTCAGGTTAATGATTACTACTCAAAAAATTCCTCTTCTGGCGCACTGCCACGGGCAAAACACTGAAAGAAGGTGTCATTTTGTTCATACAATACATCAAAGAACGGTTGCGATCCCTATTCCTTGTCTATGTTGAATCCTGGTTAACTAAATCATCTGTATTTATCTGCCGTAAGGGAGTTTTTTGAGATGTAAAGGGTTCATTTCCAAATGTAGATATTTTTTTGAACTCTATAAAGTTTATTTCGAAATTTTTTTACCAATCCCTGACAGCTTTGTGGTTAATCGTTATTGGTGAATAGATGGTTTTAGGTTGTAAGTTGTGAGTTGTAGGTTTTGAATTGTTGATGCCTGTATTTAGTTGACCGTTTTCACTCACTTATAACAATAGGTTCTAATGTTGTTTTTTTATACAAGCAGTTAGCCTC
>JAFGXS010000010.1 GCA_016936505.1 Bacteroidales bacterium | reverse complement strand
TGTGTGGTCATCTTAAATTGTTCTCTCGTTGCCATTTTTATCTCTTTTTTATTCATAAAAGTGGTCAACCTATTTCAGGCATTGACAGGGTAAAGGTCAAAGGGTAAAGGAAAAAGTTCAAAATGAAAAAAGTTTTAGGTTGTGGGTTTTTGGTTGTGGGTTTTTGGTTTTAGGTTTTTAAACCAACTTACAACCTACAACATAAAACTTATAACAAGCGATTCACAAATCACTATTCACTGTCATAGGCCAAGGGACAAGGAAAAGATAAAAGTTACAGGTATATACTATTTATCCGGGGAACACAGGTTAGTTAAGCTTTTTATCCAGGCTTTCAAAAACGGAATTATTGCTCACATATTCCGGAACGATCTGTTTCATTTTGGAGACCAGAGCGAAGTCATCATGCTCAATGATCTGCGCTGATAATTCATTGATGAGCCGTTCCAATACATCGGGAGCAACTTTACGAACCCTTGCCCTCATGATTTTAGGATGATGGGTAGGTAATGTGTTTTCCTTATTATTCAGTAACTCTTCGTAAAGTTTTTCTCCGGGGCGTAATCCCACCTCAACTATTTCAATATCCCTATCCGGTTGAAATCCATACAATTGAATCATTTTACGGGCCATATCGTAAATCCGTACAGGTTCACCCATGTCAAACACAAAAATATCACTTCCTTTACCCATAGCTCCGGCCTCCAAAACAAGGTTACAAGCTTCGGGTATGGTCATAAAGTAACGGGTAATATCTTTATGGGTCACTGTAACCGGACCTTTATTCTCTATTTGTTTTCTAAATAAAGGAACAACAGAACCATTCGAACCCAGAACATTACCAAAACGGGTTGTTACAAATTTGGTTCCACCATTGGCCACAGACTGAATATAAATCTCAGCAATGCGTTTGGAAGCTCCCATGATATTGGTCGGATTTACCGCTTTATCTGTACTGATCATTACAAACTTTTCAACCTTATGTTTCACAGCCAGGTCAGCCATAACCTTAGTACCAAACACATTTGCCAAAAGGGCTTCATAAGGATGAGCTTCCATCAATGGAACATGCTTATAGGCTGCTGCGTGATAAATTACATTAGGTTTGTATAATTCTATCAGCCGCTCCATACGCAACCGGTCTTTCACACTGGCCACCACAAATTCCATTCGAAGGAAAACCTGTTGAAAATTAGGAGTAGATTTTAGTTCAAACTGAAGATCATAGAGTGCCGATTCTGCCTGGTCGATTAAAATCACCCTTGCCGGTTCGTAATTTAATACCTGACGCACAATCTCACTACCAATACTTCCGGCAGCACCGGTAATCAATACCACCTTGTTTTTCAACTCCCGCTCCACATTTTTATTGTCCAGCTGAATAGGTTCCCGTTCCAGGAGTTCTTCGATCTTTACCCGTCTCAATTGTTGCGAACTCAGCTGGCCATTAATCCATAAATCAATAGAAGGAACCACTTTTACCTCCAGTTGTAAATCCAGGCCCTTTTCCACTACTTCTTTCCGACGTTGCGGATTCATCACCTGAATAGCAATGATCATCTGGCTTATGCTATGACTTTTGATGTACTTTTTTTGAAGTGCCTGCTTTGGAGAAAGCACGGGAATTCCTTCCAGTGTTTTTTTTATTTTAAAGGGGTTATCATCAATAAATGCCACAACATCATAATAGTAAACAGGATCTTTCAACAATACATTTTTGGTAATCAGTCCTGCAGCCCCTGCACCATAGATAACCACACGAATTTTTCTCTTGCCGTTTTGCTTGAAATAATGGGTATAAACCAACCGGATGAAAATTCTGCTTCCGGATAACAGAAACATCACCAATAAATAATGAATCACCAGAATTCCATACGAAGTCCTCAGAAAGACATAAGTATCGGAAGCATGAAGTGCTATTGAAAACAAAAGTAACAAAACAAAAGAAGCAGTCGTTGACTTAAAAATCTTTAAGGCATCCATTACCCCTGTATGCCTGACAATGCCGTTATAAGAGCCAAAAATCAAGTACCCCACCATATAGACCAGAGTAGAGAGTACCAACTGTATTTCTATGTGATAAAGATTGATTGATTCTTCATAAGAAAAGTTGTACCTGATGAGATAAGCAAATAAAAAAGCAACCGCTGTTATTGCCAGATCAAAAGACAATATTATCCATCGGGAAAGGAAACGGCCGGCATACGTTTTTATTAAGCTCCTGATCATTATACTGTTAGTTTTGCAGACAACCCATTAGAAAACCAATGTTTAAATCTCTCTCACTGAATCATCTTGTCACTGACAAAGGTATTGAATTAATCCGGATAAATACAATAGTTTCATTAAAACCATTGAAATGAAACCCACAAAATAAGTTGTTTCACCGGGTTCTTTTCCATACCATCGCTATACCAACGCTATACCATCTATACTCCAAACAGGGTTAAACCCCTTTGATCACAGGCCTTTCTCCACTTTTGCATACACGTTGCATACAGAAAGTACGGTTTTGGTACGGAGATGCTATTTATATGGAAGAATTTTAGACTCCACATTCCTCTGCAAAACCAACATCAAACAACACCAAAGTCAGCCGACAAAACGACAACGGTACAAAAAGGAAATGACAGGTGTACCGTTTGGTCCCTTTCCCTGGAATTGCACGGTTTATGGAGAAGACAGGGCAGTTCAGTTCATTACCGGTAAAACAAACTGACGACAGTTCATTTATTTATTAATCTTTAATTTTTTTCCAAATGGGAACAATTAAAAATGGTATCCTCGGCGGAATTTCCGGTAAAATCGGAAACGTGATTGGCGGACACTGGAACGGAATAGATTATCTCCGTTCGGTGCCTACCGGGGTGAAACAAGCCAATACTATTCTTCAACAAAGTCAGCGGATGAAATTCAAGGTTTTGATTGAGTTTCTCAGGCCACAGATCGAGCTGATCCGCATGGGCTTTAAACCTTCAGCCGAACGGGCCTCTGCTTTCAACGCTGCCCTGTCGTACAATTATCATCATGCTTTGCAGGGTGACTATGCCAGCGGCTTCAGTGTTGATTTCAGCAAGGCTGTTTTGGCAGAGGGTGTTCTTCCCAAAATTGAAGGCTTACAGATTGAAGCTGTTAACGCTGGCAAGCTGAGCCTTTCCTGGACCGACAACAGCAGCGAAAGCGGTGCCGATGCAGGGGACATTCTGTATGTGGGAGTGTACAGTCCCGAAAAGGGAACTTCCGTATTGCGCCTGAATGCGGCATCGCGCTCAGCCGGCAGTACGGAGATTGACCTGCCCGCCAGCTACAGTAACACCCAGGTTCACTGTTATGTGGGATTCTTCGGAGTGAAGGTGCTGGAGGGCACTCCTAACCTGCACACTGTATCCACCAGTGTGTATGCAGGACCGATAGCGGTACTGTAGTCTTTCTTCTTTCCGCAGCAATACTATCTTGTCGCGGATTCCTGACCCCGGACCAGTTGATGGTTTCGGGGTTTTTTGTTAATGGGTAAAGAGGAGGAGCGCAGGGCGAAGAGCGGAGAGATAAGGAAAAAGGTTAAAGGAAAAAGTTCAAAGTACCAAGGTTAAAGGAAAAAGGTTAAAGAGGGTCCTCCTTTTCAAAGATGACTCCTCCGAATAACGATTCACGATTCACTAAAACTGCCCGTCCCTATCGCGAGGAGGTGAACAACGAAGCGCGATCTCTTTATGAAAAAAGATTGATTTTCAATACAGATTGCTTCAGCCATTATTTACTCCCGGTTTGATTTTCATTCCAGGATCTTAAAGTACCAATAGTATTTCAGCATGGCTTCGCAATGACGAAAAGGGAAGTTATCTCTTAGTTTACGTTGACTCCCCCGATTCACAAATCACTATTCACCAAAAGTGACCGACGAAGCGATCTCTTTCAATAAAAAGACCGGTTTTCAATACAGATTGCTTTGTCGTCCCGAGCAGAGGGACTCCGCGCAATGACGAACAACTATAATAAACGGGTATTTGCAAAACCCAATCGGACAGAATCGGGAGAACGGAAAATGAAATCAATATTTGGAACAGTTCTTGTATCTTGCATTCAAAAATAACAAATGAAAACCAATGCTTTAAAAGAAAATCAGACAGGTGATATTCCTACTCTTCCGTTACAAAGTTTTCACCACCTGTTGTACGACAGTTTGATGCCCTGGCTGCCCGAACATCAGGACATACTGTTTTACCGACTCATTCTTTCTGACCTGATCAAACACCCCAAAAACTCTTTCTTCGGGAATCTGCTGACTATTTTCAAAAAGAGAAATATCGCTGTTTCCTCCGGTTTGATAGAAGAGTGGAATCTGTTTGCCAGCATTACTCTGAATGCCAGAAGCGTAAGACTACACCAGAGCATGAAGCATCTGAAAGTGAGCAACAGCAAGATCATGTTTTACCGGCTGCTGGTATTTGAGTCGGTACTGTACAGTCTGAATCATCTGGAGCAGATTATTGAGAAAGCTTCGGAAACAATGAAGCTGTACCATGTAAACCACTGGATGCATATCGTGCATGATCTACGGCACAGGGCAAGGGATAGGTTTGAACAGGAAACAACGCCCGATGATGCTGCCATTCTTTTCTTTACCGATACCGGGCTCCGTATGACAGAGTCTGAAATACAAATCCTGTACCCGGATTATTGCAGGCCGGAAACACTGCTGGACAGTCTGAACAACATGATTACCGATTATGCATCTCTGAAACAAAACCGTAAAGCCGTGGAACAGACCGAACAGTGGTTTGAAATGGTTTATTATCCCGGTTTTATCCAGTCACGGAAACCACAGGCAGAATCCTTATCCCCAAAGCCCGATATAAAGCCGCCTGGCCGGGACAGGAAAAAAAGCTATCCGGAAGAACCCGGAGTTTCCGGCATTAAGGCAAATGAACCTGATGAGCAGGAAGTCATCGGTACCCGGGAAGCACGAACTTTATTGGGAATAGGCCGAACCAAGTTGTATGCAATGTGTGAACAAAACGAACTCCCGCATTTCAGAATAGGAAAACTGATTAAGTTTTACAGGAAAGAATTACTGGAATACAAGAAGGAAAAAGGGTAAAGGATAAAGGGTAAAGGGTAAAGTTCAAAGTACCAAGGTTAAAGGAAAAAGTTCAAAGTACCAAGGTTAAAGGA
>JAFGXS010000065.1 GCA_016936505.1 Bacteroidales bacterium | reverse complement strand
ACTTACCAGGTCCCGGGTTCCCCATAGCGTTATAATCATCTGCTGTGAGCATGTAATAATCACTTGTACTTACTTCACCCCAGGTTGTACCTGAAAGTTTGTATAGAGCAGTTGTTGCAACAGGTCCGACGGCAACGGAAGTTTTACTGGGTACGGTTCCGTATACTTTTATGTAGTTAATTTCCCATGTGGCAGCATTTGTTGTAGTGGAAAGATATTTGAATGCTACATGAATAGTCATTCCATTATATGCTGAGATATCTACTTTTCCTGAGGATACAAATGTATAATCTGATCCGGATGGCAGTGTGTCAATTGTTACCTGAGTCCAGTTGGCAGTTGTAACATCTCCTGAGTAATCACTGGAAATTAGAACCTGAATCTGATCCCACTCATCGTTTAAGTATTTGGCTGCCTGGCTTACTTCAAGTTTGGCATCAATATATCCGTTTAGATTAATTGCTGGAGAGATTAGCCAGTCTTCATTATCCTGTGCACCGCCTGAATATCCGGAAATTTTAGCAAAATAATCAGTTCCTGAGGTGGATGTGTAGGAAGATCCATACCACTTCTGATCACCGACAATACTTACAGAGTCAAAATTAACCAGTCCGTTACTAAAGTCATCACTAAATACAGTGACTTCTCCAAATTGTGGGTCGGTAGCGGAATAATTGTAAGTTACAAATTCATATGTTCCGTCAGTAGCTGCTGAAAATTTTGTGCTCAAAAAATCTGGTAGGTAATCTTCAGGAGCATTGGATGGAGAGAAGTATTTGTAAATGGCAACGGCCCCACCCATAGCTTCGTAATCGGTATCACTTAAAGTGTAGCTCTCAATTACACTGGTAACATATCCATTGTTGAAATTATAGGTAACGTTAGCAGTTGATCCTTTACCCAAAGCAGGATACATTTTTTGAATTAATGCCGGAACATATTGTGCAGCAAAACCTTCAGGTAATGAGTTGGTTGATCCGATGTTGCTGGCTGTGGCTGAATCTTCAGCATTTGTTGCATTTTTCAATGCTGCAGAAGAAATTGAAGAATAGTCGGCATCGGTAAGTGTATATTCAAATGTGGCTTGTGGGGGCTGAACCTCTTTATCCAGTTGATTGTAAATATCATTCATCGGATTACAGGATGCAAGCCCAACAAGCAGTATTAATAGAAATTTATATAACTTGTTCATTCTTATTGTTTTTAAATTGTACAATTCTCGTTTAGATTAGAATTTAATTTTCAGACCGAAATACCATGTACGGCCAAAGCCATACCATACTAATGCTGATCCTGCATCGTGCGTAGCTCCATCAGTAGCATCAGCAATGTAAGCAGTATTGAACAGGTTGTTTACATTGGCATACAAAGTGGCTCTGAAATTACCGATTTTAAATTTGTAATCAGCATTCAGGTCAATGAGGCCAACATTTGGCATCATCCATGCATCTGATACATCAGCCGGGTCTGTTCTGTAAGAAGGATCAAATTCTGCATAGTTTCTTCCGTAGTATGTAAAATCGATACCTGCTTTAAGGTTTTCTACAACTTCCATTTGAGCACTGATAGCTGCAGTAGTTTGAGCAGAGTTTCCAACGTGAATATTTTTCAAATATGCGTTGTATGTTCCCTGATAAACGTTGTTGTCATCATATGCATCAAAAGACACGTTATTTTTCCATCTCCAGTCTCCCAGTGAAAACATACCGGTTAAGAAAAGCTTTTGGAAAGGTTTGTACGTTGCAGTTAATTCAGCACCCTGGTGTAAAGCATCTAATCCGCTAATGTTTGAACGGACACTTCCCAAATTAATGGTTAATCCTTTATCTAACCACATGGTTCTGTAAAGACCGAAGCGCACGTTTAATTTACTGGAAGTATAACCATATCCGAATTCAGTTGAAAATACTCTTTCGTATTTAGCATTGTTATTAATGTCGTTGGTAAAATTAGGATAAACAACATTAAAATAGGGAGCTCTAGTAAAATAACCACCGTTTACATAAATATTATGGTGTGTGGTAAGGTTGTAATTGGCACCTGCTTTAACACTCCATGGCATAAAATTCACCCAACCTGAATATTGATTTCCAGGTGTATATTGAAAATAGTCTTTACGATTGTATGCCTTTGATGAGATAGAACCTGATAAGAATGCTGAAAAATTATTCTTTACATATTCTCCTTGCAGGAAAGCTCCAATCCAGCGTACGATGCCATCATTATAATATGAATAGTAATCTCCTTTTTTTAAGGGGGTGTAAGCAGCACGGTTGATATCTGAGTTGTCAATAAAAAATGATCCGCCTAATAAATCATCAACTTGTTTGGCATGTTTGCCAATGTAGTAACGTCCGTCAATACCAGCAGTAACATTAATATCATTAACTTTAGTGTTCAAAGTTGAAAGAACACCATACCATTGGTGTGAGTTGATGCTCATTCCAATTATTGCCTGAGAACCGTTTAAAGAAGCTTTGTTGATATCCATAACAGCATTATAGTCATAATAACCTTCAGGGGTTAACTTTGTTGAACTATAAGGTTGGTCGAGTTTGTAATCCCAGTTCAACATCTGTGATCCTGTTCCATCAACCCTACGACCACCGCCGGTTGCAATTGATGCGTAAACTGCAGTTGTCCAGATAGTTTTATCATTAATTTGCCAGAAGTGATTTAATGAAGCCTGAGGTTTATGGTATACGTTGTAACCATAAGCTCCACCATATACTTTTCCGTCGCGGTAACCATAATCACTGTTGTATCTGTATTCAGACTGAACAGGATAAGGAATGGCATCATTCTGCCCTAAATAAGTTTTGATTAAGTGTTGGTTTCCTCTCTGGTTGTGCCACTGAGGAGCACCAAAGATTGTAAACGAAACTCTTTGATCTTTGTTGATTTGTTTTGATACATTAAAGAAATATGAATAAGCATCAAAATCGGTTCCGTTAACGTAACCATTACCATAGGTACGGGCACCGGAAAGGGTGATAGCCCATCCGTTATCCATTAACCCGGTAGAAAGTGTAAACATAAACTTGTGTAAACCATCGTTTCCAATACCCGAATACACTGATCCGCCTTGTTGAACATCTGTAGTCTTAGTTAGAATATTAATGGTTCCACCAACTGATGATAAAGCTAATTTTGAAGCGCCCAAACCACGTTGTACCTGGATAATCTGGGTAACATCAGAAAGACCTGCCCAGTTAGACCAGTAAACTTTTCCGTTTTCCATGTCGTTTACAGGAACACCATTAATTAGTACACCAATGTTGTTTGAGCTAAAACCGCGCAGGTTAATACGTGAATCGCCATAACCACCACCGCCTTTGGTAGCATATACAGAAGGTGTGGTTTTTAGGATTTCAGGGAATTCCTGGCTGCCCAGTTTTTCTTCGATAATGGCTGGCTGAACTGTAGAAACAGCAACTGGTGTTTCACGGTCAACAGCAATTGAAGCCAAAACATTTACTTCAGCTAAACCGATTGAACTTGGTTTCATTGTTACGTTTCCAAGATCTTTGGTTGAACCATTGGATACTGTAACCATCATTTCTTTCGATTCGTAACCTACATAACTGAACTGTAGGGTGTTTTTTTCTGAGGGAACTTTCAGTGAGAAACTTCCGTCAAGGTTGGTGGTTACACCAACGTTGGTTCCCTTTACTAATACGGTAGCGCCGATCAGGGTTTCTCCAGTTTGGGCGTCTTTTAAAACACCTTTCACTACTCCCTGAGCCATGCCGGCTCCGATAAAGAGAAAGCTCATTAAAATGATGAAGAGTAATTTTACATTTTTCATAAATAAAAAATTTGATTAATGAATTGTGTCAATTTTTCGGGCTAAAATAGGGAATTATAAGGTCGTAAAAGCCCTGATTTGTGTTTTCGCAAACGTTTTAAAGCGTTGATAACCTGATTTATACGATGTAATTTATTGGGATACAGTTATTTGTGTAACAATGAATTGTTAAAAAAAATTAAAAAAATTAAACTAATGTTAATCCCTCTAAAATACACTTTAGGAAAAAAAGTAGTAATTGTTGGCTTCTATAGATTTTATTTCTAAAAAAAGATCAATTTTTAAGACAATAAAACCAGTAATGATTCAATAAAATCAAAAAAATGCTCCAGATTTTCTGGAAATCTAAGATTTTGGTCTAAAAGACAAAGCAAAGAATTAGCGTGTGAATACAAATTCAGTTTCAGATGATAAACTGACATTAAAAAAATACCCCTCAGAATCAAAAAGCTTCATTTGTTCAGGATTTTCAATACGGTTCTGAATAATGAAGCGTGCCATTAATCCACGCGCCTTTTTAGCATACATGGTAACAATCTTAAATTCATTACCCTTACTTTCTTTAAATACAGGTGTAATTACAGAGTTTGTCATACGTTTTGTATCCAGTATTTTGAAATATTCGTTGGATGCCAGGTTAATTAAAACAGGTGATTTTAGTCGGGTTAAATCTTCCAATATATTGTTGGTTACATCTTTTTTCCAAAACTGATAAAGGTTTTGCTCTTTAAAAAAGAACGGGTCAGCAACATCAAGACGATAGGGCTGAATGAGGTCAAGGGGTTTCAATACACCATAAAGTCCCGACATTATACGAAGATGATCCTGGGCATAAAGAATGTCTTCAGTGCTGAATCTCTCTGCTTCAAGACCGTGAAAAACCTCACCTTTAAAAGTATAAATTGATGGCCTGGCATTATTTAAATCAAAAGGCAGATGCCATTGCTGATACCTTTCGTAATTGACCTGAGCCAGATTAGGGTTAATTTTCAATAATTCTGCCAGTTGTTTTACCGACAGGCGTTTCATTTGTTTCACCAGAAATTCTGCTTTTTTTATCAGTACTGGCCGAGTAAACTGATGTATTTTTGCCGGTAATGACTGATCCATGGTTTTGGCTGGTGAGATAATAAGAAGCATGATTTTCGAAGAATTAATTACTAAAGCAAAGATAAAAAAGAATCAGGCAAACCCAATGTTTAAAATGCTTTGAGATCGATCTGCTATTAAGTTTTCAAGATATTTAACAGTGGTTTGCAGAAAAAATTCTATACATTTACAGGGCTCATAAAAATTTAGGTATTAAAATACTACATTATGAAGTTAGCCATTCTTAAAGAACCTTCCTTTGAACAGCGTGTGGCTTTGTTGCCTGCTCATGTGAAGAAAATTACTGATTTGGAACATCAGGTGCTGATCGAAGAGGGGGTAGGAGATCGTTCGTTTTCCAATGATCAGGATTATGAATCCTCAGGTGCCCGAATTCTTTCGCGTTCAGAACTTCTAAAGGAAGCCGATGTGTTGGTGGGAATAAACCTTCCTGATAGAAAGGAACTGCAAGCACTGGACAAGGATAAAATATTGATTTTTGTTATGAACCCTTTGGGAGATTCAGAAGCGGTTAAGGTGTTAAAAGAAAATGGAGTAACAGCTTTCAGTATGGATATCATTCCGCGAATTACGCGTGCTCAGGATAAGGATATTTTGTCGTCTATGGCAACGGTAGCCGGATATAAAGCGGTTTTGGAAGCCGCTATGCTATTGCCCCGGTTTTTTCCAATGTTTATGACTGCTGCAGGAACCATTCGTCCGGCCAGGGTTCTTATTTTAGGCGCAGGAGTTGCAGGTTTACAGGCTATTGCTACAGCACGCCGACTGGGTGCACAGGTTGAAGCTTTTGATGTGCGTTCGGCAGTAAAAGAGCAGGTGCAGAGCCTGGGTGCCAAATTTGTGGAAGTGGAAGGTGCTACTGAAGATAAAAGCGCAGGTGGATACGCTGTAGAACAAACCGAAGAATATAAGCAAAAGCAACAGCAACTTATTCAGGAACATGCCATCAGTAGTAATGTCGTGATTACCACTGCACAAATTCCGGGCAAGAAAGCGCCGGTTCTTATTACTAAAGATACAGTAGAGCATATGCAACCAGGATCTGTAATTATTGACCTTGCGGCTTCCACCGGAGGCAACTGTGCAGTAACAAAATCCGGAGAAAATGTTGTTCATCATCAGGTAACAGTCGTAGGTAATTCAGATTATCCTTCTTCTATGCCCATTGATGCCAGTACCATGTATGGTAATAACCTGATTAATTTTCTGAAGCTGATGATTCCTGAAAAGGGGCAATTTACTATGGATTTTGAGGATGAAATTATCCGCGAAAGCTGTGTGGTCCAAAACCACGAATTGGTGAGTGAACGAATTAAGAACATGATTAAATAGACAAGTTATGGATGCAGTCATTCAATTTTTATATGCTTATCATCAGGAGATTTTTATTGTGGTACTGGCCACTTTCCTGGGGTTTGAACTTATTGCCAGTGTTCCGTCAGTATTGCACACCCCGCTAATGTCTGGTGCCAATGCCATCAGTGGAGTGGTTATTGTTGGTGCCATTATTTATGTGGGCCATGCTACCGACTGGCTTAATATTTTGGTAGGAAGTATTGCCTTGTTTATGGCAACATTGAATGTTACCGGTGGGTTTGTGGTAACGGACAGGATGCTCGAAATGTTTAAAAAGAAAAAAACCAAAGAATAATGAACGAGATTTTTCATTTACAACAGGATATACAGTTTACTACCGCCGAAACTATACTGGAATTTAGTTATTTGCTTTCGGCTGTGTTTTTTGTAGTGGGACTGAAACTACAAAATAAACCCGATACAGCCCGTCGCGGTAATTTGTGGGCAGCTGCCGGTATGTTTCTGGCTTCATTGATGACAATTCTTTTACAAACCGATAAACAGGGACACGGGATTCAAAACCTGGGTTATATTTTCCTGAGTATCGGAGCGGCCAGTATTATCGGATGGTATATTGCCCGAAAGGTAAAAATGACAGCTATGCCCCAGTTGGTTTCGTTTTTTAATGCTACAGGCGGCCTTGCTTCTGCTATGATTTCATTTATGGGATTTTACGAAACCAGTTTGCAGGATAAAGGAACCATACTTGTTTCGCTTTTGGGTATTCTTGTAGGAGCCGTGGCTTTTTCGGGTAGTATGATTGCTTATGGTAAGCTGGAAGGCAAAGTGGGGGACATCCGTTCAGGTTTAATGAAGTATGTGAACCTTTTACTGTTGGCAATTTCTATTGGATTTATTGTCGTGCTGATGATGGCTGGAAGTGTAACTCCGACTGTAACCTGGCTGATGTTTGGCTTGCTTTTTATTTCTTTATTATATGGTGTGCTGTTTGTAATGCCCATTGGAGGTGCCGATATGCCGGTGGTGATATCCTTGCTGAATGCTCTTACGGGTGTTGCTGCAGCCTTTACAGGATTTTTGTATGCTAACTACATGATGATTCTGGGTGGTATCCTGGTAGGTGCTGCCGGTACAATATTGACTATAGTGATGTGTAATGCCATGAACCGTTCGTTGTTGAATGTTATTCTGGGAGCTTTTGGTGGTTCGTCCGGAGCACAGGGCGAAGAAGGGGGTGTGATTAAAGAAATCCAGCCCAGCGATGCAGCTGTATTGATGGCTTATTCATCTAAAGTTACTGTAGTTCCAGGCTACGGACTGGCTGTGTCTCAGGCGCAGCATACGGTTCATGAATTGGAAAAGTTGTTGGAAAGCAAAGGGGTGACGGTGAAGTATGCCATTCATCCGGTGGCCGGACGTATGCCGGGACATATGAATGTGTTGCTGGCTGAAGCCGATGTGTCATACAGTAAATTGGTTGAAATGGACGACATTAACCCAGAAATGGAACAAACTGATGTGGTGGTAGTGATTGGGGCCAATGATGTGGTAAATCCTGCTGCTGTGGATATGCCGGGAAGCCCCATTTACGGTATGCCCATTATCCGTGCCGATAAAGCAAAAAATATTATCGTAATGAAAAGGGGTATGGGTACGGGTTATGCAGGTATTGAGAACCCTCTGTTTTTCCTCGATCAGACCCGTATGCTGTTCGGTAATGCCAAAGATTCATTACAAAAGTTGATAGATGAAGTTAAGTCGTTGTAATTTTATTCAGCGCAGCGACCTTCCAGGTTTTTGGGGCCGATGTGTAGCCTGACCCGGAAATGTCTCTGCAGGCAAGTCAAAACAGAGGCGACCACGTGACTGAGTGACTCAAAACTCTACGGACTTTAGGCACCCCATGAGCTTTAGGCACTTCAAGTACTTAATTCACTCTCAGTGATTCCTTCCTTCCAACACCTTTAATACATCTCTGAATTTATAACCTTTGGCCTGCAATAAAATCAGGTAGTGGTACAGCAAATCGGCTGATTCATTAAGAAATAAATCGTCGTTGTTGTCTTTGGATTCAATAACGACTTCCACAGCTTCTTCACCCACTTTCTGTGCTACTTTGTTGATTCCCTTGCGCACCAGACGGCTGGTGTAGGAAGCTTCCGAAGGATTCTCAATTCTGTCGGTGATGATGCTTTCCAGTTGGGTAAGAAAACCGCATTGTAGTTTGTTTTCTTCGCCCCAGCAGGTATCAGTCCCAAGGTGACAAACAGGTCCTGTAGGATTCACCTTCACCAGCAAAGTGTCCTGATCGCAGTCGGGTTCCATACTCACCAGGTTCAGATAATTACCACTGGTTTCGCCTTTGGTCCACAGTTGCTGCCTGCTGCGACTATAAAAGGTTACAAGTTTCGTATCCAGTGTCTTTTGCAGGGATTCCTCATTCATATAACCCAGCATGAGTACCTGTTTGGTTTCGGCATCTTGAATGACGGCCGGAACCAGTCCGTTGTTTTTATCGAAGTTGACTTTCATCTTTTTTTTGTTTCTGTTTTCAATTTGCTCTTAGCCCTATGCTCTACGCCTTAAGCTGTTATATTCTTACATTAATTTTTTGTCGTTGCAGTTCTTTCTTTAATTCCTGTATACCGATTGCTCCGTAGTGGAATACGCTGGCTGCCAAAGCGGCATCCACATTGGCCTGCTGAAATACTTCCGTGAAGTGATTCATGTTTCCGGCACCTCCAGAAGCAATAATCGGTATCCGAAGACTTTCGGACAGCCTTTTGTTGGCTTCCAAATCAAAGCCGTCTTTGGTTCCGTCGCGTGTCATAGCCGTGAACAGGATTTCTCCTGCACCCAGTGCCTCTCCCTGTTTTGCCCAGTCAAATAAATTGATATCTGTTGCATGGCGGCCTCCAGTGGTGAACACTTTCCATTCACTATTCACCAGATTGGCATCAATGGCCAGCACAATACACTGACTGCCAAATTTCTCGGCAAGCGTTCGGATGAGTTCAGGTTCTTTTACCGCAGCCGTGTTTACCGACACCTTATCGGCACCGGCTTTCAGCAATACCTGTACATCTTCCACAGTGCTGATGCCACCGCCCACGGTAAACGGAATACTGATTTCTCTGGCAATCTTTTCCACCAGCTCAGCAAAGGTTTTGCGCCGGTCGTGGGTAGCCGTGATGTCGAGAAATACCAGTTCGTCGGCACCCTGTTCGGAATACAGTCGTGCCAGTTCCACCGGATCTCCCGCATCTTTCAGCGAAACGAAATTTGTGCCTTTAACGGTACGGCCGTCTTTGATATCGAGGCAGGGTATGATTCTTTTAGTCAGCATCGGCGAAGAGTTCTTTCAGGTTAATCTTATTTTCCAGCAAGGCTTTCCCCACAATAGCGCCGTACAGTCCTTCGGCTTTCAGCTCACGGATGTTCTCCAGACTATGTACTCCGCCGCTGGCAATGAGTTTCAGGTCAGGAAATTCTTCCAGAATATCTCTGTATAATTCTACTGAACTGCCTTGCAATAGTCCGTCTTTACTGATGTCGGTACAAATGACCGACTGCAGCCCATGGACTACAAATTTCTCCAGGAAATAGTACAGCGAAATACCAGTATCTGTTTTCCACCCGTTGATGTGTATGGTTTCGTCTTTGACATCAGCCCCTAGAATAATACGCTCCGGACCAAATTCTTCTGCCCACTCCAGTACGGTTTCAGCATGAAGTACAGCAATGCTTCCGGCAGTAAACTGTTGTGCCCCTGCATTCAACACGGATTTTACAGTTTCACGGGTTTTAATACCGCCCCCGAAATCCACTTTCAATGTAGTGTTGTTGCAGATTTTTTCCAGTATATCAAGGTTCATAATCTCTCCCTTACGGGCACCGTCCAGATCTACCAGGTGCAGGTATTGAAATCCCTGGCCTTCCAACTGTTTTGCATATTCCAGCGGGTCAGTTTCGTAGGATTTTTGCTTGGAAAAGTCGCCCTGCTCAAGGCGCACACATTTCCCGTTGATGATGTCTATTGCGGGTATTATTTTCATGGTGTTCAATTAATAATTATAAAATTAAGCGTCATTGCGATCCTGATTTATCGGGAGAAGCAATCTGTGTATTTGAAGTATCGGGAAATAACAGATCGCTTCGTCTGAAATTCCTCGCGATGGGGACGTTTGGGTTTGGTATTCTTTCAAGATATTTCATAAAGCCAAAAAGTTTCTGAGAATCTGTTCTCCGACCAGACTGCTTTTTTCCGGGTGAAACTGACATCCGTAAAAATTGTCTTTGGCCAGCGCGGCTGAAAAAGGAAACGAATAATCGGTTTGTGCCACGGTCCATTCCGACAAAGGGACATAAAAACTGTGCACAAAATAGCCAAACGATGCTTCATTTACCTGCTGAAACAGCTCTGTTTTCAGTTTGCTGATTTGGTTCCATCCCACATGAGGAATTTTCAGGGGTACGGGAAACTTTTTAGCCTTACCGGGAAAGATGCCCATCCCTTCGGTGCCGCCTTCTTCCGAATAATCGCACATTAGTTGCATGCCCAGACAAATACCCAAAACATCCTGTTTGAGGTTAGGAATTTCAGTATCCAGTCCTTTGTCTTTTAGCGCCTGCATGGCACTGCGCGCTTCTCCCACACCGGGGAAAATGACTTTATCTGCCTGCTCGATGGTGGTAATATCGTCGGTGAGGACTCCTGAAAACCCTATACGTTCCAGGGCAAATTGCACCGATTTCACATTACCGGCACCATAGTCAATAATGGCGATATTAATTTTCCTGTTGCTCATAATATTCCTTTTGTGGTGGGTAGTTGATTACTTTTTTTATCGCGTTGCACCGCCATTTTCAGTGCACGGGCAAAGGCCTTGAAAATGGCTTCAATTTTATGGTGTTCGTTGTCGCCGGTGGCGCTGATGTTCAGGTTGCACTCTGCCTTATCGGAAAAGGATTTAAAGAAGTGGAAAAACATTTCCGTAGGCATTTCGCCAATTTTTTCCCTGTTGAATTCAGCGTTCCAGACCAGCCAGTTTCTGCCGCCAAAGTCCACGGTAACTGTGGCCAGACTGTCGTCCATAGGAATGGTGAATCCATAGCGGCAGATGCCTCTTTTGTCGCCCAGTGCTTCTTTAAACGCCTGTCCCAGTGCCAGTGCCGTATCTTCAATGGTGTGGTGCTCGTCCACCTGCAGATCGCCCCTGGTTTGCACGCTCAGATCGAAGGAACCGTGACGACTCAGCTGGTCCAGCATGTGGTCGAAAAACCCGATGCCCGTGCTGATATCCGATTTCCCTGTCCCATCCAGATTTAGTTTAATGCTGATTTGAGTCTCGTTGGTATTGCGTTGTACCGATGCCGTACGCTGTCCGAACCTGAGGAATTCATAGATGGTTTTCCAAGAATCGGTTTGTAAGGCCTGTACTTGTGAGTCATAACCCTGACGGTCTTCCGAAGCAAACAAAATTCCTTTGCATCCCAGATTTTGTGCCAGTTCTATGTCAGTCAGCCGATCGCCAATGACGAAGGAGTTTACCAGATCATAACCTCCCTGTATGTATTTGGTGAGCATTCCTGTGCCCGGTTTGCGGGTAGGGAGGTTGTCTTCGGCAAAGCTTTTGTCTATCAGGATATCTGAAAATTCAATGCCTTCATTACTAAAAGCTTTCAGCATTTTCTTCTGAATCAGCTCAAACGCCGACTCAGGATAAGCTGCGGTTCCCAACCCGTCCTGGTTGCTTACAATAACGAGTTCATACTCCAGTTCTTCGGCAATCAGCGACAAATAACGAAACACACCGGGGATGTATTCCAGTTTCTCCAGACTGTCAATCTGGAAATCTTCAGGCGGTTCGTGGATGAGCGTGCCGTCGCGGTCGATAAACAGTACTTTGGTCATGCGTTTATTTCTTTAGCGTTGAAAATAAATTCTATTAATGCCTTCAGCACTCTGGCATTTTCTTCCGGAGTGCCAATGGTGATGCGCAAACATTCGTTGCAGTGCAGAATGCCGCTGCGGTTGCGCAAGACGATGCCCTGTTGCAACAGCGAATGATAGATTTTCGTGGCGTTTTCGATTTGAACCAGCAGAAAATTAGTTTCGGAAGGATAAACCCTGTGCACACCGGGAAGGCTTTCCAGTGCCTTACGCATATCCTCCCGTTCCAAGACAATCAGTTGGACTTGTGCCTTAGCCTTTGATGGGTCGGCCAGGCGTTTCAGTGCTTCCTGCTGACTGTTGCTGTTGATGTTGTACGGTGGTTTGATATTGTCGAGGATTTGAACAATTTCAGGTGAAGCAAATCCCAGTCCCAGCCTCAGTCCGGCCAGTCCCCAGGCTTTTGACAGGGTTTGAACCACAACCAGGTTATCGTAGGATTGTAACTGCGGAAGAAATCCCGGATTGTTTGCAAAATCAATATAGGCCTCATCAATAACGACCAGTCCGTTGAAGGATTGAAGGACTTGTTCCACGGCAGTGGTGTCCAGTAAATTTCCTGTGGGATTGTTAGGGTTGCACAGAAATATAAGTTTGGTGTTGCCCTCAACCTGCGAGAGTAATAACTCAGCGTTCAGACTGTAATCCGTATTCAGCGGAGCTTCTTTGAGTAAGATGTTGTTGATTTGTGCCAGCACTTCGTACATTCCATAGGTAGGAGGGGTGATGATTACGTTGTCCTGACCGGGTTCGCAAAAAGCACGAAACAACAAATCCAGTACCTCGTCACTGCCGTTGCCAATGAACACCTGTTCGGGCTGCACTTCTTTCAGCCGGGCAACAACAGCTTTCAGTTTTACCTGACGTGGATCGGGATAGCGATTGGTTGCCGAAGGAAAAGGATTCTCATTGGCATCCAGGTAGATTTCCGCCGGTTCGGTAAACTCATCCCGCGCCGAAGCATAAGGTTTCCGGTTCAATAAGTGGGGGCGTAGTAGTTTGTTTATATCTGTCATGTTCGTTACTAGTTATTCGTTAGTGGTTAACGGATGGTTTTAAGTTTTAGGTTGTAAGTTATAGGTTTTGAATCAACTTAAAACTTATAACCTGTAACCTATAACTTTTTTCATTTTTCACTTTTCATTCTTAATTCCACCGCTTGCGCGTGTGCTTCCAGTCCTTCGGCGCGGGCCATTTGCAGGATACTGTTGCCGATGTTTTGCAATCCTGTTTTGCTGATGCGCTGAAAACTGATTTTCTTGGTGAAATCTGCCAAACCCAGACTGCCGAAACTGCGGGCAAAGCCATTGGTTGGCAAGGTGTGGTTGGTTCCCGACAGATAATCACCTGCGCTTTCAGGCGAATAATTGCCGATGAACACAGAACCGGCATTCTGTATATTGTTCAGAAAATAATCTTCCTCTTCCACCGATACGATAAAGTGTTCCGGAGCATAGGCATTTACGAAGCCTAATGCTTCTTCCCTGGATTTGAAATACAGCAGTCGTGCATTTTCCAGTGCTTTGCGGGCGATGTCGGCACGGGGCAGCAACGGTAGTTGTTTTTCTATTTCTTCGCTTACCTTGCCGGGAAGGTTTTCCGACAGGGATACCAGTACTACCTGACTGTCCATCCCGTGTTCTGCTTGCGATAACAAGTCGGAAGCAACAAAAGCAGGAACAGCACTTTCATCGGCCAGTACCAGAACCTCAGAAGGACCGGCGGGTAGGTCGATGGCTGTGCCCGTAGCAAAAGCCTTTTGCTTCGCCGCTGTAACGTACTGGTTTCCCGGACCGAAAATCTTATACACCTGCGGCACACTTTCGGTGCCATAAGTCAGTGCGGCAATAGCCTGAATACCTCCGGCTTTCACTATTTTGGTTACACCGGTAATTTCAGCAGCGTACAGGATGGCCGCTGCAATGTTGCCCCGCTTGTCGGGAGGCGTACACAATACCACTTCTTCGCATCCGGCCAGTTTGGCTGGCACAGCCAGCATTAATACGGTGGAAAACAACGGTGCACTGCCCCCGGGAATGTACAATCCGACTTTTTGTATGCCCCGGGTTTCCTGCCAGCATACAACACCGGACTCGGTTTCTACCTCGATTTTCGGAGCAACCTGTTGGCTGTGGAAGGTTTCAATATTTTTCTTCGCCTGTTGTATGGCTGCCTGTAACTGCAACGGAACTTCAGCTACTCCGGCAGCCCATTCGTCTTCCGTCACCAGCAGCGACTCCAGCTTTACATTATCAAACTGCTCGGTGTATTGTAGCACAGCTGTATCTCCGTTGTTATGCACCGCATCAAAAACCTGATTGACTACCGAACCCAGCTCAGTAGAGTTCACCTGAGGCCTGCGGCACAACTCCGGCCATTCGCTTCTGTTTATGTTGTTGTATGTTTTCATCTTATTTAGTGATTAGTGAACAGTGAACAGTGAATAGTGAATCGACGGTTTTAAGTATTAGGTTGTAAGTTATAGGTTTTGAATCCGACTTACAACTTATAACCTGCAACTAACAACTTTCATTCATTCATCAATAATCATTCAACATTAATCATTCCCGTTAGATCACCATTTTCTCAACTGGGATGACCAAAATTCCTTCGGCACCTGCTGCTTTCAGCCGGTCAATCACTTCCCAGAAGGTATCTTCCTTGATCACGGTGTGTACCGAACTCCAGCCTTCCATAGCCAGCGGTAATACCGTCGGGCTTTTCAGTACGGGCAGCAGTTGCGACACTTCTTCAATTTTTTCGTTGGGGACGTTCATCAGGATGTACTTGGTATTTTTGGCTTCAAGCACTGTGCGGATACGGAACAGCAGTTGCTCCAGGATAGCTGTAGCTTCTTCGTCCATTTTCTTGGATCGCACCAGCACGGCTTCCGACTTTAAAAAGCTTTCCACTTCTTTCAGCCCGTTTTTAAACAATGTACTTCCTGAGCTTACTATATCGCAAATACCGTCGGCCAGCCCGATGTTGGGAGCAATCTCCACCGATCCTGAAATCTCGTGTACTTCAGCTTTTACGTTATTCTTGTTAAGGAATAATTGAAGTGTATTAGGATAGGAGGTAGCAATTTTTTTGCCTTCGAAATACTGAGGTCCGGTGTACTTAATTCCTTTGGGTACCGCAAGCGACAACCGGCAGCGCGAAAAACCGAGGCGTTGCACTACTTCTGCTTCCTTGGGCTTTTCCACCAGGATGTTTTCACCGATGATAGCAGCGTCGGCAACACCGTCTTCCACGTACTGCGGAATATCGGCATTGCGCAGAAACAGAATCTCCAGCGGGAAATTGCGTGCCGGTGCTTTTAGTTGATCTTTACCATTGTCGATGAAAATACCACAATCTTTCAGCAACTGCATGGAACCCTCGTTTAATCTTCCTGACTTTTGAATAGCTATTTTTAATCTCTTCATGTGTTTTGTGTTGTTCTGAGCCTTACGACGGGGAAACAAAAAACCCATCCGAATGACTCAGATGGGTTTGATTTATGTTTTAATATAAGCACATTATCATCACTTTCACCTGAGGTGGATAGTAATATGATGATGATGGTGCATGTTATAATTCATTGTTTCTTTTTTCTGCGACAAATGTACACGTTTTTTCTTATGAACAATTTCCCTTAATGTTTTTTAAGAAATTCGTTAATCGACAAACCATTGTTGAACTATATTGAACAACTTTGAACAAGATTAACTTCGGAGTTACTAAAAGCTAATAGCTAAAAGCTGATAGCCGCTTTGTTCATCCACTGGATGTTGGAAACCGGATTAAAGACTAAGGTGTTTCTTCTGCTTTTTCTTGAATCTGAAAAGAGGCCCGATTGAAATTTTACTAAAGTAAATGCTCTTGTTTTCATGACTTTAATTTTTATAGTTTCTGATAGTTTCTTCTTTTTAAAATAAATTGGATTGATTCATCCAGTTTAAGGATGATACCGGACACAAAGCTGATGTTTCTAATCTTCTGCTTTTTCTTGAATTTGAAAAGAGGCCTGACTGAAATTTTACTGAGGTGAATGTTCTTGCTTTCATGACTTTAAATTTTATGGTTGTTTATTGTTTTTCTTTTAATTACACTGCAAATTTATAGTCAATGATGTGCCTGAGGAAGCAAAAATCGGCGAGTGGCAGGGGACTGTCGGTAAAGGTGGGTGAAGGGAGGTTTTAGTACGAGTAAATACTTGGGCCTGGGGGGAACGGTGGTTTTAAGTTATAGGTTTTGAGTTGTAGGTTATAGGTTTTGAATCCAACTTACAACCTATAACCCATAACGTATAACCTTTTTAATTTTCCTTCCTCACCCCATAGTCCCCTAAAGGGGAAGCCAACGCCAATAGCTAATTGCTAATAGCCAACAGCTGTGCCCTATTTTTATCCTGCGTTCAGGTTTTCGGCATCGGGGATTAAACCAATCAGTTTTTGAGGGTCGTGAATCAATACCGGAATATGTTGAGGACAGATGTAAAAAACACTTTCCTTATACTCAAACTTTGTTACAGGCACTTCATTATGACTGGCATTGCATACAATACATTTTTTTTCTACCTGGTTATCCATCTCTTTTGTTTTTAATGATTATATCAACTATTTTTTAATTCAGGCCAAAGGTACTGAATTACCGCTATGCGGTCAGTGTGGGATGGCTCTTAATTTGGGTAAACGACAATAAAAGTGTCATTACTAATCCTCACGCAGGTTTGTGTGTTCGCGTCTTGCCTGTTGCAAACAGAAATCAGCCCTTGTGGAAATGCAATCATTTCAAATTCAACAGTGTTTTGGCAATAGAATCCCTGAGGGCAGGGGCAACTTCTGTTGCATTGGCAAAGGACTTCCATTGGTTTACAATGTGGTTGATTTCTTCGATGATTTCGGAGGCTTTTTTGCTTCTGATGGACTGTCCGATGACCAGCAGATCGGCTTTGGTGATGTCTTTTCTTTTGCCGTTGATGCTGAGGGCATGCTGGCTGACCCATTCGCTGTCGGGGCGGTAGGCGTGGCAAACGTCATAAGCAGGAGCCAGTTCCCATTTTCCTCCCTGTTTTAAGCGGAATGAAAAATTCTTGGTGTGGTCGTCGCAGTTTTGTGCTATCACATTGAAAACCATTCTCCGGAACATTTGCTCTGCCTCCTGGTAACTGAGTTTCAGTTCACGCATGGTCTGAAACAGCTGTTCGTAGCTGAAACTGTTGACGAGGTTATAATCGAAGTGTTTGAGAGCGCAAAAGGTTTGGATGTGGTGTTTGGTTTCTCCTCCTTCTCTGTCGAAACGTTGCGTCATGAAATGAGCCCTGCCGTTTTCTTCCAGCAGCCCCGAAGGCATCATATCAATACCACAGGCTTTTGCCATGTTGTAATAGGCCATTTCCACCCGGCCGTATCCCTTGCTGGTGCCCAATTGAACATCGCTGACCCCGTCCAGCTTAATCATCCAGTGTTCAAACCCCCTGGGTGCCCGGGTCTGTCCTGATTTCACCTCTCCGGTCTTTTTATTCCATGCAATGACCGCCTTGGGCCTTGCGCCACCGGCTGAGGTTCCGATTTTTAAAATATCGAGTACAGCTTTTTCGTCGTCGCTTTTCAAATTGGTGGTGAACGCTTCCTTTTTGTTCAGCATTTTTTGAGCCACATCCACCAGACTGTCGATTTCGACTGAAAAAGTCCGTTTGGATTCCTTTAATACGGTGGGTTCAAATTCCAGTGCCCCCATGCCGCGGGTACCGATAAAGCAAAGCATTTCCACCGGGTTCATGCTGTCCTGGGGGCGGCCCTGTTGCGCCAGCCACAGGTTGATGAGCTGATTTCCGTACCGGTCGGGCAGGGCATCGGCCAGCAGCCCCGGTAGCCCTTTGAAGGTATCGTAAACAGCGTTCCTGTCTTTCCTGAGTTCGGGAAACGAAAACAGCCGGTTTCTGCCGGCAACGGGCATGGTCAGCGGAGCCAGATCCCAGCCCAGCTGCCTGAACTTGGGATCATATTCGAAGGTGGCAAGGCCGGTAGCCTCATTCCATGCTATTGCACCGGCCAGCTTTCCCCATATTTTTACTTCAGCTACTTCCATGTTTTACCAGTTTGATTCGTCTGTTTTCTGTTCTTTTTTACCACCGGCTCTTTTCCGCTTTTCCTTTTGTAATCTGGCCAATTCCAGCGGACTGATGCTTTCCTGTATTTCAAATGCATCCATGATCTGCAACTGATCCAGTACCCGCAACACCTGTATTAAAGAGGCCAGGGTTACCGTTTCGCCTCGTTCGAGCAGGCTGAGCGTGGAACGACTGATGCCTGCTTCTGCTGCCAGTATTTCCTGTGTTTTATCCTGCTCCAGGCGGTGGTGTCTGATAAAGGCGCCAATATGCCCTATCAAAGTTTTGTCGCTCATCGAAGTCCAGTTTTTGAATGATTTATCAGTCATAATCCTTATTTATTGACAGTATCGAATGATTATTCATACAAATGTACTGCTTTTATTTCAATAAAGCAATCCAATGCATGGTATTTCATGCAATATAGCTGTATTTCGTATTTTATGAATGAATTTTCATGCGTAAGCACAAGGTAATACCGGAATAATCTCTCAAATCGTTAAACCAGCGCAGAAACCACTTGGCAGGCTTTGCTCCTCATAGGGTTTGCTATGCTGCAGGGCCGTTCATTATTTCACAAAACAGTTCAAATGTTTTTCATAGATGCATCCCCGTCACAGATGAGGACGAGAATGGGGGAATTTCTCTTTCATTTACTTTCTTCTTTAAAAAGTCTATCTTTTAAAAGCTGATATCTCGAACTTTTGAGAAAGTTACAAGTTAAATTGACCAATTTAGATGATACTTCTTCGAAACTTTTAAATTTATTAATGATTGCTTGAGTTGAATTAGAATATTTAGAATAATTTCTGTAAAGAGCTAATTCCGATAAATAATTTTCAAGTAAGTCAATTAGATGTATTTCGCCATTAGAAAAGTTGTCAAAACAATTAATAAAGATTTCAAAATCAATCATGATTAGTTCACGAATCATAAAAAAGCCATGGTTTCTATCAATCGATCTGATAAATTTTTCAGCGAGATAATCATTTATCCCAGGCATTCCCAGTGCTTTGTGCGTGTAGATAATTACGGGATAAACAATAATTCTTGATTTATCTATGCCATCTTTTTCAAAATCATCTATTTCTTGAAATCTTTTGTTGATTTTACCAATGTTCTCAACAAGTTGTAACACACCTTTTTTTGACTCTCTTCCATTATGTACTTCCTTAAAAAGCTTTTTATCAATTTCTTCTTTAAGTTTTTCGTAATCGTCGCTATATTTTATAGTTATATCTTTAAACTCAAACAAAATAATCTTATTATTTTTTCGATAATAGTAGTCGAAATTAACCAGATCACTCTGCTCTATTAAACAAACCCCTTCTGATTCTTTAAAAATATTATCCATCAAATCCTCAAAAATCTTCTTTTGTGCAAAGTCATTTCCGACATCTGATTTATAATCATTAAAACTCACTTTCTTTTTTACACCAGAATTGTGATAAAAGTCGAAGATGAAAGCTTGAAATAGTTTGTCACTAACATATTTCCAATTCGACACAGCAATAGAATTATTTTCAAATCGTATTAAAGGTTTCTCTCGTATACCTTTAAAATCAAGATGTCTATTCTGAGATTTATACTCTGTAACTGATATACTCAAGGGGTCCATTACAAATTCTTCGATAATACTATGATTTTGAAATATGTCTCCAGAAAATTTGGGAATCAATCTTCCCTCGGCGGCTTTGTAGGCATTAACAAAAAGCAACAACAAATTCTTTATGTATTCTGTATAATCTTGTTTTTTAGACAAATAATTCTCAACATGCCGGGTATACTTTTTATTATTTGCTAAATAGTCAATAAAATTAAATGACAAATAGCTTTGTATTAATGTGTTGTTTGGTTGAGAATACTCATATTGATTTATAAAAATGGGCCAAGATGCTCTGTAAAAATTTTCATTTGGGAATTCAAGCTTAGACTTGCTAACAATTAGTTTAAGTTTTTTTGTGTGCGAATCATCAAGGTTCGAATTAAAAATCAAGAAAGCTTTAAAAATATTTATTTCTTCGTCCGGAGATATTTGTTTGAATTCACCAATTCTATAATTTAAGATTTCGTATTCAATAAACTGTAAAGAAGTAATTAGAGGAAATATAGTCATTTTGTTATTGTAGTATTTATCAGAAAAATCATGGATATTGTTTATGATTTGCAAACGAGTCTCATGGGAAGACCTTTCGATAAAGGCTTTCAAGATCTTTAATTGCGTTTTAAACTCTAGTTGGTTAATCTGTAACTCTGAATTTATCCAGGCTAATGTGCTAATAACTACTTGAGATGGAATATCAGATAAGAGGCATTTAATAGAAGGTTGATCTTCACCAGGAAATACATCATCAAACTTTGGGATTGGGACTAATTCCATTTCAAAAATATAATACTGTGACTAAACTCATTTCTCAATAGCTCCACTCTCCATGGCTTACTGGGAATCGATTCAATTCTTCTTTGTAAAATTTCCACTGAGGCATATACTTTTCCATCAAGGCCAAAAATCGTTCATTGTGATGCCGTTCAATTAAGTGAAGCATTTCGTGAACGATGATATATTCCAAACAATGAATCGGTTTTTTAGCTAATTCAAGGTTTATCCAAATCCGTTTTTCTTCAATATTGCAAGTGCCCCATTTGGTTTTCATTTGTTTTACCTGCCATTCCGCAACACTTACACCGATTTTCTTTTCCCATTTTTGAATGATTTCAGGAATCAGTTTTTTTAATTCCTTACGATACCATTCATTTAAAATGGTCTGCTTTTGTTCAAGTGTTGAATTTGGACGGACAGATAAATCAATATACGTTTTGGTTTTTATTTCAACTCTGGGGGGAGCTTCATGCTCATGGATTCTTAATAAAAATCTTTTACCTTGAAAATAATGGCTTTCCCGTAGTTTAAATTCTCTGGGCGATTGTCTGTCCTGTGCTTTAAAATGACGTTGGTGTTTCCGAATCCAGGCGATTTTTGAAATAGCAAAAAGCCTTACAGCTTCATCATCTATGCGTAAAGGTGCTGCAATACGGACCCTGCCGGTTGGAGGATAGACAGCCAAATGCATGTTTTTGATGTCTTTTCGAACTACATCAATTGAAAGATTTGAAGTAATCTGTAAAACTTTTACTTCTTCCATTTCTATTTGTATTCGTTTTGCTGTTTGATTATCTCAAATATTGGTTCTAAAATTTCAACTTTGTTGTAATCTTCCAAAACAGGTTTTACCACCTTATTTTTAAGATGCCTTTCTTTAGCAAAGTTACCTTCCCAATTGTCGTATTTGCCATAAATAATAGCACTATCCAGAGCAATGGTTAAGGGTTCGTCTTTTTCCAAATTGTCATACAAAGCCCTTTTTGCCTGAGTGTTTATACTTGATGGATATTCGCTGCTTGTTTCAGGTTTTTTAATCTTTACAGCCAGTTCAACTATTTTCTTTAAATATTCTTCGTAGCGTTCTGCTTCTTCGTTCCGCATTTTTATCAGTTCATCGAGCAGCACACTCATTTTTTCGTAATAAATTGGGTTGGTCGGACTTTCTTCAATAATTACTTTCCGCATGTTGTTTTCGATGGTTTCCGCCATGGCTTCCTTATTTTTACGAATACTTTCAGGAATTTTATCCAATGCTTCTTCACCATCTTTTACAAGCAGTTCCACCAGACTAAAATCGTCGAAAGCCGAAATCTTTTGGCTTTCCTCTGCACCAATGTAACTGTCAATTAAATGGCGCATGGCTGGTTCGTATTGTTTCAAATCCACATAATCGCCGCTTGCCAATTGTATTTCTTTACGGACATTTTCGTAATGCTTGATTTCCGTTTTAATTTTATCAATTTCGTTTGGTTTGTAACCTGCTTCTGTCAATTCATCAGCAATGTTGGCAAATGCACGAATTAGTGAGATAACCGCTTTGTAAAGTGCATGCCTGCGTGGCTCGCTGTCTTTTAAATCGGCTGGTATTTGAGGGTTTCCACAGAAATACTGAATGTATTCTTTTGTGCCTTTCGGAGGTACAACCGGTTCGCATAATGCCCTTATGGTTTCCAGTGCATCGTCCAATCGTTCTTTGCCTTTGTTCAATCGGTCGGATAGCAATCCCTCCACATCTTCCTTGTCGTAATCTTCAAATGCTTTTGAAGTAAAGTCGTTGTATGCGGTTTCGAGGCTACCGAAAAGGTCTTTGTAGTCAATTATGTAACCGTATTCTTTATCGTCACCATCCAAACGGTTTACACGGCAAATTGCCTGAAATAAACCGTGGTCGCGCATACTTTTATCGATGTATAAATAGGTTGCACTTGGGGCATCAAAACCTGTAAGCAGTTTATCTACCACAATCAAAAGTTTCATTTGCGCGGGTTCGTCAATGAAACGTTTTTTTATTTCATCTTCAAAATCTTCGGGAGCTTTGCCATTAAGCATTTTCTGGTAAATCTGGTACTGCATGATTTTCTCAGTGTGGTTTTCACCTTCTCCTTTAATATCGGCATGCGACGGAGCAAACGAGGTTACAATGGCACAACGGGTAAATCCTGAATCCTGAAACAACTGGTAATACCGACAAGCATTGTAAATACTGTCGGAAACCAAAATTGCATTTCCCCTGCCGTTTTGTAAACGCTCACGGGTTTCCATATCGAGTAAAATGTCGGCAACAATCTTTTGTAAACGCCCAACCGAACTGAACACCTTTTTCAGGGTTCCCCATTTTTGTTTCAGCTCTGTTTTTGCAAAATCGGTTAATCCTTTGGTTTTGGTTTCAAACCATGTATCAATTTTATCGAGCGAGGTAATTTTTTGCTCAATATCCCGTGCCTCGTAACGTAAATCGAGTACAACACCATCTTTAACTGCTTCGTCGAATTTGTAAGTGTGAATGTATTTGCCAAAAACCTCAATGCTTTTTTGCTTGTCCTTTTTCATTAAAGGCGTACCTGTGAAACCGATAAATATGGCTTTTTCGCCCAATATCTGTTTCATTGCCTTGTGCAGGTCGCCACTTTGCGAACGGTGACACTCATCTACAAATACATAAAAATCGCCTTTGGGTGAAAAATCCTTTGGTAAACTCTTTTTCAGTTCGGTGAGGTAACTATCGTAGTCAGCTTCTTCTTTGTTGCCGAATTTATGGATGAGCGAACATAAAAGCCAGGGTTCGGCATCGTTCAATTTATCAATGAGAATGGCTCCACCGCTTTTTCCATTTCGGGGTTTGCATCGGTAAATATCTTCGCTTACGCCTTTGTAAACTTTCTCAATTTGCTTGTCGAGTTCGTCACGGTCGGTAACGATTAGAACACGGGCATTGGGGTTGTATTCTTTTATCCATTTGGTAAGCCAAACCATGGTCAAACTCTTTCCGCTACCCTGCGTGTGCCAAATGATACCGCCCTCTTTGTTGCGAAGATTCTCCTGTGCTGCTTTGATACCAAAATACTGATTGGGACGACAGAATTTCTTTTGTCCACGGTCGTACACCACAAAATCGTGGATAATCTCAATCAAACGCTCTTTGTTGAGCATTTCAATGATGTTTTTATCCAATAGGTTTTCGGCTTTTGCTGCCTGTTCCCGAATGGATTTTGTAAGTTCGAGTAAATACGAATCGTTTGGGTTAAATTCCTCGCTTACCTCTTTCCACTTTTGATAATATTTCTCTGATGTATCGATGGCTGCATAACGTAAACCTTCCACATCCTGTCCAGCCATAACCAATTGAATGGTGGTAAAAAACGGCTTGATGAAAATATGCTTTTGGTTGTCGTTGCTTTGGCGGATACCTTCGGAAACTGAAACCGTACTGCGTTTCAACTCCAATGCACCTAAGGCAATTCCGTTTACATAAAGCACTATGTCGGGGCGTTTGTTGTGAACGCCTTTTATGGTTACTTCTTCGGCAATGGCAAAGTCGTTTTCGAGCGGATTCTTCCAGTCAATCAGATAAACCGTTTCCTTATTTTCGCCCGCTTCTTCTTTTACTTTTATTCCATAACGAAGCTGTGAATAGACCTCTTTATTGGCCTGATAAAGGTCATCGTGGGTATTAATGTTTACCGCTTTGTAAAACTCATACAGGGCTTTACTGATTTGGTTTTTGGTATATCCTTTTTTTGTAAGAAAAGTGGTAAGCAAAGTTTCATCTACATTGCTGTTGTTTTCTTCTTTTTCAAGATTACCCATATAGCGGTATTTCAGTTCGTCCTGAAACAGTTTTACCACACGGTTTTGGGCTATTCGTTCTATATCGCCGACTTTGCTCATAGGTTT
>JAFGXS010000064.1 GCA_016936505.1 Bacteroidales bacterium | reverse complement strand
GTAAAACAGCCGGAAACCAACCTGATGGTGATGGATAAAGAGGTTCAGAAAAGGATAAAAGAACTGAACAACCACATCCTGCCCAAAGGGGTTACCATCAAACCCTATTACAACCAGTCTGTTTTTGTGGGAAATGCCATTAAAAGCATCCGCGATGTACTTTGGATTGGCTTGCTGCTGGCAATTATCATTACCGTTATTTTCCTGCGTTCATGGAAAAGCAGTTTTATTCTTTTGCTCAGTGTACCGCTGTCATTGGCCTTTTCGCTGGTACTGCTGTATGCTTTCGGTTTCGATTTCAACATCATGACCTTGGGAGCCATCGCTGCTGCCATTGCACTGGTTATTGACGACTCAGTGGTAATTGTGGAACAAATCCATCGTACCCACGAGGAAAATCCTGATGAAGATTTGAAAACTGTGGTCCCCAAAGCCATCAAATACCTGTTTCCGGCAATGGTCGGTTCTTCACTCTCAACGATAGTTATTTTTCTTCCTTTCGGGATTATGTCGGGTATTGCCGGTTCATGGTTCAACATCATGACCCAAACCATGATAATTACGCTGGTAGCTTCATTTGTGGTTACCTGGATAGGACTGCCTGTTTTCTACCTTCTGTTCTTCCCGAAAATGAAGCAGAAAACTGGTGTTCACACAGAATTAAAAAAGAGAAACTGGGTCGGATTTTTCATCCGTCGCCCGTACATCAGTTTCATTATGGTAGCGGCATCGCTTGTAACCATGTATATTATTTATCCCCGGCTTCCCTCCGGATTCTTACCCTACATGGATGAAGGCTCCATTGTGCTGGACTTTAACAGTCCTCCGGGAACTACTTTACAGGCTACGGAGAAAATGCTGGATAAGATTGATCACATCCTGGCAACCATTCCCGAAGTACAGTCCTATTCGCGGCGCACCGGAACACAAATGGGATTTTTTATTACCGAACCCAACCGCGGAGATTATCTTATCCAACTGAAATATAAACGGGACAAAACCACCGATGCAGTGATTGATGAAATCAGGAAACAAGTGGAAAGTGCGGTTCCTGAATTGCAGGTGGACTTCGGACAGGTGATTACCGACCGGCTGGGTGATTTAATGAGTTCGGCACAGCCCATCGAAATCAAAATATTTGGCGATAACGAAAAAACCATTCGTGCCTATTCAGAAAAAGTGGCAGACCTCATCAGTAACGTTCGGGGAACAGCCGATGTGTTCGACGGAATTACCATTGCCGGGCCTGAAATCAGAGTTATTCCCAACACGGCAAAACTGATGCAGTATGGATTAACACCACAGGATTTGCAATTCCAGATGCAAACACGAACCGATGGCGTTGTGGTGGGAACCATTCAGGATCCCTTGCAGTTTACCAATGTCCGCATGATTTACCCCGACCGCGATAGCATTGGAATTCAGGATATGAAAAACGGAAAGCTGTTCCTGAACAATGGCCGCTTGATTCCGCTTAAAGGATTGGCAGCAGTTAAAACCGTAAAAGGGGTTGCTGAAATTGACCGGGAAAACCTTAAAAAAGTGAGTTATGTAACTGCACGGCTCAACAACCGGGATTTGGGCAGTACACTAAAGGCTATTCAAAAATTGCTTTCCGAGAAACTCAGCCTGCCTTCGGGTTATACCATCGAGTATGGCGGAGCTTACAAACAGCAGCAACAGGCTTTCCACGAACTGGAACTTATTTTATTTCTGGCGGCTTTGCTGGTATTTACTGTTATTCTGTTTATGTTCAGGCGACTGAAGATAGCTTTGTTGATTATTTTCCTCACTTTACTGGGACCCACAGGAAGTGCTTTACTCCTGTATTTTCTTCATATTCCGTTGAATGTAGGTAGCTATGTGGGAATTATTATGATTGTTGGAATTGTGGGAGAAGCTTCCATCTTCACGTATCTGCAATATAACGAGGAAAGAAAAAAAGGCCGTTCTGTGGATGAAGCCATTATTTACTCTATTTCCATCAGGTTGCGTCCTAAGCTAATGACAGCCCTCGCTGCTATTTTTGCTTTAATTCCTTTGGCAATGGGCATTGGAACCGGAGCACAAATGCACCAGCCGCTGGCCGTTGCCGTTATTGGCGGACTAATTATGGCGCTACCCGTTTTACTTATTGCATTACCGACGTTCTTACGATTAATCGAAGGGAAAAGCGAAAAGCCAGAAACTACTGAACAATAATTTGTACAGATGAAAAAATCCATTAAAACCATAACTCTGATTGTTTTTTTTGTGGGGCTTACCCTTCCGGGGAAGGCTCAAAACAATGATTTTAGTTCTTATCCCTACACCCCGACCAAAGAATATATTCATTCGTACTGGACGGCTGCCAAAAGAACTGTAACAGCTCCGGCTCATTGGAATAAAAAACAATGGCTCACTTTTGGCGGAGTGGTTGCCGGAGGAGCAACGCTGTACATTTTCGACAATCAAATCCGTAATTTCTTCCAATCGCATCAATCTCCCGGACTGGAAAACATTTCCAAACACGGGTTCGAACCTTTTGGAAGCGGAGTGTATTCTTTTCCTTTTGTCGCAGGTTTTTATTTTTACGGTGTGGCAACCCACAATTACAAAATGAGGCGTGTGGCGATGGCTGCTACTCAGGCAGTCATCATCAGTGGCATCGGCGTAAGTGTTATTAAAAATATAGCAGGCCGTGTTCGCCCTTTTCAAAGCACACCGGCTAACCCCAGATTGTGGATGGGTCCTACATTTAAGTACAATTCATTTCCTTCCGGCCATACAATTGTAGCTTTTTCGCTGGCTACGGTTTTTGCATCGGCTTATAAAGACAAACCCTGGGTAGGCATTTTATCCTATGGTATTGCCACAGGCGTGGGACTCTCACGAATCTATCAGGACAGACACTGGTCATCGGATGTATTTATCGGAGCTGCATTAGGATATGCCATTGGAAAAGTATCAGTACACCTTTTAAAAAGCAAAAACCTTCAGGCAGGCATCGGCGAACAGGGCATGCCTGCACTGGTTTATCGCCTAAATTAAGAGTTCCTGTTATCCGTGCTTTCAAAGATTTTATCAGCTGATTTTGCAATAAAACCATTGTATAGCTTTCCGTCCTTATCGGGATAACGACGGGCAAATTCATAGTAACAGGCAGGAATTTCATATACCCCTTCCTTGAACATCACAGGTACCTTACCAGCACGTGTACTGCTTTGTTCCAGCAATTGCTCAGGACTGCCTTTGATTTCTCCGCCTGAATCGTTCATCGGGAAACCGTTGCTTTTCAAAAATTCATTCAGTTTCTCCAACGTATTGTATTTCTTCAGCGCGTTTACACTTACCGTAAAATGATTGGCCCTGAAACCATAGACGTAGAGCCATGCAGCATATTCCGACTCCACTTTTAGTTGTTCATACACTTTAAATTCGGGCAAACCCCAGGAATTTCCGGAATAAATTAAATCCTCTGATTCCAGAAGCGCCACAGGAATCTTGTCCACCACTAGTTTAACAATATTTTGAAGCGATTGACTGAATTTTGCTATTTGCAGCTGACTGATAAAAATCCGGGGAGCTGTTGGATCTGAACCGTGTTCAAAATGTTTGGCAAAAAGTTTTTTCTCTTCGAAAATATATTCACCGGATTTGTGGTATCCGGCATTCAAAAACGGTTGGGCCAACACATCCACATTAATACGCGGATCGTCAAAAGTACGAAAGGCGATGTGGTCATTCTGAACCACTTCGCCTTCCTTTACCAAAATATCATAAGTTTTTCTTGCTTGAGGATTTTGCTCTATATAATCCTGCCACAAACGGTCAAAAATAGGCTGTGTTTTATCCATTAAACTGCATTTAATATGAAGGGATAAAATTAACCTTTTTCTTCTTAAAAACTCAAATCGAAATCTACAGCACCACGCTCAATATCATACATAGCGCCCACCATTCTGATTTCATTATCATTGATCATCTCACGGATAATTTCACTTCCTTTCAGGATATCATCCATAGCTACTTTCACATTGACTTTAGCTACTTCATTAACAAAATCAGCATTTTGGGAAGATCTTAAAGCACCAGGAGCAGTATGAACCGCTTGAATAGCAGGTTTGATTTTGGTAAGCAAACCGGTTAAATTTCCCAACTTCACATCGTCACACGCATTTTTTACAGCACTGCACGAGCTATGCCCCATAATCAGAATCAAGGGTGCACCACTAATCCGACAAGATAACTCAAGACTACCCAGAACATCCTTATTGATAATATTTCCCGGCATACGGATATTAAAGATATCCCCTATACCCTGATCAAAGATAATTTCGGTAGGCATGCGCGAATCGATGCAACTAAGAATTACAGCAAAAGGGTATTGCATTTCGGATGTTTCCAAACGTTGTTCTTCAAAATCACGATGGATAAATTTGTGTTCAAGAAAACGACGGTTTCCTTCTTTTAACAATGCAATGGATCTTTCAGCTTTAATATTTTCCTGTTCTCTAAGAGGGTTTTTTCTCATTTCTTCTCATTTTACCCAACTGAATTTCTGATTTTTCTCAAAAATTTTCTGAAATCTTAAAAAGTCTTCAGTAAGAAACTTCAGCAAACCACACTTCACGTCGGGTATCGGGTTAATTATTTAGAATTTTATATATAGTTAATAGTGTAAATCTACAAAAGCTACCTGAACTTTCTCATTTTAAATTCATACAATTACCTAAAGCAAAAAATATATTGCGGAACATCAAATAATTAAAAATAAAAAATTGTATTTATAATTCTTACAGTTGAATTAACTTAGATCAAAGCATACAAACATGTACCCGATTTCTGTTAAGAAACTGGGTGCATGGAGAGAAAAATTACAGGGAAAGTTTTATAAATCTTTCAGGAAATACACATAGCTGACCGATCATTAATCAATGGTAGGTACTGTTGTTTCAGCCCCATCAATAAGATCAACAATATTATATTTTTCCTGTACATTATTTTACGCAACCGTTTTAAATGAGAGAAACAAATATATTATAATTTTTTAATTTAAAACAATTCTAAATTATATAATTAACTTAAATTAAATACAAAGTGCTATAAAGTTAGGTTTATCAATATATAATAATTAAAAAATTATACACACTTTTGCAGAAATAAAAACCACTGAGGACAATTTCTATCATGAAATTATATAAAAAAGGCAATCCTTTAGTTTCAATTGTTTTGCCTACATACAACAGAGCCGAACTTATAGAACGAGCATTGGAGTCGGTTCTGATCCAAACCTTTCAGGATTTTGAATTGATCGTTGTAGATGACGGAAGCAGAGACAATACCTGTTCCATACTACAAAAATATATCAGAGACCATAACAACATCCGTTATGTCAAACAACAGAACATGAAGCTTTCACTGGCATTGAACACAGGAATTCAGCTTTCAGCCGGTTCCTACATTGCTTTTATCAACAGCGATGATGTCATCAAACCGGATCATCTGGAAAAAAGAGTCCATTTCATGCAGCAAAATTCCGACGTTGACCTCATTCATGGTGGGGTTACAATTGTTGGGAGCCCTTTCGTAAAAGACAAAAACGATATTACAAAACTCATTCATCTCGACCAATGTGTAATGGGAGCTACATTTTTTGGAAAGAAAACTGTTTTTACTAAACTCAACGGGTTTAAAGAAATGGAATACAGCGAAGACAGCGATTTTTTTGAACGGGCACAAAAAAGGTTCAAAACCCAAAAAGTTTCGTTTCCAACTTATATTTATTACAGAAATACAGAAGACAGCATCACCAACAACATTTAAAAAAACGGTTCATGAAATACAGAATATTAATCCTCCTTTTTTCACTTTTTTTATCTCTATCGTCGAAAGCGCAAAAAAAGTTTCTTTTTGATGCGACAAAAGCTGAAACTGCCGGAAATGCCGACTGGGTGATTGATGCAGATCAGTTTAATCTGGGTTATCCTAACGGTTTTCCTGTTCCGGGAACCGGAAGTGAATCCAATCCACAGGAATTTCCCACGCCACTGCAAAGCACGGTTACTGCTTCCACTGCCGAAACCTATTGGACAGGCGCTATTTCAGCATGGGGTATCGATCTGGTAAAACAAGGCTACGAAGTTTCGACTCTTCCTTATAACGGAAGAATCACCTATGGTGATCAAAGCAATCCTCAGGATTTAAGTAATTATAATGTTTTTGTGGTGGATGAACCAAACAATGCGTTTTCAGATACTGAAAAAACAGCCATTCTTAATTTTGTGAAAAACGGCGGCGGACTGTTTATGATTTCTGATCACAACAACTCGGATCGTAACAATAGTAGTATTGATTCTCCACATGTCTGGAATGATTTAATGCAAAACAACAGTGTTCAAACCAATCCGTTTGGAATTACTTTTGATTATGCCTATTTCGATGACAAAACAGAGAATATCCCTAACTTACCTAGCGATCCTTTACTTCACGGCCCCATGGGAGATGTTACCCGTGTTGAGTTTTATGGCGGCACATCCATGACCTTAAACCCGACAGCTAATAGATCTGTTACTGCTGTGGTCTACAAATCAGGTAGCAGTTTTAACGATCAAAATGTTTTAGTTGCCTATGCCACTTTTGGAGAGGGAAAAGTCGTAGCCATGGGCGATAGCTCGCCCGCTGATGATGGAACAGGAGATCCTAATGATCGATTGTATGATGGCTGGATTACTGATGCAAATGGAAATCATGAACGCCTGATTATGAACGGAAGCATCTGGCTTGCTGAAACAATTACCGGAATTCAGGAACAAGCTCAGGAAAAAGATAAAGTCATTGTTGTTGGCATTAAAAACAACATAAAAATCAATTTTCCAGCCACGGTATCTGGTCAAAACCGTGTCGTTTTGTACAATGCAGCAGGAAAGAAGGTGTACTGCTTAAATCACCTCACCTCCGACAAAACTTATCATACCGCTTTACAAAAAGGTGTTTATATTTATAAATTTGAATATCCTGACGGAAAAACCAAAACCGGAAAAGTTTTTCTGAACCCCTGAAGTGATTACAAAAAAATTTGCACCTTTGCTTCACAACTCATTCAAAATGTTCGACTTTCGACTTAAAGTATTTTATACCGCTGCCAAACATTTAAGCTTCTCAAAAGCAGCTGAAGAGCTCTTCATTTCTCAGCCGGCAATCAGTAAACATGTTCAGGCACTGGAACAACATTTTAAAACAAAACTTTTTGTAAGACAGGGAAATAAGGTTGGACTAACCCCCGAAGGCAAAATATTGTTTAAATATGCTTCTGAAGTAACAGAGTGTTACAAAAAGATGCAATACGATATGGATCAGCTGGCCAATAAAAACAGGGGGCAAATACGTATCGGAGCCAGTACAACCCTCACACAATATATTTTACCCGGAATTCTTAAAGCTTTTCGTGATGAATATCCCGACATCCGATTGGAAATTCTGAATGAAAATACAGAACAGATTGAAACCTTTCTGCTACAAAAAGAAATAGATCTGGGCATCATTGAAGGCCGCTCGAAAAAAAGAGAACTGAAATACACAGCTTTCCTTCGGGATGAACTGGTTCTGGTTACAAAAAAGGGCCATCCCATTGCCAAAAAAGGAGAAATCACAATCGAACAGCTTACAAAAATGCCTCTGGTGATCAGAGAATTCGGTTCCGGAACACTTCAGGTCATCAAGCACTACCTCAAAGAAATAAACCTTCGCATCAGCGATCTGAACATTGAAATGATACTGGGAAGTACGGAAGGAATCAAAAACTATTTAAAAAATAGCAACAGCTTTGCTTTTCTTTCTATTCATAGTATTATGGATGAATTAAAAACCGGGATTTTCAGTGTTGTTGACTACCCGGGATCTTCCATGAACCGCGATTTTTATTTCATCACTCCCCACGGTGATGAGGAACAAACAGCTACCTTATTCCAAAATTTCATTACAGAACACGTAAAAAATAATTGATTTTCATTATTTTAAATGTTTTTATCACCGCATTGAAATAAAGACTACTTTTGCCGCCTTATAAATCAATCAGGTGTTTAAGGTTTTACGGGTTTCAGGCTGCGTTGCCAATCCTTGCACACCCGTAAAAAAAATTACATCCGGAATATCTGATGCAGCCTTCCGGCAAAAAATTTCATATGACAAAATTTGAAGAACTGGGTCTTAGCAAAGAAATATTGCAAGCCATTTCAGAAATGGGATTTGTTCAACCGACACCCATTCAGGAAAAAACTATTCCCGCTTTGCTAAATCCAGGTAGAGACCTGATCGCATTGGCACAAACCGGCACAGGAAAAACAGCTGGTTTTGGACTTCCCATCATCGATCAAATCAATACGGATACAAAAAACGTTCAGGCTGTGATTCTTTGTCCCACCCGCGAATTGTGTATTCAGATCAGTAACGATCTTGAAAGTTATAGTAAATACACCAAATCTCTTTCTATCCAGGCAGTTTACGGAGGAGCTTCCATTGAAAATCAAATCAAAGGGCTGAAAAAAGGGGCCAATATTGTGGTTGGAACACCAGGAAGAACATTGGATCTGATTAAAAGAAAAGCCTTAAAAATCGAGCACATTCAGTGGCTTGTTTTGGATGAAGCTGACGAAATGCTGAATATGGGATTTCGTGAAGAACTGGATGATATTTTGCAAAATACACCCGAAACCAAACAAACACTTTTGTTTTCGGCTACCATGCCTAATGAGGTAAGACAGATTGCTCATAATTACATGCATGATCCGGAAGAAATTTCGATTGGAAAGAAAAACTCCGGAGCAGAAAACATCAAACATCACTATTACATGGTAAAGGCTTCTGACAGATATGAAGCATTGAAACGTGTTTCTGATATTAACCCTGATATTTACGGAATTGTTTTTTGCCGTACCCGGATGGATACCAAAGAAATTGCTTCCAAACTTATAAATGACGGTTATAACGCAGATGCATTGCACGGTGACTTATCGCAGGTACAACGTGACCAGGTAATGGACCGTTTTCGTAAAAATCAGTTACAATTACTCGTAGCTACTGACGTAGCAGCACGCGGGATTGATGTAAACAACCTGACCCACGTCATCAATTACAATCTCCCTGACGATCCTGAGGTTTATGTTCACCGTACGGGAAGAACCGGAAGAGCCGGGAAACAAGGAGTGGCCATCAGTATTTGCCATGCCCGTGACGGTAGAAAAATCAGTGCAATTGAAAAAGTAACAGGAAAGAAGTTTGAACACAAAGCGCTTCCTACTGGTGAGGAAATCTGCGAAAAACGATTGTACAATCTCATGGATAAAATTGAAAAAATTGAGGTTGACGAAGGGCAGATTGCTCCCTACTGGCCCGCTATTCACAAAAAATTGGACTGGCTAGACAGGGATGAATTATTAAAAAGATTTGTTTTTGTGGAATTTAACAGTTTTCTGGAATACTATAAAAATGCAGGAGACATCAACGTTAAAGCCGACAGAAATGATAGAAATGATAGAAACGAAAGAAGTGTTCGTGGAGAAAGAAGTGAATCAGGAAACCGTGGAAGAAAAGGAAATCCTTCCAAATATACCCGATTCTTTATCAATATTGGTAGTACACAACGTGTCAGACCTCCTCAGCTTATCGGCCTTGTAAACGATCTTACCAACACACGGAATATTACGATCGGATCCATTGAGATCATGAAAAACTTTTCTTTCTTTGAAGCTGACAGCGAATTTGAAGGACTCATTATGAAGTCGTTCAAAAACGCCCAATATAACAAAGAGAAACTTTCACTGGAAGTGGCCAAACCCAAAGGAGAATGGACAGAAAATGACAAGAAACCTAAAAAGAAGAAAAAAGGAAGAAGGTAATTAACCCTTCTACTCCGATTTGGTTTATATAATTTATCATTATATTTTATAACCATTAGCTTTCTGGAAGCAAAGGAATTACATGGTATTTTTGTATAAAATTCAGTCATGAGCAACATACAAAAATACCATGTGGTTTTTCACCTCGAAGAAGATAATAACCAAAGTCTTAATATTGCTACAAACAATCTGGGCAATTTATTATTACACGATCACAATAATGTAGTCGCTGTTTTTGTTGCCAACTTCAGAGCTCCTACTCTTTTTTTGAGATCAAACAACTTTGACTTCAAATACATAGAAGAATGGATCAGGATGGGTAAACTCAAAATTCTGATCTGTCGCAATTCTCTGCAAAAACTCAACATCAGCGAAAAGGATCTGTTTCCTTTCTGCACTGTTATCCCATCTGGAATAGTAAAAATAATTGAGCTCCAGAATGAAGGATATGCCTATATAAGGCCTTAGAGCTTTTTACGAAACAGATAACACTCAGTGCTAATATTCCTTACCTTTATCATTGGAATATTTTGTTTTTTGTCCATGCCCATTCAGAACCTTGATAAAATTTTTCGTCCCAAACGCATTGTATTGCTGGGAATAACCAACAATTCAAAAAGTATAGGAGCGATAACCCTGCGCAACCTGATAGAAGGAGGCTTCACAGGAGTGATTTATCCCATTCATCCAAACAGGGAAGCAATTATGGGAATTCCATGTTTTCCTGATCTCAGAACCCTTCCCAAAAAACCCGATCTGGCCGTGATCTCATCACCCGCAAAAGAAGTTCCTCAATTAATCGACCAGTGTGGTGAAACAGGTATTCTGGGAATCATGATTATGTCGGGTGGGTTTAAGGAAGCCGGACCTGAAGGACAGGTTCTGGAAGAAGAAATCAGTAAAAGAAGAAAAAAATATCCCGGAATGAGAATTCTTGGTCCCAACGGAATGGGCATTATTGTCCCGGGCTCCAACCTCAACATCAGCAGTTCCAAGAAGATGCCTCAAAAAGGTCATGTGGCTTTCATCTCACAGTCTGGAGCTTTAGGAACCGCCTTACTGGACTGGTCAGAAGAAAGCAAAGTCGGCTTTTCATTCTTTGTTTCCATCGGGAACGCAATGGATGTCAGTTTTGGAGATTTAATAGATTATTTCGGACAAGACACCAATACTTATTCCATTATACTGTACGTTGAAACCATAGGAAATGCCCGCAGATTTTTATCTGCAGCCCGGGCTTTCGCCCGCCGCAAACCTATCATTGTTTACAAATCGGGGCGCTTTCCACAGTCAGCACTGGCTGCTTCTTCCCACACAGGCGCTATGGCTACCAAAGACAATATTTGCGATGCACTGATGCGCCGCGCCGGACTGGCAAGGGTTTATAATATGAACCACATTTTTGATTTTAGCGATTTAGTAGGACATAAGAAAATACCGAGAGGCTCAGGACTAGCCATCGTTACCAACGCAGGTGGTCCGGGAGTTATGGCAACCGATGCCCTGATCGATAGCGGTGGAGTACTGACTTCATTAAGTGATCAAAGTATTGAAAAACTCGACAAGATACTTCCGTCGCACTGGTCGAAGAATAACCCTGTAGATGTATTGGGCGATGCCAGTCCCGACCGGATAGTTCAGGCTGTTTCAATAGTTCTGGAACAAGATAATATTACTGCTGTTTTGGTTATTCTGACACCACAGGCTTTTACACAGCCCGTAGAAACAGCACGAAAGCTGAAAGAACTGGCTTCCGGAACCAGTAAGCTCATCATGACTTCCTGGATGGGTGGCCCGAGCATGCAAAAAGGAAGAGAAATTCTGAACAATGCAAAGATTGCTGTTTTCAACACACCGGAACAAGCCATTCAGGCCTATATGACCCTGATACGTTACGCAAAAAATCTAGAGTTGCTTTTTGAAACACCTAAAGAAATTCCCGTTTCCTTTTCTTACGACAGAGAAGCCTTGCGCAAAAAATATGTTCAGGAAGTTTTTCCCGGAAATAATATTCTTTCTGAAAACGACTCAAAGAGTCTGCTCAGCGATTACGGTATTTCAGGCACACGGCCCCAGATGGCTGTAAACGAAGAAGAAGCGGTTCTGATTGCTGATAAGAAAGGTTATCCTGTCGTTTTAAAAATTCAGTCTCCTGACGTCACACATAAAACTGATGTGGATGGCGTTATGCTTAATCTTGACAACGAAGAAATGGTTCGGCAGGCATACAAAAGCCTGGTAAAAAATTTCAGAAAACATGCACCCCAGGCTCATCTGGATGGAATCACGGTTCAAAAAATGGCTGACACACGCCATGCTGTCGAGTTGATTGCCGGGTTTAAAAAGGAAAAAACATTTGGAACGGTTATGCTGGTAGGAACCGGCGGAGTAAATGCAGAATTATTCAACGACCAAAGACTGGAATTCCCACCATTGAACGAGCGTCTGGCACGCCAAATGATTCAGTCACTGAAGATTTATCCATTACTTGAAGGCTACCGGGGAAGTCCTCCAAAAAATATCGACAAACTCATTGAGGTACTGATCAGGCTTTCGTACCTGGCTGCCGATTATCCTGAGATTCAGGAACTCGATATCAACCCGCTGATCGTAACTCCTGATGAGGTGTTGGCACTGGATGCCCGTATTGTAATTGATCCGGAAGAACTGGGAAAAGAGGATGTGGACTACAGACATTTATTGCTTCGCCCCTATCCCGAAAGGCTCATCAAAAAAACTAAACTAAACGATGGAACCGAAATTACTTTGCGGCCTATCCGTCCTGAAGACGAACCCTTGTGGCTTGAAATGTTGGAAACCTGTTCAAAAGAAACCATCTATTCCCGTTTCCGACACGATTTCCAGTTTCATTCGCATCCTGTTGCCACACAGTTTTGCGTTATTGACTACGACCGTGAAATGGGTATTGTTGCCGAGGTTGAAATAAATGGAAAAAAACAGCTAATTGGTGAAGCAAGGCTACTTGCGGATCCTGACCTGGAAACAGCTGAATTTGCTGTGCTGGTAACCGACCAATGGCAACAAAAAGGAGCGGGATTTTTACTGACAGATTATTCGATGCAAATTGCAAGGATTGCCCATGTTAAAAAAGTAATTGCCGAAACCATAAACAATAACCGGGGCATGATGAATTTATTTAAGAAGCTGGATTTTGAAATTCATCATTACGAAGATGGAACAGTAAGCATATTCAAAATGATTGCAGAAGATTAATGAATAGTGATGAAAAAATAGCACGGGCTGCACAATGGATTCGGGAAGCAAAGCATACCGTAGTATTTACCGGAGCCGGAATTTCCGCCAACAGCGGTATTCCCACATTCAGAGGTGAAGGTGGCATATGGAAAGAAATTGACCCCAATTACTTCAACATCGAGTTTTTCCAGAAAAAACCCCTGATTACATGGAAAATTATCAAGAAAGTTTTCTATGATAAAATGATTCAGGCTCAACCCAATCTGGCTCATTTCATACTTGCCATCATGGAACAGCAGCATAAGGTTCAAACCGTGATCACACAAAACATTGACCACTTGCATCAGGATGCCGGAAGCAGAAACGTGTTGGAACTCCACGGTAGCTACAAGCGATTAGTCTGCACGAAATGTAATACGGAATATGATTACCGGTTTGCCGATCTGAATTTTTTGCCACCCACCTGTTTTGTTTGCCGTGGAACGTTGAAACCTGATTTTGTTTTTTTCAATGAAAAACTTCCTTCTATTACGAAACAAAAAGCGATTGAAGAAGCTGAAAAAACAGACCTTCTACTGATTATTGGTACACGGGCCGAGGTTTTTCCGGCCAATACCATTCCCCGAAGAGCCAAAGAAAATGGGGCAAAAATTCTGGAAATCAATCTAATCCCTACAGAAATAACCCATCATCTGACCGATCTTTTTCTTCAGGGAGATGCAGAAAAAACCATGAAACTGTTATGTCAGCAACTGACGTGCTCAGAACAATGTGGTTGTGAAGAAATTTAACTAACGAATCTTATATTCCTTAATTTTACGATACAGTGTACGCTCAGAAATACCCAGTTCATCGGCAGCATCTTTACGTTTACCGTGATGTTTTTCCAAAGCTTTTCTGATCATTTCCTTTTCCTTATCCTGCAACGACAATGATTCTTCAATGACTTCGGTTGGGTGAAACTCTTCACTTTTGTCCTCATCATCACGGTGATGCATAATTTTTACTTCATGTTCAAAATTATCCTGATTATGATGCATAAGGTTCAAATGCTCCTGATCGGCGCTTTTCACAAGTATTGCCCTCGATTTTTCCATAGAAACCTTGTCGTTATCAAGAATCTGTATCACGGCTTGCTTCAAATCATTAATATCACTCCGCATATCAAACAGCACTTTATACAGCAGATCTCTCTCGGAGAAATGCTCTTCCTGATTTTTATCGTACAACACCGGGAGCACCCGCTGATTGGTATCAGGCAGATATTGATGCAGCGATTCTGCATCAATCTGCTTATCCTGCTCAATAATGGAAATCTGTTCCGTAATATTTTTAAGCTGCCGCACATTTCCAGGCCAGCGATAATTTTCCAGCATCTGCACAGCACTTTCGCTCAGGCGTAAAGGAGGCATACGGTACTTTTCAGCAAAATCTGCAGAAAACTTCCTGAACAACAAATGAATATCTTCTTTTCGTTCGCGCAAGGGCGGAATATAAATAGGAACCGAGTTAAGACGATAGTATAAATCCTGACGAAATTTACCCTTTTCAATGGCTTCGGGCACGTTCACATTCGTAGCAGCAACAACCCGAACATCAGTTTTGATCATTTTGGAAGACCCCACTTTCATAAATTCACCGGATTCCAACACACGCAACAGACGAACCTGGGTTGACAAAGGCAATTCAGCTACCTCATCAAGGAAAATGGTCCCACCGTTGGCAACTTCAAAGTAACCTTTACGGGCTTCATGCGCACCTGTAAATGAACCTTTTTCATGACCAAACAGCTCCGAGTCAATGGTTCCTTCAGGAATTGCACCACAGTTTACTGCAATATAATTTCCGTGTTTCCTCGGACTCAAATGGTGAATAATCTGCGGAAAAACTTCTTTTCCCGAACCGGATTCACCGGTAATTAAAACCGTCAAATCGGTGGAGGCAACCTGCATGGCCACATCAATGGCCCGGTTCAGTAAAGTCGAATTTCCTATAATTCCAAATCGTTGTTTTACATTTTGTACATCCATCATTTCAGGTTTTAAAAAAGTTTAACGCAGCTGAGCATTCAATTCCTTTTCGAACGCCTGCTGCAAACGCTGCATGGTTTTATCAATAGCTTTGTCCGTCAGTGTTTTGCTCTCATCCAACAAAACAAATGAAAGCGCATAGGATTTCTTTCCTTCGGCTACTTTATCACCCTCATACACATCAAAAATCCCTACCGACTGTAGCAACTTTCTTTCCGTTTGAAATGCCAGTGATTTTAATTCACTGAACCGGATATTCTTATCCAGCACCAGCGCCAGATCGCGACGAACAGAAGGATATTTCGGAATGGGCTCAAAAGTAACATCATGTTTGGGAACCTGCTTTAATACGATATCCCAATTGATATCAGCAGCAAAAACTTCCGATTTAATTCCCATTTGTTTCAACAATGCCGGAGCCACAGCTCCCATCTGAACCACCACATTTCCACCGGAAACCATTTGTAAGCCGTAGCTGTAATTTCCATTGGCCAGATCATCTGTTTCCCATTTATCAGTTTTAACTCCCAGCATATTTAAGATGCTGTCCATCATGCCTTTCAAAAAGTAGAAGTCCACTTTATGTTGTGCAACATTCCAGTTCTCGGTTTGTAAGTTACCTGTAGCAAACAATGTCAGATGTTTATCTTCCTTGTAGTTTTTCACCCCTCTCGACTTATCATAGCTGTCTTTTTTCATGTAGGTTTTACCGAACTCAAAAATCTTCAGGTCCTGAATTTTACGGTTCTGATTGTAGGCAATCACTTCAAGACCACCAAACAACAAAGTCTGACGCAACACGTCCAGATCCTTACTCAAAGGATTCAGCAGAACCACATTATGGTTACTGTCAAATTCCCTGCTTTTCTCCACATACTCCGATTTTGTCAGAGAATTGTTCATCATCTCTGCAAAACCATGACTTACAAAATAGTCGGAAACCAGGTTTTGTATTTTTTCCGGATCAGGTTTCAGACGCAAGCTTACCGAAGAATGAATTTTATCTTCAAACTGTACATTGTTGTATCCGTATATACGCAGAATCTCTTCAATTACATCCACTTCGCGCAACACATCCACTTTAAAAGGCGGAACTTTCAGTATGAACCCTTCTGTATTTTCTTCCACAATTTCCATTTGCAAATCCAGGACAATGGTTTTCATCACTGTTCTGTCTATTTTATTTCCGATTAACCGGTCTACATTATCGTATTTCACTTCCACATCCCAGGCCTCAACCGGATTGGGATAAACATCTTTGATTTCAGAAGAAATTGTTCCTCCTGCCAATTCCTTGATCAGCAAAGCGGCACGTTTCAAAGCATACAAAGTAATGTTAGGATCAGCACCGCGTTCAAAACGGAAACTGGCATCGGTTTGCAAAGCATGACGTTTGGAAGTTTTGCGCACGTGTTTCGGATCAAAATAAGCACTCTCCAGAAAAACAGAAGTCGTTTTTTCTGTCACTCCAGAATCAACACCTCCAAACACACCGGCAATACACATTCCTGCTTCAGTGTTACAAATCATCAGGTCGTCGGCATGTAGTTTGCGTTCCACCTCATCGAGTGTTACAAAAGCCGTATCGTTCGGCTGTTTCTGAACCACCACTTTTTTGCCGGTAATTTTATCTGCATCAAATGCATGCAACGGATGCCCCGTTTCATGTAAAACAAAATTGGTAATATCCACCACGTTATTAATCGGGCGCAGGCCAATACTTTCCAGCCTTGTTTTTAACCATTGCGGCGATTCTTTTACAGTAATATCTTTTAAAGTGATCCCCGAATATCGTGGACAAGCTTCACTATCTTTCACCTCAACATCAATATCCAGATTGTGGTTATCTACTTTAAAGCTTTCAACCGAAGGAAGTTTTAAAGCATAAGTACGTGTATTAAAATGCCGGTTCAAAGCCGCAACCAAATCGCGGGCAGTTCCCATATGTGAAGCAGCATCGGAACGGTTGGGGGTTAACCCAATTTCAAAAACAATATCGTCGGAAATTTCGAAATAGTCGGCAGCAGGCATTCCGGGTTGAACCCCATCGGGCAATACCATAATACCCTCGTGTGAAGTTCCCAGGTTCAACTCATCTTCAGCACAAATCATCCCTTCAGATACCTCGCCCCTGATTTTAGCTTTCTTGATCTGAAACGATTCCTCACCGCTGTACAATGTTGTTCCTACCTTAGCCACCAGCACTTTTTGTCCTTTGGCCACATTAGGTGCACCACAAACAATGGGTAAAATCTGTCCGTTACCGACATCTACAGTAGTAACGCTCAGCTTATCGGCACCAGGATGTTTTTCACAGGTCAGAACCTCACCGGTTACCACACCTTCGAGCCCTCCTTTTACAGACTGAAAAACCTCATGACCTTCCACTTCCAAACCGCTGTCTGTAAGAATTTTGGACATTTCTTCCGGAGCCACATTCACATCAATATATTCCTTAAGCCAACTATAGGAAATCTTCATTTTTTCTTTTCGTTAAAATATGTAACACTTATAATTTTTCGGCTTTTTTGCAAAAGCTGAAACACAGTGCAAAGTTAGGAAAAAAACAAAAAAAACTGACATTTTGTCGGTCATCGGAAACTTAAAAATTTGAAAAACGAAATATTAAATAGTACACTGATTTGACTGATCATTATGATTTACACTGAGCTGAAAACAGTTGTCAAACAATCGAAGATTAAAATGAGATAACCTGATGATTTCAAATTGTTCATTTTATTCAATAAAAATATCTAGCCTTTTTATCGTCCGCACCTACTTTTTTTAAGTTTTTGAACCTTACAACCCCATTATCTTCCAAGCCCAAAATTCCGTATTTTTGTATTCAAATTATTATCCTATGCTTATCGATCAGAAAATGAAAATGGCAGATGTGGTGCTGCATGACCCCACGCTGGTTCCCATAATTAACCGGTTTGGTATTCATCTGGGATTCGGCGACAGAACCATAGAGGAAATCTGTGAAGAACATCAGCTTCATTTGCAGTTTTTTGTAACCATTTTGAACGCTTTCCACGACAAGCTTTATTTTCCGACCGAGCAGCTGCAAAGTTTTAAAGCCAGCCTGCTGATTGATTACCTGCAAACCGCACACCGGTATTTTCTGGATCAGAAAACACCTGAAATTGCAGCGATGATTGAAAAAACGATTCAGGAAGATGAGGGAAACAAAAAATATTACGACCTGATTAAAAAGTTCTTTAATGAATATCTGGAAGAATTTTCGCACCATATTGAGCAGGAAGATCAGGTGATTTTTCCCCACGTACTGGAACTGGAAAAAGCACTGGACTCTGGTATCATCAATCAATCATTACGTAACAAAGTAACCTTGCACCCGATTGCTGCCTACGAAGCCGAGCATGAAGATGTGGAAGCTAAAATTTTTGACCTGAAAAACATCATCATCCGGTATCTGCCCACACCTAAAAACGATCACCTCTGGTATCAGATCCTCAGGGAAATTTTTACTTTGGAAAAAGAACTGGCTGAACATGCCCGTATTGAAGACATGATTCTGATTCCCAAGGTGGAAGCTATGGAAAAAACAATCAGGGGAGGAAAATAATGGGTCAGTTCAGAACCGTTGTTGTTATAGAACAAAACTACCTGATACAGGCCGGGCTGGAAGCCATCATCAGCGAACTACCGGGCATGGTGTTTCAGAAAGCCTGTTTAGGAACAGAAAATAACCTCTCGGGGCTGCTGATTAAACAAAATCCTGATGTTATTATTGTGAACCCGGAAGCGCTCACCGAACCGGCTACCGTTTTTCTGAATACACTGAACAGGCAAATTAGCCCCATTATTATAGGGCTGACCGATTCTAAAGCAGCCGAACACCTGAAAAGTCCCTTTACACATCTTTTATTTTTTTCGGATAATAAACTGGAAATACAGAAAAAGATCAGAGACATTTGCGAACCGGTTTCTGATCGTGAAGATAAAAAACAGGTATTAAGCAAACGCGAAGTGGATATCCTTAAAGAAGTTGCGCTGGGGCTCACCAATCAGGAAATTGCCAATAAGCTGTTTCTCAGTGTTCATACCGTGATGACCCATAGAAAAAACATCAATAAAAAACTGGGCATTAAAACCGTTTCGGGGCTCACCATGTACGCGCTCATGAACCAACTGGTAAGCATGGAAGAAATGGAAAACAAGCAATAAACTCCATTAATAAGATTAAAAAATTCAAATCGAATTTCTTTGCCACGCAAAAAACGCTTATTTTTGCGCCGTTATTTAAAATGAATACAGATTACAATGAAGACTATCGGATTATTTTACGGCTCAACTTACGGAATGACCGAAAAAATTGCCCACAAGATAAAAAACGCTTTTGGCGATCAGACGGTTGAATTGCACAATGTTCGTGATGTGGATATTGAAGAAATTGACCGTTACGACCGTTTGATTTTCGGAACCTCGGCCTGGGGTATTGGCGAAATGCAGGACGATTGGGAACGCGCCATTAACAAACTGGAGCAAATTGATTTCTCAAAAAAGAAACTGGCCATGTTCGGACTGGGGGATCAGAAAGAATATCCCGAAAGTTTTGTGGACGGTTTGGGGATTCTGTACTGCCGTCTTCCCGATAAATCCTGTGTGGTGGGAAGCTGGCCTACCGAAGGCTACAACTATTACTTTTCACTGGCCGACAAGGACGGAAAATTCGTAGGCCTGGTCATCGACGAACACAATATGTCCGAAAAAGTGGACAGACAAATTGAAGCATGGGTAGAACAATTGAAAAAAGAACTGGCTTAAACTTATTACGCCAAACAACATACAAAGTCCCGGTCAGTTTTGATCGGGACTTTTTTTTATAATTTCACACGCAATGTGGGCAATAAACTAATCGTTTCTAAGCCATTCAGAGAGTAATAAACCTTCCCTTTTATACCCAAATAAGCCCAGGGCCTTAGTTTGAGATAATATTCCAGTGACGCAAACAGTCCGAAGTCATCTGTACGGGCCTTATCATTACTGAACAGCATATAAGTATTTGACCCGTCACCACCTATGTGAAAATGGTTCATATTATATATGAAGTAAAACACTCCGGTAGTTAAATTCATATTATTGTTGAACTCCTTTCTGAAATGGATATCAAAAAAGTCTTCCTGGTAAATGTTTTTATAATGGTCCAAAATCAAACCAACGTGACTATTAGCTAACAAAAATCCATCATCAACATAATTAGAATGTTGTAGTCTGGAATAACCGATTCCGATATAACGATTGTGTTTCAACTTGTAGTCCGCATTTATCTCATAAAAAGAACCGAATTTAGGCAAGCTAAGATCAAGGACATCTCCCTGTGAATAATTTCCAAAATCTACATATGATAAGCCATATGAAACATTGATTTCAAATTTTTGATTTCCGCTTTTTTGTGAAAAGGCTACAAGCGGAATAAAAAACAACAATAATAAAGTGATTTTTTTCATGATTAAAATCTTTTACCAAAAGTGATGCTTAAATTAAAATAATTGGGGATAAGAGGAACCCCTACATATACCTTACTTCTTTCAAAAGGCATTAAATATTCCGGTCTTATGCCAATCAAGAATTTTTTGTAAAAAGTATATTGAAACTGTATTCCCAAACTGTAATAAAATTTATTCATGTTACCATTCTCGGTTTCGCTTTCATAAGAAATAATTTCTCCAGTTTCAACATAATAGCTCCAGTGATAAACATCATATAAAGATGATGACGAAAAAAGATAACCCAGTCCCAGATTAAACCCAAACAGAAACTCTTGATTATTAACAAACAAATAATCAAGTTTTATTCCGATCGAATGGCTCTGAATCTTTGACCATAATGAATTAGAAAAAATATCCCAGGAATGCTGACTCAGCAGATAACTATTTAACTCGTGAGAATCACTAAAAAAGTCTGGATAACTGTCACTCTGAGCATATTGGTAATCGACCTCATAGGCAAAGGACTCAGAGAATCTATTTTGATAATGAACTCCAAATGATATATTTTTCTCATTTTTAAACACATCAGGAAAAGAGGGCTTACCAATGGAGAAATAAATGCTCTGGTTTTGCGCCAATACAAAACTGGAAATAAAAACAAAAAAGGGCAGTAGTAATTTCTTTTTCATAAAATTATAATATTCAGCTACTCCGGGGTAAAGCCCGGAGTAGCTATATCAATTAATCTGTTAAATCTAAATAATAGTATTTTACGTAATAGTCAACAATGCCAATATGTTTAACATTATAGTAAATTCCATTATCCGGAATTTTTACGTACGTTATCCCATCACCAACGATTGTTGCCAGAAACTGTTTTCTTGACAACTCTACATTTGCCCTGAATTTTGCACTTCCAACAGTAATTGTAACTTTATCGGTACCACTTACATCTGCATAAGGGACTATAGCACCACCTACAACTTTAAAACCTGATTTTGTACTTAATTCGCGAGAAACAGTTACTCCAAAATGGTGAATTGAAAAAACAGCCATAGATTGCGTGTTTTCAGACATTTTCCAATCAGGATCAAGTTCAACATTGAAATCCATCCAGTGATCGTTATTTACATCTCTTCTTGGAATTCTAATATCTTTTAGAGGATATGATTGAGCCCCAGCAGAAATTGTACCGTCTGCATTCTGCGTAACATTACCATCACCAGTCGCTCTATAAAATGTTAATTTTTGGTGAGTTCCACCCCATCCCATCCAGCTTGTACCATTAACTTTAATCTTAGGAATATATGCGGAAAGCAAATCACCCTCCAATATATCATTGTGATTTACATTATAGGTTAACAGCGATGGACTTTCAACCGGATCAAGACCTCCTGAAGAACCACCGCCATCCGAACTAAATTCAAAATGATCAAGCCCACCAAGATTTAGGTCACCTGAATTGATATCAATTTTTGTGGGTTCTAAGTCAATGAATTCACATACACCCCCGTCTAAATCACAAGGATCAATTGGAAGCACAATATAAACAGGATTCACATCAACGAAACTATCCTCTATTCCCTGGATAGCCTGATAAGTTTGAGAACCATCTAAATATAAATATACTGTATTTGTTACTGATCCATCCAGCGGAACAGAGGAAACATAATAAAATTCAGAGATTGATTGGTCATCATTTGCATATTCCGGATCATAAGCATAAAATACTTGGAGGTTTTCATCGGCCAAAGTAGTTGACAAAGCATTTAAATCTGGGCCAGTAATCTTAAAGCTGTTTACTGAGGTATTATTATCGTCAACTAAATTTTTAATAGCTTGATAGTTATTAATATTTTTTTCAAATTCTTTTTTAAATGCTTTTCTAAAAATATTTGTCTTTGTTACAAGACTTTTTTTCTTACTCAAAATCTCAACTTCATTTTTCCTTAGTCCTTTTTCTTCACCTAATAAACATCCAAATGATACAACTTGTCCGTACTTATCCATTTCCTTCATTTATTGGTTCAATGCTAGTTTAACTTCAGGATCAGCAAGTACTTTACCTAATAAAATAGAGGTTTCTTTAAGAATTTCTTGCTTTTCATTATTCGGATTATCTTCTGTAGTGATATCTTCTTGCTTCGAGCAACTAATCAATGATATTGAGATGACTAATATTATTGTAATAATTGAATAAAATTTATTTTTCATTTTTATATTTTAATGAACAATTAATGTCTTCGAACATTAATCTATATTACTAACAACAGTTAATATAAGGATACAGCCGATCCTGTTATATTTTCGTCGTTTGCTCAATGTCTGAAAAACCCATTATTTAATCGGTAGTTCAGAAAAAGAATATTTTAGTACATTTGCCGGCTACCTCCTTTCTTTGTTTCTGTAT